>JBCBKJ010000129.1:0-13886 GCA_038522085.1 Chloroflexota bacterium
TTACCAAAACGCCGATAGTACCGTTTCTGCAATGCCAAGCAACGATTCCAGATGATACCTGCAATATCAATCATCTGGTGCAGATGCTTATCCCGCTTGTCACAGCGATACAAGCGATATTTATATGTTTGGCGTATCGGTACTTTTTCTATCATGATGGTATCAGTATAGCGATTTTGGTCGCTTTTCGCTACTTGTTGCGTGCCATTCATCCCCACAGCAAGCTATGGGGTTTTCTGTCACTTTTCTATAAACTCGCCCCAAAACCATCAGGATACCGTGCTTCCCATTCACTCCGTAGGATTCCATAGCCCAAGCCGTCGTAGTATTCATCATTGACGATACGTGCCATGCGGAAGGTCGCCTCCTGAGTAAAACCCAGCTTTTCAGCTAATCGCATCATGCCATGATTGCCTGACCATGTACGCGCATCCAGCCGGACAAAGCTCGGTTCTTCTGCGAATAGATAATCACACCACAACCCCAACCCTTCATAGCCGAATCCCATACCCCAATGCTCAGGATTCCAGATAGTGATGCCGATGGCTGTCCAGTTGGTTTCTTCGCTTATCCAATAGCGCGTGACCATGCCCATGATGGTATCGGTTTCGCTATCTGCGATGCACAAGCGCATACGCGGGGCGGGGTAATTATCTTCTGCGATTTTACGTTTCCACATCGCCATGATGTCCGGTATTCTATCGGCAGGTGCGGGTGGGAAATAAGGTCCGTTTGTTTTGTGCCACTCATTATCGGGATGTAACCATTTTTCCCCGTGCGGGATGTCCTCTAGCTTCAAATCACGTAAGCGTAAACGTTTGCCTTCAATAATCAGGGTCATAGCAAAGCCTCCAGCGCCTTTATCAGCGCGTCTATATCGGATGGTGTGTTGTATGCCGCGATGGAAATCCGTATGAAAACCTGATTTTTATAGGTCGTAATCGGTGCTTCTACGCGGAACTGCTCATATAAATCATGCTTGAGTTGTTCTGGATTCACGGTATCCGGCAGGGGGATAGCAACGAGTTGACCGTAAAAATCGGGTGTGCTGAGAGGTGTTAAGCCAGTGAGGTCGCAGACACGGTTTACCGTTTCGACAGCCAGCGCATGACAACGTTCGCGCACCGTATCCCAATCATGGGCGTGCTGAAACGCAATCGCTTCTGGTACAGTCAAAAAGGCAGCGATGTCGCGTGTGCCTTGCCAGCGCGTGCGCTCAAAAAGGGTATCGCCATCTGACCCCCAACTGATAACCAGCGGGTCAACTTTCGCGTGCCAATCAGGGTGGATGTATACGAACGCCGAGCCTTTGGGCGCACTCAACCACTTATGCAGATTACCACTGTAAATATCCGCGCCGAGTGCCTCTAAATCTAAGGGTATTTGTCCTGGCACATGCGCCCCGTCAATGATAGTGAGGATGCCTGCCTCGCGTGCGCGGGTGCATATCTGTTCAATAGGCAATAGAAGCGCGGTGGCGGATGTGACGTGGCTCAAGAAAATGACTTTTGTGCGGTCAGTGACGCCTGCCCACAGTGCTTCTACGACAGCATCGGTATCTGTCATGGGTAAAGGCAAGGCGACAGGCACAATCTCACACCCTGTTTTTTCGCTGATAAACGCCCATGTCAAATCTAGCGCCCCATATTCGAGGTCAGTGGTCAGCACTTCGTCGCCTACATCCAAATCAAGTGAGCGTGCAACCATGCTTAAGCCAGTCGTCGCGTTAGGGACAAAGACCAAATTGCTCCCATCTGTGCCTAAGTAATTGCCCAGTGTTGCTAGGGCATCCCGTGTGAGGTCATCGTGACGGCGTCCTAAAAATTCGACAGGTTGGGCTTCCAGTTCGCGTTGCCATGCTTGGTAACATTCAAAAACAGGCTTCGGACACGCCCCAAACGAGCCATGATTCAAAAATACAACATCGTCACGTAGTAAATACTGCTCACGTATTGTCACTAATTATCCCCTTTTGTGACCCATAGTGACAACATTATACTCGTTATAACACTACACGCAAAGCATTTGTGGAGATATACATGGAATTTGAAAAAATTAGTGATGTGACCCTAAAAACGCGAGGTGTGAATATCATCTTCCATTTTGGGAAAAGCCTGTATCGTGATGAAGCAAAAATGTACATAACGCTTGAACCCGTACTAGAAAATTTAGGCTTTCAGACTATCAAAAGTGATTGGGATATTATATCTCGAAAACATCTTCTAGATCTTTTTGAGTATTTGCTTGACCATGCAGAAAAACTTAAAACCAATAAATCGGCAGAATCACCAGAAATTGTCAATCCTTGCAGCCCTATGTATTTTGTTCAAGGATTGGGTGGCGATTACAACTATGAAGAAGAATCTGCCGATTTCAGTCTCAGATTTATGGTTTTGGTTTATGCAAAGTTTCCTATTTATACAGGTTGTATGACTACGGTCAGCTCAACCGAGATTAGGCGTGTCTATAACCTGATTAGGAAGCAATGATTAGATTATAGAAAATTCAGAGCGCGATATGTACAAGTCTTTCTCGTCCGGCTTAATCTGTGAAGATCGTAGCAGAATGCGGTGATAGCTTAATTTCGCTAAAGTCTTTTACCGCTTGTTCGTGCGCTATGCCAAGTAAAATAGACAATCTTCACGCATAGTTGCTTATTTTTTCTGCTCATGTAAAAATGTCAAAAAGTCTTGATTTGTCCCTTCGTAGCCCAATTGATGTAGCAACGTCATCGTCTGTGCGCGGTGGTCGAGGCTATGTTGTGTGACCTGTATAATTGCTTGTGCGACGGTGATAGAGGGTTCATCATCATCCCAAAAGTCGGGATGTACTTTTCGTTGGAGTTCATCAGGTGTCAAATTTGCGAGATACACTTTGTTCTTGCGAGCAACATCGTCCCAACGTTGACGAAATACTTTACGGTCTTCGTATGCTTTAACCTCATCTTCTGTTAGAAAAATAATGTTACCCGTATCTAAATAAGAGAGCCACCACAATTCGACACCCATTGTATGCAGAAGTTGGTCGTAGAGCGAACCGACAGAAAAATCTCTATCTGCAAAATAGACATCATCTTCTACCTTTGCCACACACTCCCAAACGCGCCGATTTGCCCAATCTGTATAATCATATAACTGTACAAGATAATCTTTTAACATTGTTACTACTCCTTGAGATAGTGTTCGACAGCTACATTGTAGAACAAAAATTCTAAATGTACAAATCATAGCTGTATATACACAATCCTATCTAGTCCAGCATAATCTTTTATGACCGTCACAGATTCGGGTGATAGGATTTCTTCGGCAAAGGCTTTTACGGCTTGCCCTTGTTCCATGCCGATTTCTAGCAGAATATGGGCATGTTCATTGCACACGTTTGGCACTTGTCGCAAAAGCTCACGCACTAAATCTAAGCCATCTTCTCCAGCGACCAGCGCGAGTGCGGGTTCATGTTTGGCGACGTCTAAATGAGGCATGGTGTCTTCGCGTATATACGGCAAATTCGCCAGCAAAAAGTCAACACGGATGCCAGCATCTATCAGGGGTTGCGCGAGTGAGCCTTCGTGAAAGGTGATAGCGACATCATATGTTTGGGCATTTTTGCGAGCGATGGCAAGCGCATCGGGGCTGATGTCGGTTGCGTGGACGGTTCCTGTGCTGTGCTTGCCAACGGTGACAGCAATCGCGCCACTGCCTGTCCCTATATCTGCGACTGTCGCATGGGGGTGTGCTTTGAGTAGCGCGAGGGCTTTTTCTACGAGATGTTCTGTTTCAGGACGTGGAATCAGCACGGCTGGACTGACGTAAAATTCTAAATCCCAAAATTCTTTTTTACCCAAAATATAGGCAATCGGTTCGCCTGTTGCCCGCCGAGCTACAAGCTCTTGAAATGCTGTGCTGTGTTCTGTGCTGAGGGCATCCGTATCATGCGCGACGAGATAGGCTTTATCCACATCCAGCACCGCACACAATAACACCTGTGCATCCAGCCGTGCGGTTGGGTACATGCGCAAGTGTGCGGTAGCTGTCTGAAGGCTCTCTTTTATCGTACTGGGCATTATTCGCCGGAACTCGCCAGTAGGGCTGCTTGTTCTGCGATGGTTAATTCTTCTACGAACTCGATAATATCACCATCCATCACGGCGGGTAGATTGTAGGTACTGTAATTCACACGATGATCCGTGACGCGATTCTGTGGAAAATTATAGGTGCGGATTTTCTCGCTACGGTCTCCGCTACCAATTTGCCCACGCCGTTCGGCTTCTTGTGCCGCCCGTTGCAATTCGAGTTCACGCTCATACAGACGCGCTACCAGCACTTTTTTCGCCCGAATACGGTTCTGTAACTGACTGCGCTCATCTTGCATTTCTACGACAATGCCTGTTGGGACATGCGTCATACGCACGGCGCTATCAGTTGTGTTAACGGATTGCCCGCCTGCACCCTGACTGCGAAAGACATCAATGCGGACATCGCTCATATCGAGTTCGACATCGACTTCTTCCATCTCTGCTAATACGGCAACCGTCGCTGTACTCGTATGAATACGCCCTTGTGATTCAGTGGTCGGCACGCGCTGAACACGATGCACACCACTTTCATATTTCAGTTGACTAAAAACATCCGAGCCGGTAACAGAGAATGTCACCGATTTGACGACCTCGCCACCGGAAATGTTCTCTTCCATGAGTTCGATTTTCCATTTGTTGCGGTCTGCAAAGCGCGTGTACATGCGGTACAAATCGCCTGCGAACAAACCTGCCTCATTACCACCCGCACCTGCACGGATTTCTACAATTGCGTTTTTGCCATCACGCGGGTCTTTAGGTAAGAGCATGAATTTTAGCTTTTCGAGCAATTCAGCTTGAGATGCTTCCAGTGTTTCGACTTCGAGTTGTGCCATCTCTAGCATGTCGGGGTCGTCGCCGGATTCTGCTACCAGTTCCTGTGCGCCTTCGAGTTCTTCCTGTTGCTTGAGATAGGTTTTATAGCTATCTACAATCGGTTGTAATTCGGTGCGCTCTTTATTGAGTTCAGCAATGCGTTCGTAATCGGATGCAATCTCGGTTGTACCCATCATCTGCTCAATTTCGTCAAAGCGCGATGCAATGCCTGCTAATTTCTCTAGCATGATATTTACCTCGTATACATTTGTGTGTGATGTGAATGTGTGTGATACGCGAAAGGTGTACGGCAAAAGACCGCACATATCGTCATGTGTAGCTGGGATAAATAGGGGGAACGCTAAAGCGCGTCAAGGGATTTATGGTCTGTGAATATACTCATATCCACATTATATAGCGAACCGCGCTCTAAAAACAGTCAGAGCTACTGATTAGCATTACCTAAATCCCCACATACCCCTAATCCATAGGGGGATGTAGGGGCTTCATATCGCATAGTATATATCTAAGTGCATATTTACTTTAGTGAGGAACACACATGAATCAGCGTTTTTTGGTATATACAGGTATCGCATACAGTCTCATTATTGGTTTCGCTTTCGTACTCAACGTATTCTTCGGCTGGCAACTTGGCGCGTCCATGATTGCAACCAGTGTCATTTACATGATTGGTGCATCCATGCTCCTGCCATCTGCCATGAAACATGTTGGTAACTATGAAGCACAGCCTAATGTTTGGTTTCCAGAGACAGATACCCGTCAAACTGAGATTCAGCGTGATGAATTAGAAGGCATCACCAAAATGACACAACGCGAAATGCCATTGTATCCGATTTGGGCGTTGCTAGTGTTGGGTGTTGTTTTGATGGCGCTGGGTATTTAGCGATATAGTGTCTGTTTACGCGCCCCAAAGCCCAAATGCGAAAGTACCGTCGCAATCGTGCCTTGAAAAGTCAGAGAGATAGCAAGCACGATGAGGTACATGCTACCTATGCTATTGAGGTCAATGATAGACACATAGCCGAGCATCACGCAGACCAGCGCAACTGCCGCGAGCATGTATAGTGTTGTGCCGAGATTGTAGAGAGCATTGTGGGCGTGCATAGTGAAATCTCCGTATCTTTAACGTAGTTTCAGCCTATGCGACCCACATGAGCGACACATCAACAGCAGATTGGGGTCTACACAAAAAAAGCAGACCACCAGCCGGATAGTCTGCTCTATTATGCGCTATATAGAAACAACTACTGCTGAACATCCCCGAAGAAACTCCCTGCGATGCCGAGCGTAATGCCGAATACGATATGTGAGACAACCAGTGCATTGGTATACAGTTGGTCGCTCATCATGTCTGTTTGTGCGAGTGCTGGCAGGGTGTAAGCGGCAATCGCCCACAAGCCCACGCCGTAAATAATCCCTGCGACAAACTAGAATGCGCGGGGCATACGGGGCATTGCAAAGGCGAAAATAACGCCATACAAGCTACCGACCAGCAAATGAACGACTGTCCCCAAAATGATAGGGAATGTACCTGTCCATGCACTCTCACCAATGAGGGCGCTAGAGATAAAGCGCGGGGCAAACCATAAATCCATGGTTGCGCTGACCGTCAGCATAGCGAGAAATAGCATAATCGTCAGTGAGCCGATGATACCTGCTATAGCGCCTGTGCGTAAGCTAACCGTGCTGAAATAATTCACCGGATTGTGGTTGCGGGAAGCAGAGAGTGTATTTGCGTTGAGTAGTGATTGCCGATAGCTGTCTGTATTTGCTGGGCTTGCCATAGTGAAATCCTCCTCGTGATTTGCATTTAGAATAGTGTGCATATCTAGCTGAGGACTTGCCGAAGTATGACGAAAATCTAACGACCTGTAAAATCTTGTAAACAAAAAAGAGCAGACCACGTTTCAGTGACCTGCTCTCAGCTTGCTTATGTTATGAGGTGCGTTGGGCTTACTCGCTATCGAGGGCGACAGCGCCGTAGTTGCCCTTCATGATTTCCTCAAATTCACTGCTGTTGAGCGTTTCGCGTTCCAGCAGAATTTCGACCAATTTTTCCATATTCTCTTTGTGTTCAGCGAGAATATCTTTTGCGCGACCATACGCTGTCTGCAAGATTGTTTTCACTTCGTCATCAATCGTCCGAGCGTATTCTTCACTGTAATCACGGCTTTCGCCCATCTCACGACCTAAGAATACAGGTTGGCTACCACTACTGCCATAGGCACGCGGACCGAGTTTTTCGCTCATGCCGTATTGCGTGACCATAGCGCGGGCGATGCGGGTTGCTTGGCGTAAATCGCCTTGTGCGCCGGTGGTGTAATTGTCGTAGATGATTTCTTCTGCCGCACGACCACCCATCGCTGCAACCATGTAATCTTCAAATTGCTCTTTACTACGTAGCGACGTATCTTGTTGTGGTAAGGACATCACATAACCACCTGCTTGTCCACGCGATACAATCGTGATTTTGTGAACGGGGTCGCTGTGTTCTAGCGCATAGTGCAGAATCGCATGTCCAGCTTCATGATATGCAATGCGTTCTTTTTCTTCCGGCGAGATAATGCGGCTACGGCGTTCAGGACCCATCACCACACGTTCCATGCTCTCTTGCATTTCGGACATGCCGATGGATTTTTTGTTGCGCCGTGCGGAAAGAATCGCCGCTTCGTTGACCAAGTTCTCAAGGTCTGCACCACTGAACCCAGCCGTGATTTTCGCAATCGCTTTCAAATCGACATCAGGGGCAAGTGGCTTCCCACGCGAATGCACACGCAGAATTTCTTCACGTCCGCCGACATCGGGATTATCCATGATGACTTTGCGGTCAAAACGTCCTGGACGCAGAAGGGCAGGGTCGAGGATGTCTGCACGGTTGGTTGCCGCGATGATGATAACGTTGGTATCGTTCTCGAAACCGTCCATCTCGACCAAAATTTGGTTGAGTGTCTGTTCGCGTTCATCATGACCGCCACCAAGACCCGCACCACGTTGGCGACCTACCGCGTCAATTTCATCAATGAAGATGATGGCAGGAGCTTCGGCTTTCGCACGCTCGAACAAATCGCGCACACGGCTCGCACCGACACCGACGAACATCTCTACAAACTCACTACCACTGATGCTGAAGAACGGTGCGCCCGCTTCACCGGCAACGGCACGCGCCATCAGAGTTTTACCTGTCCCTGGAGGACCGACCATCAACACGCCTTTTGGCACACGCGCTCCTAGCCGTATGAATTTCTCCGGCTCTTTCAGGAACTCGACCACTTCTTTGAGTTCTTCTTTCGCTTCTTCCGCGCCAGCCACATCATCGAATGTCACCTGTGGACGTTCCATATCACGGCTGACCCGCGCACGACTGCGCCCGAAGTTCATCGCTTGGTCTTGTCCACTGCGCACATTACGCATCATGCGCCACAAGAACCAGATGATAATTGCTACTGGAATGACACCAATCAGAATTTGCAATAAGAGCGTGCCTGTTTGGTCGCCTTCTTGCTGGCTGATGTTCACTTCGCGCAATTGCTCGGTGGTCACACCTAATTCGCTGAGTGTCGTCACGAGACTATCGCTTGAATGAATATACGAGGTTTCAATTTGTGCAGCTGAACCCTCTGCGCTGGCATAAGTGACCTGAATTTCTTCGCCACCCACGATTAAAATATCGCTCACACGTCCGGCTTCAATATCCTCTACCAATTGCGAAAGAGAAATATCATTTGTGGAGCGCGATTGTTGGCTAAAGAAAACCAAGCTCAACATGACGAGTGCAACCAAGCCAACAACCAGCCAAAGACGTTGTGACCCGCCCATGAAGTTGTTGCCGTTTCCACTTTCATTATCTGACCCGTTGGGTTGCTTGTTACCCGATGGATCACTATTAGGATGATTACTCATATTTGTTTCTCCAACATATTGTCGGTTATGTTGCGTATACTATAATGACCATAGCATAGAATGCGCAGTCATAATGAATGACCCACCTTATGAATAAAAGGTGACAAATTGCTGTAAAATGGTTCAAAAGTTAGTTTTCTATCACTAAGAACATTTGTCAGTGACTAACTTTTGCTCTATCCTAAATGGTAGATTGTTAAACGAGTTTTAGATAGTAGGTATTTGCCATCAGGCAATCTTTGCTAGTGTATCCATTCATAAAATATTTTTGCCCAAAATATCGTAACAAAATATGGATGCCATAATCAATTATTCAGGAGCGTAAAATCGTGGTGATATGTCCCAATTGTTCATACGAAAATGCTGAGGGTACACAAATTTGTACCCGTTGTGGTGAACTGCTTGTACAACCATCGTCTACACGTATTATCGAAGGGGCGCAACGCAACGAACGACAAGCGCCTAAATATGGGTCTGTGCGTTTTAAGAACAACTTGATTGTAGAAATTATCGAAGGCGCAGACGAAAAAGCCGAGTTTGTGTTTGACCGTGATGAAGTGACTGAGCTTGTTATGGGACGCCATGACCCTGATACAGACGAATCACCCCCTATTGACCTCGAAGATTATGGGGGTGTCGAAATGGGTGTATCGCGTAATCATGCCAAAATATTACGGCGTGAAGGTGCGTTGCACATTATGGATAACCATAGCGCCAACGGCACATTCCTGAATGGACAGCGCCTTGTTGCAGAACAGTTGCGTGTTTTGCGCGATGGAGACGACATCCGGCTGGGTAAAATTGTGTTGCGTGTAACCTTTGCGTAAAGCATGTGTCATCTGTGAAAATATTATCACAGTAGTGCTAAAATATGTTATGATGGACTTTCAACAGAGGTGATTGTTTGTATACACATACAACGCCGATATGGTGAACAACATAAACATTTCTGATGATAGTCTGTATGGAGTTATTGCCACCGATGAAGTGTCCTAATTGTAGCCACGATAACGACAAAGTAGCCCAAATTTGTGAAGTCTGCGGGACGCTACTTATTGAACCAGCAACCCGTACCAAACAGTATGATGATACCGACTATGAACAGGGTGTTCCGCGTTGGGGCAATGCGCGTTTTAAAGACGAAATGTACCTGATGGTCGCTGTCGAAAACACCGATGCAAAATATGCGTTCAATTTTGAGAATATCACCGAACTCATGCTTGGGCGCAAAGACCCAGATGCTGATGAATCTCCTCCAATAGACCTCTCAACCGTAGGGGGACGTGAAAAAGGCGTCTCGCGCAAACATGCCATGATTATCCAAGACGAGGGTACGTTATCTATCATTGATAACAAGAGCGCTAACGGCACATTCCTCAACGGACAAAAACTTGCACCAGAGCAACCGCGTGTCCTGCGGGATGGTGATGAATTACGCTTGGGGCATCTTGTGATTCGTGTGACGTTCCTCAGCGAAAAATGAACATCTACAGTATTTCCTAAAATGTGTGTCGATATGCCATCGCACCATGAAAATTAGTTGAGCAATCCGTATAAAAATGTCTGGCTTTCAGGTAAGATGCGACAGATTGCTCGAATTTTTGTACGACAACACATAACATTTTCTCGATGGGATATTATGACAGACCGCACAAACGAAGAATGGTTAGCGCAGTTACAGGGCGAGGGACAAGCCCAACAAGAGGCACTTGAAGATTTACGCAAACGTTTACACCGCAGTATCTACTATTACCTCAGTCAAGACCGAAGCGACCTGCGTGACCTTGCCACTAAAGAATTACAAGCGATGGCAGGTGATATGGCGCAAGATGCCGTTTTGCGCGTTATGGATAACCTCGATACGTTTCGTGGAGAAAGTCGCTTTACCACTTGGACAAATAAAATTGCGATTCGCTTGGCAATTAGCACCCTGCGTCGGGCGCGGTACAAGAATTTCTCGCTTGATGATTTGACCAAAGATGGGGATTTTCTCTCTGCGGAAGCCAACCTCGTTTCGGATGCCCCGCCTAATCCTGAACGCCATGCCGAACGTGATGATGTCCTCGAAAAAATTATGCTGGGCTTCAAAGAGGCACTCACAGACCGTCAATACAAAGCATTGGTCGCTGTTGCGCTCGAAGGTGTGCCGATGGATGTGGTCGCAGAACGCCTTGATACCAACCGTAACGCCCTCTACAAACTCATCCACGATGCACGTCGTAAACTCAAAACCCATCTGGAATCGCAAGGACTATCCACCGATTACATGATGAATCTCTTCGAGAAATGATTCTTGCTGGCTTTGGAGATGCGTTGCCTACGTGGTCGCGTGCGCACACTTATCTGCGATAGTTTTTAGCACAGGTGGCGTTAAGGGCTTGAGGACAAATTCTGACGAAGGCACCATGCTAGTATAGCGTGAAAATTCACGCGATGCCGTCACAATCACGACATGCACACTATGGACATCAGGATGCTCCTGCAAATAGCAAAGCACTTCATGACCATTGCTATGGGGCATGCGAATATCAAGTAAAATGAGATTGGGTAAACCGACACGTTGTAAATGTGCTATCGCCTCGTGACCATTACTCGCTGCCGCTACAGCATAACCACAACTCTCTACCAGCCGTGTGTAGAGTAGTTGCAAGGCTTTTTCGTCTTCTACGATAAGGGCATTTACCATTGAGGTCACCTGATAGTTGTTCACCTGATATAGCTTAATTATAGTCTGAAAACCTTGTCTGTCCATGAATATTCGTTTGTGTGAGGTTTGAATTTTTGTAAATATTTACGTATGAATATTCGCATTACGCAAACAAGAGAGCAATATTTGCTCTCTTGTGGGGTATTCTCATGCAGGTTTCGTGTTGCTTAGTTGCGTCCACCACCAGCGAACAATTGCAACAGGAAGATGAAGATATTGATGAAGTCCAGATAGAGGGTCAGCGCACCCATGATAGCAACTTTCTGGGACATGGTATCGCCCATGTTGCCACCCATCTGAATGCTCATTTCTTTGATACGTTGGGTATCATACGCGGTCAATGCCGTGAAGATAAGCACACCTGCGACACTGATAACGAGGTCGAGCATGCCACTACCCAAGAACCAATTCACGACAATTGCAATCAATAGACCGATGATTGCCATCATGAAGAAACTACCGAACTTGGAAAGGTCAACATTGGTGGTATAACCCACAATGCTCATCGCGCCGAACAAACCAGCCGTCGTGATGAAGGCTTGTGCGATTGCCATACTCTGACCACTCGCTACCAGTGCGAAGAAGATGATACCGAATACCAGACCATTTAACGCTGCGTACAGGAAAAATAGACCGCCCATCACTGTGGGGGATACACGTTGCATTGCCCAGCCGATACCGAATACAATCGCAATCTGTACGAAGAAAATGGGCAGATAGAATGGCGCAACCGCTTGTACAAATCCTTGATTAGATGCGACCAAGAACGAAATAACCGCAGAGGTCGCCAAACCAGCTACCATCCACATATATACGGCACGCATAATCGCGTTCAGGTCGATGCTCGCGCCCAGTGGGGAGCTATTAGCATAAATCCCTTGGGCGCTGTTGTTGTTGTCAAAGTCAAAATTGTTCATTTACAGTCTCCACGATGCTATATAGCTACAGATATTGAACAGTAAAACGTTTCCTTGTGTAATTATACATAAGAGACGTTTTGAGTTGCCCCCCAATATTGAGGGGGTTATCTTATCTTAATTGACACCTCATTACACTATAGTACCATTATGACAGACAAAGATTATTTTTGTGTAAAATTTCGCTAATATGTCCCTAAATTTGTAGAACAAATGCGGAGAAAGCCCTACATGCAAGAAATTGTCATCTTAGAAGACGACCACACATTGCTTGATTTGTATGCTGATGTACTGAGACGACAAGCGTACACTGTCCATACATTTACCACAGTTCAAGATATGGAAGCCTTCTTTCATTCCCATACGGTTGACCTCTGTGTGTGTGATTTGCGCATTGGTACTATGAAAGGCGAAAAAACCGTCCGCGCTCTCCGACGCTTGCAAGACAAGTACCATGTGCCGATGATTCTTGTTTCTGCACAGATGATGGTCTACGAACCGATTTGCCGCGAACATGGTTTTGAACACTTGCTCACGAAGCCGTTCCCGAATAGCGTCCTCGTCCAATTAGTGGAACAAGTGCTGGTGGGTGCAGAATCCGCTTAGAGTGCGGGTTCGTAGGCTGTAATTTTCTCGCGCCAATCATCCGGCACAGAGATTGATTGGTCGTTGTCGTAATCATACGATACCATGATTGTTTTCACATGTGCCGCGTGTTCTACTTCGCCGTCGCGCTCTCGTGTGATGACATATTGCATATCGAAGCTCTTGCCTCCCAGCCGATTCACACGCACATAGCTCATCACTTGGTCATGGAATGCTAACGGCAACATATAGTCAATTTCTGTGCGTGCCAGAATCATCCCTAGCTTGCTCCAATCCTGCGACCATCCACATACATCGCGGACATAGCAAATCCGCACCTGCTCGGCATAGGTTAAATAGGTGGCGTTATTAACATGCCCCAGCACATCTAAATCCCGAAACCGCACCTCCATCGGCAAGCCGTAGCGAAAGCCATCCGGTATACTCATACTATTTTTCTCCTGAAATAGTGCCTCAATAATTTGCTTGATTGTATCTGATGCACCTAATTTGACGACAAACTGTACATGACCAATATCATAAATCAGTGACATCAACATCTACCAATGCCCGAAACCAAGTCCTACGCTCGACATTTCCATACCTGATACCTGTATATTCTTTCGCTTCACCATTCAAAACATCTGTGAGATATTCTATCCACGCATCTTGGAAACTGAGAAAATCGTCTCGTGGACGTATAAAATAGCTATTTATAAATGCTTCCCATGTTTGCGGTGTTTTGAATGATAGTAGTGCTTCACCTGCTTCATAGCGAATGGGTGAATCAAAAAGGTGAAATTCCCAGTTAACATATGCATAGTTTAGTGATGTTCATGATGTATATCCTACTCTTGTTCATCAACTAAAC
>JBCBKJ010000130.1:0-13804 GCA_038522085.1 Chloroflexota bacterium
GCTTATAGATGCTAATATAAAGTGACTTATATCAAGTGTGGAGGACACTATGGCACACAAAGTATCTTGGCTATCAGGTAAAAATGTATTACTCGTTGAATTTCACCATGATGTTGATGTAGCAGAATTAGAAGCGCTGAATGGCGAGCTAAAAGGTTATGTCAGACATGGGGAAGCGCCTGTACACATCATCATGGACGTCTGTGAAATGCAACGAATGAATATGAATCTCAGGAGTATGGGCGACGCTTTCGGCAATATTGAAGATAGTGACATCGGCTTAATTATCACGGTTGGCGACAATGGCAATGCACGCTTATTTGAACAAACACTCAGCAGCGCCTTCCGCGTTCGCTCTCGCATGATGCGAAATCTTGATAGCGCAGTTAATGTCATCCGTGAGGAAGACAACCGCATATCTACTTCACAGTAAACATCTGAGGCAATATCCAATTTGATAGTCTTTGCAATATGAAGCTCTCTGGCAAGAAACAGAGAGCTTTTTTACTGTGTGACGAGCGTACCCTTAAAGGATTGCAGAGGCAAAAAGCAAACGAAGCTAATGGATGCTGGCTAACAAGACCTTGTTGACATCACCTGTGCTATCTTCAGATACAGGCGGTAGATTTAACAAATGGTTGCGTGCTTGTTCTTTCAATCGTTCAGGAGCATCCGATGCGTTGGCAATGGCATCGTATAATGCAAATGCTTTTTCTGGCATAAGCGACACTAAATGACCAGCGATTTGATTGGCATACTGATACTTCAGCGAGATTTCATGCAGGTCATCTAATAAACGCATCGCACCATACCACGAATAGAATGCCTCACGCTGTAAACCGCGCATCATGCTCATCACGCCAAAGTAAAACCCATTTCTCACAATAAACTGGTACTTGAAACCAATATTGATAAGCTCACGCAGATTGTGCGTCAGTGCGTTTGGGATGTCTGCATCGTCATGTTCAAGCAAGGTGAGATACAAAACAATCATTTGCGCCAGCCGATGATTACGATTGTCTAGGGCAGCGGTATACAAGCGTACCAATGATTGGTGGGCTTTATCTTCCATACCAAGCAAATAATAACATTCCGGCAAGTAGATAACACTCTCTGACCATGTAGGCACTTTCGCACGTTCCAGTAGAGGGCGTGCTTGTTCTAGTTGATGGGTGTACATCAGCGCAAGCGGGCGTGCAATACGGTTGAGCGAATCGACATAAGCATTTGGTTGTAAATGAGACGGTATGCTTTTTGCATCTACCTTATCCAGAATAGCGAATGCCTCGTCACCTGCTCCCATAATTGCTTTCAGCAACGCGAGATACTGCATAGCGGCACGAGCATCCCACACATAATCGCTATCTTTCAACAGTTCCCAACTTTCACGCGCAGATGTCTCTAAACGTTCCATGTAATAGAGACGCCCCTCAAAGACAGAAATGAGTGCTAACAAGCGTCCGCGCAATAGCGTTTCGCTCTCAGGGGTTTTGGCTAAGGTATCGTAGTACATTTTCAGTGATAAATCCCAATTACCCGCCATCTCCGTGATATAACCCACCTCCGTCGCGCTCAGTAGCCAATCATAGTACCCCTGACGAAGGGCATGACGCCATGCCAATAGCAAATTCCCCCCGCCAGCGCGGAACTCGTCAATCAAGCGCAAACTAAAGTTGGGGGCATTCAATTGGTCAACCAAGTACTCACTGAACTTGAAGTAATGAGCGCCGTGCGCATCTTTCGTTTCAGAATACAGGGTTTCATCAGCCCGTAACAACGCCGTGATGTATTGGCGAATCAGCGGATGAAACTTAAAGCGCCCGTCTGTATCCCGTTGCAATAGGGCAGCTTGCGTCAGTTGTCTCAAAGCGAGTGGGGATAAGTCTGCGACAGCTTCTGCATCTTTGAGTGTGAAGCCTTCATAGTGAAAAATGCCAAGTTTGATGACCGCTTGTTTGAGGTCGTAGGGGAGCGATTCTAAGGAGTAATCAAAAATCGCACGGATACTCTGATGCCGTTGGGGACGGTCATGTTCGTCACTCGTCAGCAAGTCAATATTACGCTTCACCCGTTCATACGTCTCGGCAGCAGACATGACAGAAACCCAGCCGGCGACCATTTCAATAGCTAAGGGCATGCCGCCTACCAGCTTGCAAATTTTGTGGATATACGCACTTTCGGCTGAGTCAGGCGTATAATTTCCGATGCTACTCCGCGCACGCTGTATATAGAGTTGGTACGCTGCATCGCTATCTTCTGATGTTAAGCCCTGTAGCGGGATGACAACTTCGTGGCTGAGGTTGAGTATCTCACGCGAGGTCACGATGATACGCAAGTTGCGGGTTTGCTCTAGCAAATGGCTGATTTCAGTTGCGTAGGGCAATAGATGCTCAAAATTATCGAATATCAAGAGCATGTGCTTGTTATGCAAATAGGTGGCGACCTGTGCCGTGACATCTGTGCCTGACGCATTAAGGGTGAGGGTGTCCGCTAACAAATGAAGCGGATTTATGTCTGAAGCTGTCAATGAGATGAAGTAAACACCATCTGTAAAAGCGGGCAACAATCGATGTCCTACTTCCAGCGCAAGACGGGTTTTGCCCATCCCACCGATGCCATGCAAAGTAACCAGCCGCATATCGCCTAGTAGCCAGTCTTTAACCTGTTCAATATCTCCTTCACGCCCAAAAAACGGCATCACGCTCTCTGGCAGATTAGTACGAATCGCCGCCATCTCACGCGAGATACGCTTTGCATCCTCTTGAAATAAGCCTAATTCCCGCGCTTTACTTGCCGCCTGTGTACGATTACTCACATACAACTTGCTGTAAATCTGCTTTAAATACCATTTGACAGTGTACAGCGTCAGATGGGTGCGCGTGGCTATCTCTTTATTTTTTAATCCCTCATTGAGTAATTCGAGTATCTCAATCTCGCGCTCGGTCAAATCCAAGGTAATTTCACTTACTGTCATCAGACATCACCTATAAAGAATTATAAAAATTCAGCGACCACCCCTCTTTAGAGAGGTGCGCCCCCCTCGCATTATAACCTACTATGTTGCATGTAAGACGCCCAACAAACTTTGTAGCAAATCGAACGCAATCTGCAAAGCAAGGCGGGCATAATAAAAAAGTTTGGCGAGAATCAAGGCTCGCCAAACAAATACATATAAGGAGACATAAATCATCATGCAACGTCATTATCTACAAGTAAGCATCAAAGTTCTTATCGTCGTTGTGCTGGCTGTTGGTTGGTTTAGCACATCATTCGTAACGCCATCATCCGTCTACGCACAACCAGGTACCAACGATACCGACGCTGATGGTGTTGATAATAGCCGCGACAACTGTCCGACTGTCGCAGGTCCAGCATCTAACATGGGGTGTCCGTTGCCAACGGAAGCACCGAGTACATCCGCCACCGAAGTTCCTAATAATGATGTCGTGCCACCGGATAGCGATGGGGATGGTACAGCCGACCCACTCGATAGTTGCCCGAATACGCCCGGTGACGGTGCAAATGCAGGCTGTCCAGAAGGTCAAACAAGTGAAGACCCGACAGGCGCAGGCTCTGAGCCAGATACATCATCTGAATCGGCACCTGTACCACTTGTGCCAATGCCAACAACAGGTTCTTGCGTTGCATCGCCGATTGGTTCAAATAGTGTCAATATGCGTAACTCTTGGTCAATTGATTCCGAAATTGTAGACACATTGCAAGTCAACGAAATGCGCGAAGTATGGGCGGTTGTTACGACCAACGATGAACAGTATCCAACGTGGTATCTCTTGCCTTGGGGCTATGTGAACTCATCAGTTGTGCGTCTCGGTGGTGATTGCTCTGATCTGCTGAATAGCGAACCACAAGTAGGCATGGGTTCAACTATTCTCCTCAATCCACAAATGACCATGACCTTAGCAGAAAATACGGCTGGGTTCGAGATTCTCGAAACACCTCCTGGTGGTTTACCACCTGCGCCACTGCAAATCACTTCCGGTCAGATTGTGTTGAATGTGCCAATCGGTGGGACGGATATTCTGCCCCCGCATTGTGAGGTAGTATTGGGTGCTGAAGCAGGTATGTATATTCTCGATTGTGACCCTGAGCAACCAGAACCACAAATTCCACTCATCGCAGATACGCTCTTGTCACCAAACTGTGAAGTCGTGCTAGGTGCCGAAGCAGGTATGTACATTCTCGATTGTGACCCACCAACACCAGGTAGTCCTATCATGCAAGTCGGTGATTTATTATCGCAAGACTGCGAGATTCTGAATCCAGAAGCAGGAGTTTATATCGAAAATTGTGATGATGACGATGCACCAGAAATCATTCTGTGTACAGACATCACACCAGAAAATGCACAAGTAGGCTTAGAATGTATCCAGATAGACCTGAGTGGTAATCAGCAAATCTGCACGCTAACATCACCTGAAGCAGGCGTCTATGTACTGACCTGTGAAACAGACGATAGCTTGTTCATCACTGATGCACAATTTGCTGATAATTCCCTGATGCTGTGTAGCCACATCACACCAGAAAATGCTGCACCCGGTTTGCAGTGCATCAATGATAATTCCGAAATTTGTACGCTGGTATCGACCGAAGCAGGTGTCTACACTCTCGACTGTGAAAGCAGTATGTCCATATCACTGAGCTTGAGCATTGACGAGATAAATATGTTGCCAATGCCATGTGCTGCTATTACACCCGAAAATGCAGCACCAGGGATGGAATGCTCGCAAGTGGATGAAAATGGTATGACACAAATCTGTGTCTTGGAATCAGCAGAAGCGGGTGTTTATACGCTCAAATGTGAAGGCGATGCCACACCATTTGTACAGACTGTCTATCAATCCGGCATGTTACCTTTCTGCAACAGCTTAACACCTGAAACTATCCAAGCCGGTATGGAGTGCTTGCAAGCAGATGGTAACGGGGTGCTTCAAACCTGTGTGGTCGAATCGGCAGAAGCAGGGGTCTATACACTCAACTGCCCGAATGATATGCCACTGCAAGACTTGGCTGTGTTACCAAAGGATGCAACTATTCCATGTGATGCCCTCAGTATCGAGGATCTTGAACCAGGTTTAGAATGTCTGGAAACAGATGAGAACGGTAATAGCTAAATCTGCATACTCGAATCGGCAGAAGCAGGGGTCTACACACTGTCTTGCCCGGATGATAATGCACAGAGTAATAGCTTCATCCAATCCAATCTGCTCATAGCATGTAACCAAATTACACCGGAAACAGCGATGCCTGGCTTACAATGCCTCCAAGCAGATGGTAACGGTAACGTCCAAGTTTGTACCTTAGAATCGGCAGAAGCAGGGGTCTATACACTCAACTGCGAAGAGACAGGGAACAGTATCAATGAATTTGCACCACCTCCTGTCCCACCTGTTTTCCCACCGCTAGTTATTAATTTCTCTAACTAGCACAGCAATAGCATCAACCATACAAAAACGGATAGCCAACCAGCTATCCGTTTTGTGTTCTTACCGCAGTCATCATTATGTCCCCGAAAATTCAGATTATATAACTTTTTTATGTTGATAGCCCAAATAGATGAAGCATTTTTAGGCGATGCCAATAAAATGTAATAGGGGGAATTTAATCGACGTTGTAGAGAGAGCAAATACACATGATGACATCGAAAAAGGTATTCTATAATCTGTTGCTGGTGATGATGCTTGCCTTGCTAGTTGCCTGTGGCACAGAGGATAGCAGTAGCGATACTGATACAGGTGATACCACTGCCGAAACCAGTGATGCTGATACAGAAGATACCGCAGCCGAAGCTGACCCTGATGCACAATCGTTCACTGTAACCAGTGTTGGGGGTGTAGACCGCACGATTACCCAAGAGGATGCGCTGCGTGAAGTGCGCGAATCTGATGGTGGGCAGTTCAATATCATCTTCCGCGATAGTTCCCGTGATTTCGTGATGGGACTCAATTTCTCGCCGGATACCGAGCTTGCGGTGGGTGAATTTGTCTTTGACGATACCTCCTCAACGCCTGTCAGTGGCAGTTTTTCAGCCGCAACCGATGATGGGCGTGTGACAGGCGTAACCGAATCCGGCACAGTGACCTTCACAGAATATGGCGAAGAAGCCAGCGGTACATTTGAATTTGTTTTCAGCCTCGGTGATGATGTCGAAGATGTGACCGTCACGGGGACATTCAACAACATTTTGTTGCTGACAGGTGAATAAGCGAATCGGCACAGAGTCATTTGTCTGAAAATCAGTGTTCGGGACGACAAACAAGTCGTCCCGAAGCAATCCATTCATAATTGGCTTGTACAAACGTACACGAGTAATGCGCTATCCTTCGTAAATCTTGCACTCAGGGAAAGTATAGGAGAATCCATACCAACGGGTGAACATCTGCTGAGGGCGATTCACCTGTAGTTCCTGTCCTTCCTCACTACATAATCTACCATTCACCAGATAGACCCCAGTATCAAAAACAAACCTCTCATCTTGCAATTGTACTGTGTTCGCATTGATATAAAGTGCATCCGGCGCTTTAGCTAGGGTGTTGTAATAGATAAAGACGGTTTGTCCATCAAACGTATCTAAGATACCAGAGCTTGCAACTTTGATTGCTTCCAATGGATAGTAACAATGTGCCTCATTCGTCCAGATTCCCAGACCCAAATCCATGACCTCCCGGCGTGTGTCAGCTTCCCCAACGGTTCGTTGAAAATGAGGCGGTAGACGATTCCCTAGTATGAAATGCGCAACAGGTGAGATGAGCTTCATGAACCTACCATGTAAGTTCAAACGCGGTGATAAAGCAATCTCAACGTTTGGATGCATCTGTAATGCGCCAGCCGTTGTGGTATAAAGCAGGTCAAAGTCGGTAAATGCTAGTTGACTACCTTTTAATTCGCCATGCAGGCACGCACGTTCCTGTAATATGATCCCAGTACGAATTGGTTGTATAGTCACCAAGTAAGGCAAGCCCGTTAAATAAACCGCGTGCGCCGAAGTATTCCAAGTTGCCGTTCACCATAGGAATCAAACTGACTCCACTATTGCAAGGCATTCAGAACGAGACAAGATAGGGTTCTCCGGCAATATCGCCTTGTGCGACATGATGATATGCCATTTCAGCTTTGACTAGCACAAGCGGTTCATCGGGATGGTTCAACAGAAGTAAGTCAGTATCTGCTTGGACTTGCCCTGTATCAAGCGCCTTCTGGAGCGGAATTGTCTTTTTCACAAGCAGAGGTTTGAACATATCCTCGTTTTTGAGTATGGCTCGTTGGGGGTCAAACGCATAATGTGACATCTATCCAATACCTTTTTCTTTATTGCCAGTGTCTTTCTATCGCACCGCACTATCATACGTAAATCAGTAGATAATCGAATGAAATGTGTATCAAAATATAGCTGACCTGAATTGATATATTCAGCATAAGGTAGGTTTTACATGCAATCAAATCAACTTTGTCATACTTAGTATGACAAAAAGTCATGTTTTAGTGTGTGGAATTTGAGTCTCACGCGGGGCAGATTTATTGTGAGACAGACCATTTATGCTGTTTAAAATGGATACCGAAATAACGAACAGGGTAAGCTCACTTCCTGCATTTTGTTGGTTTATTGAACATCCCTGCTCGAAAAATCGTCCACTTGTCTAGAGATGATGCAGGCATCGTCCGCGATTTAAACTACAACAGTAAAATTGTAACGCTCCAGCACATAAACCGTCTCTATGGGTGTAATGCATTACTCAATAGTGATGAAGAACGGGAGAACAGGATGCCCCATGAAGACCCAACATTAGCAGAGGCGCTTCGTGCTTGCCAGCATGATATGACAGCGTTTGAACCTATCTACGAAGCCTTCGTAGACCGTATCTATACTTACTGCTTGCACCGTGTTGGCTCAACAACCGACGCCGAAGACATCACCAGCCAAGTATTTGCGCGTGCAATGGATAAATGCCACACGTTCAGAGGTGGGCATGTCGGAGCATGGTTATTTCGCATTGCCTACCACCTGACGGTTGATTACTACCGCAAAAAGCGCCCCACGTCACTGACACCGACGCAACTCTCGGTACTGACGTCACCAGAGCAATCGCCCCTAGAAGTGGTTATGCAACAAGAACGCAAACACTATCTGGAAAACTTACTAGCACAATTAGACGATGACAAGCGTAACCTGCTCTTGTTGAGTATCACAGGTAACTTAACAGCCGTTGAGGTGGGTAAAGTTGTCGGGAAACGTGCGAATACCGTGCGCGTGGAACTCCACCGCATTATCCAGCAATTACGACGCATCGCTATCCTCAATGCGCCCCTAAAATCTGACACCTTAGACAAGGAGACCAGTTGATGTCTGACCCGAATATCAATATAGAAAACCTTCTACACAATAAACACGCTACTGATATGCCAGACGACATGCAGGTAGTGTCTGATGTGATAGACCACTACCAAGCGCAACCACTATCACCTGATGCAAAAGAAAAATTATGGCAAAATGCCCAGCATCAACACAAACATCGCGCTGTATCAAAGTGGGGAGAGCGTGTAAGTTGGTTGGCTGTTGCCAGCCTGATAGCCGTGCTTGGAATATTTGGATTCTATATGCTACCAACAGATACAATAACCAATCCGGCTGTACAACAAAGTATCGAGGACGCTATGCTATTCGATGCTGTACCCACAATGTCGGATGCTTTCGGCTTTGAATATGGTGTCTATACGCCGATAATGCCTACCATAGATGCGACAAGTGATTTACAGGAGGCAGGTGCGCAATGGGTCGCCTCACATGTCATATTTCGTACTGATGAGCCTGACCAACTACAAGCCATCGAAGCACAAATTGAAACCGCGCATAGTCAAGGATTCAAAATCCTCTTTACGGTGCAGGGTGTGTTTGAGTTTCCTGTCAATCCCGATGCGTATTATCAACAGTATGCAGATTTTCTGGGGCAGATAGCGAGTAGTGGGGCAGATGCGATAGAAATCTGGTCAGAACCCAATATTGACCGTGCCTTTCCACGAGAATACTTAGGCGTGGAACATTATGCCGAGCTATTGACGGTCACTATACCAGCTATTCGTGAAGCAAATAGAGATACGCTTATCATTTCGGGTGCGCCTGCGCCCACAGCTGCATCTGAGGCATTTCCTGACCAAGTTATCAATGATGATGATTTTCTGCACGACCTATACGCTACAGGTGTGCTGGAGGGTGTAGATTGTGTCGGAATGCGTTACATGGAAGGCGCAGTACCACCATTAGCTACCTCCGGCGATACCCGCGACAATTATTACACGCGCTATCTGCCGACACAGTTACAAACCTATCGCATGCTGGTTTCTGCTGAGATACCCTTCTGTATAACTGAACTAGGCTATTTTGCTGGTGAGGATATGCCTGATATACCGATGTTCTTTGAGTGGGCAAGCACAACCTCCCGCGATGAACAGCAACAATGGACACGCGAGGCACTCGAATGGTTATCTCTACAGGCAGATGTGCGGCTGGCTATCGTATGGCACCTCAACTTAGGGAATATGTCTCCAGAGAGGACAGCGTATAACATAGGTGCGGATACGCCCTAGTGAAGTGCTTTTATGAATAGTGATGCGCTCCACACAGCTGGCTTGTGTGAAGCGTATTTTTTCTCACTGTGGAATATAGTAAATGCTGTAATCAATGAATAGCGAACCACTTGTTTGTATATCAGATAGGTAACTCGCTACCCAGATATGATAGGTGCCTTCGGGTAATCTATCTTCCGCATTATAAAGTAGGAGTGGATTCAAGCCCTCACCAGTATCATCGTCACAGGCATAAGTGCCATCAGGTCGCTGAATCACCAAAACCGTATCTTCTTCGCTCGTCACCCCAATAGATAAGCTCTCTACAACACCAACACGCCCATTGAAATCAACTTCAAAAGTGAAATCCGGCGCTTCGCCTGTGTAGCCCCTACAACTGATGCGTCGTGTTAAACAACTCAGCGACACTGCACCCCCGCTCACAACTGATGTTGAATACGAGCCTTCAAAGTCATCTGCGGTATACATCCCATACTGTGGTTGGAGGTCAGAGTCAACACAACTGGCAACGTCTTCTGTTGCATAAACGGGTGAAGGCGTGCGCGTTGGTGTCGGGGTGCGTGTTAGTGTATTGGTTGGGCTAGGTGTTGGCGTAGGAGGCGCAGCGATAATTTGCAAATCTGTACAATCGCCAGAGCGTTCGGTCACTGAGCCAGCAATCCACACCAGTTCACCCTCATCATTGACCACGTACCATGTATTTGTTGTATTGCGCCCGACAGCCACTAGCGAATTGCCTCGTGCAAGAATCCCAACGACCTCATAGACAGTGCCAGGTCCCGTGCGCAAATTCACGGCTGATGAATCGGCTGTCACCGTACAGGCATCCGGTGTGACTGTGTTCGTTGGCGTCGGCGTATCCGTTGCTGTAGCTGTTGCGATGTCCTCTGCATTCACTGGCTCGACAAGCGTAACCTCTCTATCGAGCAATTCAACAGGCGTGTACTCAACGGCATCTAAATCGTAAGGTTCGGGGTCAGTTGGAGGCGTGATAACTGTTAGACCATCATCGCCACCGAGCAACATCCGTACCTGTGTTCCCGGCACAAGACGTTTACTATCATTTTCTGCGCTCACTTGAGCATCACCTTCTAGCAAGGCGACAAGCAACTGATTATCCCGCACAGCATTGATATAGAGTGTCGAACCAAAAGTGATGTCTGCACCATTGATTTGCATGGTCACAGGTTCAACTAAGCCAGTTGGTGTTTGTAGCAAAATGCCGGATGCCGCAATCTCTTCGCAATTACGTGGCAACGTGTTGCTGACAGTGAATACGCTCATTGTCTCGTCTGTGTTCAGGAGTTCGGTTGCGCCAAACGCGAGGAATTGTACATTTTGACCTGGTAATGTGTTGGGGATATTTGCCTGCGCGTAAATTTCTGCAATGCCCCATGTACCAGTCGTCTCATTGAGCGGGGAGGTACGCAAGGATGTTAAGTTCGCAATATCGACCACTGACCCTACTGCGCTAAAGTCAACATCCGTGCCATTTGTGGTGATTTCCACCAACTCGGAGGCATGGCAGGCTTGATTAATCATCCCATTCGGACAGGCGCTTTCGGCAATATCGCGTGCATCTTGAACGGTGTTTTCGCACTGTTGCCGTAAATTGATAACCTCTGTTGCGCTATCGGATGTATCCCCTGTACCGAGATTGCATCCTGTGAGCATCAGCAAACCCAATGCAAAAAAACCAACGAGTCGATGACGTATCATGTTAATTCCCCTGACGCACGCTATCTGAGCGATGTATCTCTATTGTAATCCACTTCGGAATTTTCGCGCGCTGTTTGATAGCCCATCGTGATACACAGCAAAAAATCATATCAACGTTCATATCAACGGGCATATGACCGACACAGCAAGAGACAAATGTTCTATCCTGTAAAACGTACCTTAATAACAGTTGCGGGGTCGTGACCGACGTGCTGACGGGGCAACTTCGTGATGGCTAGTGACTGCACATGGTAATCCGCCCCTGCACCACGTAGATAATCGCGTGTGGACGGAGAGAGATTGCCAGCGCATTTTTGCGTATTCACAAAGCCTTTGTATGGACAGTCATCTATGCTGTCCGCGTAAAAAGAGAGGATAAATTGTCTTATGGTCACAGATGACATGACCACACAACTGACCTGTGTGAAAACACTCCACGATTCTGATGAAGCAGGGCGTGTGGGTGGTTATCTTGTTGTTTGGGGTGATGCAGATACCCGCGATTTACAAGGCGAGTATTTCACCCCGACGACGGATTTTGCACTGGATTGGTACGACGAACGCCCGATGCTCTATCAGCATGGTTTGGATGGTAATTTGAAAGCCGCCGTGATTGGGCGCATTGACCATCTGCGCGTAGACGAAACAGGCATTTGGGCAGAAGCGCAACTCGATATGCACAAACGTTATGTGCGGGCAGTGCAACGGCTCGTAGAGAAGGGCGTGTTGCATTGGTCGAGCGGGAGTGTATCGCACTTAGTCGAGGTTACAGATGAGGGGCAAATCAAACGTTGGCCCTTAGTTGAAGGTAGCCTGACCCCGACCCCCGCTGAACCGCGCCTGACCGATGTGCGAACGCTCAAGAGTGCCTATGAAACACTCGGCATGACTGTCCATCCGGCACTCATGAACGAGGAAAACGATAATCCGATGAAGGAGACGATTATGAACCCAACAAATACTGTGCAGAAGACTGAAAAACCTGCGCAAACGTCTGCAATCCCTATGAAACAACTGCCATTGTTCGCCCAAGACGATGCCCGTCCGCGCATCACCGTGAGCAGTGAATATGACCCCCTCAATGCCGCTGACCTCTTGCATGGCTATATGTTGCTCCGTGCGGGCAAGAGCTTTCAAGGCGTCAGTGAACGCTATGCCAACGCCCTCGCGGATAAAGTGCAAGGCGCAGGCATGACCGCTATCAAGGCAAATGAACTCGCCTATAGCACGCAAACTGGCTACGGTGATGAATGGGTGCCGGAAATGTGGAGTCAGCAAATCTGGCAAAAAGCGCGTCAAGATAATGTTGTCCTGCCCCTGTTCCGCAGTATCGAAATGCCCAGCAACCCCTTCAATTTGCCGATTGAAGGCACAGACCCCACCGTGCATTTTGTGCCGGAAACCACCAACGAAAGTCACCTGACGCTCGGCAGTGGCAATACCATTCCTGATAGCAAAATCGGCAGTGATAAAGTGCAGTTGGACGCCAAAAAGCTCGCGCTGCGCGTCGGTTTCAGCAGTGAACTCGTAGAAGATGCGATTTTGCCTGTGCTGAATATCTACCGTGAACAAGCGATGCGGGCGATTGCCGATAGCATTGACCACCTCTTGCTGAATGGCGATACGGTCACAGCGAGTACAGGCAATATCAACAGTGATGATGCCGCACCGGATAGCACCGCCCGTTACCTTGCCTTCGATGGCTTGCGTAAACTCCCGCTGGTGACGACCACCGCCAACGCGATTGACATGGGCAACGCCGCCCCGACACTCGCAAAAATGCGCGAGGCACGCTTTGCCATGCAGACCCGCTATAGTGCGCGTCCGAATGACCTCGCGTGGATAGTGGATGGTGGCACATACGCCCAACTGCTCGCGCTGGATGAATTTCTGACGATGGATAAAGCGGGCGCACTCGCCACTGCACAAACCGGACAAATCGGCTTCATTGATGGCATTCCTGTTTTCATCAGTGCGGAAATGCCCCTCACGATGGCAGATGGCAAGGTCAATACCGCGACAGGCACCAATGACCGTGGCACGGCTGTCTGCGTGTATCGTCCCGGCTGGTTTGTGGGCTATCGTCGTCGCATCGCTGTCAACGTGGATTACATCCCGTACTACGATAGCTACCAGATGACTGCCACCGTGCGCCTTGCCTTCGTCCGCTTCAATGACCTCGTTGCCAGTAGCTTGTATAACATCAGCTTGTAATAGCAAGAGAGCGGGATAATACAACATGTGTTGTTCTGCTCTTCTCAGATGTACATTCAGTTCAAAAAATGATACTATTACAATAGTATTTTAAATGATGTAATCAGATGGGGTAGGATGTGTCGCATCAATTCACGCTAAATGTATTTCCGATTCAGTTTCCCGCTAAAATGCAATTGAAGTACCAAATCTGGAAAATAGAGCCTGTTCCAACTACACCTACCCTGCGTCAAAAAATTCGTGATGAATTGCACTGGAAACGACTTCGGCG
>JBCBKJ010000131.1:0-13772 GCA_038522085.1 Chloroflexota bacterium
TTTGATATGACAGAATTGGTTGAATTTCGTAAAAAACTTAAAAGCACAGCTGAAAAAGATTATGGTGTTAAACTAAGTTATATGCCAATTATTATTAAAATCAGCCAACAGTATGTTTAAAGCTGGGATATCACTTGAATGCTCACCATGTTCTCCTTGCACTAACTCGAAGTATGTATCGGGTTCATGGCGTATATAATGTAACAGTCTTTGGATTTCTTTGAGTAGCGATTTATAATCATCATTAGGTTCAATGGATTCTCGCTCACTGCATTCACGCATCCATTGAACAAACCACTTGATGTAAGTTGTCACCTCTGATTTCCGCGTTGTTTCGTCAGCATACAAGGTTGAATGGTGTTGTGCCAAAATACGAAACATAGATGGACATAATTTGCGAGGCTCAGTAGGTGTGGTTGTATCCGCTGGCAAAACCCACTGAGACAGAATGTCGAGCTTGTCAACAATCATACCCTCATTGCTTACAATACTTTCAAAGGCAGCATCGACAAAATACGAAATCAAGCTAATTTCAAGCAAGTCATTTTCTTGGCTAAATAATAACCCATCTCTAACAGCGTACTCTAATAGGGTATCCTTATAACTATCGTCCTCTATCATTATCTCATAATCGTCTACCTGCGTCTTGCCAGCTTGAAACTGCCCATCCACAATGAACAGGGCTGAACTATTACTGTCCTTTCTGCCATCCGCTGTTAGTTCATCGCGCCACTTCGCAGAAATATTGAGTAAAACACCTGCTGAATCTCTCTTTTTGTCATCTTTATCGATAGCTAGGCTCTCAAAACCTTCTTGTAAATCGCGCCATAGCCCAATATCTTGATTAACAGGTTCATCATGCTTTCGATCACTATGATTTTTAGTTTGTTTTGAGCGACGTGTCATGCCTAAAGAAGTTACAGTCAAAACGCTACTGCCGGGATCATCAGCCAGCGCACTTGCGTAGCGTGCTGCCCATCGTTGTGGTAGCTGAGGACCATCTAGCAAAATTGCTATAATCAAAGTTGGACCAATACCCCGAATAACATCTGCAACAGGTTCTTGTCGTGCTAAGTCTTCACAAATAAGTGGGCATAATGCCAGCCATGTATTTGGCGCTAATATCGAAACTTTGCGCTGTTTATATGGAATAGCTTCCCACCAATCACGATTACCAGCTAACACACCTCCCAGTCCGTACTGTCGCAGTTGATACCGATCTAGACGCCAACGATGATGTTTTGGTTGCTCTGTCTTGTACCACTTACCAGCAAAGAAAGTCGATAAAACTAGCTTATTATCCGCGAATGTGCTGGCGTCAGCTGAGAGTGGCTCAGTAATCGCATGTCGAATACCTGAAAGCATCATTGGCATCTGTTGACGATTCCGATTGTTTCTATCATGAGTTGGATTACCATTTTGAGCTTGCATATATCGCTTTGTCAGATAGAGAAGAATTTCATCATGTTCAGTTTCAGTCAAGGCTTGTTCTGGAAAGACAATTAGGTGGACTCGATTGACACTTGATTCCATTTCTTCAAGCATTTTGTCTAAGATTCTGATGTCAAAGGATTCTTTACCACCACGATATACAAAATAACGACCATCTTCACGGTTGGCGCGATTAGTTACGGCTGGGCTTGGTTGAAAATCTGTGGCACTAACTTCATAGGGGTATGGTACAACCAATATATTGACTGTATTTTCATCAATATTTACCCAAGGCAAAGTGCGCCAATCAATCATGACTTCACTATGGTGGAAAGTTAAATAATGTGAGAGCGACCTCACAGTCATACCAACTGTGGGTGTGCGCAATTTTGGTAACACAACACCTAAGTGAGTGGGAAAACGCGATAAACTTCCTTTATATGTTAGAAGTGAACTAGCAATATACTGAATGGTTTTACGAGGCGCATCAAAACTCTTTTCTTCCGTCCAATAATTGCCTGACGGAATACCATAGCCCGTACAGATTTCATCTGCGAGAGCATGTAGCTCAAATAAAACACTACACCATTTCCAGCAAGCGTCATACCTATCGTCGTCATTCATAGTCTCTATACGAGAAAAATTACGTAAATCGTCTATAGTAATACCTGAAACTATTTCATCAGTCAGGCACTCATTCAAATCCTCAATTAATTCAGCTAATCGAGCATAATCACCAAAGTGTTCGCAATTTTCCCAAATCCAGCTATACCATTCCTCACATTTTTCTGCTAACGAGTCTTCCCATTCTCTGACTGTAGGAAATGATTTATCTCTAGGAGGTGACAAAATGTAAATATAAACACCCGTTTTTTTGAATATCAAAGAAGTGATGAAAAACACATCCGGCATCCAACGAAACATCTCGGATGGCAATGTCTCAATAGTAAGCTCATCAGTTGACAATAAGTTGAAATTTCTCAGAATATAATTTGCAACAGTCTCAGGTCTCACAACAATTTATTCCTTTTGATAACAGTCCTACCATATATATCATACGCAAATCAGTATTCGGCACAAGCCATTGAGAAACAAATATAGAAAATTACTATCTCATTTGCATTCCCTACATCCCCATGCCATAATACAACTTGTAAGTTGTCTGCTCATGAGGTGATTAGCCTAAACACGCTACTCATCTGATGAGCAGGCATCTTAGCGCAAGAACACCACACTAAACGGAGACACAAAACTATGAAACTCACTTTTCTCGGCGGCGCAGATGAAGTCGGCGCGAGTTGCACACTGATTGAAATTGCAGGCAAAACCTTACTCGTAGACGCGGGGATCCGTATCTCGCCAAAGTCCAATCGTGGCATCGCCAACGACCAACTGCCCGATTTACAGCCCATCAGTGCCAAAGGCGGACCCGATTATATTTTGGTCACGCACGCCCATACCGACCATACCGGCGCCTTGCCCATCGTCATGGAACAATACCCGCATACGCCCGTCATCATGACCCGCCCCACCGAAGCACTTGTGCGCACCTTGCAAAAAGACGCGCTCAAAATCATGAGTAGCAAAAGCGACCAAGAAGGCGAACTCCCCCTCTTTGATGAAGTGAGTGTCAATCGCCTGTTGGATGCCATTCAACTAGTCGAATTTAATATGCCTCTCAAACTCGGGGAAGGCTTGCAAGTCACCTATCACGTGTCAGGGCATATTGCAGGGGCGGCGATGCTCGTCATCGAATCGACAGAAGGCACGCTTGTGATGTCCGGCGATGTTAGCATGAGTCCGCAACGGACGGTAAAAAGCGTAGAAGTCCCGCGCATCAAAGCCGATGCCCTCGTGCTAGAATCAACCTACGGTGGCAGACTGCACGCCAACCGTGTCGCAGAAGAAAAACGGCTTATCGGCAACCTCAAACGCATCACCGAACGCGGCGGCAAAGTGCTGATTCCGGCTTTCGCGCTCGGACGTTCACAAGAACTGGTGCAAATTATCCACGCTTTCGCTGACCAACTTGATGTCCCTGTATATGTCGATGGCATGGTACGCACAGTCTGTGATTCATACCATCGCTTCCAAGATTTACTGCCCAAACGCACAGTCAAAATGGCAGGTGATGAGCATCTCTTCTATCGTGGACGCGTCAAACCTATCCGTAGCCGTGACCATCGTAGCCAAATAGCGACGCACCCCGAACCCCTCATCGTGATTGCCAGTTCCGGTATGCTAACAGGTGGCGCGTCTGTATTTTATGCTGAACATTTCGCGCCGGACGAACGCAACGCGATTCTATTAACAGGCTATCAAGATGAAGAATCACCCGGACGCTTTTTGCAGAATGTCCTGCGCTCCAAAGAAAAAGGCGAAGTACCAACCCTGCGGCTAGGCAAAAAAGAGGTCAAATTACGGTGTGAGGTCGATACCTATTCGCTCTCCGCACATGCCGACGAAAGCGAACTCATCAGTGTAGCAGATGCCTTCGGTGCAAAAGACATCATGCTCGTTCACGGTGATGAAGGCGCACGCCACAGCCTCGCTACAGGTTTGCGTCAACGCCAGAAACGGGTCATCACCCCGCGCATCGGCACCGAACGCGAGTTCAACTATAAAGAAAAGCCATGGGCAATCGGCGCACCCAAATCCGGCAACCAGACAGGCGCCGTTGACATTGAAAAATTATGGCAATCTGTGAATGACCAAGCAGGCAGTTATTACAGTACCCGCGAACTCGCACAGGTCTGGTGGGGTGAAGGAGACCGTGCTGACGCTATGGCAGACCGTCTCTCTGAGCAAGACAATATCTACTTTGCCCAAGATTGGCGCAACAAAAAAACCTTCATGATTCGCAGTACCGAACAAGTTGAACGTGTCCGTAAGCAACGCGCTATCATGCTGGCAAATCCTGACATTGTCGGCAAACTAGTGGTGCTACGTAATAGCAATGACCAACCGCGCTTAGGCGTCGTGCGCTCTGCGGAGATAGATAGTTTTGATGCCACCGTGCAAAATGCAAAAGGCACACACTACCCCGCCGATGCGCTTTTGTGGGTGATTGCCGATTGGACAGGCGTGGAGGGTGTAGAAGGAAGCACGCGCTCCCAATTGACTGCCCTGCTCAAAAATGCCCGCGCTCACATGGACGCGGTGATTCCGTTCAACATGCGCCAGCACTTAGTCAACAACGAGATGACAGTGTTACCAGAATCTCTGCTCCCGCCCGAGTTGCCAATGGGTGTCGATGAACAGACTGCGCTCGTGTCGATTGTGCTAGGATTGGCGAAAGATGGTGCAACCCTCGAACAAGATGGCTTGAAGCCTCAGCGTGCGCGGGAAGGTGGTCCCCTTGAACAAAACGAGGCACGCGAACTCGCAATGTCCATGTTCCCGCCGGAAGCAAATCTGCGTAAAGTCGGCATGGATATTCACCGCGAGCAGTTGATTCTCTCGTTTGATTTTCCGCAAGCCGCCCAGCGCATCTACGACGACATCATAGAAGACCTCATCGACCAATCCGGCTGGGATGTGCGCGTACGTCCGCAAGTCAATCAACAAGCATTATCCATCGCCCTCGAAAGCCTGATGCCCGAAGGCGCACGCATCAGCAAAGGACCCAGCTACTATATGGATAAACGCGAGGTAGAAGCTGAAATAGCGGATATAGAAGAAGAGGCAATTCGTGAATTACGCCAAGAATTTTTGCGCACCACCGATTTCAAGCTGACCGTCTCGCAACGCAAAACTGTCGATGTGCCAGATATGGAAGCCGTGACGATTGCACCTGGCGAAAAAATGGAAATCAACCAAGCATACGCCATCGTCCGCAACGAACTCGAACCACATGGCTTGTACAAAGCAGGACTGAAAGGTGGCAATATCGTCCTCACCTTCATCACGCCCCAACTTGGCGAACGGCACATGGAGACGATTAACCAACTCAGCAAAACAACAGGCTACCCCATGAACATCCACCCGCATCCGAACCAGCAAAAACTCGCGGAAATCACGCGGAAATTTGCCTCCGAAGCAGGCTGGAATATTACTAAAGGACCCAGCCTCTACATTGACCGCGCCACCATCGGCATCACCATCAGTGATAGCCCATCCGATGATGAAGTTGCCTCCATGCGCCAAAAAGTAGACGAGCATACTGGCTACGAACTAGAACTTTTCAGCATGTAATCGTGTGCTACCAGATTTAACAACTTGTGCCGATGAACATCTCGTCGGCACAGATATATTTTTATTTCCTTGCCCAAGCAGGACGCACCACCCGAAAACCAACATAGATATCGCGGAGAAACGGATAATCATAGTCGCGATACGCGTTACGAGCGTAGTAAAGTGTGTCAAACCAAGACCCACCGCGTACTACACGAAGGGAATTCGCACTTATATTTTCATCACGAAGGTATTCCACAGGATGACGATAGTCAGTTAGACACCATTCCCAGACGTTTCCGATCATATCCAACACGCCATAGGGACTCGCCCCTTCCACGAAAGCGCCTACCGCACTCGTTTCATTGATGCCAGCCTCTCTTGTATTGCCATTTTTACTATCAAAATTGTTGCCATATGGATACACACGCCCATCAATACCGCGTGCCGCTTTCTCCCATTCAAATTCAGTGGGCAAGCGCACTGACCATGTTTCTATTTTCATGCGATCAAAGTTATCAAACGTCATTTTCCATGATAGCCATCTGCAGAACGCCATCGCCTGATACCAATTCACTGGCTCACGCGGATGATTGCTATAGTCGAAGCGTTGGTCACGCAATTCGAATGTCCGAGCACTTTCGTGTAAGCCATCAAACCAATCGTATTCTTCACTGTAAAAGCCATCTGAGGCATCCACAAAACATTGAAATTGGGCGCAGGTCACAGGATAACGGCTGATGTCATAGCTGCCCAAGCCTACGCGTTTTTCGTTTTGATACGTCCACATTCCATCATCAGGGATATGTACCCAATCGATATTAGGTATGCCATTATTGATTCCAACACCTCGTCGCATATCACCCCATTCGCTTAACCAGCGTCCTATTTCAGCACGTTCCGATGGCTCATAGCGGGTAATGCGTTCTTCAAATACTTGTGCAACAGCTAATTTTCCGGTTTCCCCCAGTTCATCAAGTGCTCGTCGCGCGGGGTCTGCCACCGAGCTATCACTATCAATTGCTAGTTTAGCGAGTTGTTCAATCACTCTTGCGCGTGGCAATTTAAGCAAAGCCTGAACAGCATTTCGCCTGTCCTGCACATCATCCGAATCAATGAGTAAAGCTGATTGTGCCTGAATTACCTGCTCCGTTTCAGGGTCAACAGCCTGCCCCTCCCGCACACACCACCAAGCCAACCATGGGTTTGTCTCTGCTATTTTACGTGCTAGCAGGTTCGGATTTTCGGTCAAACCCGCAAGTTGAATGAAGGTCTCAGCCCACCAAGGGTCAGATGCCGTATCAAATATTGTTGGTTCAAGTTGCGACAAAATTCGCCGTAAAAATCCGAGTTTAGACTTGTTTAGCTCCGTTTCTGTTTGGGATCGAATCGCCCGAGCTGCAAAATGTTCCTGCACGGTCTGGTGCGGGGCAAAACGAATAATGTCTTCTCCTTGTAATAGACCATTGAATAACAGCGCATTCAGAACAGTTTCATTTGGAATAATGGCTTTGACTTGCTGATGATTAAAAGCAACAGCTTCTTCCTCGTGCATGGCAAGTGCGAGTGCATCTAGAGCTTCTAAACGTGCTTCACGACCCACACTATCGTTCAATCTACGATCATCATCACGTCGAAGCATCCGCTCAATGAAATTGGCATACAATTCACCACGATTGCCCGGAATCCGTCCGCGTGTTTCAAGCCATGCTTCTTTGATCAACCACAGGATTAGTGGTGTCGTTGCCAGCCCTTGCATTCGTGCGTCTAGTCGTCTCCATAAATCTTCCGCATCATCCACACTCAGATGTGCCGCCAGATAGTGCTGTGCTTGTTCCATCGTGATACTCTGCACAACCAATGTTTCCGCGTCAAAACTGCCAACACGTAAGTCGCGCCAGCTTTTATCCTGCACGCGACTTGTAACCACTACCGGATGTTGAGGATACATCAGAGATATACGCCGTATCTCCTGCAAGGCTTTTTCGCGATATTGGGGACGCACCTCATTCAAACCATCTAACAGAAGGTAAAATGTAAAGGGCATCTCATGCAAGAAGCGTTCTGTCTCATCCGTTTTCTGGAGTGTGTTACGAATCGCTTCCTCATCGCTTTCCAGTAATTTCAGGCGTATCCATTCCAGCAAAGACAAGCCATCGTATTCCCGTAAATTTATCAGAATCGGGACAATTGGAGGGTCGTTACTGGCAAGTTCCCATGCAAGGCGTTCTAAAGCAACACTTTTTCCGATGCCTGGCTCACCCAAGACAATCGTTCGTTTACTACGCCATAAATGCGCTAAGAGATTTTCGCTCGCTCGTGCTTGCAAACCCTCATCATAAGGGCTAGCATGAATTGGCAAGATTTTCGCTTCTTCCTGAATATAATGATCTAATCCCCAAGGTGTATCTGCGAGGCGTGCAATCATTTTCTGGCAGTAACCCGGTAATCCTGCTTCAGGCTGTGGTAAATCTGCTAATAATTCAGAGAAAGCATCTTCATAGCCGACAGAAAAGTCTCGGAACTGAATTGATTCTAATCCCAGACGCTCATAATCTATCCGGTCACTTTCAGTTAAGGTATCAATCAGAAGCGGAACGATTAATTTTTCAGCAGATTTAGCTGTTTTGACTTCTAAATCAACCCATTCTGATTGTAATGCTGTCGGGGTGACAACAACCAAGACAACCGCCGAAGCATGAATCCCATCGGCAATGGATTGGCGCCAAACATCACCACCACGAATACCACCAAAATCTACCCACATGATATGCCCCTGACGGCGTAAATCTTCTGCAAGCCTGTCTACAAATGGGCGGTCATCGTGCGAATATGATATGAAGATGTGGTCACTCATACGTGGATTAGGCGATGGGGCAGGCAAAGTCGGTGATTCAGATATATCGACTGCTGGTAATGTGTCACTTTTCAAGAGTTTGGCACACAGATTTTCGGCTTTTTCTCTTACATCAAAGCCTTCTGACGACCCAATCGCACGCAAGAACACGATCAGCGCGGATTCGTCATCTCCTTCACAGCTACCATAGTCATTTAATGTATTGCACAGTAGGCTGGTGAAAGTCTTCGTATCTGTATCCCAATTTTTGACATGAGCCAATACCTCACAGCCATGTAATGCATTGCTGAGTTGTGCCCTGCGTTCCGCTGCTGTATCGCCAATGTGCCGTGTTAAAAATGCAATAATGTCTTGTCTTAGTGTACGATCCATGGCTATCTCTATTCAGTGTTTTTGTCAATGTCGTCCAATAAAGTCTCAAACCCACGGTCATAACCGAGCGTTGTAAAATCACGGTATTGTTTATCAGCTAGGGTTTCGTCACCCAATTGTATAGTACTCATAAGCTGACGGGCATCAACATCCAGAGGGCGTGCTAGCACAGGAATAATTGGCGTGCTTTGTTCATGAGCACGAGTTAACTCTGCTTGACACCATCCTGATTGCAAGCTATCGGGCGTGATGACAAATACAACAGATTTTGCCTGGTTGAGCGCATCCGCGAGTTGTTGTTTCCAAGCCTTACCAGCCGTTATTCCGTAATACTTGGGTCCTAGATTATCGACCCAAATAGTATGTCCTTTTTCCTGCAAGTTTTTAGCAACGCGGTCCACAAATGTGGCACGATCAGCACTGGAATACGAGATGAAGATATGATTCTTCGCAGGTGTATTTGACGCAGATGGAAGTTGAGGTCGTGTTTTGGGCTTAGGGGGTTCAAAACAGCGTATGATAATCTCATCAATTTTTTCTTGCACGTCATAGCCAACTTGCGGACGTAGACTCTCCAAAAGAGCGCGTAAGGCGGGTAAATCTTTATCAATATACCCGAATGTATCTGCTTTACGAACCGCAAGGCTAGTAAAAGTACGTGGATTGCCTTCCCATTGGATAGCATACTCAAGCGGAGTACCATACCACGCCGCCGTGAGTATATCCTGACGGACGCTAGTGGTAGTCATATAGGGGGTCAGTAACATAATGATGTCATTGAAGCATTGCCGATCCATGATAAAACCTCGTTTGTTCGGAATACGTGTAACTTGAATGTGCCTGTAGATATACTATTTGTCCGACGTTTGTCAGGATGTTATGTGCGTCATACCATACGAAACTGACTCCTGCAAATCACGCAATAAGCGTCCTAATTGCGCGTCCCATTTTTCCGCATCCAGAAATTCTTCGATGTGCTGGCGTTCTGGCAGACCCAATTTGGCTATAGCAGTGTCGTAATCGGTCTTTTCCAGCATCACAGGGAAAATCGGCTTGCCAAATTCGAGGGCTTTCTTCACTTCATACTGCACAGGCTCACTCTCGCAAGCGGCAGGCGTGATATTCAAAATCACCCCATCACACACGCGCAAGCCCTCATCAATGCGCGCTTGCCAATCCGTATCCCCCAGATGAATCTCATCACGGTCAAACCAGAGGCGATAATGTTCTTCTCGGAGGCGTTGCATCAAAGGGGCAACCGCAGATGTTCCCCGCTTGTAGGAAATGAATAACGTTGGCATATCATTTGCTCATCACTGTAGTAGGTCAAATATGTCATAGTTTAACACGCAACAACACAAAATTTTAAAAACGGTGAAGACTAGCCTAGTCTTCACCGATACTCACAAAATCAGGAAATATTGGTGCCTACTACGAATTTCGCGGCTGTTTTCTCGCGCACGTCGTCTAGTGTTGCGCCGGGCATCAACTCAGAGAGAATCATTTCGCCATCTTCAAACGTAAAAACAGCTAAATCGGTGATAACCATATCGACGGCATTCATGGCAGTCAGGGGCAAGGTACAGTCTGGTACAAGTTTCGATGTCCCATCACGGCTAGTATGTGTCATTGTGATAATCAATCGTTTTGCACCTGACGCCAAATCCATCGCGCCACCGACGCCTAACAAAGGCTTACCTGGTACTGCCCAATTTGCGAGATTCGCGGCTTCATCGACTTGTAAACCACCCATAATAGCAACATCAATATGCCCACCACGAATCATGGCAAAACTATCGCTACTATCAAAATAGCTACTACCTGGCAATGCCGTAACAGGAATTTTGCCTGCGTTGACCGGATATTCCAGTGCGCCCCCGGCTTCCGGCTCTGGACCCACACCCAGCATGCCATTTTCAGTGTGCAAAATAATTTGATGTTCCGGCGTGATGAAATCCGCAACCAGCGTCGGAATACCAATGCCGAGATTGACGACATTACCTTTTTTCAGTTCTTGCAAGGCACGTTTCGCCATGTTCATGCGGCGCTCACTGACCTTTTTCGCACTGCTCTCAACCGATGCAGATGAGCCTAAATCATCGAGCGAGGTATGCGCTTGCACCAGATAATCCACATAATTACCTGTCGTATGAATATCTTCAGGAGTGAGTTCCCCAACAGGCACAATATGTTCGACTTCCGCGACGACTATATCTGCGGCTGTTGCCATCACTTTATTAAAATTTTGCTCTGTCATGCGATAAACCAGATTACCAGCCGTATCGCCTTTCCATGCCCGAATAAATGCGACATTTGCTTTCAATGCAGGCACAAAAACGTATTGCTTGCCCCCTATTTCGCGGGTGTCGCTATTTTCTGCGATGACCGTACCGTAAGCCGTCGGTGTATAAAACCCACCGATACCCGCGCCACCTGCACGCATCGCTTCGGCTAATGACCCCTGCGGAATCAATTGCACATCTATCGCGCCAGATTGTGCGGCGGCAACTGCTTCGGGGTTACTGGTAAAAAATGAGCCAATCGCTTTTTTGATTTGCCCATTGCGTAGCAAACGCCCACCCCCTAAGCCCGGCTCACCCACATTGTTGCCGATGTAGGTTAGGTCTTTAGTGTCGGTTTCTGCGAGTGCGTGCAAGAGATGTACCGGATTACCTGTCATCCCAAAGCCACCCGCCATCAAGTAATCGCCATCTTTGACAAGTGCGGCGGCTTCTTCGACTGTTATTTGTGGAACAACTTTCACGATTTTCTCCTAACGCACCAGTTCAATCAACGTTGCTTCACCCTGCCCTACACCCACACAGAGCGTTGCTAATCCATATTGCATATCCTGACCTTCATCTGCGAGACGGTGCATAGCATAAATGAGCGTCGTCAAAATGCGTGCGCCAGACATGCCCAAGGGATGCCCAAGGGCAATTGCACCACCATGAATATTGGTGATGTCTTCGCTAATACCTAACTCGCGCAAGACAGCGAGTGATTGAACGGCAAATGCTTCGTTCAGTTCAACAAGGTCAATGTCATCAACGGTTAAGCCATTACGTTCGAGGACTTTCTGCGTCGCACGCACAGGACCCAAGCCCATTACACGCGGGTCAACACCTGTTGCCGCCGACCCCATCCAGCGTGCCAGTGGCTTGATGCCGAGTTCATCTGCTTTTTCCGCAGACATCAACACCAAAGCACATGCACCATCATTCAAACCAGCCGCATTACCCGCCGTCACTGTCCCCCCTTCACGGAAGATAGCCCGCAAACGTCCTAATTTTTCCATCGACGTAGCAACCTCGTAGCCAGCGTCTGTTTGCCGATAAAACGGATGCTCGTCAGTATCGACAATAACGGGGTCACCTTTGCGTTGTGGAATCGTGACAGGCATAATTTCTTTTTCAAACCAGCCATTGTTGATAGCGGCAATCGCTTTTTCTTGACTGCTCAGGGCAAAACGGTCTTGCTCCTCGCGGGTAATCCCCCCGCCAGCGATGTTGCCTGCGCAACTCATCTCGTAGATATTTTCTGCCGTTTCGCCCATCGCTTCCAAAGGGAACATTTCTTTCATTTTCGGATTCGGGAAACGCCAACCGAAAGTTGTATCGTAGCCAGTAATATTGCCCGATGGACCAAACCCAACGCTATTTTTAGGGAACGCATACGGCGCACGGGTCATACTCTCGACACCCCCTGCCACAAACACATCGCCCTCCCCGACTTTGATAGCCCGTGCCGCCTGATTCACCGCATTCAAACCACTCGCACATAGGCGATTGATGGTCACGCCACCAACGGTTTCTGGCAACCCTGCTAATAGTAGCGCCATGCGTGCCACGTTGCGGTTATCCTCACCCGCTTGATTATGACATCCCATATACACCTCTTCGATGAGGTCGGGGTCTACACCAGAGCGTTCTACCGCCTCTTTGATGACCATCGCCGCCATATCATCGGGGCGTACTTGTGAGAGCGCACCCCGAATTTTGCCAACAGGGGTACGCACGGCACTTACGATTACTACATCAGTCATGATATATCCTTCGTGTGTTTCTGCATGTCTATGTATGTATGTAATTTCTTGAACCATTCGCCATACCTTGTCTTACGCTATGCAAACCAAAGTTCAATAATCGAACTATGCTAACCCTCAGCAACTTGCATCAAGACGCCATTATTAGCACTTCTTTGCATACCGCATTCATCCAATCGTCAGCTATCAGGCAGGTACACGACTGATTAGAACATTTGTATTTTGTATCACTTTCTTAACTGAAAGCATGGTTATAGGTATCTGTAGTGACGTTGCAATGCGTACAATTCTATAGAAATTGATACAATCGCAACTTTTTACAAACGATTTACAAACGTTAGTAGCATATTTTTGACCAAGCAAACTACATTCAAACCGAATTTATATTTGACTATAATTGTTTAATGCTAACCAAAATGACAAAATTAAAATGTGACTTAAAGACATTACTAACTTTGGTTCAAACAGTTGAATTTACTATGACCAAGATATTTATCAGCCATGCAACGACAGATGATGCCTTCGTCAACTTATTGGAAAATGAGTTGAGTATCGCAGGGTTCGCCACATGGATAGATCATAATGACATGCCACCAGGGGTAAATTGGGTTAGCTACCTTGAGAAAATGCTCAAGGAGTGTGATTTGATGATACTCGTCTGCTCAAAGGCATCCGTGGAATCCACCTATGTACAATTTGAATGGCACACTTTCTTCAATATGGGAAAGAAAATTATCCCTGTCGTCATTGAAACCTGCCCTATCCCACCATTCTTGTCTACATTACATCAGATTGACTTCCGTAAGGGATGGTGCTGGAAAGAAAACGTAAATACGCTCATCAAGATCTTGATGGAACACGTTAAAATCACGCTTTTTGACAACAAAGTACATG
>JBCBKJ010000132.1:0-13655 GCA_038522085.1 Chloroflexota bacterium
AGATATTAATATTGATTTACAAGATTTTGAAATTGATCCTAGAATCTCACGGCTTGGTCAACTAGAAACATTTATATTTGACAGTCGCGTAAGATTTGAAAATGACATGGAACGATTGGTGTCTGTTATTCTTGATGGTCAGCTATCTACATCAAGATCCGATGAAACTGGAATATTTCAAAGCATATTTCGTGCAATTGTCCCTGCATTGAAACGACAGTGGAAACGATTTAAAGCAGTGGCAGAAATTGTTGCGATGTTACCCGATTTGATAGCAGGCATTTTGTTGATTGGTAGTATAGTTCTGTTCATAGCAGTGGCGTTTTATGGTGGGTTGATTGACAGCATGGGTATAGAATCTTACTGGCAAGAGTTTGTATCACTTTTTCATAGTGAAGCGCCTATCGTTGAAACTGTTATACCAACAAATCCCGCAACAACAACGGAAACGCTTCCGCAAGCGACGGTTGTGCCAACAGCAACAGAAACCCCCTTACCGACAATGACGCCAAATGTTGGCATTATTCCAACACATATTGCTGTAGTAGACACTGCAACAGCTACACAATTAGCTACAAACACAATAGCACCGACGTATACAATTTCTTCTACCCCAACATCTGATGTGACTGTATTGCACATACCTAGTGCGACACTTACTTTCACTGCGACAGCTACTGTGACTGTATCGCACACACCTAGTGCGACGCTTACTTTCACTGCGACAGCTACTGATACACCAACGCCCACACATACATACACACTGACAGCGACCAACACGCCGATTCCACCGTCGCCAACTCCCACGCCAACTGCGACACAGACACAAGATATATCTGAATTTGGTATAGGAGGTGCTATCTTGTTGCCGGAGATTCAATTTATAGAATCGCTTAATGGCGAATTCTCATATAGCCCTCTAATTCGCTATGGTGATTATCGACAATGTGAGGAGGTATCGTTTGAAGATGTGAGATATTCATGTGATGCGCCTGGTATTGTGGATACTAATGTAGTAAATGGGCAACCGGCAAACTCAGTTGATTGGGAGGATGCCGAAGATTTTTGCGAATATGTCGGTGGGTTACTCCCTCTCATTGAACAACTCAGCCTTATTCATGATCAAGAGGGCATCAGTCATTCACAGAGAGCATCTGAGTGGGTGCGTGATGAAGCAAACATGATAGATGATGAGTCCAAAGTGCCGTTGGGCGCACAAAATAGCTCACAAATTGTTTTTCGTTGTGTTAGAGATATAAATAATTAGGAGAAAAAATGAAAAATAAAACTCTGGTTTGGTTCGTTTTTACAGTGATGTTGAGTAGCTTCTTTATCGTACCTGTTATCGCGCAGGATGATGAAGATACAGCCGAGACCGATGACAATATAGTCGTCAACGAACCATTGGTGTATGTATGTACCGATGACGGTGTTCATCGAAATCTGATTGAATACAATATCACTGAGCCTATTGGGCTGATTTTTGACCGCACATTACGAGTGACAATCTTCTCTCCTACCACGACGAATTTCACAGTGGATATGATAGAAATTGAACCTGATACAGATTCAGGTACCTATCGCTGGGTAGAAACCATTGTTGGACAAGCAAACTTCATATCGAATGCCTTAGGACAAAATATCTGTCAGCACCAGCATCGGGAATTCGTTGGCGAACTCTTACAAACCATTCCATTGCCGATTACACCGAGACAAGCACTGATCATCCGTCAGGACGAAGTAAATATCAATTATGCTGAAGAAACAGCAGCAGGTACACTGATTATTGGTGCAGTGGGGCTTCTCTTTGAGACAGAGACGGCTTCTCAATTGCCTAACTTCCAATTATTAAAGATTGTTGGTGGTGAAGATGATATTGTCTCGCTAAGATTTCCACTCATTGAAGAAGAGCTTGATTTATTCGTCGTCTCACGCCAACGCTTATCTTATTACAATATAGATGCGCTGGGCTTTGAATCGACACCTACGTTCTTAGACACACGAGATCGCTTTCTGTCTAGGTTGACTGCCTCAGGTGGAGATTTTATGGACACTATCATGAGCGTTGGTGAGTTCCGTATGCGCGTCAATTATGGAAAGGAAATTTTCTATGAGCCAGGTGGTTCACTAGAATTATCGCGCATATCATCTTTTGTTCCGCGTTCTTTTACAGAAGGTGCAATCATCTTTCCTATTACTTGTATGGTAGATGAGAATGCTGAGGTATCATATTATCGCTCTGAGGCGTATGCTCCCGAAAATTATTTCTTGGACGCTGGTTTAGGTAGTGTCGGACGAACAAATTGTACAAATCAGATAGAGATATTAGAGGTACTAGAGAATGGCATATTGCGTGTCAATACGGCTGGTACTTCAGGTGATTCCGATTTTTATATTGCTGCATGGCTCGTTGATGAAAGAGCTGTTGTAGAAGACGAGTAGTATAAGTAAAAGAGCGTAGCTGAATGGGCTACGCTCTTTTTATTTACTTGGTTGTCTCGGACGCGCCGTTGCACGTCCTTACAAATGTAGAAATTAGTGTCCGCCGCCGATTTCTTCTGGGACGACGATGCCTTCGGTTGTACCACGACGAATCGCCAATTTGACCTCACCGATTGCTTTCGTGACTTGGATTTCACGCGGGCAAGCGGGGGTGCAATTATAGATGGTACGGCAACGCCACACACCATTTGGCTCAGAGAGGGCTTCAAGGCGTTCGGTGCTAGCTTGGTCACGGCTATCAAAGATGAAGCGGTGTGCTTGCACGATAGCGGCGGGACCGACGTACTTGCCATTTGCCCAATAGCTAGGGCAGGAGGTTGTACAGCATGCGCAGAGAATGCACTTGGTCGTGTCGTCAAAGAGTTCGCGGTCTTCTTGCGTCTGGAAGCGTTCGCGTCCGTTGGCTGGTACGGGGTCATCATTGACGAAGTAGGGCATAACCGATTTGTAGTGGTCGAAGAATGGTTCCATATCGACAACCAAATCTTTTTCGACAGGTAAGCCCAAAATCGGCTCTACGGTTACGCTTTCGCCCACATCTTGCACAAGGACTTTACACGCCAGCGCGTTTACGCCGTTAATACGCATAGCATCCGACCCGCACACCCCATGCGCGCAGGAACGGCGCAGGGTCAGGGTGCCATCTTGTTCCCACTTGATGCGGTGCAGGGCATGGAGCAATTGGTCGGTAGGGTCAAGGTCTTTGACCGTAAATTCTTCCCAATAAGGTTTGTCTTTGCCAGGAACTTCGGGGTTCTGGCGCTTAATACGCAGGTTCAGGTTCATAAAAATAGTTCCCTCAGTACGATGATATAGATAGTCTTAGCGTCAAATCACTGTTGTATACACTGCAGACGCCGAGAACGGCGTCCCTACAATGTTAATCGTTTTGAACTGTTTGGTCTTAGTACACGCGCTCTTTTGGCTTGAAGCGAGCGTCTTGTTCATAGAGGCTCATATCCACAGCTTTGTCGATGTTGATGTGATACTGTGGGTCGAGCGGGTCGCTACCGTTGTTGGCACAGATGAGCGTGTGGACGAGCCAATTGTCGTCGTCACGGTCTTGGTAATCATCACGGCTGTGTGCGCCACGACTTTCGGTACGGTTGAGTGCGCTGAGTGCCGTCACTTCCGATAGGTCGAGCAATGCGCCGAGTTCCCATGCTTCCATGAGGTCGGTGTTGAAGCGTTTGCCGTTATCATCAATTTTGATGTCGGTGTAGTAACGCTGTTTGAGTTCTTTGAGTTGTTCGACAGCATCTTGCATGGTGGATTCGGTGCGGTATACGCCGACGTTATCCATCATCAATTCTTGCATGGCTGTACGCAATTCGTGAACGCGGGTTTTACCATTGCTGTTGCGGATACGGTTAAATTCTGCTTCGACACGTTTACCCGCATCACTTGGCAGGTCAATCCAATCGAGGTTGTTGATGTCTTCCGCGATTTTCATACCCCCGCGACGCCCGAATACGACGAGGTCAAGCAGGGCATTTGTCCCGAGACGATTCGCACCGTGAATGCTGACACAAGCTGTTTCGCCAGCCGCGTACAGACCTGGAATGACGGTGTGTTTTTCGTCATAGGTGACTTCGGCATCGACGTTGGTTGGGATACCACCCATTGCGTAATGCGCCGTTGGTTGTACGGGCATTGGTTCTTTCACGGGGTCGATACCAAGATACGTACGGCAGAAATCCAGAATGTCCGGCAATTTCTTCTCGACATAGGTATCGTCAATGCGTTCGGTGCGCCCTTCTTCTTCAAAGTAACGATTCACGGTTTCGGGGCGAATATCGAGGTGGACATAATTTTTGCCCTGAATACCCCGTTTTTCTTTCACTTCGTCGTAAATCGCACGACTGACCACATCACGCGAGGCGAGGTCTTTCACGCTTGGCGCGTAATGTTCCATGAAGCGTTCGCCTTTGCTATTGAGCAAGACGCCGCCTTCACCGCGCACCCCTTCCGTGATGAGAATCCCCATCTTGAAGATACCCGTCGGGTGGAATTGATAAAATTCCATATCTTGCATCGGGATACCGTTGCGGAGCAGAATCGCCGCGCCGTCGCCTGTCATGGAGTGTGCGTTACTGGTCACTGACCATGCACGACCCCAACCACCGGATGCAAAAAGAACGGCTTTACCGTGAAAAATGTGAAATTCGCCTGTGCCAATTTCAACAGCGACGATGCCTGCCACACGATCCCCATTTTTGATGAGGTCAACGACTTGAAATTCGTCGAAGAAATTCACATCTTGCTTGATACACTGTTGATAGAGTGTCTGCAAAATCATGTGACCAGTACGGTCAGCGGCATGGCACGCACGGCGCACCAATGCTTCGCCGAAATGGTTGGTGTGACCACCGAAACGACGTTGGCTGATTTTGCCATCGTCTGTGCGGTCAAAAGGCAAGCCCATGTGTTCAAGTTCGATAACCGCGTCGATAGCATTTTCTGCCAGCACCATTGCCGCGTGTTGGTCGGTGAGGTAGTCGCCACCCTTTACCGTGTCGTAAGCGTGGAAAAGGGGTTTGTCGTCATCTAGGTTGCCGAGTGCCGCGCTGATACCACCCTGCGCCGCGCCTGTGTGGGAGCGAGTCGGGTAGAGCTTCGAGACTACAGCGACGTCTGCGCCACCCTTGCTCGCATAGAGTGCCGCCATCAAGCCTGCGCCACCTGCACCGACGATAATTGCTTCATGCTTATGAATGTGCATACCAATACTCCTGATTATGTGTGACTAACGATAAAACTTATTCGATTTCGTACAGTGTGCGGGTTGCTTCGACAGCCATATTAATCGCTTCGTTGTCGATGCTCAACCACAGCGACTGCAAACCGACAAATAGCAAACCGAGTGCGCCGACTACGCTAATGGCAATGACGAAACTACGGGCGAAACGGTTATCCATTGTGTAATCGGTCAGTACGAGGCGTAAGCCATTGAAACCGTGCATCACAACGAGAATGAGTAGCGCCATATCGTAGAATTTCCAGACTGCCACGCCGTTTACCAAGAAGTTCCAGCGTTCGGCTACAAATTCAACGGCTGTACCTGTTTCGTTGATACCATTTGGTACGATGACTGTTCCTGTCGGCAGACCCTCGGCAGCAAGCGGTGCATTTTCCATATAAATATTCGCGTCGGTGGTGCTTTCTTGGAATGCCGCGATGTCTGCCGCGCTGATGTCTTCAATTTGTGCTGTGCCGACGACTGCGCCATCTGCCAATGTAATATCGAACACGCCTTGTAAAACGTGCATCATGGCGAGGTGTCCGAAAACGAGTGGGATAATCAGCACACCACTGATGCGCATGAATGACCACCAGAATTTTTCGATACGGCGCATGGTCTTGGTTGATTTGCCGATGCCGACTGTGCCTTTGTCGTCTTCAACATTGATGCGTAATGCTGACCAACCGAAAGCGATTGTCCCAGCCGCGATTGCGCCACCGATGAAATAGGGGATGAAGACGAGTTGCTCTGCAATCACTTCGCCAAAGGGCATGATGAAGGGGTCGCCTTCGTAGTGATGCAAAACATGTGACCCCATGCCGATGAACACAGGAACAAGAATAACCGCCGTGCCGACTAAAACCCACACAGCCGCTCTCTGCTGATATTTCCACCATTCCGGTTTGAAATCCATGACGGAGATGCGCAGACCATTTAGTGCGTGGTAGACCACTGCGAAGACCAAGCCAAATTCACCAATGGTAAAAAGTGGACTTTGGTAAGCTGCGATTGCTTTTACGTAGCTGGCAGGCGAGGTGACTGCCCAAGCTGTATCAATAACGTGCAGGATTAAGAAGAAGACCACACCCAATCCGGTCAGACGATGCAGAACCCAACTCCACTGCCCTAATGCGCCACGATACCGTAGCGTTTCTTTAATCGTGAGAACTAACGATGCCAAAAGATTGCCCTTTCAGAACTCAAAATTCTTCCTGATGCCGTGCTTGCGTGTACAAGACTTGCACTCAGATTTGCCCCCCTGAGCGAACCGTCTGTATGTAATGTGACATCTACTGTTAAGGAAAAGATATTTTTCTTACGTGTGGATTATAGCATGCTAATGTTGCCATCACCACACCTATCCCGACGATAGTATGCACTTTCACAAATTAATGACATATGAGATTGAGTTCAGATTAGGATGTTGACTAAGAGCATACAATAGATACAAATTAAGTACATTTGATTTCACCACGAAGATACAAAGAACACGAAGAAAAGCGTCAAAAACAGTTGAAAGTGCTGAGTTTTGAAGCTGATCAGTAATTATGTGGAATAGGTTATTTATTCACCACGAAGGCACAAAGACACAGAGAAAACTTATTTGCTTCATTTTGGTATGACTTTAACCCAATTCAGAGTATACCAGCAAACATTCTATGTATAACAAGAACCTTGATGCTATCTCCAGCCGTCAAATCATGTGTGCTTGATGTGGCGTCTCACATTAGCAATAAAGTCGTCCGCATTGACTAAGTTTTTGCTGTTTATTGCGTTCTTGTTTTTGTCATGTAGTAGCTTTGAGTCTTTTGTCATATTTGCCTGCTGTATGATAATGGATAATTACTTGCTTATTTTATACTGAACAATTTATCGTATGAACACAACTCGAATACGACTATTATGGAGATATGATGGCTAAGTGAAGAAATGAGAGATGCGTATGATGTGGCGCGGTGTGGTGGTGCTGATGTTGAGTTTGCTATGGGTAGGTATCGTTGGGGCGCAGGACGCGACGCCTGACCCTAATGAGGTTGCCTGTGAATCGCCATTTGTGAGGGTGGATGCGCTAGGTGAGGATGTATCGATTGTGAGCGTGAACGATGCTTATTTTCCATCGGGGCGCTTTGGGGCGCGGATGCAGTTCGGCTTTGCGTATCAGTTGTTGCAATATGAAATACGGATTGCGCAATTAGAAAATGCTGCCGAGAGCAGTGGTACGGATATTGGGACCTTGTTGGCGAGTGATACGCAGTTGGCAAGTATGAGATTATCACTAGAGACGCCGATAATTCTTGCAGAACGTATCCTGACAGAAATCAGTGAGGAAGCGGTTGTTTGGGCGTATGCAGAAGCGAATGGTTTGACAATCACTCAAGTGGATGTGACTGATGCACAGAATCAGTTTTTCAGTATCGGAGAAGATATTGCAGTTGAAGAACGTGATAGCACGATTGCACAGTTCAACGGACGCTTGGTATCAGATACCGTATCGCAAGCAGATGTAGATGCTTTTTACTGTCGCTTGGCAGTGAATAATGTTGTACGGACAGCCTTATTTGGCATGGGCGAAGAAGCCCTCTATGTAGATACGGCACATATTTTGTTGAGTAGTGAAGAGACAGCCAATGACATCATCGCGCTACTATCTGACGAAGACGAGAGCGATACCTTCGCTGGTTACGCAACTGATTTATCGCTGGATACGGCATCGGCGGCACGCGGGGGCGAACTCGGTTGGCAACCCGTTGTCTTTTTTGTGTTGGAATACGCGGATGCTGTGCGCGAGGCAGAAATTGGTTTACTGACAACCCCTGTGCAGACACAGTTCGGCTGGCATGTGATTATGCTCAATGGGCGCGAGACACGGGCTGTTGAAGGCTCTCAGCGCGAATTGATTCTCAGCACGCAATTCACGAATTGGCGCACGGAACAATTAGCAACGATGACGGTTATTCGTTCTGACAATTGGCAAACATTTTTGCCAGCATTACCGAGTGTGCTGTTTCAGTAATAACTTGCCCCTGCTCATAGGAGTAGGGGCAAACTAGTTATGTGTATGGCAATAATTTAGTTACCAGCATCAAAGACGATTGTGCCGTCGTTGTACTCTTCATATGCACGGAGATTCTCGGGTCCGACATCTGCAAACGAATCCAAGATGAAGATGCACTGGCGTACTTCTGGGTTCGAGACATTCTGTACGACGATGCTCATGAAGTCGTCACTGAGGTCAAAGGGGGTGTCGTTGTTGGAGAAATATACGGCGATGTCTCGGAAGCCATCCACAAAGGCATTTTGCCCAGCTATCAAGAAACCATTGTCATCATAGACTGCCCCTGCGGCGATGAGTTCGCTCTCTGTGACGAGCAAATCATAGGCAAAATTGCCTGTATCAACGAAATAGGTGTTGATGAGAATGCCATCTTCGCCTGTGTCGTCATACTCAAAAATCACGGTTTCGTGCGAACATTGACCACCATCGTTCAGCACTTCCCAACTATCAGCCGAAACGACGGATGCGACTGCCATTAGAATGGCAACGAGAAGAAATGTAGCGGAAATACGTTTTAACATGTCAATTACACCTTTTTGTGTGAACACTGACATTACCGTACAACAGCTACGCGCAGATAATTATAAAAGATAATAAAAAGAAATATTCGCTATATTTTTGTCACCGTGACGCTAAAATCTGCTGGGCGGCGTCTTTGCCTTGTTGGATGCGTTCTTGTAATTGCAAGATGCCATGTTTGATAGGGGGCGTTGTGTTGTAATCGCTACCGATGAGTGCGATACGGCTAGGGAGTTGGGCGCGAATACGGGCGATGCGTTCGATGTGGTCGAGGTCATAGCAGGAAATGGGGTCGGCTTCTGCCCAATAGCTGATATGGGATGCGAGAGGCGTCGGCAAGTGAAATTGTGTGCAGATGCCTTCGATTAATTGCGCTCCGTTGGTGATGTGTTCCGGTGAGAGGCGCAAGCCAAATTGTATGAGCATGTAGCCATCTGGGACACGGCTGGGGTGGCGCGTGCTATGAATAAACGTATAGCCCATATCCGGCGGGTTGCTAATTCGCTCTGGAAGTGCATCGGATGCACAAACGAGCGAAACACGGTGCAAGATATCATAGCGGTAAGCGCGTAATTCATCTGCGATAGTATCATTGTAACTATAAAACATGCGCTCGGCATAACGGGCAGGCACAGCGAGAATGAGTGCTTGCGCGTCAAACATGATGCCATTTTCGAGGCACACGCCGAGTAACCCCTGTTCAATTTCGCCGATACTACTGACTGCCATGCGCATCAGCCGTGTTGCTGTCACTTGGCTCTGCAAGGCAAGGATGAGTTGCCCTGTCCCACCTTTGAAGGTGACTGCATCGCTGTTGCTATCGAGCGTGAAGAGGGCATCATCCAAGTCAAGTGATGCCAACCATGCGTCGTCGAAAGTCGGTGCGAGTGCCATTGTGCCATTGTCAAAAATAGTGCCATCGTGAGCAACACTTTTCAGCGTACCGCCTAAGTGACGTTTCACTTCAATGAGGGTGACATCTAAGTCTGTTTTGGCAAGTTCAACGGCGGCGACTAAACCCGATAGTCCACCCCCGACAATTACGACATCACGCATACGATAGTTCCTCATGCAAACAACAAAGTGATTATCTATAGTAGCATATTGTGACGCTCTGTATCAGGTTGGGGGCGTGTGCTAAACTGCGGATAATTGCACTGAGCTGAAACAACTGATGAAAAGCCTTTTAACCACAGAGGCACAGAGAACACAGAGAAAAACCTCACTTACAGACACCTATTCTGTGAGGGCATTAGGTGTTCGCCAACGCAATCAAGCCTATGTGTTATTGCTTCGTGGTGAATTAAATCAATTCAGTTCTTCTGTGTGTGCTAAACTGCGGACAATCATTCAAGACACGAGATAGAACAACATGGCATCCTTCTGGCAACTGATTAAACGACATTGGGCAATTTGGCTGGTTATTGCGCTGAGTGCGCCAGCTAAGTTGATTGCCGCTATTAATATGCCTTGGGATATTGATATTGTGCCAGTTGTGGAGCGCAATGTGCAATATGTCCTGACGCCAATAGGCACGCTATCGAGTGTGGCGGCGTATAATTTACCGATGCTGGAATGGATACACCTCCCCGCACAATGGCTGACGGGTAATGTGTGGTGGACAATCGTGCTGACCTTGATGGTGTTCAATGCGCTAGGGACATTGGCTGTTTATGCGCTCAGTATCGACCTATTTGATGATACACGTGCCGCACTGGTTTCGGCTGTCTTTTTCACCTTGAGCGAAGTAGGCGTCAGTAGCACGTATACAGCGTGGGCGCAGTTGCTGTTGCCGACGTATTTCGCGTTGGTGACATTGTGCTTATGGTGGTGGTATCAACGCGAACAGGGGATTTGGCTGGCACTGGCTGGCATACTGGCGACGGCGGCGTTCATGACACATTTCTCTGCTTTGTTGCTCTATCCAGCGATGCTTGTTTTTGCGTTGCTGGTACGTGCAAAATGGCAATGGGGCTGGTTGATTGCGGGTGCGGTTGGCGTGTTGTTGCTGATGATGCCTTATCTGCAAGTACAAATTGAGCGTGATTTTGTGGATGTACGTGCTTTTGCATCGCAGGAAGTTTTGGTCAGTGATGAGGTGATGGCAAGCGTTCAGCAGTATAAGCCGGAAAATCAGATTTTTGCTGAACCGGCTGAGATAGTCCCTGAACCTGCGCCTGAAGTCACTATTCCCGAAGCTCAGCCGACGCCTGATGTCGCGCCTAATGAACCGCGTCCGCGCTGGTTGCGGGTAGTAGATTATGCCTTAGAAGCGCCCCTCTGGTATTTGCGAGCGATGACCACTGCTTTTGATTTTAATTTACAGGGTATTGCAGGTGTACATCCGACACTTGGGATGCTGGCGACATGGCTTTTGCAGATGACGGTATTACTCTATGGTGTGAGTATCGGCTTGGCAGTGTGGCAGGTAGTACGTGATTGGCGCACAGAAAAAACCTCTTTGCTAACGATTCTGCGCGAAACCCCTGCCGGACGTCTGATTGTGCTGGTCATTTTCCTGACGACGATGATTGTGCTGATGATTGCCACGCGCACGATTGATAACCCCACTTATTGGATGGGCTTCATGAGCGTGCAGTGGGTGATGACAAGCTATGCCTTGTCTCTGTTGCCGGATACGCGAAACATGCTGACTGTGTTCATCGCCATTATACTAACTTACGGAGGCATACAATCGGCTGACCGTATTTTGCGTGTGGTTCAGCACGATGATAGTGTTTTTTCTTTTTACAATGTGGGCTTGTATCGGCATGTATCCGATACGGCGGAATATATCGCTGAGGATTGGTCAGCAGAAAATGACGCCGATAGCCTTGTCGTGAGCTACGATATTCTGCGCGAGAATCCGAATTTCTGGTGGGTCGTTGCATGGAACTCGATTGATGATAGTTATCGTATCGGGATGACTTTTGATTTTCTGCTGTCGTATCACCATGGACTGTATAACACGAATCGCAATCCGGTAGGTATCGCAGAAGATGACAATGCGCCGGATTACATCGTTATTTACAGTCCGGCACTTGAACGCTATACCCTGGATGATTATGAGGTGACACAATTCGGAACCATCGTCGTCCTAGAACCACGCGAGTAAAATCAGATCATTTAAGTACATGTAGTACATTTGTTGCAATAATATTCCATAATGAGTATAGTTTAGTTACGGGACTTATTAAATAAAATGTGTAGGGTTAAATTAATGACAGAAAATAATAAAAAACCCAAGAAAAGTACAGGTGTCGAAATTGCAAAAGGTGTTGCAGGAACATTATTCACCATATGGGCAGTTAATGAAGCAAGAAAAGGAATACCTAAAATTGAAGAAAAATGGAAACGGGAAATAGAAGGTGTAAGATTGTTAGTTGTTGGTGCAAGTGGTACAGGAAAAACCACTTTCATAAATTGGTTGGAAAACAAGTACTTTGATTATGATGATCTTGAACATTTTGAATCAGAGAACAACAAATTCCCAAAAACGAGTGCAAGCGGTACTACAGTCAACAATTTTGATACAGAAATATCAGGGAAAAAATACTCTCTTCATTTCAAGAAGGACTTACCCGGAGAAATTAATCTAGATGATTCTGATCAAGTATCAAATGTATTGAATATTTGGGAGCAAGTAGCTGAGGTTCATCGTCCAAAAGCTATAGTGATTATGCTTAGCGAAGAACCCGAAGATATTGAAGATCCTATGAGGTCTGAAGATACACAGAGAGTGACCCCAATCAAAAATAAGGTCGGTTTGAAAAGAAGCATAGCTTTGATACGTTCTTACGTCAAAGCTCACCCTAGGCATTTAAAAACTGTACAAGTAATAGTAAATAAAATGGATTTGTGGCATCCAAACTTCTCATACCCAAATGAAAAAGATTACAATCATAGATTACACGCAGTACTCTACAATAATTTTAGTCATGAGCTAGATGAGTTAAGAGATTTGAGTGCTGAGTATGGTTTTGAATTGATTTTTTCGGGCATTGCTCTGAGAAATCTCAGAAGAGTAGCAATTACAGTAGATGAAATGCTGAAGAGTGTTATAAGCAGGATGTAACCGTGACTAGATATATACTGGAGATTCATGGATACAATTATGTTTTAAAACACCTTGATGGTAAGCCTGTAAGCAGAGAAATTGAATCAATAATTTTTCAACATGCTTCTCCAGAAACAGCAACAGCTTGGACTTCTATGTTCATTAATGAACCAATTACGAGAAGTTTCCAGTTATCGCCAAATAAGTATGCTATTATTAATTCAAAATTAACAGATGATAAAGATAGTTTAGGTAGAGGGGGTATATTTCACTCGACTGTAGAGGTTCTTGATTTTCACGAATACATTACTTGGTTAAAAAGATCTATTTCTGAGTTTAGCCTTAGCACTCAAGTACAAGCTGACATTTTGTGTAGAATAACCTATATTCTAGAGTCTATATTTTCTATTTCGAGATTGGGTAGACACAAGCAAACAATCATTAGTGAAAAATACAATTCAAACCGCTGGGACTTGTGTGAGTGCATTCTGTACAAGATAGCGCAAAACGCAGCGGACAAGAATACGTTTCCTTTTATAACTACCCTTGCAACTGTTAATGAAAGCGAACCAAGATATTTACTTATTCCAAGCGACATAGAAAATTTTAGACCGCATAAACATACTTTAGTAGTAGAAATAAAAAACCTAATACTGATTGCCAACTTTTTATTGCTAATACTTTATAAGAAGAAATCATCATCATAGTCATCAAGATCACTATCACTTATATCATCTGTGGTATCAAATGGATTTTGTGTCTGAGAAATATAGTCGAAT
>JBCBKJ010000133.1:0-13179 GCA_038522085.1 Chloroflexota bacterium
CTCGTTCGTAATGTGATTGCCAGTATGCTCATGCCGCATATGGTTGAAAGTGGTATTCAGGGGTACTACAAAATAATATTGAAAGCAAGAAAGTGAGATAGTCAGTTTGGAAACAAATCATGGTAAACGACCTGTTCTGCGTATAGATGACTTTCCCGAAGAATTGCGACGTGATACAGAACGTGTCATTGCATGGCTCAATGAGAATGGCGTTGATGTATCTATCGCTGAAGGTGCATTTCGAGAAGCGGGTACGTGCGACGACATGGATGAGGATTCTTCTCAGCGTGTAAACGACATGTTAGCTGAGTTAGATTATGATTACAGTATGTACTCAATGCAAGACTACATCGCGCATGTGGAAAATTTCTTGGGACGTAAAATGAGAGTCGTTGGCATGGAATTATCGCGTGCAACGACAGGGTATTGCTTGCGTCAACCGCACCGAAATGTCGTCTTTTACAACAACACACGTCACCCGATGTTACAAGAACATGTCATCATCCATGAGACAGCACACCTGCTACTTGACCATGAATTAATGGTCGTGGATGTGAGTGATGGCAAGACAACAACTGACGACATTTTTAACAATATAGCGATGCGTTTTCGCTCAACTTTGCCTGTGATTAGCATACGCGATCCCCTGCTTTATCAGCTGAACATGCGCCAAGAAGGGGAAGCAGAGACATTCGCTAAACGTTTTCTGGCGAGAGCAAAAGCCTATAGAAAGCAGCAATATCTGACTGAACAACGTAATGCACGTTTGTTTCCTCCTTTTGGTTCGGCAAAATCACGATGACGCTATTTCTATTTGTCATTGTTCTCTGGTGGGTTAATTTCACTATTCGTATTACCCGACACGCTAGAGACAACCAATTCTGGCATATGCCATGGTCTTTTCTGTGGATGTCAGCTTATCTGCTGGGATGGCTTTTCATGTTCTCGCATGTTGAGATTGTTTCACGTGTAGATTTGTTAGTAGGCATTGATTTCTCGCTGGGACATTTTATCCATCTCACGCTGGTGTATATGTACATTGCCAGCTCACTTTTCGTGATTACAGAGAGACGAACACTGACCTTCAAGCTGTCTATCGGCTTGCTGACCTTGACTTATCTCATCGGTTATAGCTTGCATTTCATCACAACTGACTACCTTACGCTCGGCTGGCAAATTGCCATTATTAACTATGCACTGATGCTTATCGGGCATGTGTGCGCGAATATTGATTATCGAAGACGCCATCGTTTCCCATCAAATAGCTTAGAAATTGCACATGGCATCTGGTAGGTGCTGTTTTCAACCTGTCTCGGCATGGGATATTTCGTGCTTGCTATGAACGGCTTACTGGGCTTGCATGGTATGTATCAACCTGCACTCGCATTCTTTGCCTATGCACTGATTGCATGGGGTTTCTTGTTTCTGATTGTGATGGTGCAACCTGATGAACGCCTGATGCGCACGCTCTACCCTGTGCGATACTGGCAACACAGGCGACTACAACAGTTGAAAGCCTATATTCTTTCGCATCTTGACCCAGAGCGCCAACCGTTGGCGATTGAAGATATGTATCTGGACTTAGATGGACGTATACAAGAGACACTCATCACCATTTTGGACTACTATTTGTTTCTGGATAAGGACGATGCTTGCAGACAGGCATTGTGGGCGATTGAATCACGTAAGTTGAATCTCGATGAGATGTCTTGGGCGATGCTTTTCATGACGTATCAGCCTGAGATGCCTGCACTGTCATCTCGATAGCATAAATTGACCATCCCAATAGACCAGATTGCTTTGCGCAATACACAGTATGACACATAGCTGAATCCAAAATCCCCTTATGCTTGATGTAGAGAACATCCATAGGGGGATTTATGTTTACGACGCTAGTAATAGGGAGCAACTCAGATTTGCTCAACAAGGGGATGACACACACACTAGAGCAGCATGGTAATTATGTGGTGGTTGGGATAGCGCAATCTGCGACAGATTTACTCGACTATGTGCAGACAGCGCAACCAGCCGTGACCATTATTGAAGACGGTTTATACGATAGACATATACTCGATTTGCTTCACTTTGTGACACATGCCTGCCCGACGACCAAAATTATTGTGTTGGGGGCGTTGGCAGATGGCTTGCTGGTGCGTGATTTATTTCATGCAGGAGCGAATGGTTATCTGTACAAGAGTGACAGGCTGTGTGAGTGTCTGACATTCGCAGTTGCTACCGTCTTGCGTGACCGCAAGTATCTTTCGCCGACGGCGAACGCAGAGTATCTCGTTGCTATGCAGTCCCCACAACGAGACTGGCATCTTGACCACGAAGCGCGAACCGTCTTGCAGATGCTGGCACAGGGGAAACGAGCCTATGAGATCGCTAGAGATTTAGATGTTGATACGAAGCGCGTGTACTTTGTGCGCCAAAAATTACGTAAGCGTTTTGGTGCAGAAACGAACGAACATTTGATTTCTGTTGCAGCTACTGAAGGCTTTATCTATCCTTGATGATTGTCTAATCACAAAATAATACTTCGATACAGCATAAGCTAATAAACACGATCATATAGTAGAATTTTTCTGAGCTACTTATAGAAAATTCGAGCCATGTGGGTTGGTCTGTATGCCATGATGAGAGGGTATATACGCGCTGTGGAGATATTCTCATATGTTCTCACGATTTTCTTTTCTCGCTACTCTCATGTCACTGACGCTGGTTGTGTGGTTGGTGGCGCTTGCTCTCTTGCTGGATGTGTTGCCTGTTCAACGTGTCGAAGCACGGATATTGCCAACCCTGATGCTGTTTCCGTCTGAGACTGTCACGCCAACGATAAAGAGTACGGTAACGGCTACTCAGACTATGCTTCCGACACAGACAGCCTTACCGACAAACACACCTGAGCCAACTTCGACACTGACACCCTCTGCTACGCCGACACTCTCTGTGCGCTTGCTGGAAGTTACGGCTGTCATGCATGGTGTCTATATCGAGCCAACTAGCACGCTATTTCCAATCGGTACGAATTTGTTACCTGCACCTCCTAATCCCATTGACCCATTACCAGATGCCACACATGCCGTCGCGCCGTTCATGGGCTGGTACAGCTTCGAGTCAGATTATCCGACCGTACAATACAATCCAGTGCGCTGGACAGCTCGCCAAAATATCGTCGCGAGTGAGGGGCAATGTCATCGCTACGAGGGCGCGGGGTCAGTCAGTTTTCTGTTTGAAGGAGAAGGCTTGCGGGTGCGTTATGTGGCGGCACGCAATATGGGCATCTTTGAGGTCGTGGTAGATGGTCAGGTGATTGACACGGTGGATGCCTACAGTCCTGCCCTCATTTTCACAAGTACACGAGTCTATTTTGTGGGGAGTGGCTCGCATAGGCTGACGATTCGTGCCACAGGGCGACGTCATCCGCAGAGTGAAGGCATCACCGTTGGGCTGGATGCGATACAGGTGTATCGTGCAAATGCCAACACACTCATCATTCCGCCACCAGCCGAAACCAACACATCTGTCGCTACACCACGTCCCGCCCAAAGTATCGAGCTGGTGTCTGCGCCTGCAACGACCATACCGACTCCTACGCCTCTCGCGCCTGCGGAAATAACCGTCTCGGTGGTCATCGCCTATGACGAAAATGGCAATCGGGAAGTCGATCCTGCAGAGGGTGTATCAGGGATTCCCGTACGTGCCGTTGCAGTGGATAGCAATCAGGTCATCGCGCAGAGCGTGACGGATATGCATGGCTACGCGCAGTTGCTAGTAGTTACTGACTCCGATTTACGCATCGTCGCGCCCTATTTTGGTGAAGTGTGGGATGTGCCGCTCTCAACACGCTCTGGTAGTAATCAATTCACACTTTTGCTCGAACCAGGCAATCAGCCGGGGATTATCCCATGAAAACCTATTTTGTGTTGCTCATCTTGCTGACAATTGCCTGTGCAGGAACGCCACTTCTAGGCATGCCACTTTACACCTGCCCGACGGGTGTCCCACTGGCAACCGCGACCACACTCGCAGGGACGCCGTTTCCGACACCACGCCCTCTGCCAACACCTTTTACTATTGTGTCACCGCAAGATTTCTATGCAGGGGATGCGGTCATTATTGGTGAAGAAGGTAGTCCGTTGCGGGTACGCTTACGCTTACAGAATGTGCAGATTACACCGGTTACAGGTGATGAACAGATTGTCAGCTGGCAACTGGAAGTCGCAAATATCGGGCGCGATAGGTACGAGCTATTCCCTGCCGTGCAGATGTATGTACGAGCCGTAGATGGTGCGCAAGGCGCGTGGGGGTCATCAAGCGATGCAGGCGAGAGGATCGGTATCACAGTGGATGGCGATGTCTATCACATACGTGCAGGGCAATCGCGCACCTTCAACTTAGCCGCTATCACACCTGCTGGTACAGCGATTCACTTTGCTTTTCAGCTAGATCCCACGCTCGGCACAACCAGTCCTACCATGACGTGGACAAATCAGACCAATCCGCATTGTGCGGGCGATATGGCGCTATAGGAGGCACACATGGATGTCATTGATGCGATGCAGATACAGATTGATATTTTTTGGTACAACATCTTGCTCAGCTTGGCGGGGATGCACTGGAGCATTTTGCGGGGCGTGATTCTCATGGGGCATACCATCGAACTGATGAATACTTGGCTGATTGAGAATGCCTTCGTCCCACTCATCATGCAGACTAACAGCAGTCTCAGCTTGGCGATGAATTTGTCGTTCGTGATTGCGATGCTCATTCTGGGCATCACCTACATGCTGGCATCTTTCATTCGGCTGGAGGTCGTCAATCTGCGCAGCGCCTTGCAGTGGTATGTCGCGGGCGCCCTCTTTTTCTCGGCAGGACCACTTCTATACCAGAGCATTAACGACTTTCGCGTTGGCGCAGGGCAAGCCTTTTATGCCAGCACGCTCTCAGGGCTGGAGAGTAATTTCGGTAATGGCTTTGATTCGCTCTCCAATGTGACCTCAACTGATTTAGGTTTGTATCCCATCTGCGATTATCTGGGTCCCTATTTGCCGTCTGGTAGCAGTGGCATTGATGGATTAGATGTCGCGCTGGCATATTTGCGTGCTGATGGGGTTGATGTGATGGGCTATGCCTATCCGCAACATGCTTTTCAGTGTCCCCCACATCTCTATCATCCCGGTACGGGTGATTATGTGAGTGCTGTGCCACAGGAATGGTTCTTTGAAGATTCCTATTTCGACTTGCGTGTGGGTCCCATTTTCTTGCCCACGATGGAAGCGACGGAACGCTCAATATGGCATCGTCGGTGCAGGGACGCTTATTGACCGCATGGCCATTGGTGGTATTTGGGGTCGCTGAACAACTGATTTATCTGCTCATCACTGTCGCGCAGGGCATTACGTTTCTCTCGTTTGCGATAGCGATTCTCTTTGCTTTCTTCAAGAAAACGGAAGTTATTGCCCGTTCTATCATTGACCAGTGGATTGAGCTGATTGTCCTCACTATCGCACTCGCGGTTGTGCAATCGCTGGTGGCGTCATTTTTCCTCTTGGGGACAGCCTCTGGCAGTAGCTCAGTGGTGCTAGGCGTGGGCTTGATGGCACTCATATTCATACTGATTGCGCTCTGGTCGGGTGTGAAAGCGGTGTGGAGTAGTTTCAATCGCTTGTTCGGGGCGCTGGGACAAGCAACCGGTGGCGCAATGATGACACCGGGCAAAGCGGCATTGTCGGTGGCATCAGTTGGTGCATCGGCTGTCGGGGCATATGTTGGCACGCAAGCGAATGTACTGGCAGGCATGGGCGCACTTCGCAGTGGGGCAACCGCATCGCAGGCGGCAGGTATCACCTTTGGTGGTTCACAGACTTTGAGTGGTGCAGCACGGACACTTGCTTATCTGCCCGGTATTCGTGGTAAATCACTGGGCGATGCAGCGGAACAATTCACCGAAGGCTCAATTACGCGCACGATTGCTCGTCGTGTTCCGCTTGTTGGACGGGTGACAGGTCCGATGCTCGGAGTGATGTTACTCACGGATAGGCATCCTGATAATGCTGAATATGATGAACAAGGACGCATGACAAATCGCCCCATGCTCGTACCTGCGATTGGTGAGGGCTTAGATCGCATTGTCGTGCCTGTTGGCGCACCTGCCCCACGTCGCAACCCGATTGACCCTGATTACATCGAAACCGAACATGGCGAGATGTTACCCATCGCCTCTATGACACGCCCTCGACGCACAGGCTATTTCATACCTGATGAGCCGTTACCGTTTGCTGATGAACCACCAAATGCATCCCGCACGAATTACGCAAATGAGATGCAAGGTGAGGAGATGGAACAGCATGTCAGTGATGTGATGCGGTCATCTACGGGCGTTAATTCAACGCTGGGCAATCTGATAGAAAACGAGCAAACGCGCGATGCCAACCAAATGACGCAGGCGGTAAATCGCTTGCAAATGGTAGGGGGACAACTGCAAGTCTCAGGCACAGCCGATGTAGCAAGTGTGCTGGGAGATGTCGTGCGGACAAGTGATGAAGGGCAGCTTGATTATTTCACCGCATCGGAGCGTATGGCAACTGTCATGGGCATGACCGGTATGGATGATGGTCGCCCTGCGGTGCGTGAGAATCTGCCCCGATTCGGCTTATACCTCAATCAGGCACTGCGATTGGGCTTGTCTGGAGAGCAGACAGAACAGGTCGTGCGTGAAGTACAAGCATCATCTTCTGGACAGACAACACCCGAAACACGCGAGCGATTGGTTGAGCAATTACAGGCGCAAGGTGGCTATTCACACAACGATGCCCATGATCAAGTGAACTGGCTGGAACACACCGCTCGCTATATCCCGAACCAGATAACGGCTGTTGGCATGATGCCAATGCCCACAGTGAACGTGACACCGGACATCACGTTTACGCCTGATATTAGCGTGAGTGTTGATGCACCCCAGAGCAACGATTACGAGCAAGCGATGAATGAACAATCTGCCATGAGTGGCAGTGGTAATGTGCTGGGAGGCGACCATGACTGAGCAATTGACGTTCTACACCCTCGATGAACTACAAGCGATGAGCCTAGAAGAATTACAGGCACTCTGGGAGCTTGTGCCAACAAATAGACAACGGGCTTATCGGCAAGCCTATGAACGCGAAGTGCGAAATGCAGGTGCGCTAGGCTCAGACCAGCTCGAAGAGCAGGTGACGGCTGAATTACTCAAACGGTATGAGGAGTCTGCGCTTGTGCCTGTCGGGATGCGTTGGGCGCGGACACCCTCGCGGGTGCAGGATACCGCCAAAAGTGATGATGGTCTGGTATTATCTGACGACAATACGACAGATGCTACACAGAAGCCCTCACCAATGATAATGATAGCGGGTGTAGTCATCGCTGTGATTTTGATGGGCTTTTTCCTGCTACGCGGTGGGAGCAATGAGCGTGGCATAGCAGTAGCGGAGCTAACACCAGAGCTTGAGCCAACAGAGACACCAATAGTAACACCAACCCCCACACCCCTCGCGCTTGATGTACAAGACGATATTATCCGCGATGGCGACGATGAACGCACGATAGCCTATCCGGTGAGTTTACAGGTTGCTCTGCCCGATGGCAGTCCGCCCCGTGTGTGGGTCGTACAACGTCGCGCTGTGCGTACCTCTGAGTGGAATTACGACGAAAACCCTGATATTGCCTCTTTCATCAATGGGATGTCGGTACGTCCGGTGATGGGGATTCCCTACTCGGAAGATAACGCCGAGTGGTTTGAGAATATGGATGATGGAACAAGCTTCACCGTCACCATGAATACAGGGGCAATGTTGCGCTTTGCGTTTGCCGCACGCTCGCAAGTGCGGCGCAGTGATACCGATATTTTTCGACAGGTGAGTCCGGGACTGGTTTTGCTGATGATTGGGGAGCGTGATGAAGACGGTTTACCTACAGCAACCCGCACGCTAATTACAGCGACCTATCCGCCTGAACAAGAATTGGGGCGCGATGGGGAGTTAGTTGGTTTGACTTTGCCTGACATTTTACCGATTGTAGTCTCAACTGAGACACAGGAGGTCACAAATCTACTGGATAGTATCTCGGTGCAAATTATTGAGATAGCCACCCAATCTGGACAACTAACGACGCGCTTTAGGGTGTATAACGCAGGGACAGAAACAGCCATCATGACGAGTGATGATATTCAATTAGCAGTTGGGTATGACGAGCAACCTTCGGGACCCTTTATGCCTGCGGAGACAATGAACCCTATCACCTTGTTGCCATTCCAGGCTGTGGATATTTCGATTACTTGGGTTTGGGCGAATGAACCATATGCACATTTGCTAATAGGCGAGTATACATTTACAGTGACTTTGTAAAATATATACCCACCCTTTTATGGCTGGTATGGCAAAAGATAAGACAAATCTGTCGTTGCTGAGTAGATGGCAGAACACGTTACCACGCTCATCATAGGTATATTCTTCCCATGAGTAATCGGTATAATCCACCCGTGTCAGTTCATCATTCGGGTTGTAACTGTAACGTGTTATATCGCCATTAGGTGCAATTTCGCGGGTACGATTACCTGCCCTATCGTACTGATACGCTGTCGTTACATTGCCCATACCTGTATTGTAGGATTCAGCCGTCAGACGATACGCATCATCGTAAGTATAGGTGTAATCTGTTGTACCCCTTTCTTGCAGTGAAGTTAGCAAATTAGTACATTTATAAACGGCAATCTAACGATAAGATTAGCGACATTTACGTGTATATATGGTTGAAGTGTTGATGATGAGAGTACGACTTAGCCGTTGCCTTATCTTACAAATTACCCAGCATAAGATTTTCAAGTTCTACCAAATTATAGTTTCAGGTTCTCCCAACATATCAACTGATATTTTACACAACCCTTGTTGCCCATTTTCACCACAAAAGTGAAGACTAACTTTTGAAGTCTTAACATATATTGTTAAATAGCTAGTAGGAGATATTTTTTTTCGACCTTCTACGGAAATATTGATCATTAGGTCTCTTAGATCAGACTCCGAATAACTAAATAACTCATCAAACATTCCTTTGTAGCTATCGTCTGTTAACCATTGCGGAAGTAAACGATCTAAATAGTATAATCTATTGACTGTGAAGGCTGTAATCAGTCTTTCTTTTGCTTGCACATAAATTTCTAGGCTTGCGTAAACAAATCCAAGTATGGTGTCATCGCCATATCTTTTGTGTTCCTTATCAATGTACTGTAATAGTTCCTCCTGTGAAGTATATCCATCTGGGAGTCCTACCTCATTAACCAACTCTTGAAGCGATTTCGATGTATACAAATTTGACAATTGACCAGAGTTGAGAAAACCTTTGATTTTATTATTCATTTCATTTTGCCTCGCTACTAATTCCACATACTACTTCTGAGAACATTAAAATTAGGAGGATTGTGTTTAAGTATTTCAAGCATACGTATTGCGTCTTGCATTCTCATATGACCAGAATTATTTTCTCCCAAGTCTTCAATCATTTGTTCTACTTGCTGTATCAAGCGTTGTCTTGATGCTGGATCATCTACCAAATCTTGTATAGCATCAATATAACCTTGGTCAAATACAACTCCTCTTGAAGTATTTTGACTATTAACTGGTACAACGAATATCTCCTGTCTGGTGGAACTTGGAAGCAGAGTGAGTTCACCAGATGGTCTACCATTTCGAATTGCATTTACATGCAACCCCTTACTAAGCCATTCGCTTACATATCCTGATACTTGTTGAAGTCTAACAGTGCAATTTACATTATGAACAATCCAATCACCATCACCCACCGCGAAGTTATGGACTTCCTCAACTGTGAGGTCGTACATGATTTGGGTGGCGTCTTCTATGAACACACTATCGACGATACCATATACCCCACCCAGATTGACAATGAGGTCGCCTGCTTCGAGGTCTTCTGCTTTGACCCAGCCGTCGGTAGTATAGAACTTATGCCATGGTGTGGTTTCGATTTCTTCGCCATTGATGGTCACATAGGCGAGTTGGTCATCTTCATGCGAGATGGTATCGGTTACGGTGTACTCGCCTGTGATGCCTGTTTCGGTATCTATGGCAGGACGGTATCTCCGATTTCTATCTCGGATATTTTCACCTCATCAGAAGTAGTATAAAAATAAGAGTTCACTCTGTAAAAAATGAACTCCTAATATTCAACCAAAGATAAGGCTGGATACTACATAGTGCTATACATCCCCCTTGGTCATTACGTGGTTAATTGCAAGGATTTCAACAGTCGTAGTAGCACTTATATTATTACCTTTTATAGCTGGTATATGATACAGTGCCGGTTGCATCCTCTCAATATTTTCTGAACTTATACCTAGCTCATTAACTAAAGAGTTAAACCTATCTTTAGGTGCTTCGAAAATGTGCGCACCTTTCCAAGTGGTAGGACCTGAGAAGTATTCTAAACCTATAAAATCTAACCAGTACAATGTACCAGCACCTCTATGAATCCTAATGCGTAATGCAGGACCATGGCTGGGGGTAAAACCCCATACATCACAGCGAAGATTATGTGAATCTGGTCTTCTAAATATGGTCTTCATGATTAAACCCCTAACACTTATGGAGAAAACGTACCTGTAGCACATACTTGAGAGCGTGGAACAATCTCAGGACTGACGCCTGTAGATCCATTACGATAGAAAGTTGTTTTATCACAAAGGTGGGAAGTTCTTATGATTTGTAACTCCCATGCTGTTGTAAACGTTCTTCTTGTTATATCGCCTTGCCCACCATTAATTCGTGCCCAGCTGACTGGATCCCAAGTACTGGGGTCATCTTCATCAATTCTCATACCTTCTAAATTAAAGTGAATTTGTTCTGCTCTTGATGCAGCCATAGTAAAGCCTGAAGCAAAAGCTGTAGCCCCTACATCATCCAAAATCGCTGGCAATGGTGTATCGATTAACGCTTGATTATGCCAAGAATAGTAAGCATAAACATCTCTTCCTGTCCAACTCCTCACATTTGACACAAAGTTACCTAGTGATTCATTAACGGTTTCGTAACGGTTTAATCTACCAATTCCCAAAGCAATATCTTTGTTCTCATAATCTGCTTCATCACGCTCAATCACTTCTTCTTCATAGTAATACTGTGTAAAATCGGTAGTTTCCCAATCTATATCAGGTCCAAGCTCTTCATCAATTCGATCCCAATCAACATTAGTCCAATCGACCTCCTCTGTTTCAGAGGATGGCTGTGTTACCTGAGGGAATCGATAGAAACCGAATCTGAAGCGATTTTCTTCATCTCCCCAAAACATATTTCCGATGTCTTCAAGAAGTTGGTCATCTGCTTCACCTCTAACAAAATCCCTGCCTAAGCTCAGTAGACTTTCTATCCAGTCAGGCGTGCAATTGCCTTGACTACAGCCTATGAAAGCCACTTGTGTTAATATCATCCAAGTAACAGCTGCTCCTACCCCAGCAACGACAACAGCTACTTGTTGATTATAGGTTAATTTACCAAACCACTCAGCAAGCGTATACCCACTCGGGTCTACATAGGTAGCGGGGTTATTCGCAGTGTAGACATAGCGATTCAGTTCGATAGGATTTTGGTAGTTATACGCCCATGTATCGCGGGTTTGGAAGCGACCAAGCGTTGGGTTGTAGTAACGCGCACGGAGGCTATAGAGTTCGCTGTAGCCATCGAATTGCTGACCTGTGTAGAGGTAGCTGGTTTCGGTGGTCTCCGCGTTGATGCTATCGTCGAGGTTGCCGAACGCATCATAGGTGTATTCCGAGGTGATAGCACCTGCATCGTCGGTGAGGGCGCGGGTGCTATTCTGGGCATCACTCAGGAAGTAGCGCGTGACATCGTTGGCGTGTCAAGATAGGAGATTTCATTTATTCATCACTACTTACCGTTATATGGTGCACCCACTCACTTGCCCATTGCCGACAAAACCCTTCCACAAACCAACCAAATTCAACTTCTCCTACCTGCGTCGATGCTAAATCGTAAGCAATAAGTTGAAAATCATCAGGTTTATAGTTTATATATTGATCAATTTGAGTTTTATTACCTTCAATCCAAAGTAATTTAGCTTGCCCCTTACCAGTTGCAAAAGCTCTAGCTGTAAAATCATTCATGTAGAGAACCATATTCTGGAGGTCAGATAGAACTACTTGTGTAAATCCAAGATCGTTAACTTCGATCATTTCTTCAACAATTTCTATCAAAGTAGTCGGTGCTGGTACACCGATATAACTTTTGCCATTCACATTTTTCTTGAAATCAAAATGCCAAATCAAAGTTTTAAGACTGCGCGTTACAGCGGTTCTTATAAATATATCTTTTGTGATTTTTGGTAATTCATCCATAATTTTACCCACAGTGTTAATTCAACTAGGATTCTAATCCTTTATCAGAAGAATCCTAGTATAAAGTTAATTATCCAACAGGGCATCTCTGTAATTTAGATAATGGATCCGTTAAAAACCATGTTCTTAATGCTTCTATCGATGTTTTAATATCAAAAGTAGCATTCAAATATGCAATCTCAGTGGGAGTACGAAAGATCCATTCTGGCAAACGTGTACCCAATGCACCGTCATCATTTCGACATAGTCGATCTGCTATATTTTTCGGCACCTCTACTCTAATTGTCCAACCATTTATACCATATCCTGAAGCAGCGCGTGTTAAATCATCTGTGAAAAAAATACCAGGATTTTCTCTGTCAGTAATGTGTGTTTCGCGCTGATTAGCAATCGCCTCTTCTAGACTAAACTCAGTAATTTCAGTCTGTGTACCGTGATATAGTATACGCATTTCATCATCATCATCATCATCAGTATCGTCGCCAGAATTAACACACAAAGCTAAACAAGCGACAGGAACTGTCCAAAACAATATATGTACTATAGGACGTAATCGATTCCACCAATCAGGGTTATTGTTGGGAGAGTTAGACCCATTAGATCCTGATAAAATTATTAACTCTGGTACTATATCAGCATACCACTCCTCTACGACAGACCCTTTACGCCTATCAGTATCAATCTCAACACCTTGATTAATAACAAACCAAATTTGGTAAACTGGTTCGTGATAATTACCTTGTAAGTGCTATTGGAATATATCTTGCCCTTTGGTTTGTTAT
>JBCBKJ010000134.1:0-13126 GCA_038522085.1 Chloroflexota bacterium
GAGCAGACATAGCAATGATCTGTATATTTGCATACTCAGGATTCTGCCTCATTAGCTTGATGAGTTGGTATCCATTCATTTCTGGCATCATAATGTCAGTGATAATTAAGTCAGGTTGTATCTCTCTGATTATATTGAGAGCCTCACGACCATTAGAAGCTTCGCTAACTTCATAACCGACCATTTCCAGAATTCTCTTAATCAATTGTGTACTTGTTAATTCATCATCCACAACAAGAATTTTGAACATTGTGCTATCTGCCCAGAGCCTGTTTTACAGTTTCCACTAGTTTATTTGGACTAAATGGCTTTTCTATAAGATCAGCACGATTATTCTTCACGAAGTCACGCACTTCAGTCGCTGAAAAAGATAGCGAGCTAATGATAATTACAGGAATACCGTAGCGGAACAAACGAATTTGATATAGCAAAGAGCGTCCATGCTGACCATCTTTATCTGTCATATCGAGTTGCATATCGAGAGTTATGAGATCGTAATGCTCATTATTATTCTGAATAGTAGCAACTGCATCGCTGGCATTATCAACAACTGTACAACGAAAGCTCATAGTCTCTAAAACCTGTTGAATCACTGTATGCTGAACAGATGAATCCTCGATAATGAGTGCTTTCAAGCGTGTTTCAAGACTGCTTTGCTCAATTTGTGCCAATGTTTCTACTATGCTTCTCAAAGCAACCTCAGTTCCAATTTTAGTAAGGTCAATGACTTGTTTATCATTGATATTTAGGTTTTTAATCGGTAAATCCACAGAGCGCACAATGAGAGGTAAAATAGTATGTGCTAGTTTACGAGATTCTTCGATTTCTTTAGCTACCCATTCAGATTCAACTGCATCTGGAGAGACAAGAACAATAGTAACATCTGTATTCTCGATAGCACTATGTATAGCACTTTCCCAATCAGATCCACCACGTATACTGTCTACATCTAACCATGTGTCATAATGACTCTGTTGGATTCTGTGAGAAATTAGTTCCGCTGTAACCCGATCTTTGCTAGAGTAACTAATAAAACATTTGAGCATGATCTACTCTCTATTAGACTATTTAAGCTCATCAACTTGTAGCACTGTATAAATAAAGAAAAATAATCAGCAAGCCAGATACCATAAGAACATCGAACAAGCTAATTCATGATTGACACATACTTTAGAAATTATTTTGGACTGATATTCACATAATCAGTATTATATATTGTATTGATATTATAAATGAAACCACATATCTCAACACTCTACACGCCCTTTCAGACGTACTATAGATATATCAAACATTGAGATACCCTTTACACTGAGGCTAAATTCATGAGTTCTACTATTCATGTTTTATACATTGATGATGACCGTCAGAACCTAGACACTGTTTCCCGCTCGCTCACCCGCGAGGGCTTTCTTGTCTCTACAGCGAATACAGGACAACAAGGCATTGATATGGCAACACAAGAAGAACCCGATGTGGTACTGCTCGATATTTTACTACCCGATATGACAGGTTTCGATGTCTGCGAAGCCCTGCGCGATACCCCCCACATGCGCAACCGCCCTATCATCGCCCTGACAGCTACTACCATGAACGGAGACCGTCAGCAGAGCTTGGCGGCTGGCTTCGATGGTTATCTTTCTAAACCTGTTTCGCGTGTCGAATTATTCAACACGATTCAGAATTGCGTGCACGATTAATTACTTCAAACCTCGCCTACACACAATTTGGTAAACAATATGACGCTGTGGTGCGACGCTGCATCACAGCTTTATGAGTCTCCGCTAAGTATCATCCTCAAACTCATCCAACCGTTAGCAAACGTCCGTAGTATATGGCGGGAAATCACCCACATACATATACATACCTTTGGAGGATGTAGTGAAAAACTTTAAGTTCTTGTTTGTATTAGTCGCCCTTTTTGCGGGTATCATCGCTGTCTCTGCACAAGATGACATGATGACCCCGTCCGTCACCGTCGCTGACCAAGTATCACTGGATGGCACTGTGACGATTGCAGAAATTGTATCTAACACGCCCGCATTCATCGTGATTCATGCCGATAATGGCGAAGGCGCACCGGGACCTGTCATTGGTTTCCGTCAAGTCAATCAAGGTACGAGCGTGAATGTCGCTGTGCCAATTGATACCAGCGCGGCAACCACCACCCTCTTCGCTATGTTACACGAAGATAACAGTGAAATTGGCGTTTATGAATTTGGCACAGTCGAAGGCGCAGATGGTCCTATCAGCGTGGATGGTGCCGTTGTCACCCCAGCATTCATGGTAGAAACCGTGCGTGCATACGACCAACTCGCCACCTTTGGTGTCGTGGCGATTGCTAATGTTGTCACCGCACAAGATGGTTGGGTGGTTATCCATGCGGATAATGGCGAAGGCGCACCAGGTCCAGTATTAGGTCAAACCCTCGTGACCGCTGGTAGCAACACCGACGTTGCAATCGAACTCGAAGGCGACATCACCGATGTTGTGTTCCCCATGCTACATGTTGATACCGGTGAAGCTGGCGTTTACGAATTTGGTGCTGTCGAAGGCGCAGATGGTCCCGTTATCGTAGATGGCACAGTCGCTACCTTCCCTATCACCATTGGCACACCATCTATGCGCGTGAGTGACCAAATTGTGACCGATACCGTCGTTGCAGAATCGGTTGTCAGCGAAGGCGACGGCTGGCTCGTAATTCATGCTGATAACGGCGAAGGCGCACCAGGTCCAGTCATCGGTCAGGCACAAGTTAGCGCAGGTACCAACCTCGATGTAACCGTAGAAATTGATGCAATGGGTTTAACCCCTGTTCTGTTCCCAATGCTCCACGTTGATACCGGCGAAATCGGCACCTATGAATTTGGTGAAGTTGAAGGCGCTGATGGTCCCGTATTTGTAAACGACGCTGTTCTCGTATTCCCAATCAACGCCGCCCCATTCATCACCTACAGCGGGACACTTGATGGTAGCACCGTCACCGTAGACGCGGCTGGCATTGATGTACAAGGCTGGCTCGTAATCCACGCAGATAATGGCGAAGGCGCACCAGGTCCAGTATTGGGTCAGACGCCAATCGTGCCAGGTATAAATACTGACATTGCGGTTGAACTCGAAGGCGAAATCACCGAAACCCTCTTCCCAATGTTGCACGTTGATACCGGTGAAGCTGGCATTTATGAATTTGGTGCTGTCGAAGGCGCAGACGGTCCAGTATTTGTAGCAGATGCTGTCGTCACAGGTCCGATGATGCCAGAAACGATGATGGAATAAGTATCCACGTAGCATAACGTAGCACAAGCACACGGGCTGGCATACTTTAGTGTCAGCTCGTTTTGATTCATCACTAAAATGAGTGGATGCCGTGTGCGTTTGCATCACATCTTGATTAACTTCTACTCAATATCGCTTCCAACTCATCCAATTGTTCGCAAACATCCGTAGTACATAACGAGATATTTACATACGCAACTTTATAAAAGCAGAGACCGTGATGGTGTCAGTCTATTTTCATGGTGGCAAACATCAGCGAGGTAGCATACCATAGTGTTAGCTCGTTTTCATAAAGATAATGTAACGACTCAGCGACCTTTTTGAACTCAAAATCGTGATTTTGTCTAACACGAATAAGTTCTTTACGGTTTTTAAAGTCCCTCTCCCTGAGGGAGAGGGATTTAGGGTGAGGGCTTGTACGCCCAAAATAACACTCTGAGTAATTACAATATAATGAAGATGAGTTGGCGTAAGATTGACAACTATCGAAATGATATCTTTCATGAGCGAACCGCCCATCACGACCCTGCTAGAGCGCGTACAAGCTGGCGACGAACATGCCTTGCTAACACTCTACGACCAATATGCGAATGCCGTGTATTCGGTAGCATACCGTGTTCTAAATAATCAATTAGACGCGGAAGAAGTCGCACAGGATGTCTTTATGAAATTATGGGAAAAAGCACAGTCTTTTGACCCCGAACGTGGTTCGTTTGTATCGTGGTTATTGACCATTGCACGACGCAGTGCCATTGACCGCTTGCGCAAGCGTACACGACGCGAACCCGATGAAGCAGTATCCATGGATGCCAAACCGTATCTTTGGGAAACAAAATTAGGGCAAGAAGATATGAGTGATTTACAACGGTCGTTACTTTCCGTGTTGGATGAGCTATCACAGGGACAGCGCGAAGCTATCTACCTTGCTTATTTTCACGATATGTCGCATAGCGATATTGCAGCACATCTCGATAGACCGCTGGGAACGGTCAAGTCACACATTCGGCTGGGTATGCAAAAACTGCGCACGATTTGGCGCAAATCCAGTACATCCACCCAATCTATGCCAGAAGTAAGTGAATGACACTAACTATGAACCGACAAGATTTACTCGACCTCATTCCAGCTTATGCGCTTGGTGCGCTCGACGATGACGCAGAAATAGCCGCCGTCGAACAGCTTTTGAACACCGATGAAGAAGCGCAATCTCTACTCGCTGAATACGAAGCTATCAGTGAAGTATTCGCTTTCGCTGTACCTGAACGCCAAGCGCCTGCCAGTTTACGCGATAAACTCAAAACTCAGATTGCAGAACGCCCGCAACAGCCAGCAATACCTGTTCAGCAAGCAAAAACAGAAAAAGATACACCCACCAATGTTATGCCCTTCCCAACGTGGTTATGGGCAGCGGCAGCAAGTGTTATCATCGTGATTGCGCTTGGTGTCCTGTTAACGCAAGGCAATGTTGAGCAACCCACTATCTCCGACGGCGAGCGTATCTATAATGAACTAACTGAGCAATCGGACATCACAATTTTTGAGGTATTACAACAAGCAGAAATCAACGCACAAGGCGAGGTTGTCATCGCGCCGGATGGGTCGCAAGCCGTGTTGCGCGTCGCTGAACTCCCTGACCGTGCCGACGACCAGAGTTATCAGCTATGGCTCATAGGCGCAGAGCAAATCGAAAGTGCAGGCGTGTTCAATTGGACAAACGGCAATGAACCCTATTTTGTAGCACTAACAGAACCCCTGAGCGATATCTTGACTATCGCTATCTCGCTTGAACCAGGTGGGGGCAGTCCGTTAGAAAATGCACCATCCGGTGATGTGCTGTTCGCCGTCGAACTTGCGGCTCAATAATCTCAATTTGGGATGAGTATTGGTCGATTTTTTCAACTATCCTAAACCATAGAAACTGTGTACGGACGCGCTTTGGTGCGCCCCATAGGTATCAAGTTAAGCCAAAATCATGCCTAAATAAGCTAAAACATCTTTGTGTAGGGGCAACGCAACGTCGTTGCCCGTTGATAAAAATAACATCATTCCAGCACACAACTAAGCAAGAAATAGCTACAAAAGTCCCTCCCTGACGCTTCGGGGAGGGATTCAGGGTGGGGGTCAGACAAGATAATAGGATAGGCATTCTTTATTTGTCGAAAAATCTCTTAACTGTACAGGCATGGGACGCCATTCCTAGCGTCCCTAAATTTGTAAATTTCCATATCTGAACACAACTTTCATCAATTATTTTGGTGTGACCAATAGCGATAGATATATCGTGTTTCAAAACCCAAGCCATCATATAGCTTAATAGCCGATGGATTCGTACTTCCAACAGATAGAATGCCTGTTTGTGCGCCTTGTTTTTGCGCCCAGTTCATCAGCGATTGCATGATAGCGCGTCCATACCCCTGCCGACGATACACGCTATTCACGACGATATTGTAGAATGCGACATGTGATTCATAGCAAACGGCTAACCCTATTGCTTGCTCGCCAATACGCCCAAAACACACATCGAACTTATTTGATACAGTCAGCAGAATACTCTTTTGCGATTGATAGAGGCTTTCATCAACGGCGTTGTATCGCATATAGGCACGCAACCAATCATCAGAAAATGTGTCTGACACGGTAAAATCAGAGTGTGCTACTGTATCTACTACATTTAGCATACAGGTTTTCACGAGGCTATCTTCAGAAGGGGTGTAACCGCGTGCCGTGAGCGCAGTCAGCAAAGCATCAGATTCGGTTTCGGATGTCGTGCGGATGCGTGCTGGATAACCGTGCAAATTGTAAATATGTTCACAGTACGCTAAATCTGCTTCTATGTCTGTGCCATGATAACGATGCGTGAACACACTGTTCGCCCGTCGGCTGTATCCCCCACTCACTCCAAATTGCCATCCGTTACGCTCACCAACAAGTGATGGATGCCATGTTTGAAAATTAATATCTTCTAGCTCGTGGATAGGCATGGTATGTCTGTCTCCTCTATAATTGCATTACAAGTATTCAGTATTGCAGACAACACATCATGGTAAATATCCGCCGAAAACCACTGCGCTTAGAACAGCTAGACAATATCATCATGCCTGACCAGCTAGAAACTATCGACTTTGTATACGACATTCCCGCAGAAGCGTTTCACTGGTTGAGGTACGGCTACATCGCAAACGGCGCAACGGATTTCACAGGCGTTTATGATACCGATGGGCAAGTTCTCTATTTCTTATCTACGCTCAGAATAATGGAAAAACAAGTTCATTGGTTTATCTGTCGCTTGCAGATAGAACACACAAAAAATGGCGCACAAGTTATCTTTGCCGAAGTCGGGACACAAGAAAAAGAGAAACACCGTTTGCGTGAACTCACATTATTAGCAAGAATGGGATATGAGCGTGTTGGCAGTGAACATGAAAACCCAGTACGTCCCGAACGCTTCATATATGGCATCCAACAGTTGATATCATATGCAAAGCGGTCAGCAACACCCTTTCAGCCACCTGATAATAGAGAGACACTGCCCTATAGCCGCATCCACACACCTATCAACCAAACAATCACCGAGCAAGATTTTTATCATCTTATGTGGGGATATGAATCCGGCAGATGGTATGCCTACATGGACAACATGACTGTACACTGGCATCGCAGTTGGACGGGTAAGTGCTACTTTCATATGAAACTCAGCAAAACCGATGACGCCTATCTAATTGATGAAATTATCTCCGCTAAATACAGGCTTGAACCCGACGTGTGCATAGAACTTACCGAAGAACTATTGGCATCACGTCTATATGAATACGAACTGATAACTGACGACTGAAAACTGTTTACTGACCCCTACAAAAAAGAGCGACCCCACTACGGAATCGCTCTCGCATACACTATCTCACTGATAGCTGATAACTATCTACTACCTACTAATCCGCCAGTGTACTCGTATCACCAACATCCTCACCCATTGCCTGCGCTTTCAGGATACGGCGCATGATTTTACCGGAACGGGTTTTTGGCAAGCTATCAACAAAATCGACGGTAGCAGGTTTCGCAATCGGACCTACTTCTTCCCCAACGTGATTACGCAATTCTTCGGCAAGTTCGTCGGTGGGTTCTGCGCCCTGTACCAGAATGCAATACGCCTTGATGATATTGCCTTTGAGGTCATCCGGCACAGCGATAACCGCCGCTTCGGCAACACTACGATGACTGACCAAGCCACTTTCGACTTCGGCTGTCCCCAAGCGATACCCACTGACTTTAATCACATCATCGTTACGCCCGATAACCCAGAAATAGCCATCTTCATCTTTACGTGCCGTATCGCCAGCGAGATACCAACCTTGCTCTTTGTATTTTTCCCAATACTGCTTGAGGAAACGTTGGTCATCGCCCCAGACCGTACGCAACATCGAAGGCCATGGCGATTGAATGACCAGTTCACCATCTTCGCCTGCTTCACAACTGCGCCCATCTTCTTTGACGACATCCACTTTGATACCAGGGAACGGACGGGTAGCGCTACCAGGTTTGAGGCTCACACTCGGTAACGGCGTAATCATGAAGCCACCCGTTTCCGTTTGCCACCATGTATCCATAATCGGGCAAGTTTCGTTGCCGACCACGCTATGATACCAACGCCATGCTTCGGGATTAATCGGCTCACCCACAGAACCCAACAAGCGCAAACTGCTCAAATCGTGCCGTTCGACCCACGCATCACCGAAACGCATCAAACCACGAATCGCTGTTGGGGCGGTGTAGAGAATCGTCACACCATATTCTTCGACAATACGCCACCAGCGGTCAGGATACGGATAAGTTGGTGCGCCTTCGTAAATGATGCTCGTCGCACCCAAAATTAGCGGAGCATACACAATATAGCTATGTCCGGTAATCCAGCCAGGGTCAGCCGCACACCACCAACGGTCATCATCTTTGATGTCGAATACCCATTTGAGCGTTGTCGATGTATACACCTGATAGCCACCATGCGTATGCAAAACACCTTTGGGCTTGCCTGTCGTGCCTGATGTATAGAGGATGAACAGCGGGTCTTCAGCATCCATGACTTCGGTTTCGCACAAGGGACTCGCAATTGGCAAGTTCATCAGTTCGTGCCACCAATAATCGCGTCCCTGCTCCATGTGGATGTCTTGACCACTGCGCTTGACGACAATTACTTTTTCTACCACAGGCGAACGACGCACCGCTTCATCAGCCGTATCTTTCAAATCAACGGTTTTACCGCGCAACCACGCGCCATCTTGTGTGATGAGCAATTTGGATTTTGCATCAGCAATGCGGTCAGCGAGGGCTTGTTCACTAAAACCACCGTAAACCACACTATGCGGTGCACCGATTTTCGCACAAGCGAGCATCGCAATCACGATTTCTACGACACGCCCCATATAAATTGTGACCGTATCGCCTTTGTTGACGCCCATCCCGCGCAGGACATTTGCAAAGCGATTGACTTCTTGCCATAGGCGATAATACGACATCGTGATTTTCGTGCCGTCTTCACCTTCCCAGATAATAGCGAGTTTGTTCTTACGCCATGTCTTCACATGACGGTCTAGCGCGTTATGGACGATATTCGTCTTTGCGCCCACGAACCATTTATAAAAGGGTGCGTTGCTATCATCGAGGACTTTATCCCATTTTTGATACCATTCGAGGCTTTCAGCGCGTTCTGCCCAGAAGGCTTCAGGATCATTGACAGCTTCATCATAGACCTCGTTGTAATCAGGGACATGCGCGTTCTGGATAACATCTTCAGTGGGGTGATACCACTCACTGGTAGGAGGAGAAAATTGTTCAGTTGCCATTAAAACTGCTCCAAAAACTTTCGTCAGCGAATAAACTTTAGTTCGGTTCTAGTATAAGGTATGAGCGCAAGATGAGCAAAGGAAACTCCCTAAATACGGGGGAAATCATAGTACAATACCGTACAATTACCCTGCGCTTATGCTCTCTTTGGCACATCTTCATGCAAAGTTGTGTATAATATGGATGAGTGTAATTGTTAAAAGGTATCCATTTATGTACGATAATAAGCAACGCATCACCAAACGGCACTTTTACGGCATTCTCTTTTTGATGGTGGTTTTAGGGACGATTGCGATTTGGCAATCCTTCAAAAACACAGGCGAAGCAGAACAACCGCTTGTGACACCCGCCGTCATTGACCCCGAATTTGGCATGGCATTCAACGCAGATGGCACACCTGGCATCGTCATGAACACGCTCTACACAGGCGTGTTGAACGGCACATACGTCAATAGCATGAGCCTCAGTTATGTGCAGGCAAATGGCTTGGCAATCTATCAAGGTGATATTATTCTCGGCACGAGTACCACACAAAACGGGCTCGGCATCGTTCCACGCAGTGATTATATGTGGACAGATGGTATCGTCCCGTACACCATTGATAACAACCTCGTTGACAAACACCGTATCTATGATGCGATGGCTTATTGGGAAGAACACACCGTCATCCGCTTTGTAGAACGCACCGACGAAAACAGCAATGAGTACCCGAATTACCTGCGCTTCGTGACCTCAACAGGGTGCGCGTCGTATGTCGGGATGCAAGGTGGCGCACAACGGCTGTTCTTGTCCCCACGTTGTAGCACAGGCAATACGATTCACGAAATCGGGCATGCAATTGGTCTGTGGCACGAACACAGCCGGAATGACCGCGATGAGTACGTAGATGTGCGTTTCGAGAATATCTATCGCGGCTATGAACACAATTTCCAGATTCAGAGCAACGATGGTGAAGACATCGGCGAATACGATTACGGTTCAATCATGCACTATCCGGCATGGGCATTCAGCAAAAATGGCGAAGATACGATTGTGCCATTACAAGATGACGTCGAAATCGGGCAACGCACACACATGAGTGAAGGCGACCTCGAAGCGGTAGCGGCAATGTATGGCGAACCCGAAACTGTAGAATCGCCGTTCAGTGGCTTCACAGATACCGAATACGGCAGTGAATTTAGCTCACTCGGTTATGGGTGCTACGGCGAAGACCACTAAGTACATAGCACATAGATAATTTTAAAGGACGGTTGTTTTCGCAATCGTCCTTTTTTGTATCATCAGGTTCTTTCCTCCGCCCCAAAACGCACACTGTAATCATCAGCATCAGCTTCCACAAAACGTAACAACGCCTCCCCTTCTGCCACCAACGCATCGCGTGTATCTGATGAAATATCATTTTCTCGGAACGGCGAAATCACTAATTCGGCGTCCGCTTTATCACGATTGATTTTCCATGTCCCAGCAACCACACCATCAACCAAAAACGTACTCAACACCCGCGCCGCAGACAAAAACACCTTGCTGTAATCATCATCTGTAAGGATGCGTGTGCGGTCACGATGCGCAATCAGAATATTGTCATACTCCGGTATGAAACGCACAGGCGCAGGCGTATCAGCCTCTATAATGTTCATCTCTGGCAAATCGAACAACACTTCGCCTTTTTCACTCTCGTATAGCGTGAACTGCGCTTTGATAGCATTAAGAGGTTTCGTGAGGCGTGTCATGCCGACCCATGTCTGAAAGTCCATAATGCTCGCAGGTCCATAGGCGCGTAAATAACGCCGAAATAGTGTTTCGAGGTCGGAGGCTTGGGCATCGCTAGTGACGTAATCATCAGCGACAGTGTAACTAGCACGCGTGCCTGCGCCCCATGTTCCCGCAGGCGGTACTTGCACCAATGGTAAATGCGTGCGCACAGCATATGCCATCGCGTTCGGTTCACCATCAGGGTCAATCGTCAGCAAGAAATCGCGCAATTCGCCTGTGGTACGGGGTTCATCCAGTAAAAATGGACGCGCCGCCTCTGCTAATGTGTCTACATCAAGGCGCTTGGCATCTTTCCCAAAGAACGAGCGTAAGGCTTTTTCGAGTGCCGGCTGGATAACGGAACGGAAGCGATTATGGTCATCAGCCGTGACCAGATGCAAGGTAGAGCGCATCATCGCCACCCGCACAATCTCGCGCTGTTCAATGTGCTGAGTGAGCCTATCACGCTCGAAAGTCGCTAAACGTGTCCAAGCACCAATATACGCCGGATTCGGAATTTGTGATTGCAAGCCGATGAGATGTTCGGTTAGCGCAGGCACACTCATCTCGACCCGTGCCAGCAAATGCTGACGCGCTAATAGAGTGCGATTCAGTTGGCGTGTCGATAAAATTTGTGGCATAGATTGCCTCGCTTATATGGGAATGATTATCAACAAATAGCAGATTTTCACACACTTCGCCAATTTTTCAGTAAGGATTGCGCAGTATGATAAAATACAGAAAAATTTATACGTAAAAGGATAGGTTTAAGATGGTAAAAAAAGTAAGATTATTTGCGACCCTACGCGATGTCGCTGGCTGTAAAGAAATAGAAGTCCCATTTGAAGACGGTGAGACAGTACGCACCTTCATTGATACCATTTCCGAGATGATGCCGGCGCTCGGTGATGAAATTATCACGCCCGATGGCGAACTGACCGGACAAGTACATGTCATGGTACACGGACGCAATATTCACTGGCTCAATGGCTTAGATACAACCATCAGCGAACGCGACGAACTCGTACTCATGCCACCATCGGCTGGGGGCTAGAATGCAACGTCACGAACTCGAATTGCGCAATGTGCCTCGTAACCGCGTCATGGAATACCTCGTAGAAGCAGGTGGCACAGCAGATGGCGAATTGGCTGTTCAGGGTGATGGCTGGCGCGGGTGGCTCGAAGAACTCGAACCCGTAAAAATCATCACCATGACCGTTCGGCGCGATATGCTCATCATCGAAGGCGAAGACCCCGATACCGTGAACGAAGTCCGCGATTTCATGCGCCGGAAAACCATGCGTGGCGGTGGATAGGATTCAGCTTTCAGTCGTCAGGTTGTGTTAATAGCTTCTCTGCACGCCATTTCTGCCATGATTATTTGTAATCAGCAGAATGCTTTTAACCAGATAGCAGATACCCATCAGCCTCCCCTGAAGTTGGGGGAGGTGTCGCGTCAGCGACGGAGGGGGTTGGCACGTTGCCTCAAAAACCACCATCAAATTACAATTACACACCGAATAAAATATAGGAAAATTGCTCCGCCCCGCCGATACTGCCCGTTTTTGCCAATCACTGATAACTGACGACTAACACCTATACAAAAAATTCGTGCCAGACGCACACCCACCAAGATGTGAATCCAGCACGCGAAGCCATGCCAACTGCCGAACCCTGCACCCCAGTGAGAGCTTGTATGGCATCAGCACGTTTTCTGTCCCGCTTATGTGACCCCTGAGCGTGGATGTTGTGTAGCCCGATATACCCGCCGACGCGCATGCTTCCCATCCGCTATGCCATCACACCCAATGAGGGCAATCAAACCAGCCGGACTTAGCTATAGCCAAGCACACTCGGCATCGGCTAACCTTTCCAGATACCTGTCGGCGCGATATACTGCTTTTTGTAACCTATCCTACTCAGGGTAGTGCTGAGGGGCGCTGTTGGTGCAGTGTCCCTCACCCACAAATTAGGATGAAAATAGTATAGCGCGTTTCCCCCACCCGCGCAAATGATTTGTGTTGCCTTTTCACGCCTCAAACCCGCATTCGTAGGGACACACTGCGTTATCCGCTATTTCTCCCCTTCGTAGGGACACACGCCTGCGTTGTCCGCCATTTCTACAGCCAAAATCATCCGATGCTACCACCCTTCATAGGGACACACGCCTCCCGCCGTTCTCAAATAGAGAAAATAAAAAAGACACCCACTCACAAATAGCTACAAAAGTCCCTCCCTGACGCTTCGGGGAGGTGTCGCG
>JBCBKJ010000135.1:0-13120 GCA_038522085.1 Chloroflexota bacterium
GACGAAAATATTGGTCAAGGTCGATTTCTTGACCTTAGTTTAGCTAACAATACAACCTTCGGATGGGAAGAGCTATTCTCATTTCATCATATCATTTTCCGGCATAGTGAAAATCAATCTGCCCCTATATCGAGAAACAAAATATATCCTGTTCGTAAAAGTGCGTTAGAAATCGACCTTGACCAATATTTTCGTCTTCAAGACATTCAGGTAGCGAATGCCAAGATGGAAAACTTACACACTGATCCTTGGCAAAACAATATCTTTGCCTTCAAAAATTCAGTCTTGCCGAATATTCACCCATCATGGTCAACTGATATTGAAAAAATCTGGCGGGCAAAAAATACAGAGAAATTTGAGGATGTCATAACAGAAGGGTCAATTCATTTAGACATAAACGTATCTCAGCACTCTCCAAAAGAACTTATTACTGTAATAGCTAAACAATTTAAATCAAAAATAGATAAAACATATCATGCACGCCAAGTGGCTCTTTCATTTGAAATTATTCTGTCCGATACAGATGTAACATTCTCAGCAAGTATGCACGAGGCACTGGAGTTGTATTGGGATGGTATAAGACAACTACCCTATACAGACGACGAGATTGCGACTGGCTTCGGCACATTAGTCACTTTGCTATACAAACTTACATTGGAAGAAGAAAAAGACTTATCGTCAATATTGCCATCTATATATCCTGACATTAGAACGATTGAAATACTCGTTGAAAATGGTAGTCATCATCGTATGAAAGTCTCAACAGAATCCATTACCGAATCATTCAGACAAGACATAGACAGTTTTTTGAACACTGAAATGTATCCTGATTTGCAGAATAAAGTAGAGATTATCTACCACTTGTGCGAAACAAGACGTCTCTTTGACTTTGAACGCTTCCGCAAGCTGATGGTTGAGCAAATGATACCATTACAAATTCTTTCATACTTTGATAAAGAAGGTCTTTTCCGTTCAGATAAGGTATTAGTAATTTTCAATCCATTTATTGTTGAGAAATTACACGCTACAAACATGATGCTTGCGGGATACACTAAACACTTCCGCCATTTTGACCGTTTGATTTCCCTTCATATAGATATGTTAGATGAAGACCTACATGTATTAATGTATGTCGTAACCCAACGTCTAATGCAAAAACAACGTCCTGCTACTGTTACATTTGCTGGATTTGAAAACGACCCGCGTGGTATCTGGGAAATCCCAGAACTATCTGAATTCTGCAAACGACTACTCAAAGTCGGCTTCATCAGTATTTTGGAAGTCACCACCATGATGCCATCAATTAAAGAATCTTATGACCCAATGGCACTAGGCGCATTAGAAATCTGGCTTTTGGCAAATCATCGTATGAAACGAGAAGTGAGACAGTCAGAATACTCTGAGTATCTCCTCGAATTTTTCCCTCACCTAGGGTATTACAATCAATTACATCAAAATATCGTCACTAATATGTCAGGTGTAACTGAGTTAGATATTAAAATCGCTAAAATTCGTGGTAGTCGAGGCAATAGTACACAGGTACAGAATATGATTGAACGATGGAAGCAAGGATAATTTAGGAAAATCATCATGCCTCACTGGAAAGACAACCTGTCCCTGCTAGAAAAACTATTCGACCATCAGCGTGTTGGACTCATCACGGATATGGATGGGACAGTCAGCCCGATTGTGCCTGTACCGAGCGACGCCGCCCCTACAGAACGAAATCGTGAGTTATTACGAGAATTACATGGCAAACTAGCACTCGTCGCTGTTGTCAGTGGACGTGCAGCCGCTGATGTGCGTGAACGTGTTGATTTACCCGAATTAACTTACGCAGGGAATCATGGCTTAGAACGTTGGGAAGATGGCGGTGTACAACTCGCGCCACAAGCAAAGCCCTGTCGCCCAAATCTTGAAAAAGCGATTCAAGCTATCGAAGCCATTGCACCCGACGGTATGTGGGTCGAAGATAAGCAAGCGACGATTTCTGTGCATTACCGTGATACAGCTAATCCAGCAGAAACGGTCACAGAGTTTGAGCCAAAATTCAGCAAAATTGTAGAAGACCATGATTTACGGTTGTTTCAAGGACGCATGATTTTCGAGCTTCGTCCGCCACTCGATGTCGATAAAGGCACAATTTTCGAGCAACTCATTAATGAGCATAATTTAGATGCCGCAATTTATATTGGGGATGATACAACAGATGCTGATGCGCTCAAAAAGGCACAGCAATTACGGAAAGATGGCAGTTGCTATGCCCTTGCTATTGGTGTGGCATCCGACGAGACACCACCGATTGTCACAGCTCATTCAGATGTCATGGTTTCCGGTGTATCAGATGTGGAATCACTATTGGCTTGGCTTTCGGAAAAATCATCGTCAGCGTCATAATCTGCGTTGGGGTCATGGTCTACGACTTCGGAGGCATCTAGTGCGTCAGCGAGTTGGTCAGCGAACCATTCGCGCACGCCAGCATTACGGACAATCGACTGCATACTCTCGGCACGGTCTGCGCGTTCGCCTGCTGGCATAGTCAATGCCTCGTGCATGGCAATGGCTGTGCTGTAAATGTCGAATGGTGATACGGTCAGGGCATCTTCACCGAGTTCGTAGAATGCGCCTGCATGTTCCGATAACACCAGCACCCCATCGCGTGAGTTGACCAGCACGCCCTCTTTCGCTACGAGGTTCATGCCATCCGCAATCGGATTCACTAGTAGCACATCGTAGAGTTGCATCGCCGCTAACGCACGCGGATAGTTATTGCCCAACACGACATTGACAGGTTGCCAAAATTCGTCGCTGAATTGTGCGTTAATCATGCCTGCTTCTGCCATAATGTCGCGTAAATAGGCGGTGTATTCATCAACTTCCATGCGAGAAGGCACAAGCAACATCCAAAATGTGACATTGCCTTGATGTTCGGGATGTTCTTCAAGGAGTGTACGGTATGCTTGCAAACCACGCACAATATTTTTACTTGGTTCAACACGGTCTACACGCAAAATCAGCTTGCGGTCACCAATTCGGCTGATGAGTTGTTCTTTGTGTAATTTTGCCTGTGCTTCTGTGACCAGCGATTCCACTTTGTCAACATCAATTGAAATCGGGTAATCGTATGCGCCAATCTTGCGCCCTTCATAGGTAATCGAATCGCGTGCGCCATAACTATGTGCGCCTTCGATATAGAAACGTGCCGTTTGTACGAAGTTAAAGGCATCACGGCGCGTTTGGAAGCCGATGCGGTCACTTGCCAGCAAACTCTTGAGCAAATCATCACGCATCGAACGGGGCAAGGTGCGCCAACCATCAGGACCAGGCCATGGGATATGTATAAAGGGCTGAATTTGCGCTCGTGTTCCTATCAGGTCGCGTAAATACTGTGGCACAAAATACAGATGATAATCTTGGGGCATGATAATCACCGGACGTTCGGTATTGTCACCGATGATTTGTTGAACGCTATCGGCAATCGTCTCTGCGAATTGTTCGTTAATGGCACGATAGCCGGTTTCCCATGCGTCCCACATCTCTTTATCGAGGACAGGATTGCGCACCATATCCCATAAGCCATGCTGTATAAACCACAGTAAAGGATTGGACACTTTGTTATAGTATTTGTTGTAGGCATCGCTTTCGCTGACCAGCAAACGCAGTTTAATATTGCTGATTTCGGCTATCTGCCCTGCTTGCTGTTCTGCCCACGCTTTATCTGCGTCGCTCAATGCAGACGCTACCCACAGTACATCGAGTTGTTCAGCGAGTGCAGCAAGTGCCGTGACCAACCCGCCTGACCCGCGACTGACATTGAAGCCGTCGGTTGCATTCGGATTGTGCGTGAATTTATAGGGTCCCCGATTCGACGCGATAACAATAAGCGGGTTTTCTTGAGGAAATGACATAGGCTGTACTTTCTTCTATTTTTACCAGACTATGCCATAACCATAACACACTCACATTTGATGCGTATTAAGAGCTTCGCTTGTAGCAAAAGACCCTCGTGGTAAGTAGACACCCCAACAGACGACCAATCTCCTACTGACAACACCTTTCCTTTGCATTAATGTTTTCACCGAACACGAAACACAGTTCTTTGGTAGAATAGTATTATTATCTCGCATTGTTTCTAAATACGAATTGCACTCAGCAAACGTTAGGTATGTACTATGGCAGAAAATAACTACGACCCCAATAAAGACGACGCATCCCCAACGCAGAGTGTGGATGTTGATTCCGATTTTTTTGATGATGATTTCATTTTAGAAGAACCCATAAACACAGGCGAGTTATTGCTCGTTTCCTTTTACTTGCCCAACCGCCCCGAACCCGTGGCTATCAGTGGCATGAAAACCATTACGATTGGTCGGCGCGACCCTAAACGGCGCATCAACCCAACTATTGACCTGACAGAAGACAACGGCGCAAAGTTAGGCGTTTCGCGCTTGCATGCCGAAATGAACTTCGTCAACGACCATTTCGTGGTCAAAGATACAGGTAGCGCCAACGGTACATGGGTCAATGATAATCGCCTCCAGCCGTATCAAGCGCAAACGGTCAAAAGTGGCGACCAATTACGCATCGGGCAAATTGTCATTCGCTTACATATTGCGCTCCCTGCCCGTTTTGAATCGTCATCTGTGGATACCGTTGCGACAGCGATTGGGACGCAAACCGGCAATGCAAAGCCGTATGAAATTGTCGATAACACAGGCGGTATTCTGGTAGAACACGATGCGCTGGTCATCAGCAAACTGCGCAGTGTCAGTACCTTTTTAGAGCGTATCAGTCGTGTGCATGGCATTATCCGCGAAGCCCAGCAAAAAGAATCCGATGCGTTTTCCGTACTCAGCATCCGCATCTCTAACGCACAAACGCTACTCGTTGATGTAGGCGAAGGCGATGATGTGATGGATTTTATGGCGAAAAAGCTCGGACCGTTCCTGAGCGTTCTCGAAGGGCGAGCAAAAGGCAATAGCAAACAAACTGATAGCTTGCAACGTTATTCAGAACCACTCGAACAAATTGCTGACTATGCCTTACAAGAGCTTGTATTCCGCTTTTTGAAAGAATCGCGTGATGATTATGTACGACGCCTCGCCCCTCATTTTGATGCGATACTCGGTGTTGATTTGAGTGTGCAACCTGTCATCACAGCCGGATAAGGCTAGGTTTGTTATCTCAAATAGCATTTGTGCTTAATTTTAGTCATAATTAAGCGTAGGTATATCTTGTACTAGCTACTTGGATATTAGTACGGCACAGAATTGACAGGCACATGAGCAAGTATCTCGGCAAGACAATTAGAGCTTATACCTTGAACCAAGAAATTGGCTCAGGTGGTTTCGGTACCGTATTCAAAGCAAAGCACGAAGTCCTTGGGCGCGATGTCGCGGCGAAGGTCATCAAAGATAAGTTTGTTAACGAACCGCAATTTGTGCGCCAGTTTGAATCTGAGGCACGTATCATTGCGGGACTCGAACATGCGAATATTGTGCCACTATACGATTTTTTCCGTGACCCAAGTGGCGCTCTGTTGGTGATGCGCTGGTTATCTGGTGGGAGCTTGCGCCAGCAACTCAAAAAAGGGCGCATGACTATCCCGCAAATCGTGCAGACGTTCAATCAGATTGTAAAAGCACTCGCTTTTGCCCATCGCCATAATGTCATCCACCGTGATATTAAGCCCGAAAATATCCTGCTTGATGAAGAACGCAATGCCTTTCTGACCGATTTTGGTATCGCGGTAGATATGCGCAACCAAGATGAACAGAACATCGAAAATATCTCTTTCGGCTCGCCGGATTACGTCGCCCCAGAGCAACTTGGGAAAAATAAAACCCTGACGCATCATTCGGATATTTATAGCTTGGGTATCATGCTCTATGAATTGCTGGCGCATCAACGCCCGTTCGTCAGCAAAGACCCTAAAGAAATTATCCGTATGCAGATGTACCATCCTGTGCCATCGCTACGATTAGCCCGCCCTGATTTACCCGCAGAGATAGACACGATTATCTGGAGCGCGACAGCCAAAAATCCGTCTATGCGCTACGATACGGTTATCAAATTTGCACAAGCCTTCCAGCGCATCGCTCAACGTATTGAGTACATCCGTCCTGATTATTTGATACCCATGCCAGAAGATACTATCGAGCCGGTGAGCAACCAAAACAACATCTACTTAGATAATCCGACAGATTCAAAAACCGAAGTCTTCGCTACAGGCTCGCTCAACACAGAACAATTTGATGTCATGCCTGTTGGTATCTCTGATAGCACAGATGACCTTGATGATGCTGGCACACCTGCGCTTGGCTTGGATGGAACACCCAGCCTATTCGATTCTCCTGATATAGATAACACTGAAAATCTCGATACAATTGTCGATATGCTCGTTCCAGATGTTGAAGATACGTTCGATGCCGAAATGACGGCTGACCTATCTGGCGGGTTCGAGGCAGGCGATGTAGGTACAATTAACCTCAATTTACAAGGTATGAGTACTGCTAATTTCTACAGTGCTGTGCCATCGAACCCCTACAAAGGCTTGCGGGCGTTTGGCGAAGGGGACACCGACCAATTTTTCGGGCGCGAGGCACTCGTCAAATCCATATTAGAAGAATTAGCAGACGACAATCGGCGTTTCATGGCATTGATTGGGCGCTCTGGTAGTGGTAAATCGAGTGTTGTTCGTGCGGGTGTCATTCCAGCACTCAAACGCGATGCTGTGCCATTGGCATCCAAGTGGTTCTATAGCACGATGGTTCCCAGTGATGACCCCTACCGTGAAATCAGTGATGCCTTACTGGGCGTTGCTATCTTCGCGCCTGATAATTGGAGTACCCTTTTACGTAGCACACCCGATGGCTTACACGCACTCATCCAGCAGATGTTGCCAGATGATGGTTCGGAAGTCTTTCTATTCATTGACCAATTTGAAGAACTTTTCACCCTTACCCAAGATGAAAATATTCGCAACGATTTTTTGACAAGCCTCGCCTACGCTGTCAGCCAGCCAGATAGTCGTCTACGCTTGATGCTTACAATGCGGGCAGATTTCTTCGGTTATCCGCTGGAATATGAAGCCTTTGCGGGTATGTTCAGCAAGCACAACGAAGCCGTTCCCCCGCTCTCGCGTGAGCAGTTGCGCTCCACAATTGTTGAGCCAGCGCGGTTAGCAGGCATCATCATTGAAGACATGCTGGTTAATGCTTTGCTAGATGCTGTTGAAGAACAACCTGGCGCACTGCCATTGTTACAATACACGCTGACAGAGATGGTGAATGAACTCATCGCAGGCGCAGATGTAACCAGTGGTGTTTCTGCACGGCGCATGACATTTAGTAAATATGAGTCAATGGGCGGGATTGCGGGTGCGCTGGTACAACGTGCCAACGCTATTTATGATAAGCTCACACCCGAAGCCCAAGATATTGCGCGTCTGCTATTTTTGAGCATTGTCACGGTTGCCGAGGGTAAACCCACCAGCCGCACTACCATCTGGACAGATTTGCAGGTTGATGACCGTGACTTGCTAGAGCGTATCATTGAAGCGTTCAGTAAATATCGCTTACTTTCCACTGACCAAGACCCCGTAACCCGTGCGCCGACTGTCGAAGTTGCTCATGAAGCCCTCATCCAAGAATGGGGACTTTTCAAAGACTGGATTGAGGCAAATAACGAATCTTTGCGCATTCGTTACGAATTAGAAGTAGAGCGTTCGCGCTGGTTAAGCTACGACAAAGACACGAGTTTTCTAGCAACAGGCTTGCAACTCGCACAATTCGAGAGCTTGCTGACAGACGACTTCGTCACCTTAGGCAAAGACGAACGCGAGTATATTATCGCCAGCCGTGACGAAGAAGACCGTGAGCTGCGCGATATTCGCAATCGCAACCAACTCTTACAGATTATTTCCACTGGTTTTGCAATCGCATCTATCTTTGCTTTCGGGCTGGTATTTCTTTCTATAAATTTGCGTGATGACGCTATCTCGGCGCAGAACCGTGCGGAAAACAATTTGCTGATTGCGCGTTCCCGTGGACTTGCCTCCAGCGCGATTGCCAACCTTGATCAAAACGACCTTGCACTCTTACTCAGCACTGAAGCCTATCAGCTTGATAACACCTACGAATCCATCAATAGCCTCTTACTTGCACTACAAGCAAATCCCCTGTTGGATACCTATCTGCATGGGCATGTAGGGGGTGTTCGCGCAGTCGCTTTCGATAATAGTGGCGACTATGCGGTATCAGTTGATACGCGACGTACCATTTTGCGCTGGGATTTAACGACCAATACACCCATTGGCGACTCACTCAGCGGGCATGGTGGCGAAATTTTAGATGTGGCAATCAGTTCACAGAATATCATTGCCTCTGCCAGTATTGATGGCACGGTGCGCTTATGGGATTTTGAGACAGGCGAAGAACTTGCGGTGCTAGAACACCCCCGCGAAGTATATAGTCTCGCTTTTTCGCCGGATGGTGCGCAACTGGCAAGCTCATATGGTGTGACAGATGCATCCGGCACGATTCTCGTCTGGGATATTGAGACAAACGAAATTATCGAGACTATCGACAATGCGCACGATGATGTGATTGCCAGCCTTGATTACAATAACGATGGGTCGCAATTAGCGTCGGCTGGGCGCGATAGCATGGTCAAATTATGGGATACTGCCGATTATAGCCTCGCCTACACACTCGAAGGTCATGGTGATGGTGTGAATGCACTGGACTTTGACCCGCTTGGGAACGCGCTGGCATCTACAGGCAATGACCGCGCAATCATCATCTGGAATCCGCGTACAGGTCGACAAATTGGCGTTTTGCCACGTTCTGGTCATACGGGCGATGTCCTCGATATTGCTTATGATGCAACCGGTACATTGCTTGCGACAGGGAGTGCTGATAGCACGATTATCATCTTTGACCTTTTGCAAGATTTCGCGCCTATTAGCACCATCAACACGCATAACCGCAACGTGCATAGCGTCGCATTCAGTCCGATAGCAGAAGATACCCGCTTGCTGAGTGGTAGTGACGATAGTACGGTGGTTGTCTCCACTGTGCAATCTATCACCCGCCCTATCACCCGTATTTATGGTCACAATCTGCAAGTACAAGATATGGTCGCTACCGATGACCTCATCGCGGTGGCTGGCTTATCTGCGGATAGCACAGTGGATACGCTACAAATTATTGACCGTGAGACAGGTGACATCCTCACAAATATCAACTTGAACACTGTTTTTGAAGTTGACGATGATGATGGGTTACGGGTCACAGACTTGGCACGCAATACAGATGGTACGCGCATTGCCCTTGCCTTATCGAACGGGCAAGTGGGTGTCTGGGATGTGGAGCAAGATAGACTGGCATGGTTCAATAGTAATAGTACCAACACGATTCGGGCGGTGACATTTGCCTCTGATGATACACGGGTCGTATCCGCAAGTGATAGCGGGGTGTTGGCTGTGTGGGATGCCATGAATGGTAACAGCATCACTGATGACCTCTTACCAGAAACCACTATGAGCATGACCGCCCTTGCCATCAGCCCAGATGGGGCAACCCTCGCTATTGGTTTCCGTGACGGCACGCTTGTCTTATGGGACACCATAACGAACAGTCCACGCTTTGATGCTATCACCGCGCATATCAGCGTGGTAGAAGCCCTTGTATTCGATAATGAGAGTCAACATATATACACGGCATCCCGCGATAACACCATCAGTCAGTGGGATTTGACGACAGGCGATTTTATACAGTCGATGCAAGAACATGGGGATTGGGTTGTCTCGCTGAGTGTCAGCCCTGATGGCAACCGCCTCGCTTCTGGTGATAGACAAGGTTTTGTGCGTTTGTGGGATGTTTCGACAGGCAATGCCGTTGGCGACGCTATTCCAACGCTGCAAGGTTTTATCCAGAGTGTGCAATTTGTAGATGACCAGACTATTTTCGCCAGCAACGAGAGCGCAGGTATCACGACAGTCATTGATATTAACGTGGATACATGGCTAAACGACGCTTGCACCACTGCCAATCGTTCACTGAGCGAAACCGAGTGGGGACAATTCTTCCCTGACCAAGCCTACGCGCCCTATTGTGATGCGCCTGTAGATACTGCGCAGACGCCTTGAGGAGTTTACGAGCGCACGCACAAAGTAATAGGTATTAAAGTTACAATACGTTTATCAGTACAGTGAAAGGTTTTTGGCTATGCCTACCCCAGAACAAGACATCCACATCAATAACTTAAAACAACTGTATCCCAAAAATTCACGTTACTATTTAAGCCCAGACAAAGCGCACGAGAACCTCAAGCAAATGACGAAACAAGATTTTGGTTACGATGCGGAGGCATGGCAAAAGTGGTTTGATGAAGAAGAGCATCCTTTTGACTTCACTGGTTTCCCCCACCCATAAGCACAAGTCATCTAACTAACTTCACCACTCTAGCAAATACGCTACCAAGTCCGCGAGTTAATCCAGTGCAAAAAGGCGTTCTTGGTTCAACCTGCGCTCGTCATCGAGAGCATCAGGGTTTAACAAATGCGCTTTAATTTGACAGGCGAGTTCATATGCAAATTGTACTGGAACAGCATTACCCACCATTTTATACCCATCACCAACACGGTCATACACAAATGTAAAATCATCAGGAAATGTTTGGATACGAGCCGCCTCGCGCACCGTCAGCCGACGATATTCATAGGGTGAATCAGGGTCGAAGATAAATTTATCTTTTTCGACTTTTATCATTTTATTAGCTTGCGGATGTAGGGGGGCATGTCGTCCACTTGCTTGAATGGTGTATGACGGTTCATCCCAGCCACGCACACGATTCCGTGACATATACATAGATGAATAATCACCTATCCAGTATTCGTGATTAGTCACTGGCAAATCATCACCATTAGAGTGATTCTTCTCTCTTGCAGGTATAGCAGTGTCTTGTAAATCAGCAATGCAATCATGCAATGTCAGAGGACGTTGCGTCAGCACAGGGAATGTAAAGCGAATATCCAAATCATTTCTGAAACCAATGAAGATGACCCGCTTGCGGTCTTGTGGCACACCATAATCAGACGCATTCAGTAATTTATAATCGACTGTATAATTCGCATCTTCAAAGTCTTCTATAATTTGTTGCAGAGCCTCAGCATTACGTTCAAATAACATGCCTTGGACATTTTCTGCTAAGAAGAATTTCGGTTGCTTATCTTGTAACACACGAATGTACTCAAAAAATAATTGCCCACGACGGTCATTAATGCCTCTGCGTGCGCCTGCTTCGCTCCAACTCTGGCAGGGAGGTCCCCCCACAATACCATCAAGCGCATCTGGAATATCTTCGGAAGGCACGTCTCGAATATCGCGTGTATCTAAAATAGTATTTGGGAAATTACGTCGGAAAGTAGCCCAAATCGACTTGTCATATTCATTTGCCCAAGCAACCTCAAATCCGGCTTGCTCGAAACCGAGGTCAAGTCCACCTGCCCCACTAAATAATGAGCCTATTTTCATAACACACCTGTTACATAAATTGCGTCCATTAGATTCGCTGGGTTATCTGGCGATGGAATTTTCAGTTCACGTATAGAAAAACTATCGTCGGGTAGCGCCAGCACACTTTGACGGTCACTTTCAGGAAATGAATCAAATTTGGCTTTTAGCATAAGTACATGCAACGATTTTGTAGCTTCTTCTTCATAGATATGGTCACGGAATATAACATCTGGGTGTTGTACAATCCACATACCTCTGACACGCAACGATGTCACGCCTAGTGGGTCAACTTTGTTTACACGCGCTAATTCATTTGTTTTGTTGAGTTCAAGCCCTGTATTGATAATACCATCTGTCACTGCATCTGCAACACGAGTATATGTTTTTGCAGTTGCGACGAAACAATCACCATATATCATCCACAGACGCTTTAATACTCGTTGTTGCACACTACCGATACAATACAACAAATCTTTTTCTGACCATATTTCGCTTGTTCGGCAACTATCGGTAATCATTGGACTATCAGCGTGCAGGGTTTTCTTGGGATACGAACTATTTAACTGAATCTGTGAACGCAAACCGCCGATTTTCTTCACTTCTACGGCATCGCCACCCTGAATCATAAAATCAGGCGGATTGTTCGTATTTCCTGTCCAAGAAAATGTCTGGTTATACTTTTCTAAGCGTTCTTCGATAGCAATCATGCCAAGTGACCCAGCAAAAGCATTTTTGATATGTTCTTCCAGATTATCACCTACAGCATTGATTCTATTTGAATTTTCTTTGAACGATGGACTGACATTTCTAGCATCGTTCATTACCAAATCATGAATTGCTGTGAGGATGTTACGCATGTAGGTTGTCCATACTGTAGCGAAATAGTGAAATCACCTTAATCATAGCACGAAAACGCTCATTTGTGCTAAGGTATCACCACTCTAGTAGATAGGCTACCAAGTCCGCGAGTTCTTGGGCGTTCAGTTGCTCGTCGTAATTATTGGGCATCGCATTTCCATAACCTTCGACAATATGACGTGCTGGCTGGACAACGGCGTAAAATACATACTCGCGTGCAGATTCGCCTTCGACGGTACTACCAGCACGCTCACCCAAGCCCTCTAACCACGGCGCACCCGATGCCCCTTCAATATGACACGCGCCACAATTCTGGCTGTTATAGACGGTTTCCCCTGCGATGGGGTCGCCTGTTTCTGGCAGGTCAGCGAAGGCAACTGTGCTTTCAGGGTTGGTACTACACGCTGACACAATCATTGCCATTAAGACGATGACTATCCACTGTAAACGCATGCTAGTTTCACTCTCTATTCAACAACAGTTATATCGTTATTGTACGTGCGAACACTCGAAATGCTATGCTCACTCGCCCAGATACGGCGCAAGATTCATAATCACAATTTCTATGTTTTCATCTGTGAGGCGTTTGCGAAAATAGACATTGCCCTGTGCATCTGTTCCTAGAAAAAAGCCCAAATTGGGATAGCGATTCACAATCCCATATGTGGTGTCAAAATGAATAAGCTCGTGCGTATTACTATCCAAGTCAATCACATTCACGGATAATGAACCAGCATCATTGG
>JBCBKJ010000136.1:0-12922 GCA_038522085.1 Chloroflexota bacterium
CATTTTGCCTGCGATTGAGCGTCTCATACTAGATGACAATGACAATGAAGAACAACAATCATTGTATGCTGAACTGTTAAAAAAGGAGTTTGAACGTTTGATAGAAGAATCTTATGACAATGCAAATGACAAACTCGTGGGTGCTTTCAGCTATTTAGAAAAAGCTGATCCAGTTACGCACTCGAAAAATGCGCGCCAATATCTTAGAGACCATTGGCAGACTGATAAATTGGGTTTAGTAGATGCGAAAGTTGATATTCTGAAAGGCATCAAGCGATGGGCGCAAGATAATAAGCTCAAGAGTTTTTCTGATAAGGCATTAGCGGATGAAATACGCGCACACGAGCTCCCAGAAGAAGTGCATGATTTAGCACGGAAATTGGCAAGTTTTGCAGGCGTGAAAACTTCAATTTAACACAGCAATAGGAGCATCACCTGTGTTGGCAATGCTCTCATGCTCAGGTGTTAATTTGTGTTACTCGCCAGCACCCAAAAATTCGAGTGATAGACCGAGTGCGGTGCGGTCTTGAAAGCCAAACCAATAGGTGTGTTCATCGGTGAAGTTACCGTCGTCATCGGTTGAATAGACGCCATCAACAGCGTTTGGAATCACATCCAGATAAGGACCATACTCTTCGCCTTTGAGGTGAATCCCCAAGAAAGCGGTCACGAAATGCTGCGAGATATTGTTCATGCGGGCAGAATTCCACACGTTGTCTGCATAGTGCATGTACTCATTGAAATCTGTGACTTCGGTAGGAGGTGGCATCGGTGCGCCAGCGTTATGGCGGGCATTCTCGAACGTCAGCAGGTAGCGGTCTGTGTTGATCGTATCTTCCCAGAGGCGGCGGGTACCGATTTCATAGCCACTGACATCATCTTGGCTACCCGCAACGAACATGATAGGCGTGTCGGTGATATTACCCAATCCTTCTGCGCCAAAGAAACCGGTATTCATGCCCCAAGGCGCGAAAGCAACAACCGCACGAATCGGCGAATCCGCAAGTAGAGTTTGGTAATGTTCAGCATCTAGCTGATAATCCAGCAAGAGTTCATTCGGGGTGGCGAAGCCAAATGCAGCACTCTCGGCTGTTAGACCACTGCCAACAGCAATTAGCGCACCATAACCACCCATCGAGTAACCAATGACGCCGACATTATCCGGCTGAATCATGCCACTGAGGAAGCTATCGTCTGCCCCACTCATCGCAATCAATTCATCAATGACGAAGTGTTGGTCAATGGCACGGTTGTAGAGTGTGCTACCGAAAGCATTTTGGTCAGCGTAGGTGCTATCGGTATGGTCGATAGACGCAACGACATAGCCTTTGGTAGCGAGATTCTCTGCGAGGTGACTCAGCAGGAAACGATTGCCAGGATAGCCGTGCGAGATAATTACCAACGGATAGGGCGCACTCATTGCATCGGCGTCTGCATCACGGACAGCAAGCCCTGTAAGTGTCGCGGTATTTTCTGGATTGCGTGTGTTGACCACGTATTCCCCGCCAGCTTCTTCACCATCTGCGAGGGTTGCCGGATACCAGACTTCGATAGTCAGAGGACGGTCATAGGTCGGTTCAGTATCGCCATCAATATTCACGATGTCGATTTGGTCAGGGTTGACCAGTTCCATTGTGCGAACGCCGATGGTGTGTTCACCGAGCGCCGCTAATTCAGGTGCATCAGGACGTTGCTCCGAGATAAAATTATCTTGTGCCAAAACAGCCCCTTGTACAACGAATGCTATCACTAGCACCCATAAAAAACGAAAACGCATAAATCTCAACTCCCATATGTATGTGTGTGTAATATTTGTCAGCGGGCATCATCTGTAACGACCCGTTGTGAGTATAACGATTAATCTTTAGGGTGTATAACCATTGCAGACCTTCCTAATGATTCATTAGCCTAATGCTCAGATTGCGTATTTTCCTATACACTGATACTGAAACGTCTGCCTGAATATTCGTGAGTGACGATGTTCAACTTTTTCTTCAAATTCATCCCTGATGCCATCAAAGAACCGGAAGATTCGACTGGATTGCGCTGGCTCGTCTTTTTCGCGCAGTCGATAGCGGCGTTGTCGTTAGCATATGTGACGCTCCAATTCTGGTTGTTTCCGGCTAGCGTAGCCTTACTAGCATTCGGGCATGTCGTCGCTTATCGGACGCGGCACAATCCAGCACGCTGGGTCAAGTATGTTGGCTTTGCCTTGCTGAATCTCGGGCTGTGCGGGATGGTCTTTGCAATTAGTGCGGGTCTGCCCTATCCACAGGCAATATTTGCTGTGCTGGTGATGGGCTTGGTATCGGTTGAGGTGCGTAGCCGCTTGAATTTGTATTCAGCATTTGGACTGGGTTTGGTGAATTTGTATGCAGCCGCGACCCTCTCGCGGGATGTTTTCTATGGGATTTTCTTTCTGCTATTTTTAGGTCTGCTACTGGCATTTTTATGGCGAGCGGATAACGAAGATGGTATCAAGCAAAATCCGCATGTGTTGACAACAGGCGATGCTGACGACAATGAACAGGCAGAGAAGCAAGCGAAACTACGTCGCGCTTATGGTTGGCTGGGCTTACGCTTCGGGATTGTGGCGTTGTTATTGGGCGTGGTCGTCTTTTTATTCACGCCTCAATTTTCGAGCATTGGTTTACTCGCACCTTTCTCGCTGACTGTACCGATAGAAGCATCGCCAAACCGTGAAGTGATTAATCCGGCTGTGCCACTGGTACAAATTGAAGGCATCCCGCCGGAAGACCAAGAGAGCGAGTATTTCTTTGGTTTTGGCGCGAGTGTCGATTTGAGTTATCGCGGTGGCTTGAGTAACACGGTCATGATGTACGTCAGCAGTCCGGCATGGAGCTACTGGCGCGGGTATGCTTACGATACCTACAACGGGCAATCATGGTTTCAATCGGATGCGTCGGTAGATGAAATTGACCGTGAGAATGGCGCTGGCTATTTTGAGATTGAGCCAATTCGCACATGGGGCGATGATCTATTTTCGCAGACTTTCTATATTCAACAACCAATGCCGAACGTGCTATGGGCGGGTGGCGACCCTGTAGCAGCGATTTTCCCAGCGGAGACGCTTGGTATCGACAGCACCGAGGGTTTGCGCGTGGGCGATGCCTTGCAGACCGGGACGATTTACCGTGTGCTATCGCGGCGCGTGACTTTCGATGAGGATGCTTTGCGCCTCGCTGGCGATAACTATCCTGACGCGATTACAGAGAACTACTTACAGTTGCCGGAGACCATCACCCAACGCACCCGCGACCTCACTTATGAGATTACTGCCGATGCGGACAATAATTATGACCGTGCGATTGCTATCCGTGACCATTTGCTGACTTATGAGTATGATTTCTTCCCGCCACCTCAGCGCCCTGATACCGATGCGGTTGATCAATTTTTATTTGTTGACCAGCGCGGTTTTTGTGAGTTGTACGTTAGTGCGATGGTCGTCATGTTGCGCGAGTTGGGCATTCCGGCACGTTTTGTTGTGGGTTATGGCAGTGGTGATTACAACACCTTTACCGGCTACTACGAAGTGCGTGCCAACGATGCCCATTCATGGGTGGAAGTGTATTTCCCTGAACACGGTTGGGTGCCACTTGACCCCACGCCGGGGTGGGAAGGCAATCCACAGAGTGGTGAATTACGGCGCTGGGTATTCAGTAGCTTGATGCGCAATGTTGAATTGCCACAGATAGAACTGGCAGATGTTGCGTCGGCTGGGGCGGCGATTTTGGGGGCGGCATTCTTGCCGATTCTATGGGTGGCAGGCATCGCGCTGTTGATAGCCATAATCTATGGGTTGTATCGGGCATGGCTTTACTGGGATGCCCGACGGACACGCCGTTTCCATGATGACCCGACACGACGGGCAATTTTCCGTGCGTACCATCGTGCCCAGCGCAAAGTGAAAAGCAAGCGCAAAAAAGGCGAGACGATTCAAGAGCATGCGCGTCAGCACCCTGAGTTACAAGATATTGCGGATGCTGTTGATATTGCGGCGTATCGTCCGTCTCCACCGGATGATAGTTTGCTAGGTAAGGTACGGGCGTGGTTGGCTAGGTTGGGTAAGTAGGCAGGCTTATTTGGGCGTATATTGCTCTCCCGCAGTCTTATTCTTATTAGGATAACAAATCTGACACATTTAAGAATATACGCACGCTACCATTAATCTATTCGGCTCTGATATAATTGTAGGAAATGTATATTAAGCGGTGAGATTACACGCGATGAAGATATTTATTAGCTACAAACGGCGTGATGAAGCCGTTGCGCGTAAATTACATGACCGTATTACCACATGGGGTTATCAGGCTTGGCTAGATGTCGAAGATATTAAGCCTGGTGAGGAATGGGATACAGCGATTCACAAAGGCTTACGCGATGCAAACATCGTCATAGGTTTATTAACACCTGAAAGCCTTGCAAGTGACAATGTTTTAGACGAGTGGGCATATGCCTTATCTACAGGAAAACGATTGTTCTTGCTATGGATACGCGAGATTCAAGAAGCTAATATGCCACCGCGTTATATTCGTCTACAACGCATCGACATGCGTAATGATGAAGAATCGGGCTTCGAGCGTTTGCGGGTTGCGCTCGCATCGGACGCTAAAATTATTCCGCCGAATACTACACTGGCTCAACCGTCTGCTGGGCAAGGGGGTGGTTTCGACGCCCCACCTGCACATGCAGCAAAACCCAAAGCTGACCACCGACAAAACTTATCGGATTCCGCGATCCGCCGACGGGTTACCAATCGTGACAATATGTTGAACAAAGTCAAGAATTTCTGGATTGATGGGGTTTTAGAGCAATCCATACATGGTGTCGCTTTGATTGAACTGGGCGTAGAACAAGACGACAACAGTGTTGAAAATCCTTGGGAGACCGTACTCAAACATCAGTCATACGGCGATTATCAATTGCCGACCAGTGCAAATATCGCCGATATTTTCAGTGAATTGGGCAATGAAATGCTCATCTTGGGTAATCCAGGCAGTGGTAAGACAACCACCCTATTGACCCTTGCACGTGATTTAATCGAAGAAGCTCGCAAAGATGACCGCTTACCTATTCCGGTTGTGTTCAATTTATCATCATGGGCAGATGACCGCAAACCACTCGCAGAATGGCTGGTCGATGAACTCAATACAAAGTATCAGGTGCCGCGCCCAACAGCTAAAGATTGGGTAGCACACGATGACTTACTCTTGTTACTGGATGGCTTGGATGAAGTTGATGGACGCTACCGTGATTTATGTGTGCTTGCCATCAATGATTTTCGGTCACAACATGGGTTTACCTCGATAGCAGTCTGTAGTCGCATCCTCGATTACGAAGCCCTCAGTAATCGTCTGCGCCTAAACGGTGCCATTGCCTTACAACCACTCGATGATACGCAAATTGATAAATATCTAGACAGCCTCGGCGACCAGATGAGTGGTGTGCGAGATGCCATGCAACATGATGATACCTTGCGCCATCTTGCTGAAAGTCCGTTAATGCTGAGTATCATGACACTCGCTTTCTATGGTCTAGAACGTGATGAGCTTCCAACACTAGATACAGTCGAGGCGCAGCGTGACCGTCTATTCGAGACTTACACACGTCGTATGTTTGAGCGGCGCCCTTTGACGAAGACACACAAGGTAAAATCTTGGAATCCAATTGTGCGTTTATTCGGCATCGGGAAATATACGAAAACAGACATGTTGCACTATTTGCGCTGGTTAGCGGCACGGATGGTAGAGCGCAAGCAATCTGTATTCTACATTGAGAATTTACAGCCTGACTGGATTGCTACCGAGCGTTCGCGGACTTTCTTCCGCTTTTTTGGGCGCATGAGCTTCGGCATGGTCAGCGCGGTCTTAATTAGCCTGATTGTGATAGGCGCAGGGATAAGTTTCATAACGTTTGAAACAGCGACTACTGATGCAGGCGTCACGAGTATTTATGAAACCACAGTATCGCCTTCTAATACTAACATTGTGAGCAGTGTTTTTAGCTATACTGTATTGATCTTGTCGCTGATTTTGAGCATCGGTGCTGCGACGCTTTCAGCAAATGGGATGCTTGATCATGCTTTAGCAAAAGCACCCCCTGACATTCGCCCTTTGCGTGGGTTAGGGTGGTATTTTGTGAAGATGATTTTGATTGCTACTGGCATCGGGTTACTTTTTAGCCTCATCATCGGTGGCTTATGGGCATTATATATACAGTTATCCTTTGGTGAAATCAGCAATTGGGAATGGGAGGGTATCTTCGTCTTTAGCCTGTTAGGGATCGGGAGTGCAGCACTGGGCGGCGCTGTTGGTGCGCTGATTGCTGTCATCATGCAACCATATCAACGCGAAGACCTATCTTCATTGAGCGATGAAGAAACCTTGCGGGTTGACCAAGTTGACGCTGACCAACCGCGCAAACACCATGACCGTTATATAACCCTTGGTTATGTGATGACAGTCATGATTATTGGGTTAATCATCGGTGCAGTAAGTGTTGCTGTAATTTATGGTTTTGACCTAAGTTATGGTGTTATTAATGGTTTTAATATAGATTATAAACTGAACTGGGAATATGTTGCACCTTATATCGGCTTTGGCATGTCCCCGATTATCCCAACATTAATGGTTGCCCTCATCATTGCTTACTTTGGACGGCGCGTCAAAGCAACAACGCCTTATGTAATTTTGACAACAGGCGTCAGCACTTATGTTTGTACGTTTTTATTTTTTCTCGTTTCTTGGGATGTAATGAGAGGCTGGGCGGACTGGTGGCAGCTAGGCGGTGTATTACTAACCCTCATCATCTCTGGTTTGTGCGCCGCTGTTATCGGGGTGTTATTCTCACTCATTCGTGAGACTATCGAAATTTCAGAAGCACTACGTTGGCAATGGAGTTGGCGTGTTGCACTGATTGCAACAGTTATCTGTATCGTGTTCTCGGGCATCACTATCTACCAGCCAGTCAACGATTTGTGGGCTAGTCGCTTTAGCTCATTGACAGCTTCCGAAGAAGCCACTCGCTTGGATGAGTATAAGGAACGCTCGCGTATCATTGCCGTGAATCGCGAGACGCTCACCTTGTTATATGACGAACTCAACACGATGTTAGAGACTATACGATCCAGTGAGAATGCAGGTGATGAAAGAAATATAACATTCATCATGGATCCAAGTTGGGATGATAGACCACCTACCCGCTTGGCAGAAGCTGATGCTATTTGTGAGGTAGATAGCACCTATACTGATAACCCTAATGTGATTCCGTACTTTTGGCTATGGCGTACAGACCTCAATTCTTGGGATCTCACCTATCTAGAATCGCCTGAGGTTGATGAAGATAGGCTCGAAAATACATTCTTGAACATCGCACTGTGTGAAGGCTTGAACTTCCAAATGCGCGATACTAACCGCGATGATGTGCCTTTCTTACGCGAGATCATTTGGCAAGATCTTCGCTTGAGCCTTGCATTTGCGGTGACCATTTCGATCTCATGTATTATTGCGGCGGGGGTTGTCGGTGGTATTCGCCGCACTGAAGTCGTTGAGGTGCGTACCGAACCCAACTCCGGTATTCGCCAATCACGCAAAACAGCGACGCGCGTTGTTCTCATTCTCGCGTTGGTCGGGTTAGTGATTGGGTTTATTTGTGGTGCTGTTCTGCATTTCATCTCTGGTTTGCCGACTATTTATTATTCGTCTGTGTCTTACCTAGACCAATGGCACGAATGGATCTTCACCGCAACTGTGGCGGTTAGCGTTACCGTGGGTGCAATCATCGGGTTGTTCATTGGTGGAGGTGATGCCGTCGTCAAGCATGTGGTACTCCGTGTTCTTCTGTTATGGGGCGGTAAAATTCCGTTCAACTATGCGCGTCTGTTAGATGCGGCTGGAGAACGCATTCTACTGCGTAAGGTTGGGGGTGGCTATATTTTCATCCATCGCTACCTGCTGGAGTATTTCGCATCACAGGAACAATCGAGCCGTAAAAAACCAAAAGATGATTAGGTCATTTTTTACTGAAAACCTGCCCTAACGGGGTTGGGATAGAAAGCAATGTGTGCAAGCGCGTAATGTGTGTGACTCATTTGGTAAAGAAGTTTCTGCGAACTGTGGTCTGGAAAAGCATTGATACAAGGCAAGCATTAAATACAGAGATTTAGGTATGCTGTTGAGTTCGGGCAAGGACATTGCCTTGCCCCTACGATTTTTTCATAGATTTGGCAGTCAAACAATTACGTTCTAGTTCATTGTTTGATAGCATTCCTATCTCCTACATTCGCATGCTCACTTCGGAGAAAGGGAGCTTATTGTCTAAAAGCGAGTAATTAAACTGAACTTCGTTTAAGCATCGAAATCTGCAAAATTGGAATCAAAAGCAAAATTTGTACTTTGCAGACGCCAAGAATGGCGTTCCTACACGGTTTCTAGAGGTTAGAATGGCTCAAAATTTGTACAATCTTTTATCCATAACTGAGGTTAATTAGGCAAAAAATGATAGACTTACCTTAAAGGGGTGGATAGGTTTTTTACTCTATGTTTCATTATTTAGCCAAAAACTTCTTGCCAATTCTAATAAAATACCATACGGTTTCATTGGCTAGGCGTCGGTGATTGTTTCGCCGTGTTCCCACGTTACATAATCCGCAAACGGGGTGTGATATTGGTCTGCATGCTGTGGCAACACACGCTTGAGGACAGCAATTGCTTCTGTTTCATCGGCAACACGTTTCAGTTTTAAGCGCAGGATTTGGCTTGCGGCGGACACAATGAAGCGCATCACTGGATGATCTAGCCCGATAATGATGAGCCAGCCAGGTTCATCGGGTGTTTCTACATTGACGAGACTGGCGAGGCGCGGGTAACTTTCTAGTTGGCGATTATCAGCAATGATGTCGAGTGTCTTGCCAACTTCTTCTGTCCATTGATTGAGTTTATCTACACCTGCATTAAATTCTTCTTCTGTGACATCGCCGATTAGGTTCATATAGACGATTTCGTTTTTGATGTACCAGCCCATCTCAAAAGGCATGTTGTTTTCCATTCCAGTAAACCATTTGGAGACAGTATATGTGTAAATTATTTAATATAACAGAGGTGTAAATCAATATTAACAACACAGGATACAAACTATCTCTTGCTGATACGTCTATTTGTTATCACTTCTGTAATCTCCGCATGATAGCATTTTCGCGTTATAGTAGGCGTATTGATACCATCATCCATTGAGACACAACTATGTTGCCCAAAAGAAAACCTTCCCAACTCTCGGTGTTGACCGTGCGCTACTTGATTTTGGCGCTGATTTTGCTGGCGCTGGTCTTGCCATTTATCGCATTTTTAGTGAATGCCTTTGCCGAACGCTGGTTCTTCCCGCAATTTATCCCGCAGGAATGGTCAGTTGAGGAATGGGTGCGTGTATTCAGTGGGCGGGGCGATGTATTAGAGGCACTCTGGAATAGCACCGTGATTGCTGTCGGTGTGACGGCGCTTTCAGTGTTGATTGGTTTGCCCGCCGCCCGTGCGCTGGGCTTGTATGAATTTCGGGGCAAGAAAATAGTCGAATTTCTGATTCTCGCGCCGATTATGATTCCGCCGCTGACGGTTGGGATGGGCTTGAGTATCAATTTTTTACGTGCTGGTTTGGGTGGCACGATGATTGGGGTGGCGCTGGCACATCTTGTTCCCGTGATGCCGTATGTGGTCTTCACGCTATCAGGGGTATTTGCCAACTATGATGTGCGCTATGAAGAGCAAGCACGCACGCTGGGCGCGAATCCTTTGCGGGTGTTCTGGCATATTACGCTCCCTGCGATTTTTCCTGGCTTGGTTGTCGCCAGTTTATTCGCCTTTTTGACCTCGTGGAGTCAGTATGTGCTGACCTTCTTAATTGGTGGTGGACGGGTTATCACCGCGCCTGTGTTGCTTTTTTCCAGCGCGGCTGGGGGCAATCGGGCGAACCTCGCTGTACAATCACTCTTATTTATTTTCCCTGCCCTGTTAATATTACTACTGACAGCACGCTATCTGTCCGGCAAGAATAATGCCATTGGGGGAATTGGGCGCGTATGACACAGATTAAGTTGCAGAATATCACCAAAATTTATACAGGAAACGACGGTGCGGTTGTCCATGATATTTCGCTAGATATCAAGGCGGGGCAAATCACGGCGTTGTTGGGTCCGTCTGGGAGTGGCAAAACGACGCTCCTGAAAATGATTGCTGGACTCATTGCACCGACGGCTGGTGACATCTTGTTTGATGGCGAGAGTGTCCTGAACATCCTGCCAGAAAATCGTAATGCGGTGATGGTCTTCCAGAATTATATGCTCTTTCCGCATATGAGCGTCGCCAAAAATGTTGGTTTTGGGCTTAAAATGCGGGGTGTGGATAGCAAGGTCATCCACGAGAAAACATCTGCCATGCTGGAGAGAGTGCAATTGCCGAATTTTGGTACACGGCGTGTGGATGAACTTTCTGGTGGGCAACAACAGCGGGTGGCACTAGCGCGTGCGCTGGTCACTGAACCGCGTGCGCTTTTGTTAGATGAACCCCTCAGCAACCTTGATGCCCATTTACGCGACGAGATGCGCGAGTTGATTATGGGTATCCAGCGCGAGACAGGCATCACGACGATTTTGGTCACGCATGACCAAGAAGAAGCGGTTGTGCTGGCAGATAAAATCGCGCTCTTGGATGAAGGTGTGCTACAACAAGTCGGCACGAGCGAAGATTTTTACCGTCGTCCACAGAGCGAGCGGATTGCCCGTTTTTTTGGGGGCGTCAATTTTTTCAGCGCAGAACTCAAAGATAACGGGGTCGAAACAGACATTGGCGATTTTGCGATTGCGCTCCAACCTGCCTCGCCGGATGTGCATAGTATTACCATTCGCCCTGAGCAGGTCGCGGTCAATGTGCCGGCTGATGCACCGAATAGCTTCACGGCGGAGGTTATCAGTACGATGTATATGGGCGCGTATCGGCGCTATTGCTTCGTCAAAGATGGTGTGCGCTTCGATGCGTATGATAGTGGGAGCATTGGTGAAGATGTCGCAGTAGGTGAAAAAGTGCGTGTACAATTCCCGCCGGAGCATCTCTGGTTGCTGGAGTGAATGCCACCCTGTCACCCCGCCTGACTTACTACCTCATGCGGGGTAGCGTCTCATTTTTTTATCAGATGTGGCTGACTGTTACCTTGCTCTATCACACGACGCGCATCACGGACGACCCTCTCCAACTCGTTTTGCTGGGTGTTGTGTTAGAAGGCACGATTTTCTTACTAGAGATACCCACTGGCGTCGTCGCGGATGCCTATAGTCGCAAGTGGTCAGTGATTTTTGGCATTTTCCTCACAGGCGTTGCGTATCTGCTAGAAGGCATGTTTGCTATTTACGCCACCGTGTTACTAGCACAATTTTTGTATGGCGTGGGATTCACATTTTACAGCGGTGCGAATGACACATGGATAGCAGATGAAGTCGGCACAGACGATGCGCCACCTGTTTTCTTGCGCGGGTCACAGATTGGCTTGGTCTGCGGACAACTCGGCATTTTAAGTGCAATTGCTATTGGTACTTTCGGAATTGCCTTGCCGTTAATCATTAGTGGTCTAGGCTTGATGGTGATTGCTTGCCTGCTGATACCGATTATGCGCGAAGATAATTTCACACCCGAAAAATCCACGACATCTGTTTGGGGACAGTTTACAGGCACATTTCAGCGTAGTACACAATTGCTCGGGCGTGGGTCACGCTTTTGGATTGTGGTGATGGTCGGCGTGATTACAGGATTATCTGTTGGAGGTTATGACCGTCTATTTACGCCCCACTTTTTGCTGAATTACAGCACGACTATCGAGCCGATTATCTGGTTTGGGATACTGAGCGCGGTTGTTTCGCTATCATCGGCTGTTATCTTGGGCAGATTGCGCCAGCGCACCCATCTCATTGATGCCGAACGTGTTCCGCGTCTGATTGCATGGCTCTATGGTGGCACGATTGTCGGTAATATTGTCTTTATACTTGCTGGACAATTTTGGCTGGCACTCGTCGCTTACTGGTTCAGTCAGATGCTACGTGCCACGACGCGCCCCCTCATCATTATATGGGTCAATCAGATTACAACCAGCCAAGTGCGTGCCTCTGCCATTTCTATGTACTGGCAATCCAACTCACTCGGACAAATCATCGGCGCGCCGTTTATTGGTTTACTCGGCAACTTGACGACTCTGCGCATTGCCCTCATGACCTCTGTGCTGGCACTGTCGCCAGCCGTGTGGTTGCTATCACATACTCAAACACCGGATAGTGAGAAGGTATAGTCAACGTAGCGCAAACGTCAGGGATGCATAGGCTTACACACACCCATCACTGGTATGCTATGGCTAATCTGTTTGGTCGTAGCTGAGAGTGATTGTTCGTGAAAAAATACTTAATGAGTCTGATTTTACTACTGATGAGCATCAGCATCTCACATGCACAAGAGGAGACTAGCGACCTCACGCCCTACGAAATCGCTCAACAACGCATTGCAGAAGCAGAAACAAGTGGCGCGACAGAGCTTGATTTATCTCGGCTGGAATTGACTGAATTGCCACCAGAAATTGGTAATCTCACCAACCTCTCTTCTTTACTCCTATTTGACAATAACTTGAGTAGCCTACCACCAGCAATCGGTAATCTGACTAATCTCACTGATTTGAATCTGCGTGGTAATAATTTGAGTGATTTACCACCAGAAATTGGTAATCTCACAAATCTTCGGTTTTTATTTGTTGGTAATAACATATTAAGTAAGCTACCCCCTGAAGTTGGCAATCTAACCAGCTTAACAGAACTGAATCTGCATGATAATGAGTTAACAGAATTGCCACCGGAAATAGGCAATCTGAACAGTCTCAC
>JBCBKJ010000137.1:0-12780 GCA_038522085.1 Chloroflexota bacterium
GGGACATCGACCTTTGGGCTAGTGGATGTCAGACAGGATGAGGTGTATGCCTTGCCTGCAATCCGCGTTTGAATCCACAATCCCCCGCGTTTATGTGTGGGGAGTATGTCAAAGAGAACACATTCATATGAAAACACGAACTTTGACAAATAAGAACAATAGCTTATCTATCTCTGTAATCTGAGCCATTACGTGATAATGGTGTTTGTAATTAATTAACACTATGTTGGAATCCTTCACTTTCCCTCAATATTACATAGGACTTTTCTCCTAATAGGCAAAATCTTTATGGAGATTGTAATTTATGCGTGTATACTGCAATCAACTTCGTAATATTTAATTTCACATTACGAAGTAGGGATTTGACCTGTCTATACATGATATAACAGTTCAAAAAAATACGGAAAAAGATCGCATAGTTTCAAATCAGAATACGAAGCAGGGATATACGCAATGAACAAATCATATCTATTATCCATTTCACTCAAACGCGTTTTTGTCTTGTTAGCAAGCCTATTGTTGCTGTTCGGAACGTACCATATCGCAACCGTAGACGCACAGCAGAGCGCACCCTATACGACAGTCAACCCAACTGTCACCAATGAATACTTAACCAATCCTGGTATCGGTTGGCAAAACATGCAAGGTATGCAACCGTACTTGCTACCCGAAACCGTCTATTATCCGAATCGACAAGATATTAGCTGGCGCTTACTTAATCCAGCGCCAGGTGTCTATGATTGGGACATCCTCGAAGGCTTCATGGATCAGGCGACGGCTGATGGTAAGCTATTTTCGTTCCGTATTTATACGATGCGTGGCGAAACCTTTGGCGGACATCAAGTGCCTAACTGGGTTGTTGAACGTGATAGCAATATCATTCGCAATGGTGAACCGAATTATCTGAGTTGTTCGTATCAGAGCTACTGGTACACCTTCGTTAATGAATTGCGCCAACAATATGATGGCGACCCCCGTATCGCATTCATGGATATCAGTGGCTACGGTAATTTCAACGAATGGAGTTGGGGAACAACAACGGTATGGGACGACAATTACCTCAATCCGTCTTCTGTTGATGGTCAGGCGCGGGTGCGTCTTGCAGATATGTTCATTGGTGGTAGCGATAGCAGTCACGAATGCGAAACCGGAAACGGTTCTACACAGACGGTTAGCTACAATTATCCTGGTTTCCAGACGACGCAGATGGTGATGCCCTATGCGGGTGTTCAGCAAACCACACGCTATGTCGCCTCCCAGCGCGATGATGTCGGCATTCGTTATGACTGTATTGGTAGCGCACGCTTACCTTATGAAGATGTGCTAGACCGTATAGGCGATGTCATCGAAGAGACATGGCGTACAGCACCGATTATCTATGAATTTTGTAGTGATGCCCAAACCAGCGCCTCACAGATGGCAGATGCTGTGGCATTGATGGAAGCCACACACGGCACAATCGTGCATGATAATTTGAGTGACACTCGTAGTTTCGCACCTGTGTTCGACCTCATGCAGAATGTTGGTTATCGTTATGTGCTAACACAAGCAACCTATCCAACAGGGGCTATTGATGGTAGTAACATTGATGTGTCGATGGCATGGGAAAATGTAGGTACTGCGCCTGCTTATTTCTCGATGGGCTACAATTTGGTGTTGGATGTTTATCTGACAGATGCTAATGGTCAAGTTGTGACACAAGCGACCACAAGCGCCCGTGTTGATAACTGGATGCCTGCTGATGACTTAGCAAATGGTGTTGCACCGAGCAATCTGGTTGCCCAAACCTTAACTGTACCAGCGAACCAACCGCAGGGCGTTTATACAATATCGGTTGGGATTCGTGATACGGTGTCAGGCAACCTCATCAACTTAGGCATTAACGGGCGAGATGCGAATGGACGCTATTCGCTGGGTACTATCAACATCAACAACGGTGGTGGTGGCGCACCAGTCGAACCAACAAGCGCACCAGTCCAACCGACAAGCGTGCCAGTCGAACCAACAAGCGCACCAGTCCAACCGACAAGCGTGCCAGTACAGCCGACAAGCGTGCCAGTCCAACCGACAAGCGTGACAGTCCAACCGACAAGTGTGCCAGTACAGCCGACAAGCGTGCCAGTCCAACCGACAAGCGTGCCACCAGTTGCTGACCCTGGTGACCAACCTGCTTGTGAAGTATTTGTAGATACATCTGACAATTGGCGTACAGGATATGTTGCTTACTTCACGATTCAAAATAATACGAATGTAGCAATAGAAGGCTGGACGCTCAATTTCACGATTGGTAGAAACACGACAATTGCGAGTTCGTGGGAAGTTGAGAATATGTTGCGCCGGCGCGGACAAGCAACTGTCACAGCACTCTCTGGTATAAATCATGGTAATCGCTTGATTCCCGCTAACGGTGAAGTCACATTTGGTTATGATGCGCGTCATGATGGTAACTTCGTTGCACCGTCTGGCTTTGTACTCAACAATACCCTGTGTAATGTTGACCCGAGCGCACCAGCACCTGTCCAGCCAACAAGTGTACCTGTGCAACCAACAAATGTACCTGTTCAGCCAACAAGTGTACCTGTGCAACCAACAAATGTACCTGTGCAACCAACTGCTGTGCCTGTTCAACCGACGACTGTACCGCCCGTTGCTAGTGGTGGCTGTAGTGTGACAGTTAATATCACAGATTCTTGGAATGCTGGGTACATTGCAGAAATCACAGTTACGAACAACAGTGGTAGTCGCATCAATGGTTGGGATATGACAGCAAATATCAGTGGTGCGACACTAGCCAATTCGTGGAGTGTTCAGAACGGTAGCCAGAATGGCAATATCGCTGCGTTCTCAACACCACGTCGCCACTGGAATAGCCGTATCAATAATGGTCGCTCCGTGAGCTTTGGCTTCCGTGTTGACCATAACGGTAACTTTACACAGCCAAGTAACTTTACCTTGAACGGGATGGTTTGTAGCTAAACGTACAACCTGTCTGATAACGAACTACGAGGGGGCAACCTGTGCGTTGCCCCACATGAGCTGGCTACTCTATTTAGGGTAGCCAGTTTCAGTGAACCACATACCACTTGATGCTGTTTAAAAAATTAGCGTGGAAACAACGGATAGGGCATAATGCCTGCATCTTCTGCACTTCAAGGTCGCTCAAGTATATATCCGTGAGTTCTTTTCGTAGGGGGCGTTTTTGTGTCTGCGCCTGCTCGGACGTGGACACAGCCATATCCCTAAACTTCTAGGATATTGCAATTCAAAATCGCGCTTGCACAACCATCTGTTGCATGATGTCAGGGACGAGATTGGCGAATAGCTCAGGATTCGCTGTCATATCATCAGCACTGTACGATGGAATGCCATAGGTCGTTACGGTCAGCGCACGGGTATCACGGTCAATTTCAAATTCTGTCCAGCCCATTGTATGCCCGACTGTCCAGCCACCGACCAGCAATTCGTAATCAGTTAGCTCTGGTTTTAAGCCGAGTTGTCGTAATTGCTGAGAGGTACTCACCAAGCGATTGAACAGGCGCTCTAAGATGCGGTCTTTTTCTACGAGGTCGCCCGCCTCATAATCTTCGATTTCATAGGGCAACATCACGCCTAATTGACGCGAAAATTCTGTGATGGCTTGTCCGGTAGGTGGATAGAAAGCGCCGGGACCTGTCGATATTTCCCAGACATCTGTATCTACCAAGTCGCCTTGTGGCTCAGTTTGATAAGTTAGGTTGTTAATAAACGTAGAGTGTATATCCGCTGAGATAAACACTACGTTCTGGATAGCATTCTCTTGGATGAATTGCAGGACTTCTGTGCGCTCCGGCGCAAAGCCTTCCCAACGGTCTTCGCCATTGAACCATCCCATTTGCTGGCTGGGTTCAGGCAACATAATGAATTTCCAGACGATGCCTTTATTTTGAGCGTCTAGCAAATCGCGCTTTAAATCAGCGACCTGTGCGCTACCGAGCATCGTGCGCCCTGCTTCCCATACATCTTCGTTCCAGCGCCGAATCTCTGCACTCGCAAATACATTCCCGATACTCTCTACTGCTTGGTCACGGAAAGAGCGTGCATCAATTACAAAAATCGCTGCCTCGCTCCCAAAATTCACATAGCGATAGAGCTTGGGACGTCCATCCATGCGCGGGTCGTCTGTACCTTCGTAGGTGTCATCGCGCAAAGGATTATACTCGCTGAAACTCTGCATCGCGTATTGATAAGTGAATGTCTGATTGGTGTATTCAAATGCACGGTCAGCATCCGACATGCGAATTTGTGTGTTGGGGTCTGCGCCACCAGAAAAATCGTTGCGCACTTCATGGTCATCAATCGTTAGGTAGAGTGCTGTGGATGCACGCACAGCCGCCCAATAATTTTTGCCGAAGCGATTGCTATACACTTCGTTGTGCTTGATGCGAAATTCGCTTAATGTGCGTGCCATGCGGTTCAAATCGAGTGAACTCAAATCCACATAAGCACTGTCGCCCAGCATCATGAAAAAATCGAGGTCGCGCTCCGGTATATTTGCCATTGCAGGGTAGGGGCGTAATTCACCCCGCCAATCACCAGATGTCCCAAAGCGCAAATTACGTGCTGTGGTGCTATCGAGTGCCTCTGGTAGACGAAAATTGCCAGACAGCGTGCTATCCGCCGCATCGCTAATCGTATAGGTAATAGCCATGCCAGCCATGAAACCAGCGTCACTGCCAACAACGATTTTTGCCGGAATGGTCGTGTCGTTTACCTCAACTGTGTATGTGCCAGTTACCGTATTGCCATCAGGGGCAGTTCCTGTAACCTCAGCTGTCAGTGTGCCGACTGCCGTACTCCGCGCCCACAAGACAAAACTGTCTTGGGTCAAGTCGCCAGCCGCGACACCGTTCGGTAGCGTTTCTCTGGTAAATTCACTGCTCTCACCAATGGCTTCGTCAGATTGTGCGCGGACACGGGCGGCGGCGAATGCACTCACGAGCGCCCCTGCCATCCCACCACCCATTAGGCGCATAAAATCCCGACGCGAAAATTCTTGATTAAATGTTTCTTTAACCTGTGCATGAATATATTGATACACTGCTTCAGCATTAAAAGATGAATCTGACATGGTGTCTCTATTTGTGCGCTATGGATAATGTGTATCTTAGTCTAGCGCATAAATATTAAGTGATAATGTCTACTTGGTGATAAGTGGACATAAAATAATCGGACACTACGTCAAGCATAGTATCCGATGTTATGTTGGGTGATTGATAGCTCAAACAGGGGCGAGCGTGCCAGTCCAGATAAGCCAGCAAAGCAAAGATTTAGCCACCAAGCTCAAGATGATATAGGCGCGTTCGCCATACAGGTAATCTTCCCAAGGACCTACTTTTTTGTATTGCAGAACCATGTTGATAGCGAAGATATTGAAGAAAACAAATAGCGTCGGAATGATGGCATAGACGAAGCCAGGCGGTTGTGCTTCTTCACCGCCGGATGTTACTGCGCCCACAAAATAGAGTGTGATAACGACCCAAGGAACAAAACCAGCGATACAGCCATAGATGAACGATGTCCAATCTGGCTTATCGGTGTACTGATTGTGATATTCCATCATGATACCGAAGAGGTTCATCGTCGCGTTGAGCGTGAACAGGAGCAAAATTGCACCCAAATCCCATAGACCAATCAGCATCCCAATGAGAACAATCATCAAGGATGAACTCAGCGCGTACTCATAGAAGCGAATCGGATTCATGCCCTTCTTCAAGTTTTCGACATAGCTCTCGTAGCCAATGGTCGATAAGTAGAAATGTGCGACAGCAGAAATGAGCAAGAAGCACGCCACAGCGGGACCAAATGGCAGTTCGTAGAGCAATTCAGGGGCAGGCGTTAGCTCAAAATTTTCTAGGTCGAAACTGAGGTAATTTGTGTAAATAGGGTAGGTGGTATCGTTGCTCACAAAAATCATGAACAAACCTTGCACAAGATGCAAAAAGCCCATAATCACGTTGAAGCGTCGTAATTTCTGGAATCGTTCGTCTGATGTACCTTCGGGTGCGGCAGTAACACTTGCGGTTGCCATAGGGCAACTCCTTTGTTGTGAATGAATCGTATTCCAAGCGTAACACGGTTCAGTCGCACAAAATTAGTAAGTGCATGAGTCTTGCACAGACGCTACAGACGCGAACTGTATTTGCTCGGGTTGAGAAACCGCGCTATACTGTTGGCATCCTAATTTGTGGGTGAGGGACACTGCACCAACAGCGCCCCTCAGCACTACCCTGAGTAGGATAGCATAACAAAAGCAGTATATCGCGCCGATAGGTATCTGGAAAGGTTAGCCGATGCCGAGTGTGCTTTGCTATAGCGAAGTCCGGCTGGTTTGATTGCCGTCATTGAGTATGACGGCATAGCGGATGGAGAGCATGCGCATTGGCAGGTATATCGGGCTACACAACATCCACGCTCAGGGGTCACATAAGCGGGACAGAAAACGTGCTGATGCCATACAATCTCTCACTGGGGTGCAGGGTTCGGTAGTTGGCATGGCTTCGCGTGCTGGATTCACATCTTGGTGGGTGTGCATCTGGCACGATTTTTTTGTATAGTCGTCAGTGAATTACAGTTAGGAGATGGGAATGCCCATCATACAGGTACTCATTTTTCGTGGGACAGGGGGTGTCTACAACACAGAGCATCCTTTTCATGATGAACCTGCGCTTGTGCGGGCAGGGCATGTAGGGCTATTGGGTGTGGTCGAAGATACGATTATTGGCTTCCATCCCACACCAGAAGCATCTAATACGGTTGGCGGTGAAAAAGCACTCTTATCAGCCTTGCGCGAGAATAAAGCACAAGCGGGACGTCTACAAAATGATAATCGCTATTTTGAACGGGCGCATGACCTGATTGGTAAAACAGAGGGTCGCACGACGGTCTATAGGTACGAAGTGGAAATTTCCGATGACACACTCGTAAAAATGCGTTCGTGGTACAATGACAAAGAAGAGAGACTGTATAGTTTTCCGAATACAGACGGCAGTTTTAGCAAAGATGAGAGTCATTGTGCTACCTTTTGGCTAATGTGGTTTCGCATTCCACTCCCGAAGAATACAGGTAATATCAAAGAACTTATCGAAATTATGAAGGATGAGGGCTTTTTGCAATGGCAACCAACAAACGACCAAAACGACTAACTTTAGACGATATGAAACCAGCCGACTACTCGGTTATTGATAAGTACACCGATGAAGACGCTAAAAAATCGGGCTATCCGAGTTTAGAAGTCATGAAGATGGAGTATGAACTTACACGTATTGCAGGAAAATGGCGCGAGACAAAAGAAGAATCATTGGTTCATCAGTACAAAGGCGTGTTGTACGAGATGATTTTCAAAGGCTATGATGTCAACACCTTGCCGATACAAGACCAATTGCCTGATGCGCTGATGCCTGAATTACCGCCACAACGCGTACAAGTGGCAATCCGCCAAGTATATGAACAAGCTGACTGACTTATACGTGGTACGTAAGATGTGGCAGTGATGACTACGCGACTCGTTTTGCTGGGTACGGGAACACCGAATATCAGTGCAACACACTATCAGAACAGTTTTGCTGTGATTGTCGATGAGGTGCCATATATTGTCGATTGTGGCGCAGGGATGCTCCAACGGGCGGCACAAAGTCGTTTGTCTGCATTAGCCATGCCCAAGCTCACACGCTTATTTTTGACGCATTTGCATCCTGATCATACGACAGGCTTGCCAGATTTTCTGATTGCGCCTTGGGTACTTGACCGTGCAGAGACAGTACAGATTTTTGGGTGTGCTGGCACGCAATCACTGGTTGACCTGACGCTACAAGCCTATGAAACAGGTATCGCAGAGCATCGGGACGGACTTGCGCCGATTGACCATCCGCTAGACATTGTCGTAACAGAAATTTCAGCAGGTGAGATTTATCGTGATGAGCGTGTGACCGTGATGGCGTTTGCGGCATCGCACGGCACACTAGAGGCATATAGCTATAAATTCGTTACAGCAGATAAAACGATTGTCATTTCTGGGGATACCACCCCAACTGATGCCATGCGCGAACACGCAAAAGACTGTGATATTCTCGTGCATGAAGTTTACAGTGCCGTTCAATTTGCGCAACGTGATCCGCGCTGGCAGGCGTATCATCAACAAGCGCATACCTCCACCATCGAACTCGCAGAGATAGCGAACGCGACCCAGCCGGATTTGCTCGTGCTGGTGCATCAACTGTATTGGAGTGCATCCGACGATGACTTACTCGCTGAAATCCGTGAAGCAGGGTATACGGGTACGGTCATCAGTGGCAGTGATTTGGATGTGTTTCAGTAAGTAAAGCGTTCAGCTATTAGCTGTCAGTTTTGAGGAAGTTAGCGTGTCTGTTGTGTAAAATGCCTTGGTATATGTACACGGCGAATGAGTATCTGCGTATTATGGCTAAAAATAAAGGTATTTTGATAGCTATCGCGTTTGGGATTCCTGCGTTAATGGGTGCTGTATTGGCACTCGGAACGCTAGATATTTTTCAGCGATTCCAAACACCTTTTGGTGGTGAATACTGCGATACTGATAGCATTTTATATGACGCTATCCTCGAAAATGGTGACGTATGGATAACACAATTTCCGGCAAGCTATGACGATGTAAGCTCGGATGACGACCTTGCACAACGTATTGAAGTAGATACTATGTCGTTTGACATGTACATGCGTTACGACCTCACTACTACAGACAAGCAAGCCCTATGGATTCAAACTGAGCGTGGTTTTGGAACACCTACACTTGGACAACGCGGATTGATGTTGCTGATAGGTGAACCCTACCAGAACGATAGCTACTATAGTTACCGATTGGTACATCTTACTAGTGATGTCTATTGCTATGAAGAAAAGAGCTAAACTGTCTTTTGGAATTACAAGTGTATGGTAGCTGGCTACTCAATTTATCAGCAACCAGCTTTATTTTTACCAGCGATGTGTATGTGGACCCCATGTTACCCACGCCATGCCATCATGTCCATAATACGGAACGGTCATCTGTCCCACTGGCACAAGGGCATCAATGCGGGCGAAATCTTCCTCTGTGAATGTGATGTCTAATGCACCGAGTGAGCCTTCGAGTTGCTCCAGTGTTCGTGGACCCATAATGGCGCTCGTGATGCCTTCTTGTTGCGCAACCCATGCCAATGCAATCTGATAGGGTGTGACGCTTTTTTCTTCTGCCATGTCTGTGATGAGGTCGATAACATCGTAAGCACGTTCAGTCTGATGCTTATTGTGTGCGCTTGTCCAAAATGCGCCATACCGCGAATCGAATGGGGGCGGAGTATCGCGTTTGTATTTACCTGTCAGGAAGCCACCTGCTGTTGGCGACCATGCAATCACACCGATGCCATAGGTTTGTGTGGCGGGAATGAGTTCGCGTTCGATGCGTCTATCTAGCAAATTATACGCGGGTTGCTCACAGACAAAACGGTTGAGATGTAACTCTTTAGATACCCATAGCGCTTCAATCAATTGCCATGCTGCGAAAGAACTTGTGCCGATGTAACGCACTTTACCACTGAGGATAAGGTCATCAAGGGCGCGTAAGGTTTCGTCAATCGGGATGCTGTTATGTGGATGATGTAGCTGATACAAATCAATGTAATCTGTATTGAGGCGTTTCAGCGATGCTTCACACTGTTGAATGATGTGGCGTCGGCTGCTGCCCCAATCGTTTGGCTTATCGCCCATATGAAAATAGGCTTTGGTAGCGAGTATCACATCATCACGCTTGCCATCGAGTGCCTTACCGACAATTTCCTCACTGCGTCCACGCCCAAAACTGAAATTCTGCGGGTCATGTCCGTAAACATTCGCTGTGTCAATGAAGTTGATACCGGCTTCTAGCGAACGATGAATGATAGCTGTACTGGTTTCTGCATCTGCACGCCCGCCAAAATTCATACATCCCAAACACAACGGACTCACTTGTACGCCAGTTCGTCCCAAACTACGGTATGTCATTGTCATCTTTATCTCTCTTATGCAGTTAGTGAATACCCTATCCTGCACACCCAACCAAGAGTTTACTGCAATGATGTGAAGATGCTATCAACTGATTGACTTTCAAACCATCCACTGCGGTAATGGCTCACATCTTTCTACCCATGATTTAGGCAGATAATTAAGCCCTATGTGCGAAGCGACAATACCTCCGACTATTGCCGCGACTGTATCGGTGTCTCCACCTACACGAATCGCTTCCCACATGGCATCTTCAAACGAATTTACATGCTTCACGGCACACCATAGAGCATATGGCACAGTATCGGTTGTCAATACATCCCACCCAGACCCCAATTGTTTAGCTGCTTGTTTGCTTGTGCAATCGGAAGCCAGATTACATGCGTCTATGAGCTTATCTTTCACACGACTATCCGGTGTATGCGCGATAATTGTTTCCCAATAATGTGATTCAAGAAACGGTTTAGTATCTTGTTGTGTTGCGGTAACTGTCGTAGCGGCTGCAACAGCAATTGCTCCTGCGATGCCTTCTGGATGGGTATGGGTGGTGATAGCGGATTGCCTTGCGTTGTGGACAACTGCGTTTAAATCCTCTGCGAAATAAGCACCAATAGGCGCAACACGCATTGCAGCCCCATTACCAGCCGACCCCTTGCCATCAAATCGTGCTTGAGCGAGTGTTTCCCATTCGCCACCTGCGCGAATATCGAGCAGTAGTTGCTCTGTTCCAATGCCGTATCCGCGTGAAATATCAAAGTGTTCGCCAAAACTAGTGACTAGCTTTTCAGGCATGATGCGTCCATGACGGCGCAGAATATCATAAACAGATAATGCCATTTGTGTGTCGTCGGTGTAACGCCATGTTGCTGGGGGTAATTGTCGCGTTTGTGCTGTTCGTTCAGGACGATGCCAATCAACACTTTCAAATTCAAAATGTCCACCGAAGGCATCACCTATCCATGTGCCTTGTAGGGCAGTGAAGGCGCGTTGCATCGCTTGCATGGTCTAGACCTTGCTTTTACTAGCATGTGTTTTGCAAGTATAGCTGATGCAACAATTGCAGTATTTGCACGATGCCAAGATATATCTAAGAAAGATACAACGTAAGCTAGACGTATATTTCTACGTCTATAATATATAAGAACGTGCATAAGGACGATGATATGCTTTCTTAACAGTATATCGTTAGAATAACGCACATACAGACTTTTACTCACGAATACACAATCACATAGGGGAGTCATGATGACCAAACTACATGATTTATATACCCAACAAGGGCAATCCGTCTGGATAGATTACATTCGTCGCCAATTCATTGTGGATGGTGGCTTGCAAGCTGCCGTTGACGAAGGGGTGCGCGGTGTGACATCGAACCCCGCTATTTTCGACAAAGCAATTGCGGGTAGCGATGACTACGATAGCCAACTGGCAGAACTGGTTGCACAGGGCAAATCCGTAGAAGAAATCTACGAAGCGATGGCAATTGAAGATATTCAGATGGCGGCAGATATTTTGCGCCCCATTTATGATGAAAGCGATGGCGTTGATGGCTACATCAGCCTCGAAGTTGCCCCGACACTCGCCAACGATACCGATGGCACAATCGCAGAAGGGCGTCGTCTATACGCAGAAGTCAACCGTCCTAATTTGATGATTAAAGTACCCGCCACCGATGCAGGGCTTCCCGCCATTCGTACCCTTATCAGTGAAGGCATCAATGTCAATGTCACGCTGATGTTCAGCTTGCAAGATTATGATAACGTCGCAGAGGCATATATCGCAGGTCTGGAAGATTTAGTTGCCAATGATGGCGACCCCAGCAAAGTAGCGTCTGTTGCTTCTTTCTTCGTCAGCCGTGTAGAGAGCGACATGGACAGCGCAATAGAAGCATCCGGCAACACCGATTTGCTCGGCAAAGTAGCTGTCGCCAATACCAAACTTGCTTACAAACGCTTCCAAGAGACGTTTAGCGGTGAGCGTTGGCAAGCTCTCGCAGACAAAGGCGCACGGGTACAACGTCCCCTCTGGGCATCGACCAGCACAAAGAATGATGCCTATAGCGATGTGAAATATGTCGATGAACTTATCGGATCTGATACGGTCAACACGATGCCACCTGAAACCAAAGAGGCGTTCAAAGACCACGGCACGGTTGCGCGTACTATCGACACCGATGTAGACGACGCCCAAGCAACGATTGATGCGCTGGCAGACATCGGCGTAGATTACGATGCCATCACGCAAAACTTGCAAGATGTGGGCGTGGAAAAATTCGAGAAGCCCTTTGCAAACTTGCTCAATAGTATCCGCACCAAAGCAGAGAACATGGCAGGGGAGGCGAGTTAATGACCGATTTGCTCAATTTTGAGTTAGGCGCTTACACAGACGCTTTCCAGACTGCTACGCTTGACCTCAAAGACAACGAGATTATGCGCCGTATCTGGGAGCATGACCACACCGTCTGGCAAGATGACCCCACCGAGATAACCAACCGTCTTGGCTGGCTCAATATCATGGATAGCATGCGCGATAGCTTATCGCGTATGCAAAAATTGGCATCGGCAGTGAAAGACGAAGGTTTCACCAATGTCTTATTGCTGGGCATGGGGGGCAGTAGCCTTGCGCCGGAAGTGTTCAGCAATATCTTCAGCGCACAGACGGATGTCTTGTCGCTCGATATTCTCGATAGCACCGACCCTGGCAGTGTCCTTGCCTACGAGAGCGTCCTTGATTTGGATAAAACGCTGT
>JBCBKJ010000138.1:0-12756 GCA_038522085.1 Chloroflexota bacterium
TGCTAAATCATGATTTAGCATCAGGGGATAATATAACTACAAGCAAACGAGAGTCTAAAATCGCTGAACGGATATCTTCGTGAATATCATTTGAAACCGTCAAATTGCTTGTATCTAGCCATGTAACTAATTTAAACTCTTCAAGAGTCTTCTTAATTTGTACGGCAAAAGCTGTATCTACACGACTATAACTAATAAAAACATCATATTTCATGAAATTATCTCGCTAATTAGAAGTTTATAAATTTGTAACTAAATCTGAATATATATTAATTATACTAAACAGTCAAAAAATCATTTCTTTCAATATTTCATTCTTCAACCAATAACTTATTGATACTCAAGGTAAGTAATTAAATTATCATTGTAAATCCACTATTTTGAGGGATTATGTTTTGGTCTCAGATGCCAACATGAATGTATCTTGTATCTAGGCAACACAAATACAGAGACGCATGTTCATGAAAACACTCACTGATTTGAACTTAAACGAAACTCAGGTCATTAGAGAGTCACAGTCAGTTACTTTTACTACGCAATCTCAGGAGGCATAGGTTCGCGGTAAATCACTTCGTAAAACATCTGCGCAAGTTGACTAGGCGTGTAGTCCGTATCCAGTGACCACAGCATGAGACGGACAAGTGCGCCTGTCATGAATTGTGCCAAAAATTCAGGGGGCAAACCCACATCAATCTGCGGGTCAAATGTGCCACCCTTGATGCCCTGCTCGATGATAGTGCCAAAGAAATCTTGTATTTTGACAGCGTAGGCAGGATGGCCATTTTCCCCGACCAAAACGCGCAGAAGAGCTTGATTCTCTTGCGCATACAGAAAAACCCGTTGCCACAGTAGATATTTCCGACGCATGGGCGACTCATTGGTTATGTGTCCGATAGTATCCTTGAGTAATGATGCCATACTCTCTTCGAGCAACGCCCACACAATATCGTCTTTATCAGCAAAATGTACATAAAAAGTACCACGTGCGAAATCAGCGCGGTCTGTTATGGCTTGTACTGTGAGGTTGTCGTAGCCATATGCCAGCAACAAATCCATTGCCGCTTGCTTGAGTGCATTGCGGGTACGCTGTTTGCGTCGTTGAAAACGATTGGGTTTTTCAGTGTTCATAATTGCACACATGTTTATGACTGACGGACTGTTTAGGTTGCTTGTTGACGCTGACTCTGCTCACAGTATACCGTATGACTGACAAGCTGTTGAATAATGACGCAGTGTTTAATTATACAAAGGACATGATGTTCTCATGCAAAAAACAGTCATCATCACAGGTGGAAATTCGGGTTTAGGCTATCAGACTGCCTATCAATTAGCACAGACAGGTGATTGGCAAGTGGTGATTGCCAGCCGAAGCCATGAGCGTATCCAAGTTGCAGCGGATACACTTAGCCAAGAGACAGGGCAAACTGTACATGCCATGCAACTTGACTTAGGCTCATTTGAGAGTATCCGCATATTTGTCGATAATTTCGTAGCGGGTGACTTTCCGCCCCTACACGCGCTAGTCTGCAATGCAGGGCTAACTGGTACATCTTTACAATACACACAAGAAGGCATTGAGCAAATATTTGGTGTCAATCATCTAGGACATTTTTTGTTGGTGAATCTGTTGCGAGCGCATCTACAAGAACCCGCACGTATTATATTCGTCAGTAGTGGCACTCATCTCCCTGAACATCGCCTAGCACGCCTGACAGGTGTTCCCAAACCAAAATATACGAATGCCCTTGCACTGGCATACCCTGAAAAAGCCAGCGACGCTGATACCGTGACGAATCCCTTTCGTATTTATAGCATCTCTAAGTTATGTAATGTGCTGTGCGCATACGAATTAGCACAACAACTTGATAACCCCGCTATTGGTGTCTTTGCTATCGACCCCGGCTTGATGCCTGATACACAGTTAGCACGCGAATTACCAGCGTGGGCGCAGTCCATTTTTAGAGGCTTTTTTATGTCTTTACGCCATGTCGTCAACGGCATTCGGAGCGTGGAAACATCCGGTAAACATGTAGCGCGGTTGGTCACGGATGAGGCTTTAGCCGGGCGCACCGCACTTTATTTCGATGGTTTGGAAGAAACACGCTCCAGCGCCGATAGCTATGATGAAGCGAAAGCACAGGATTTGTGGGAGACAAGTGCGCAATTAGTCGGGTTACAGACAGGTGTTAGCGTATAAGATAGATGTACAGGACGTGTCTGTTGCACGTCCTTTCATTTACGAGGTCAGGACAAAAACACCATGTCATAAGGATACACATCAAGTTTGAGATGATTGCGCTCGATATGCAACACATCACTAAGATGCATAAAATCTTGTGTGCTGACGATAAACAGCCAAGGGTCGCCATCTTCAAAAAATTCATCCAAGTTCAGTGATAAATCCGTGCCATCAGGGAGTGTCTGAGCATCCGCACGGAGCTTATAATAAAAATCATCCATCATATTGTTGTACCAGTAGCGTACCAGCCGTCGGAACAAATATGGATAGACAACGGTATCGCCATAGAGAACATCTAACGATGGCAAATCCACACCTTCAATTGTTTTGTCATGTGTCCAAACATCATCTTGGTCAGGATTTTGCTGGGCAGATTTTGCCACTTCTATGAGTGGGATACGTATCGCGGCGGATAATCCCATGTAGAAAAACGGATAAACCGTCCCGCGTTCGATGAGCATGTAATTGGCACTTTTGCCTACCCATTCTCCGACTTGCTCTTTAGATAGGCGTGTACCATCTGCGATAGGGGGTTCGCCAAGAAACACCCACCCAATCGGACGCCCATTGCGCTCTATGTCATCAGTGATGATATAGCCTTCAATCGCATCATCAAATTTATCATCAACACGCCTGCCATTGATGGTCGCTTTGTCTATCCATGTATTGCGTCCCCAGCGTTTCCATTCCACATCCCTTGCGCCCATGAAATCCAAGAAAATATTGGTCGCTTGTGTGCCGAGTTCGGCGTGTTGCTTATGGTTGCCTTTGCTGGGTTTATCAACTTGTTTGGCTTTGGTTTTCAAGCCTTTGGGGACAGAGACGTTCGGAGGTGAATAGTGCGTTTCGAGGGCGTCAATGGCTTGCAGGCGAATCGTGACCACGCCGTCATCTTCACGAAATTCACGCTCGAAGCGTTTGCGATGCTCCGTTTTAATCATATCCCAATTGCCAGCGTCATCCGCCTTGAACTTGATAGAATCCGCATCCGGTGACATGCCGACAATATAAAAAACACCCTTAATGAGTACGTGCATAGTGGTTTCCCTACCCGATTGTGATTATGTATTGGGGATAGTTATACATCGGATTGGAGATTGGTGCTGGTGGTTGGATTTGAATAAGATACTGGACGCGCCGTTGCACGTCCCTACAATATCTTTGCTTTTGCTTAGTATTCGTAGATGTCCTTGCGCAAATCATCATAGACAGGGATTTTGGCGCGGGCGTTATCTACTTCATCAAGCTCAATCTCTGCTGTGACAAGTTGCGGGGTTTCGCCTGCTTCGACCACGATGCGTCCCCATGGGTCAACAATCATGCTGTGTCCGCCCATGACTGTATCGCCTGTATCACCTGCCGCGTTGCATGCCACAATATATACTTGATTTTCTATTGCCCGGGCAATCAACAAAGCACGCCAATGTTCTATGCGCACGAGAGGCCATTCAGCAGCGATGATGATGATTTTTGCATTTTCGCGCACGGCGTAGCGACGGAATAATTCAGGGAAGCGCAGGTCGTAACAAATAGCGAGTCCTGTCCCGCCCCATGGCAAATCCAACGCAAGCGGTGAACTACCTGGCGCAAGATATTGGTCTTCATCAAACAAACGGAATAGGTGCATTTTGCGGTACACACCGAGCATCCGTCCGTTAGGCGCGAAGAAAGGCATGCTATTGGTTGCCTCTAATCCGCGCTTTTCCAAAATTGATCCCGTAATCGCCATGTTGCCTTTGGTCGCCATTTTGGAAATTTCTGCAAACATCCCCTTATTGAGCGCATCAGCCCGTTCTTTCGCTTCATCGAGCATATAGCCTGTGATGAATAACTCTGGAAAGACGAGCAAATCACTCTTACGACGGGCGGCATCCGCGACCATGCGGTTAAACGTGTTCGTATTACGGACAATCTCGCGGGCTTGGACATTCATCTGCGCGAGGCTAATCGTTAAGCTGGGCATTAGTATATCTCCGTAGGGCTGTTGATAATAAATCTGGTTAACATAATGTTGAGTATACCGTACTGGCATTTCGGCGTATGTAGTATAAAGGTGTCAAAATAGGGTGATGGTCGTCATTTTTTCTCACCACGAAGATATGGAAGATACAAAGATGAAAACGATATTCAAAAGACCGGATGTTCATGAGCTTTATTGTCAAATTTGGAATTATTCACCAAGTCTTGGACCTGTGATGCGTATCAGAATCCATACCGGAGGTGCAGCTACTTTATACTGGTTGGATTTTATAGGTGTTGGCTACTTCTCAGGGGCTACACTTTGGCAGGGCGCACATGTACTGGAAGCACCTAAGGAAAGATTCAACAGCTTAATGGCTGAACTGAGTATTCCTCTGACGTATATCGAACATCTTCAACCTGTCTTGTATCACATACCAGCTAGACGGGGTAGCAACCCTGAATTGACGACAACTGTTGAAATTATGGCGCTCAAACATCAAATAATCAAAGGTGATATGTTTAATTGACTTAAGGCGTAATGCTTTGACTAAAAATCAGGAGAAACCATACGCTCCCAAATGGGATGGGAGCGTGTGGTTGTATATCGGGGAAGCCTGTACTTGGGAACGTGTGGGGGCATTGCCCAAGCACATTTACACTGTAGCAGGTTTTACTACTCGTTACCTGACGCCCACATGACGCTCAGACTACGAAAGGGAATAATCGTCGGCGTAGGGCAAGCGTCAGGTGAGATGGCTTTGCAGATAATCATCGACAATATCTGTCCATTCGGTGACAAAATCTTCGTCCATCGCCCAATGCCCATAATCAATTTCGACGTATTGTTTTTCGCCCCGTAGGCGGTCATAGTTCTGGTGTGTGACGACTGGGTCTACCATCTTGTCACGTATCTGATTGATGACCAGCACAGGGAGCGTATTCGCCTCGAAACTGCGTGCCGGCGGGGTGCTGAAGGTACTTGCCATGTAGCGCAAACTAATCTGCTTGATTGGAATCGGGTCGTGTTGATACTTAGGATAAAAGTCTGCATTACGCTCATCAACCATCTGATCGAACCTAGCGAGCATTTTATAGGGCAAGCGTATGGTCGGGAGTAGCGCCCCTATCCCACGAGTCACGAGCGAAAACAGATATGCGATAGGTGTATATTTGGCGATAAGGGCAAAAATAGAGACTGCCAGCGTATCGTGTGGGTTGCCAAAGTCATACAAATTATGGCAAACAATCGCTTTGACAGGTGCGCCTGCTACTGCTGCCTTGTACGTCAATGCGCCACCGAGACTGCCCCCGCCCATGAATAGCTCACCTGCATAATGTTCTTGCGCCCATTTTGCAACATCCACGATATTTTCTACAAATTGCCCCATCGTGAAATCACTACGGTTGCCACCCGAGAACCCTTGTCCACGTTGGTCGGGTAACAAAACCGTATAGCCTTTGTCATAGAGTGCTAGTGCAATCGGGATGAACAGGCGCGAGTAGCCGCCACCCCCATGATTGAAGATGAACACAGGTGATTGTGGGTCATCTTGCTCGTAGGCGTCGATATGGATAGAAACGCCTGTAGACATAATGCTATACGTCCGATAGATAGCCTCAAAGCGTGCTAAATCCTCAGCTGTGTGATAGGTGCGCCAATAATCACTCTCTATAGTGCGACGCTCTACAAGGTTTGGTGCGTATACTGCGGTCATGTGTTGAAAACCTCATTCAGGTATTTTTGTATGTTGTCAACAGCATACGCTATAGTTAAGACTATAATCAACTATGATAGTTACTTAGTAGACAGAATGTATAAAAATGGACAGACGCTACCGAAGAACGCCTTACCTCAGCAATGCTCGCGCTGATTAGAGAAAGAGCCTTTCAGGATATCACTATCACGGACATTGTGACGACTGCCGACATCGCCCGTAAGACTTTTTACGCTCATTATGAAAATAAGCAACACTTACTCTGGCATAGTCTGGAAGCGCATTTTCAATCACTGGAAGCGCAAACGAATACACTCAATGCAGATACGCTCCTGATGGATAATAAGCCCCTGAGCTATCCTATTTTCAAGCATGTAGAATCGTATGCGCTGTTTTATCGCAGTATGCTGATAAACACAGTCGATACACAGTTCATCTATCAATTTTGGGATTACATTGCCGCACAATCCTACAAAAAACATCAGCCCTTACGCGAGGTCGCGCCGTTTATGACTGTTCAGCCGGAACTCATCGCGCAGATACTATCGGGTGCGTTGTTGGGGGCGTTGCGCTGGTGGTTACAAGGGGATATGAGTGATAGCGCCGAGCAAATGGCATATCGTTTCAGTCAGATTATGGCGCCCGGTGTGTTACAGTCGATGGGCTTAGATGATTTGGTATAAATCGTCCGTACATTGTGAGCCACTCACGCTTGACTCATTTATTGTTTAGAGTATTGTTCTAAAATTCACATGTTATGAGTGATTCTAAAACGAACGAGAGGTAACATTATGGCAATACTGGTAACAGGTGGCGCAGGCTTTGTTGGTAACAACATCATCGAGAAACTAGTCGAAGCAGGGTATAGCGTGCGGGCGGCTGTGCGTACACCAGAAAAAGCACAAAAACGTTTAGGGCATTTTGGCGATGCGATAGAGATTGTACAAGCAGATGTCACGAATCGTAGCGCATGGGCATCGCTGATGGATGGTGTGGATGCAGTCATTCACACGGTAGCGATTTCAATGGAAAAAGGCGGACAAACCTACGAAGATGTCAATTATCAAGGCACGATTAACGTGGTCGATGCGGCTGTTGATGCGGGTGTGCCACGCTTCATCAATGTGAGCCAGAACGGTGCAGATGCGAGTTTGCCTTATCGCTTTTTGGCAAGCAAAGGCAAAGCACAGGATTATGTCGCCGCCCAAGAGAGCTTACAATGGACAGCCTTACGTCCGAGCGCGATTTTTGGTCCACAGGACGAATTTTTCAACACCTTTGCGCGATTGGTACGCTTGACCCCGATTGTGTTCCCGATGATTGGCGGTGGTAAAGCGGAATTCCAGCCTGTGAGTGTGTTCGATGTCGCGGAAGCCGCAGTGCGTTCGCTCAAAGATGATAGTACCATTGGCAAAGAACTCGTACTCGGTGGTCCAGAACCCTTGACGCTCGGTGAAATTCAGAAGCGTGTTATAGGAGCATTGGAAACTAGCCGTGTGTTCTTCCCTGCACCCGTAGCACTTTTGCGTCCGGCAGTATTCGTGATGGAAAATACGTTACCAGGCTCGCCTGTGAGTAGTGGTCTGCTGGAGTTGCTGGCTGTGCCAAATACCACGCCTAATAATGCGCTGGTCGATCATTTTGGTATGCAACCTATTCCATTCAGTGGTGAGAATATCGACTACTTGAAAGATACATCTGCTGGGCAAGCAATCAACAAATTCTTTACTGGCGCAACCGTTAACTAACTGACCTGAGTTTCGTTTAAGCATAGAATATCGAAAAGCATAATTTCTACTCAGCGGACAACATAGATGTTGTCCCTACAAGGATTCTATGGTTCAGAATGGCTCAAAATTTGAACATTCTCTTATCCGAAATTGAGGTTAACTACGTATCATCTCCACATATAACATCGAAAACGCCCTTTTTGCTCGCAGAAAGGGTGTTTTGTTGTGCATAGCCGTTAAGCTCAGGTGTTTTTCTAAAAGATGTCTACTGCGGTCACATTTAGAAACAATGGGAAGCAGACCTGCCTCCCCTACAAAATGTTAGCATTGGGGTCATTTTTTGCTAAAGTTTACCCCTATGGGACGCATCAGCAAGTGTTACACATTGTAGGGATAGGGTGGCGCAAACACAGCAACGCCCCACGAAATTTCATTTATTGTCCAGACCCTACATAAAGTAGCAAAGTAGTTCTAAAACAACATACGCTATATCGAAAATTGAGGATACTAATAAAAATCATGCAAATTCCGTGTGGTTTATTCATACTTTGCAAAGTATTTTGCTATATAATGCACGCTATAACGACGGTATAACAAGATAGCTCATGCGCACACGCATGGGCATTTTGCTATCCCAAAACAAATAGCTCACTATATACGTAGGACAATATGATATGAATAAGCGCCAACTAACCCGTGAAGGGTATGAAAATATTGAGAATGAAATTTATAAATTGCGCGAAGATGACATACCAGCCATCACCGAACGCTTGAAAGCCATCCGTGAAGATAATGTCGGCAACGAAGAAGATTCTGAATTAAACGATACAATGGAAGCCAAGAAACGCCTTGAAGAACGCTTGGCGAATCTTGTTGATGTATTGCACAACGCCGAAATCATTGAGAGCAACGACCCGAATATCATCAACATTGGTGATAGAGTGGTGTTGCTAGATATGGAATTTGATGAAGAGATGACGCTTGACCTTGTAGATGGCGCAGAAGTAAATGGCGAGCGTCGCGCTATCACCGTAGATTCGCCCGTTGGACGTGCTGTCATGGGACGTGAAGTTGGCGATATTGTGAAAGTCAAAGTGCCAGATGGAACAGCGAAATATAAGGTTGTGTCATTCGCACCCATCGAGAACATCTGAAACGTTGTATAGGGACATCACCAAAATACAGATAGGCAGATACACCGAAAATGATGTCCCATAGCTGTTGTCCCTACGGAGCCGAGTAGCAAAAGATGTGGGCGTAAAATGGCATCCCTACGAAAATGTCTATTTGGGAGCATGTTCCGCGTCTGATGCTATTTTTCTGGATTAGCAACTTACATCTTTGCCATACGCCACCCACCGTAGACTCGTTCGAGTTCGGCGGCGACAGCGAGCGCGGTTTCGTCTTCATCGGGACGGGCGACAATCTGTACAGCGAGCGGTAAGCCTTTTTTGGTGTAGCCAATGGGGAGAACAACAGCCGGAAAGCCAACAAGGTTAAACGGCGTGGTATATGGTACTTGTGTGATAAGTGTGTAGACCCAGCCATGTTTGGGCGGTGTGGTGATGATAATCGGACACAGTAGCACGCCGTCCTCGCCCATTGCGGAGAGCAACTGTTGTTTGTACTGGTCAACTTTGCGGGAATTTGTGCCACCTGTGAGATATGCCATCGGGGCAAAGACATCCATACTATGCGTGAAATTTAAGACATTGGCAGAGATACGCCCTTCGCCTTTACGAATATAGTTGATTTCTTCCCAAAGGTTATATTTTTTGCCCCCGCCGAGCGCCGTTTTGAACGCATCGTTGCCATACTTACTCATCAGGTGCGCGTAGGCGAAGGTCATATCCCGAATGGGTAGCGTATCGTCACGCACCGTTTCCATGCCTGCATGTTTGAGTGTCCCCATCGCCGTAGATACCGTTTCGACGACTTCTTTGCGCACTGGCACAAGTCCATTGTGGATGTATACCACACAGCGACGGTTTACTAAGTCAATCTCACGGTAATCGGCAAAAGGCGTTTCTGAGAGTACGGACATCGCTAATGACAAATCTTCGATGCGCCGTGCCATCGGTCCAGCCGTGTTCCAATCAGGGTGTTGGTCGCTGGGCTTTGGAAAATGGTCGTGCGATGGGACACGTTCGTGTGTGGGCTTGAGGGATACACAGCCATTCATCGCGGCTGGGATACGCACACTGCCCGCAATATCGCTCCCGATGCCTAAAGGCGACCCACCTGCGGCAATAATCGCCCCTTCGCCTCCGCTACTGCCCCCTGCGGAATGATTGATATTGTGCGGGTTGTTGGTGCGTCCAAAAATCGGATTCACTGTTTCGCCTGACCAGCACATATCCGGTAGGTTGGTCTTGCCGAGAATTATTGCGCCTGCCTCTTTGAAGCGTTTAACCACTTCGGCATCTTGTTCTGCGATGTCATCGGCATGATAGGTCGAACCCCCTGTGAAACGCACTCCTTCAATGCCCCAGCTATCCTTAATCGTAACAGGTACGCCGAATAGCGGTGGGAGGTCATCTGTGCCATGTGTGGCGATATGAGTATCGGCGTCTTTTGCTTGCTGACGGGCTGTATCGTACATCGGTGTAATGACCGCATTGATGCGTGGATTCACTTTTTGGATGCGCTGGATATGTTGTTCTACGGTATCCGTGACGCTGACCTTGCCTTCGCGGATATGCTGTGCGATTTGGCTTGCACTGAGTTCGAGTGTGTTCATGGATGTTTTGCTCGCTGGTTGTTTAGTTAGTATGAACTAACTATAGCAATATCAAAGGTAAAAGGTGAAGGGGCGCTACAGCAAAAATGGTGTGTTGAGGAGGTGAAAAGAGGGGAAGCAAACTTAGGTGAAAATATAAAGGTAAAAGGTGAAGGATAGCTATAGCGGAAATGGTGCTAGGTGTGGCTATTCATGGCGTAGGTGTAGGCATAGAATAGGTATTCGTGAACGGACGGTCTTATCACATGTGCTAATGAGTCTGTCTCGCAATTGATTCGTGGCATTTTACGAATTTGGGGTAGCGAACGCTAAGAATGGTGTCTCTACAGTTGTGCTTTTTTGTGAGGCGCAACACAAATGTCATTTCAGGCATTAGCACAGTGAAAAACGGATAGGGCAAGCCCAGTCCCTACATTTTGTTGGTTTAGTGAGCATTGATGCTCGAAAAACCCTCCTCACAGTGTAGGAACGGTGTCTGTATCGTCCACAATTTAAATACACGCTATACAGACGGGATGCGCACACATGAAACCAATACACTATGCGACGTTGACTTTACTCGGTGCGATTTGGGGCGCATCGTTTTTGTTTATTCGAGTTGCCGCACCAGAATTTGGTCCTAATATGCTGATGTTCGTGCGCGTATTGGTTGCCGGTTTGGTGCTGATTCCAATTGCGCCGATGATGAACAAAGAAGCAGGCGGGCAGAGCTATCGTAAGTTGCTCTCGCGTTGGCGCGAATTTTTGATTGTAGGGGCATTCAATGCGGCGATTCCGTTCGTGCTGATTGCTTTCTCGCAGTTGACGATTACGGCATCACTGGCGGCGATTCTCAATTCAGTGACGCCACTATGTACAGCATTGGTCGCGGCGGTGTGGATTGGCGAGGCACTAACTCCGCAGAAAATCGCTGGCTTGTTGTTGGGTGTGGTCGGTGTAGGGGTGCTAGTTGGGGGCAGTCCGCTAGACTTGAACAGAGCGTTTTTGATAGCAGTCGCGGCGTCGATTGGGGCGGCGATTTGCTATGGCATCGGGACAGTGTATGCCAGTCAGCATATCAGTGGCTTACCTGCGATACAGGCGAGCATCGGACAATTGTTGGGCGCATCGGTCATTTTGAGCATCCCGGCCGCGACGACCGTGCCAGATAGCCCACCGAGTATGGCGGCAATCCTCTCGTTGACTGCCTTAATACTGGTATCGACTTCGTTTGCGTATATGCTCTATTTTTATCTGCTGAAAAATGTTGGTCCGACGCGCACCGCCAGCGTGACCTTTCTCGTGCCTGTGTTCGGTACCATTTGGGGCATCATTTTCTTGAACGAGCCTGTGAGCATCGGCTTGTTTGTTGGCATGGGGATTATCTTGCTGAGTGTCGGGTTGGTGATGGGCGCACGCTTTCAAAAAGTGAAGGTTGTGGAGACAAGTTAATCTAAAAAGTTTATTAGGGAAAACAATCTCAATACAAGAAGGCAGTAATTTCCTGTATATTGGTTGGTGGAATGCAACGAATCATAAACTAAGAGATTATATGGCAATTAACGCACACTATAGAACACCCAGCGTCAGTGGCTTGATTAGCGAAGCCCGCAACCTCATTGTAGATGATAATAAAGACGATGCCATGATACTATTGCGCAAAGCACTCAGGCTCAGTCCAAATAACGTAGATGCCTTGTTGCTCTACGCCCAAGCATCACCTAGCCGAAATAGTGCGCGTCGGATGCTTGGCAAAGTTTTAGCTATAGACCCTACCAACACAGACGCGCAAATGTTGCGCCATCAGCTAGACCAAGACGCCACTTGGGATAGACACTATAAGCCAGCCGTCCCGCCTGCAATGCCAGTTATCAATCGTATTGAAAATAAAGACCCAGCAATACGTTCTGATGATGCTGGTGGGAACACAAGTGAAAACAAGCTCATGGTTTGGTTGGGCTTGATGACAGCCGTCTTTGCTTTCTTCGGGTTTGGGTATTTGCTTAACGGGGAAATACTTATGGCGCTTGCTTTCATCGTTAGCTGATTTCGCTTGCCCTTGTGTTATTAGTATCAACTAGATATCGTAACAAAGCCCATTTCGTGCATTGAAATGGGTTTTTGCTTTATGTGCTATGCACATAATGCGATTTAAGAATTAAATACGGTGTTTAAATCGCGGACGCACCAAGGCGACGTCCCATGCCTGTCAATTTAAGGGATTTTTCAGTAAATGAGGATAGTATATACAATTTTCTTGCCTGACCCCCTCCGTCGCTGACGCGACACCTCCCCGAAGCGTCAGAGAGGGAATTTTTGTAGCTATTTGTGAGTGGGTGTCTTTTTTCTTTTCTCTATTTGAGAACGGCGGGAGGCGTACACGCCACCCCT
>JBCBKJ010000139.1:0-12609 GCA_038522085.1 Chloroflexota bacterium
CAAGAATCCTATCTCGCCAATGACATCACCGGCTATAAATGACATTGAGTGATTGTCATTTGTCTGCACAGCTGTTCCAGATAAAACAACGTAAACAGTTTTTTCTTGTGTGCCTTGCACGGTTATACGGTCACCTTGTCGGCAAAAAATGATAATGCTACGACGTAAAACAATTTGTAAATCTGTCTCGCTGAGTCCTTCAAATATGGAGATGCCAACATGCCCTGCAATTGTATTCAGACTATATAGTTGTATCCACTTTTCAATACGTTGAGATAAGGTGTCGTGTGCGATTTCGTAGGGTTCTTTGAGCAAGGGACGCACTCGCTTTGCAACTGCAGGGTTAACGGTATAGTCAGTTTCAAAACGCAATACTTTAGAGCGTATTTTTCGTAGATAGTCTAAGTCAGAAATGACATATACTTGTGGTATGACAATACCTGTCCAGTTGTGATCATAGGCAAAAGTATAGGAGCGTGACCCTAACGTTTGATATAACTCTAGCAGATATGGAGGAGCTACTAAGAAGATGAGTTCGGCATCATGCTGCAATGCCAATTGTGTGCTGTACATGAATAACTGATTTGCACCAAAGGTATTGCGATAATCAGCACGAAAGGCAAAGCTCTCAAAAATGACAAAATGCTCTGGTGTGATGACAGGTTCAAACATAGTGAGGTCGTATAAGTCGCGCTGATGCGTTGTAAATGTTGTTTGGTCTCCTAAAAATACATGCATTGTTCCCACAATCTCATCAGTTTCATTAAGAGCGATTATAATCTTTGCTTCACGGTCTGCGTGTTCATCCTGAACCACTTGTTCGTCTTGGATGTGATAGCCCTGATCATGGGTATAAACCTCATAGCGTAGACGATTTGCAGCCTCTTTTTCCCTAGCCGTTTTCGCTTCTTTTATGGTAAACATGATTGTATTGTCTTGTATGCTATGAATAGATTATTTTAACTATACAATGAATATGTGTTGATTACCGAAGACAAGACGATTAGTTTCAGGCACGCCCACGAAAAGTTATAGTGCGATAGTGAAATTTCTAACATCACCTCAGGATATGAAAAGTTGGTGCCACTTCTCAAGCGTGAGCAACGTCCATAGTATGCGATTGTGGTCGCGCTGGCTGGTTTCATGTTCGCTGATGAGCATCTCGATAGCGTCATGGTTCAGCAAGCCGCGCTGATTTGCGGTATCACTGAGTAAAGTATCGCGCACAAACGAACTATCCTCACGTAGCCATCCTCCTAATGGCACCCCGAAGCCATGTTTTTTACGGTCAATGATGCTATCTGGCAACAGTCCGCGTGCCGCTTCTTTCAGCACAAATTTACTGGTACTGCCATTGAGTTTGTAGTTGAGGGGGAGTTGCGCCACCAGTTCTCCTAGCTGATGGTCAAGGAAAGGCGCACGCGCTTCTAAGGACGCCGCCATGCTACAACGGTCTGCTTTGATGAGCAGGTCATCAGGCAAATAGGTTGTCTGATTGCTATGTAAAATGCCCGCCAATGAGGTTTCTGGTAGCGTGTTTGCAAAATGTGCAGTGGCGACATCTGCTGAACCTGTTAACGTTGCAATCTGCTCTGCCGAAGCGACCCGCACCCAATCGAAATATGCTGCCGCGAGGGGTTGTGCCGCCCCCTGTGCAAAACGTCGCGCCCGTTTGACGACGTTGTAATAGCCTGTGCCTTCTGGCAGGGCATTGAGTACGTTTGCTGTGAATCCCCATATAGGCTTGGGGACTGCGCCTAATTTATCTACTAAGGATGCGGCATAGAAACGGTCATAGCCAGCGAATTGTTCATCGCCCCCATCACCTGTTAGCGCGACGGTCACATGCTGGCGGGTGAGTTGGCTGACTAAAAATGTCGGTATCGCACTGCTATCCGCAAAGGGCTGGTCATGATGCCAGACGAGTTTTTCTAGTAAATCAATCGCTTGGGGTTCGACAGTGAATGCTGTGTGATCCGTGCCGAGTTGCTCTGCGACCTGTTTGGCATACGCTGTCTCATCGAAGCTATCATCCCCTGAAAAACCGATGCTGAAGGTCTTCACTTGCTGATTGGTCATCTGTTGCATGAGCGCGACAATCAGTGAGCTATCCAATCCCCCAGATAAAAATGCCCCTAATGGCACGTCTGATAGCAATCGCTCTTTAGTGGCTTTTTTCATTGCCTCGCGGACTTGCTCGACAGCGTTTGGTAGGTCAGTGAGGGGAGCATGCTGATTGTTGATAGCGGGTGGTTGCCAGTAGCGCCATGTTTTGATTTCCTGATTTTGCCAGCGTAACATCTCGCCTGGAAGCAATGCTTGTATGCCTACAAACGCCGTCTCTGGTGCGGGGATATAGCCATAACTCAGGTACATAGCGAGCATTGCGGGGTCGTTTTCAAATGCAGAGACACACGGCACGTCAGGATGTGCCAGAAGAGCTTTTATCTCACTCCCGAAGACGATTTTTTTGCCATCTTGATAATAATAAAGCGGTTTTTGTCCGTAACGGTCACGCACGAGATAGAGCGCGTTGGTGTTGTTATCCCAGAGCGCAATCGCAAATTGTCCGTGTAGATACTGCGGAAAATCTATGCCGTGTTGTTCATAGAGATGCGGAATGGTTTCGCCATCACCTTGTGTATGGAAGCGGTGTCCTTCTGCGGAGAGGCTTTGGCGTAGGGCAGGATAATTGTAAATTTCGCCGTTGAACACCACTGTAATTGACTTGTCTTCGTTGTAGAGGGGTTGGTCACTGCCAGCGAGGTCGATAATTGCCAATCTTCGCATCCCTAAGCCAATGCCTGACTGGTCATCTGTGTGGAAACCTGCGCCATCGGGTCCGCGATGCACGATGGTATCTGTCATGGCTGTGAGTAATTGTTCGCTGATGGGCTGACCGTCGCTGTGGTGTGCGCCACAAATTCCGCACATAGGCATGTTATCCTGTTCTGGCTGGTTTGCTCGGCGTATGCGCGTCATGATAGCGGGTTGAGGTGTGAGGGGCAATACAAATACATCATTAAGACAGAGAATATAAAAAGTAATAGCAACACATACATGTACAGCGAACCTATATTATAATGATGAGCATAATATGTCATAACACTTTATAATTGGGATACTGGTAGGGGAATGCAGAAAGTAAAGTGACATATGTCAAGCAATGAAAATAATGAGACTCAACAGAGTATAGAAAATGTTGACCACGTACTGATGATGGCGTGGAAGCGCGTATTTGATTTGAGTACAGTATCAACTGTCCAAAAAGAAAAATACACGTCTTTCCGTAGTATAGCTATTGCCCTGTCCTTATTGACAACATTTTTCGCTGTTTTCAGTAGTATAGCTAATTTGCTCACAGGAGTGCAGAGTTGGTATCTTGTACTATATATATTTATTGCGCTACTTGTCTATCCAGTTAGTCGCTGGACAAAAGATAGGTTGCCTAGTGATTGGAAAGTGTTTCCAAATGACCATCAAAAGGCACTGAACAAAAATACAAACCAACTGATAAATGGTGTAGTGCTAACTACAGTCGTTATCCTGAGTATTATTTTTATTATTGGCGTGTTTGTATTGATTTTCTCGAACCAGCAACCCCTAACACTGCCAGCTTTTTTGCGCTTTGTTGTCTTTGTCTTGCCTCTTGCTGGTGTGCTTGTGGTTGCTTGGGCAGATAGATTTTACACTGACGATACGTGGATTAACTACCGCAAAGAAGCCGAATCGATTCGTTCTGAAATATTCATCTATCGTGTCAAGAAATTTGTGTATGATGATGATGCTAATACTGAACATGTCGAAATTCTGAAAACAGCGCGTGATAAATTGATAAATTTACTAAAGGCAGGAACGAAAAATCAGAATAACGTTCCCTATATTCAGATGTACAAAACAGAAGGTGAGCTAATAAACAGTATACGTGAACGTCGCAGAACCGATGACAAACCAATGAGTAGTTTATCCATTGAGGACTATATCAAGATTAGAGCGCGAAGGCAGTTGAATTGGTACGCAAATCGCGTGGAAACAGACAGCCGTGATTTGCAAGATTATTTTATTCTGGCACTCGTTATCAGTTTTCTAGGGTCAGTCTTATCATTTTTGGGTCTGGTTGAATTAGTGGCAATTTCAGCGGCTCTCGCCACAGCCATTAGCTTGAACTCGGATGTACGGATGTATGGTTATACCTATGGGATTTATCACCTAACAGCCGTACAACTCGAAAATGCAATGACAGCGTGGCACTCAGACGAAGCTAGGCAAAGTGAGCCAGAGTATATTATGAAATTTGTTTGTGATGTTGAGAAAATACTCATGGCTGAAAGCGTAGCTTGGAGCAAGCAAGCAAAGCAAGCCCAAGAACGCTTCAGACGTCGCTTCAATGAATCAAATGAAGAGACACAAGACAATGGACAAGATGGTTCTGCAGATGAGGAAACACCAGCGTCGTAATGCCTTATCTAAACAGCCTGTCCTACCTATTTGATAACGGTAGGGCGGGTATAGTCACCACATAGCAACCAAACCATCCACAATCGTATCTAACTCAGTACGGTATTCGATGCGCTCTAGCCAATCTGTTGGATAAGCATTGAGTCCCTTGTAAGCGCCAGCAAATGCCCCTGCGATGCACGCAATCGAATCAGAATCTCCACTGGTGAGTGCCGCCCGACGCACCACCGCAACGGGGTCATCAGGATAGAGCAAAAAGCAATAGAGCGCGGTTGCGTATGCCTCTTCGGCTATCCATGCTTCACCGACCAATTTACACGGGTCATAAGTCGGGTTATTTTGAGCGAGAGCTTTTTCTACTTTGCCAAAGAGCGCAATACATTCATCCCAGCCGTAACGGATAAAATCTTGAGGCGTAGGAAATTGATAAGCACGTTCAGACAAATTGCCGAGCCAATGTTCACGGTAAGTCTGGCGTTGAGAGCCTGCATAGGCGCGTGCCTCGTAGATGAGGTCGCTCACATCGTCCGCTGTCAGCAGATGGTGAATCGTCCATGCCGTGAGGTCAGCGGCGGCGAGTGCGGTTGCATGTCCGTGTGTGAGTGCGGCTTGTAACTGGGCGATACCAGCGCGTTCGGTATCAGAGACAGGCAATAGCCCGACGGGTTGTACGCGCATATTTGCCCCACAGCCTTTGGAACTGATATTGGTTGCCTCTTGCCAATGAATGAAGTTCATCAAGCGTTCGGTGCTACCTAAGCAGGTCATGCCAGGCGCACGGTCATTACGCGGGTCGTCGTACCACTCAATGAAGGTACGGCGCAATTCTTTTTCGAGATTATCGGGCGTGAATGGGCGTTCTGCCGCTAACAGGGCATCCCCGACAGCAATCGCCATTTGGGTGTCGTCAGTGACTTCTGCCGGATTGCCGATAAGGTCTTGCGGTCCATTGGGCGGGAATTTATCCAGAATTGCGCCAATTTTCAGAAACTCAGTGTGTGCGCCGAGGGCATCTCCGAATGCCATCCCGAACAAACAGCCTGCTATTTTCTCGTGCATGATTGCTCACTTTTATGCCTTGCTTGCGCTTAACGCTAGTATAGCTGAAAAGCGAGAGCGTGCATTTTGCCAGAGTAAATCGTATTCCAGTATATGCAAGACAAAGGGCGGAATCGACCATAGCAGCACGCCTGTCGTCACGATGAGCGCGGGTTGCCAGACAATCGCATAGGTGCCGAGATAAGCATAGCCCAAGCTCAATCCCGCGCATACAAACACGAATGTGCCTATCAACCAACCGACGACGACCAACAGCAGATTATCCCCGCCTTTGTAACAATCAATCCAGATAGCTTGTAGCGTACTCATGATGAATTTGGTACTGAAAAAAGCGACCCACAGCAAGAACGCGACCACCAGCAATTTATGAAACAGAAACCCAAATTCGAGTGCGTCAAAGGCATCCGAACGCCAGATGAGCCGGACGGTGAACGTCCAGATGAAGAAGGCGGCGATATTGTTGTAGAGCAATTGGATGAGGCTAATCAATAAGCGAACGGCACGCATAAATCTCTCCTGTTGTGTGACACCGTTCTACTATGACATACAGGAAACAATATACAAAGTTACTACGCGCAGAAACTTTTATTTGTTATTGTGGTGACTGTTTTGTAGATTTATAGTCATTAGATACGTTTTGCTTTTTCTCTTTGAGGACTGTTTTGGTGTACATAGAGGTAGCTTGCTCCCGCGACGAGTGATAGTGTCAACGTAATCATGAAGATGAGTAGGGCAATATTACTAAGCACTATTGCCATCCAAGCAATGACGATGCAAGCATAGGACATAGATGTTATGTTGACAGCAAAGATAGGCATATGTTCATCACGATGCTTCCAGCGTAACACTCTGTACTGCACATACATGCTTACAAAAGGTGTGATGATGCTCATTAGGGTAGCCCCTATGATAGACCCCATGACATGGGCTAAAGCATCAAATCCTAATAAGTCTGATGGGTAAAAGACTGTATTCAACAATCCCCATATAAGAAGCCAAATACAGATACTCATGACAATGTTGTAGAGAACAAAAATGATGCGATTAGGGATAACGTTTTTTGATTTCATGGGTGTATCTTTCTTTCTGCTTGCTGTCTTATATTTATTCTGTCATGTATCTCATTTCACACAAAGTTACTATGCGCAGAAACTATTTTTTGGGAAAATGGTCAGTTCTTTTTGGATTTTTGCTGAGCCTGTTTCTCTCGATTGTGAACTTGTATGCGATGTGCTACGTATAAGCCCGCCGCACTCACCAAAAATATCGTCGGTACAACAGGTAACACCCAAAAATAGATTTCTGGTAAATCGGGATAAGCGCCATCGGTGTAAAGCGCACTATATAACCAGCGAATGCTGATATACAAACTCACTGTTAGCACACTTCCCCATAGCAGAATCCCGCCTCTGGCACGGTAACTTTTGAGAAGCAACCACTCCATGATGACCAGTATGGTGGGTCCGATAGGGACACACATGATGGCGACAAAGTAGATGGTTGGAAAGCGTCGTACATAGGTAAAGCTAGAGGCGTCTTGATAAGCATCAATGATGTAGTCGTTAAGCCCTTGAATGATGAGCAAAGCAACAACGCTCATGACAACACTCGCGCCGAGATTATAGAAAATGAACGAGAGGCTAATCGTGCTAGATGAGTATAAGGTTGGCTCGTCGTATTGCATAGTATCTGATTCCATTTTTATGTAGCTATAGTCTTCCACATCCACTATTTCATCCAAAGAAACTGTTTTTTGGAAAAATAGTCAGTTGGTGTATACTCGAATTGTATACAGAACAGATGAGCGGATATATTTATATGGAACGTGGCATCGACAATCTCAAAAAGCTGATTCATGAACATGGTTTTGGTGAGCTAGAAGACGTTATTGTTAAGTTGGCGCGTCCGTCAATTCGGGTGCAGACCACGCGAGTTGAGGATGAGGGCGAACTCGCCATTGGGCAATCGAAACTCGGTGGCAGACCGGATTTACCTAAAGAAGTAGATTGGGTCGTTGAGGAAACGCAAAAGGGCGAGCAGGTGTCATTGCCGTTTATGGGACAGATTAATCTTGCGGATGTTGCGCCGTATAACATTGATAATCAGTTGCCGAACCGTGGCATCTTGTATTTTTTCACGGGAGCGTGGCATGTACCACCTAGGGAGCAGGGTAGTGTTCTTTATTATGATGGTGCGTTATCCGCGTTAGAACGCAAGCCTTTTCCTGATGATTTGCCTCCCACACCTCCGTATGAGTGGTCAGACCATCGTTTTGACCCCTGTGCGATGACTTTCATTCCCGAAATGAATTTGAATTTTGACAGTATAGAAGATTTACCTTTGTATCCAAATGAAGGTGCGCGATACGACAAATATGATTTATACATGTCCACAAATTATCGCAATCGTAAAAAAGGATTTCCGCTGTCTGTAAACCGCTTGCTCGGTGTGCCACACGATATGCCCCTAGAGTGCCAATTGATTGCCGAGGTAGGCAAACCTTATAACGTGACCCCTGAACAGCGTGCAAAAGCAAAAAAGCGTAAATCAGAGTGGCAACTATTGTTTCAAGTCGGCTCGGATGAGAACGCGAATATGATGTGGAGTGATATGGGTACGATTTGCTTTTACATTCGCAAAAAAGACCTTGCAGAGCGTAAGTTTGATGATGTATGTGTGGGATTTTTTTCATCATGAAGCATGAGAGGGTAATTGTGGAACATGGCATCGACAATCTCAAAAAGTTAATTTATAAACATGGTTTTGGGGAACTAGAAGACGAGTTGCTAAAAATTGCGCGTCCGTCGATTCGGGTACAGACCACGCCTGTTGAGGACGAAAGTGAACTCGCTATTGGACAGTCTAAACTGGGTGGCAGACCCGATTTGCCCAAAGAGATGGATTGGATGTCAAGACCAAGAGAAGATGGAGATGTCGTATATTTATGGTTTATTGGACAAATTAATCTCGTAGATGTAGCAGGCTATGATGTTGAACATTTACTGCCAAAAAGAGGGATACTCTATTTCTTTGTGAATTTTATTAGGAAGCGAGGTCGGGTTCTTTATTACAAGGGGAATTTGTCTGAGTTGGAGCGTAAAGTAGCTCCATTTGAATTACCCCAAATGCCCTTTGGTCAAGAGAATTTTGCGCCATGCTCAATAGAATTTGTACCAGAGGTTAATGTGTGTAGATCTGATATGTGGCAGAAACTTCATCAAAAGAGCTATCAAGTAAGCGATAATTCAATGGAGAAAATTAGAAGGATAGGTGCGTTTAGTTCTGCTACGTCATACGTACATTCACATCGTTATGTAAATCGCCTTTTAGGTAAGGCATTCGCTGTGCCAGACATGCAACTTGAATGCCAACTGATTGATGATACGGGTAATCCATATGGAGATACAGAGGAACAGCGACAAGCGGCGCAAAAGCGTAAATCAGAGTGGCAACTATTATTTCAAGTTGGCTCGGATGAGAACGCAAATATGATGTGGAGCGATATGGGTACAATTTGCTTCTACATCCGCAGAAAAGACCTTGCAGAGCGTAAGTTTGATGATGTATGTGTGGGATTTTTTTCATCATGAAGCATGAGAGGAAAGAAGGGGCTTATGGAACGTGGTATCGAAAATCTCAAGAAACTTATTCATGAACATGGTTTTGGCGACATTGAAGATGACTTGCTAAAAATAGCGCGTCCGTCAATTCGAGTGCAGACCACGCGAGTTGGGGATGAAAGTGAACTCGCTATTGGGCAATCTAAACTTGGTGGCAGACCCGATTTGCCTAAAGATATGGATTGGGTTGTCAAACAGACGAAGAAAGCTGAACAACGGTCATTGCCGTTCATTGGACAAATTAACCTTGCTGATGTTGCTCCGCACGATGTAGAAAAGTTATTGCCGACGACGGGCATATTATACTTTTTTGGCGATTATCCGTGGAATGGTGTGCCTGAATCTGAGCAAGGGGCAGTCATTTACTATGATGGCAACACAAGTAATTTAGAGCGCAAATTGTTTCCAGCGGATTTATCCTTAGAGGATAAGCCTTATGACCGTTTTGCGCCGTGTTCAGTGATGTTCATTCATGAGGTAAATATGGATGGAGCTAGACTAGACGATTTTATAAGAACATTGCCATTATCTGCTAGTGATTTTGATGTGAATCAAATTTATCATCTCGAAGAAAAAACAAATTACTACGGCGTCAGGTATGTGAATCGCATGTTGGGCGTCAATTATGAAGTATGGATTCATGACACAATGCAAGAATGTATCAAGCAAGAATACCACCCTAATCAACAGAAAGAGGGTGATTCCCAGGCTAATTGGCAACTATTGTTTCAGGTTGATTCTGATAAAAATGCTAACATGTTATGGCTTGATGCTGGGATTGCCTGTTTTTACATTCGTAAAAAAGACCTCGCAGAGCGCAATTTTGATAATGTATGTTTTACGATTTTTTCGACCTAGTGTTTTTGTCTCAGCCAATCGACACTTTACGTTTGACCGTTGTTGTCGTGCGGGGTTGTTCCGGTACAAAACGACGATAGAGCGCGTAAGTTTCCTCTGCCATGCGCTCCACACTGAATAGCGATTCCACACGGTCTTCGCCAACCATCGCCATATGCACGCGCAAACTACGGTCATCCAGCAAGGCGCGGGTTGCTTCTGCGAGGGCAGGGGCATCATCGACTGGCACGAGCAAACCAGATTCTTCATCCGCGACGACTTCCGGCAAGGCACTCACACGGCTGGCAACAACGGGCGTGCGCTTGCTCATCGCTTCTAATGCGACCAAGCCGAAGCCTTCCCAGCGACTCGGCACCCAGAAAATATCCAAGCCCAACATAATCTGCGGGACATCAACACGCCAGCCCAAGAAATGCACGGCGTCTGTGAGTCCGAGTTGTGCGACTTCATGCACAAGCGCGTGTTTGAGTTCACCATCCCCTGCAATGATAAGATGGGCGTTTGGATATTCGCGGTGTAGCTCGGTCATTGCCTTAATAGCGACATCCACGCCTTTTTGTTCGACTAAGCGACATGCCATCCCGATGAGATAGCTATCCTCCGCCACATCCAATTCCGCGATGAGCGACGCACGGGCATTGTCTTTTGCTTCTTGTGTCGGTGATTCATGTTCAATGCCATATTTAATCGTATGGATTTTTTGCGCGGGTCCGCCTTCTACATCGACGACAAAATTACGAATATGGTCACTGATAGCGATACACGCCTTGAAGCCACTCCACATCACCCCGCTGGCAAGGCGCACCACACGCTGATTGCGAAAATCATCATCATTGTGACGACTAGTGATAATATGCGGTACACGCGCGAGTTTACCTGCCCCCAAGCCGAAGGTATCCGCATGGATGAGATGCGTGTGCAAAATATCCGGTTTGAGGTCATTGAGCGTGGCGCGAATGCGGTTGATAATCACGAGGTCGAGATGGTTGTTAATCTCTATCGCCTGCGCCGGAATACCGCGCTCTTCGGCTTCGGCAAACAGGTCGTCCATTGGCGTATCGGGTTCGATGAGTACCACGAGATGCACTTCGATACCGAGCTTGATGAGTGCAGGGAGCAACATCAGCAGATGGCGTTCTGCGCCGCCGATTTGTTTTGCCTTAATGAGATGAACAACGCGCATGGAATTTCCTATTTTATGTTTGGATTGTATCTATTATAACGCCACGTAGGGTAAATCGTTGCACGCACGCGCATAAAAATTGCGTTATAACAAGGTTTTTGGGCGGGGAATATCGTCCATATAGCGCACATGGGTCACGCAGACGACACCGGACATGGCAAATGCGAGGATGCCTTTATTGTGTGCAGTGATGGTGCTGAGTGCTGTCCCAGCAGGCGGTAAATCGGCGAGTAGCTGAACCTGATTTGCTTGTGCTACGAGGTCGATAGCGAATTTCTGATGCGTCAGAATGAGATCATCGCCTTTGTAGACACGCAACACACCGGATTCCATATCACTCGTGATGACCATCCCACCACCGGGCGAACAGGCAATCTGCCCGATGAAATAATGTGTCTCCAGCGTTTTTACGATGTCGCCGCCGCTGGTAACTTGCACAATGTGCTTGCCATCGGTTGCATAAATCGCACTCCCGCCCCGCGAGACGACGATACCGGCGCGTAAATCGGGGTCAGCTTGCAAGCCAATATCAAATGTGCCGACGCGAATATGTTGCTGATAAATATGCAACTGCAAATTGTCATCGAGTGCCGCCAGTGTGCCGAGTGCGCCATCTAAATCGACACTCAGTAGATGCGTATTCTCTGCGATGTCGAGTGCTTCTTCGCTACCATCCGCATAGATGAATAGCTGGTCGTCAGTTTGCTGATAGACGCGCAATTTACCATCGTCAGTGCTATAAATATTGACCTGTGGCGTTTGTACAAAGGGCAGATAATAATTGCTGTCGATGCCTTTGGTGTGTGCGAGAAAGGCTTGCCATGTGTCGCTGGTGCGGTCAGCTGTCGGATTGCTATCTAAAGTGAGGTCGTCTAAAAATGTGCCATTATCAAGGTCATAAAAACGGGCGCGGTTGTGTTGTGTCCAGACGACGAGGCGCGGATTAATACCAGGTAGAATGTTGAGTTGCTGAATCGCCTGATTGCTAAGATGAATACGCCATGTCATTTTACGTGCCTTTTATGTGGGATATTGCGGGATAATTTGGGATAACTGATAAAAATAATCTTGTTTGTGCTATGTTTTAAGATGTGCCACACTATAAAACAAGTTTACATATATTTGCAGAGCGATGCTTGATGACAAAAATATTTATATCGTATCGGCGTTCCGATGCATCAGATATGGCAAGTCGCATTTATAACAACTTATCTACACAATCTCCCGAAGATTCTGATGATATATTTTATGACGTTGAAAGTCTCCTAGCTGGAGATTGGAAACAAGATATTACAGACCGTATTCAAGAATCTGAAGTTATGCTCGTCTTGATAGGCAAAGAATGGCTGAGTGCAACAGATAATAACGGCGCTTTAAGATTATTTAACCTCAATGATGTTGTTAGATTTGAGGTTGAAGTTGGTCTTAACC
>JBCBKJ010000140.1:0-12341 GCA_038522085.1 Chloroflexota bacterium
TCCGAAAATATAGGTAGATCTCTACGTACTAATTTACCGCATCAGATAACACCATTTGTGGGACGTGAAACTGAACTGACTCAACTTCAAGAAATACTTCAACATCCAGATAACCGTTTAGTGACGATTCTTGCTCCTGGTGGCATGGGCAAAACGAGGGTAGCACTCGAACTCGCTCAACAAAAACTGACAGGGCAGGCTGATGGTGTGTACTTCGTTCCTCTCCAATCAATACAGCATCCTAGCGAAATAATCACTAGCATTGCTGATACCATTAATTTCCGAACCAATGCACAAAATGATGATCTAAAAATACAACTGTTTCAATTCCTCAGTAAAAAATCAATGTTGCTACTGCTCGATAATTTTGAGCATGTGATTGAGGGAGTAACAATTGTCAATGAATTACTTCAAGTCGCGCCAGCCATCAGATTAATTGTGACATCTCGTGAGAAACTAAACCTTATGGGGGAGACCATTTACGCACTGAGTGGTATGAATTATCCGCAAAAAAATAAATCTGAACCTTCTGAGTCGTATGATGCGCTTGAATTTGTGCGACAGGTTGCGCGACGGACTAAACCTAACTGGGAACTTGATGACACACAGCTCACATATGCTGAACGGTTGTGTCAGTTAACGCAAGGGGTGCCGCTAGGTATTCTATTAGCCATGTCATGGTTAGATGTATTTAGTCTTGATCGAATTTGTGACGAAATTCAGAAGAACTTGGACATTTTAAGTACTAGTATGAGAGATGTGCCGCCGCGTCAAAGAAGCCTGCGGGCTATATTCGACTATTCGTGGGAGCGATTATCTCCTGATGAGCAAGACTTATTGATGAAATTTAGTATTTTCAGAGGTGGATGCACTACAGAAGCTATCGAGACCATCATTGGAACGAAACCTCTGATTGTGCAAGGGCTTGTGATGAAGGCTTTGCTCACTCGTTCTCGGACTGGGCGTTATGAAATCCATGAGTTATTGCGTCAATATGCAGAGAATCGACTCCAAGCAAAAGACACGGCTAATAATATCCAGACGATTTATGCGACCTACTATCTTCATTTCGTTAGACAACGTGAAGAAAAACTCAAAGACCACCGTCAGCTCGATGCCATTCGACAGCTAGATACTGATCTAGACAATTTAGGTGTCGCGTGGATGTGGGCAATTAAGCAGCAACAGAGAGATTCTATTGATAAGAGTATGGAAGCATTGTGGTTGTTTATGTTGCTGACAAATCGGATGAAGCGCTATGGAGCTTGGCTAGATACTGCCCTTGATAGACTGGCTTTTGCTGATGATGAAGATGGGTTGCGTGTGAAATTAGAGATATACAAAGCGGATTCGTTAGTTGAGCAGGGACTCACAAAACAATCGTTTGAAATTTTAAAAGCCGCAGAAGCAGATATTGAAGATAGTGTAGATACTCAAACGAAGGCACTTGCCCTCATAACACTATCTCGCGCATCATACATCTTGGTGATCCTGAAGCATCGCTTGATTATGCACATTTATGTTTAGAAGCAGCGCAACATTCAGGGGACGTATGGCGCGAGGCAGAAGCTCATTATGCACTCTGCTTGATCTTTGGTCTGTGGGATGCTGAGAAACCTATGCACCACATTGAAAAAAGTATCGAACTATCAGAAAGCACAGGAGACCGCTATTGGTTATCCCAAGGGTATATCTTGGGAGGTCTGATGTTGGCACGACAGGCGAAAATAGCGCAAGCCATTGCCTACACAGAAAAAGCGTTGTATGTTGCCCAAGAACTCAATAACAGACATGCAATAGCAGGTGCTTCCGTCAATCTTGGGGCATTCGCACGGTCAGAGGGTGATTGGGAGCGAGCAGAAAAATTGCTCTATAACGGACTAAGGCTTCAACAAGAGATGGGGTATGCGCCAGAGTCACTGATAAGCATACAGGTTAGATTGAGTGAATTATATTTACTACAGGGTGATATAGAGAGTGCAGACGATTATCTGCAATTAGCAGAGAAATCACTCTACGATGTTGAATATCCAGCCGCCATTTCCCGTTATTATTCTCAAAAGAGTATGATGGCTGAATATCAGGGTTTATATGAAGAAGCCTATCGGCTTGCTTCAAAAGCAACATCTTACATACAGACCAACATGAATTGGAGTATTGTTCATTACGCGACCCAACGGCTTGCTTGGTCGCAATGCTGTATTAATAAGTATGATGAAGCAGAATCCTATCTTATTACTGTAACGCGACAGGAATTGCTTTCCAATCGTTCATGGAACATGATACGTAATGTCGCACTGCTCAGTCTTTTTGTCGCTCATACTGGCGACTTTCAGCACGCCGCTATAATGATTAGCTTAGTAGACCACCATCAGATACAATCTGCATGGCTTCAAAATCATCCTAAATTAGCAGAACTACGCCAAGCATTACGCGATTCACTGGGTGAAAGCACTTATGAGCAAGCAAGACAAAGCGCAAAAGATGCAGATGTTCGGGCAATTTTGCGTGATTATCTTAGGGATTATGACCCGAACTATTCGGGTGATTGAACCGCATCTTGATTTGTGAGCAAGTATACCATTGCATTGATGTTGTCTTCTGGTAAATGCGCAAATGTAGGCATGTGGTGATTGCTGGCTTCATATCCCGGTGTGTAAAAAATGTCTGGTTGCACAATGCTCTCAAAGATATATTCCTCAACTGTTGTAGCACTGCCAACATAATTAACTGACGAAATGATTGTTCTTGCATCTTCGATAATAGTGTCGTGGTTGGGTCCAAAGTTTCCCCGCGTGTTAGCAATTGCCAGTGTGTGACACGCTCCGCAATAGTTTGCTCGATAGACTTCTATTCCTGTCGTAATCAAAGCTCGATCCACTGAAGATGATGAGCTTGTATTACGTATCATAAACATGGTACAGATTGCAACGAACACTATGCTAAATCCAAGTAACCATTTCGTGAGAGTCATGAGTTGTTACCGTTTTTCGCTTATTGTTTTCGATTTATGCAGGAGCAAAATACTGAATTGGAAAGTGTGTGGTAAATCCTATTTTCTCGTACATGCTTTGCGCCATTTCGGATGATTGTAATGTTGCAATTTTGTGACCTTGTTGTTGTGCATCCCGCAGTGCTTTGAGTGTTAGCGATGTCGCAATACCTTTGCGCGGAGCTTCAGGAATAACGCCAACGTTGTAAAGTCCAACTACATGTTCTGCGTAGAATGCAGACCCATAACCAACCGAAACACCATTTTGTATAGCCACATAATGTCGCCACACTGAATCTTGTTCGTATCCATAATAATCAAACAGATCACACATGAGTGTGGCAAATGATTTATGTGTGCTGTCTTTGATTCGAGTAAAGCTCAAATGCTTATCACGGAGTTCAGACGCAGTGGTAATCTGTTCAATAACAATATTATCTAGAAGGGTAGGTGACTGGGTTACTGTATCCAGATTGAGTGACATCAAGAATTGCTTCATCTTCTGGGCATAACCTGCGGCGATAAGATGGTCATGTATATTTGTAGGATGGTCATTAGGGCAAAGACGCCAGAATGGTACAACGTCATTTGACCGATATCTCTGTGTGATGTCCTCAATTGCTTGAGTTACCTTGCTCGATTCCAGGTTGAGATTGAATACGGCATTTGTGAGCCAATTGGGTATATTTGGTGAGATAACCTGTGTTGCAGACTTTGATGATGTGACATCTACGTCTACTAATGCAGAAAAGCATGTGAGTGATTCGTAAAAGTGTTGTAAGCAGATAGTCTCGATTGTATTATCTGATAATTGGTTTTGTGTTTTCATTATAAAATCTCATTGCTCGATACTATTTTCAGTGAGTATGGGAAGATAGCGATCTACAGCTACCTTCCACTATTCGTTTTATGCCACTAAGTAGGGTTAGTTCGCCATACTCATGTCAGGTAATGGTGAACCTTCCATGTCCGTCAACGCTTCGTAGTACACGACCATGCCAGCTTCAGGAATTGGTGCTCCATTGATCGCAACATAACCATTGCCATCTGCATCAAAGGTAATTGCTGTAGCAAAAGGAAGCCCATCAATTACGATCTCTGGTGTGCCGTCTGCTAAAATGCGTGCGACATAGCCAGAGTTAAATACAGGTCCTTCTTCTGTGAACATTCCGAAGCTAACAACGTATAGGTTTCCATCAGGACCCATAACCATATCAGTGAGCATGGTCATGCCAAGCGCGAAGTCTGTTAGTTCGCCATCTTCGCCAACTTGAACGACTTTCGCGGCACCGGGTAGGAATGGCGCACCTGTAAGATATGATACGAATATATTCCCATCGCTATCGAATGCGACAGCTGTTGGAACAGCATCGGTGATCGGTTGATTATCATAGAAGCGACTTGGGAAAACCCCAGGTTGACCAGGGAATGCTGCAACCGTTTCAATACCGCCTGTTTCTATATCTACACGCCATAAGGCGTTAGCAGCAGCATCTGCGATGTAGAGCATTCCATCAGGACTTACAGCCATGCCATAAGGATGTGATTCTACATTTGTGCTTTCATCTGGGTCATTGGCGAACTCATGTGCCCATAAATCAGCAACTGTCACAACGTCACCAGCTTCAAGACGAATTAGCTCGCCCTGATGGGGAATCGTTGGCATTTCGCCAATACTTTCATGCCAACCGCCAACTGTTGCATAAATTATGCCATCCAGTTCGATGATGCGGGCTGTACCAACTAGGTCTTCACCAACGGCAACAGATGGGAGATTTGCAACTATTTCTTGTTCACCGTCAGCATTTATGTGAATGATGCGTGATGTCCATCCGAAACTAGCGGTCTGTGGTTGTAGTGTATGTATATTTACAAAAGTGATTTCCTCATCACCACCGAGTCCGCTATCAGCGACCCATAACAAGCCTTCTGAGTCGACCAAAAGACCCTGTGGACTATTCAATCCTGTGACGACAATATCACCTGTAATTTCAGGCATTGGAGGGGCATCCTGTGCAAGAACAGTAGGTACTATCAAGAGGATGATCGAAAAAAGCGAAAGTATGATTTTGTTACGCATTTGAAATTTATCCCTATTACTGTTTGAGTGTCTTTTTCACACTACTATCAAGGGGGTATGGTCGTCACCATACGGGGGTATGGTAAGTGGTGATTACAAGGAAGGGGGTAGTTGACTTATGCAATCATTTGGTTTGTGACGTAAGTTGACACAACCGATGAAACAGTTAGCCATTTGCCAGTACATGCACCACTCACGGTGAGTTGTGCTACTTGCTCAGCCTGCGCTTCGTCTGTGTCTGCCCACTTCGTCTTTGCCACGTATTTTTTCTCGCCTTCGTAGGTCTTCCACCAACCTTTACCGAAATGATACCGCATTCTCTCGGTAAGTGCTTTCCAGCGATAATCAGGGAAGGCTCTCAGAATCTCGATTTGATCAACACTCTCATCAAACATCTGCTTGAGACGCTGAATATCTTCATCATCCCAGAAGTAGCCTGTACTGCGGTGAGTGGTGCTACGCATCGAAGTTGAATCATCGCGCCAGAACACGGTGATGTGTTTGGTATGGCGGGTTACTTTAGATACATTGATGTGGGTCGCAAATGCCTCGAACAGGTTGCGACGTTCATGGCGTGGAACAACTTGCCAGTTCTCAATCACGGTCTGCAAGACAGGTAAGGCATTATCCAGATCGACTTTGCGCTTTTCACCGCTCTGCAATCTGGCACGCTCCGCTTCGAGTGCGACCAGTTCTTGCTCGGTGGCTTCATAACGGGCTTCTACACGCTGGATCATCTCGTCGTTATTGAGTTTTGTTAGACTCGCAATCAGGTTATCTTTCGCCTGCTTTGCTTGACGAATCGCCTGCTCTACACGACGCACATCACTGTGGCTGTCACTCTGCATATTCAGCAGGGCTGTGTGCCAGATAGCTTCATCGATAGTGGTCTCCTTGAGGCGCTCCAGCAACATCGCATCGACGGCATCATCCACGATTTCAGCGTTGATATTCCAGATATTAGAGCGATCCGGGTACTGATACAGCTGATACTTGTACTTCTTGTTGCCTGTACTCCAGATACTGGCGAGCTTTTTATGGGGTTCATCCTCAAGGTCATCTGTGTAGACCAGATAGGCATAAATCGGTGGGTCTTGCTCACGATCTTCTTTCGCATGACGTGTCCACGGGCGATAGGGGACGTAGTGTGGATTGGCTTGTCCGTGAAAATCGACGCGCGAGATGCGGTTGAAAGCAAACATGAACAGCTCTTCAGGAATAATCATCTCGTGGTTGTGCCACTGGACGATGACCTGCTTGTGCACCCAGTGTCCGATGTAAGCGACATTGACCAGCATATTCTGCAAGCCTGTGGGTGATGGGCAGAGTTGCCCTGTTTGGCGTGAGCGACGACGGAGGTGATCTGTCACCTTAAAACCGACAGGAATCATCTCCTCGTTGATCTCAGGGAAGAACGGACCGTCCTGCTCGATTTGTCGCCATGTAGCGGCGAGGTTGCCATCTTTCTCGCGGAACATCTCGAAGTAACGTAACACGACATCTGCTAGTGGGTCGAAGCGACTGTATTTGCGCCACTCAGAATTGCGATTACCGTTAGCTAATGTTTCACGCATATCGACTTTGAAGCCTGGTAGGACTTTACGACCTGCCCACATCCCGCGTTCTTTACGCCAGTGACGGGCTTTCACCAGACGACCACGAATATGATATTCGAGATAATCGGCTGCCCGTTGGGCATGATCACGGAACATCTGCATGTGGTAGCGACCCTGAGCTGGGTGAGCGAAGTCATAGACCATCGTCGGGGTCAGCACCTGAACGTTATTACGACGACAAGCATCGATGAAGATATTGGTTTCAATCTGGGTCAGGTCACGGAAGAAACGATCTACATCCTGGGCGGCGACCAGACCAATCTCACCGTTCTCGATTTGTGAGTAGAGTAGCGACATGCCCGGACGTTCGCTGATTTTCTTCGTGCCACTGATGCCCGCATCCATATCAATCATGTTGATCTGTTCGCGTTGCCATCCCTGTCGCATCAAGTGTTCGACCATATCTACGGTTTGTAGGGTCGTCGAAATATTCCCGATTTGACCTTCTGAAGATTGACGATAGTAGACTGAAACAGGCTTCCCGAGTGGGAGCGGCTGAGCCTTATACGGATCTATCGACGTAGTGTCAGGGCTTTTCAATGATCGTACCATATTGTCTGTCTCCTTTCTTGTCTAAACTGAAAGCGCCCTGCTTCCACGAGTTGCTACGCAGAAGCAAGGCGCATGATGTACAATGCGTCTTAGCCCTGCGATGTGTCTTTACCACTCGCGGGGTCAGGCAGGTCGTTGAGTTCCCGCTCTGCGACCTGTCGTCGATATTGTCCGTTTGACTTATGCTCACTATACTCGTTTTTGGGAAGCTGCGCAACGATCCGCAACAGAATCCGCGAGATATGCCCCAGATTGATGCTACTGTCAGCTTGCTTTTCCTGATCTTGTGCTGTCACAGTCGATACCCTGTTTGCTTAAATTAAACATCAATAAGAGCGTATCACCCCAATACCCCCTCACCCCTCGAATTTTACGGTTTCTGCTTCGTATTTTTACTAATTCTAGATGGTTGCAAAAAAATAGACCGATGAACGCTTTCACGCCCACCAGCCTTGCCAGAATTAAAAAGAGGCTGCCCGTCCGTAGGCTGCCTCAATGCGTTTCAAGCATTTCTTGCGGTAGTAGATGATCATCTTACGCTCTTTGTCATCACGGGCGACACGCTTCACTTTGGTATCTGTCGTCAACGTGTAGATAGCGAATAATGCCAGTGGACGATCTTGATAATGCTCGACCACCTGAAGATAGGGTTCAACTTCACCCTCTGACAGCCGTTCCTGCCATGTACGAGGCTGAATCGGCTCATAGCCTTCGAGTAAACGTTGTAGGCGATCCCGTACGCCCTTGATACGTTCGTAAATCATAGACTTCGGATGCCCGAATGTAGCAATAGTTGCCATTGGCTCGACACAGGTCGTCAAGATATAGATGGCAATCAAGCCTTTCATATCATCGGCGTATTCGTCAGCGATGATTTCCATAGCGGCTGTCACATCCACACGAAAATCGACATGATGGGTGAAACGGGCATGATGGTCAGCGATGTCCCACCAGTTCCTACGATATTTCGTCTCCAATACACCATATTCTTCAACATCCATCCCACGCTCTGCCGCAATATCCGTGAAGGGAATCTTGGTCTTGTTGTAATACTTGTTGAGGTGGATCTTCGATTTCTTGAAGATATGCCACGCTGTATTCAACTTAGATTTATCCAATAGGAAGTTGGGATCAGCAACCAGATCTTGCCAGAGGTGCATCAAGCCATTTTGCAGAGCATCTGGAATATCCTGACCATACATCCCATACCGCTTGTATTTGCGGATCACGAGGGGCGTCACATATTCCGCGATTTCATCGAAAGTCATCACATTGCCCCAGCCTGTAGGATAAGTTGCTTGACGTTGAAACGGTTGGATATGGGTGCGAATACGCTTGCGAAGTTCTGTAGACATTACATCCTCCTTTTGGAGAAAGCTGGAATGCGCCAGCCACGCCCGAGCACAACGCTCAGAAGACTGGCACAATGCAGAAGGAGGGACCCGTCAAGCAATTGGCGAAGCCAATAGGCAGGTAGTTCGGTGGTACTGTTCGCAGAATAGTAGCAGCGTACTGGCTGAGGATGCTTGATGGGAGGTGACTCGCATTGTAGACTCGCCGCGCCGACGTTGTGCGACAATAATCTTGTTCATTGGTCGACATTGTTGTGCGATTCATGTTCGTCTATATAGTGATTCACTCCACTCATCTTATGAGATAGATGTGGCGTTGAGGTGGCATACATACTCCCAAGAGTTTCAAGTTTGATTATCTACTCGTCGAGAGGTTTGTCTTGAGGGCAAAAATGAAAACGGGTAGTTTAGTGTAATTACATTATCGTAGAACATTCCCCAGCTCATGATTCAAATGTCTGATGAAGGCTTCAACTACAGTGAAAGAACAACTAAGCGATAGGCAAATTCACGATAAAGGTAGTGCCTTTGCCCTCGTGGGTACGAAAATTTATCGTACCAGCATGTTGTTCTACAGCCTTCTTGACAATCGCTAATCCCAAACCGGTTCCAGCAATGTTATCAGCGTTATTTGCTCTCACAAATGCTTCAAAAATAGTCGGTTCAACGTCTCTTGGAATTCCAATTCCAGAATCACTCACACGAATAGTCAAGAATTGATCTGAGATGGCTAGACTGAGCTTTACAGGCTCAGAAGTAGACCCTGAGTATTTGAGAGCATTCTCCAATAGATTTTGCAGGATGTGTCTAAAAAGATGTTCATCTATGGCTACCACGTTTGCTTCTCTGGTTGAGCAACTAGTAATACTGATAGGCAAGGGAGATGGATTAGATACTTTAACTTCTGTGGCAATTTCTTTGGAAAGTTCAAGAATGTCAATCTCTTGAGGTGAGAAGTCGAATCCAATGTCGTTAGTTCGTGAAATCGTCATCGTATTACTGACCAAATATGTTAATCGCTCAATTTGTCTACGTATTTTCGCAAACGCATCTATGCGCTTTTGCTTGCTGTAAAGATCACCATAGCGATCGAGTAAATCAATTGATGATTGTATGACAGCCAATGGTGTTCTGAACTCATGTGAAACCATCGACATAAAGCGAGACTTCAACAGGTTGAGTTCTTTCTCAGTAATGAGAGCTTTATCGATGTCTTCTTTTTGTCGCTTCAGTTCAAGTTGAGTCTCTCGATGATAATACAGTTCTTCGCGCAGTTTTATTTCGGTCATGACAGCTCCTACGAGGTCTTGCATGATGTGAATATCTTTTTTCGTCCAGTTGCGTGGTTTGGTATCGATGATACAAAATGAACCTAGTGCAAAACCATCTACTGTCGATAATGGCATGCCGAGATACGCAATCACATTTAAGTCAGTTATTGCGAGGTTGTCTTTCACAAGAGGGTGTTCCCGAGCATCGTTAATGACAAGTGGTTCATTCGTACCGAGTGTATGCTGGCAAAACGAATGTGATAGCGGCGTTTCATTCGTAGATGCCCAAGGTTCAGATAAGCCGATTTGACTCCTAAACACTTGTCTTTCAGATTCAATGAAAGTCACCAGTACTATAGGCACATCTAGAATTTCCTTCGCAAGACGCGTGAGGTGGCTAAATGAGATATCTTCACTTTTGTCAATGAGATCTAATATCCGCAATTTGTGTAAACGTTCAGGTTGATGCAAAATGTCTGAAAGATTATCGCTCATGGCTGAATAGGTACACTCTCATCTTCTGAATTTCGGTGGACTTAAATAAAAATACTTAGTGCATAGTGAAATAGTAGCCGCAAACATACCTTCTAATAATTAGAGTTAACGAAAACGTTGATGATTGCCTAGAAAATGTTCAACATAGATTAGAGGTGGTATACACTACAGAATTTCATTGGAATATATTGAGCAATAAACTTAGCGCACCATTCCTCCAAATGGCTTTACTCTTATCACGCTAAAAGGTAAACTATTTCTCCCAGAGTACACCACGCTTTTCGTACGACGCTAATACTGTTGAGACATATGGCGAGAGTCTTACATACGCTTCCGCCATCTCTTTAGTGATGGTGATTTTAGAGAAAGCTAGGCACATATAAAATGCACCACTCATCAAAACTAACCCAAAACCTACGGCTGATCGGATGCCGTAACGTCTAACGAACTCGTCTTGCACTACAATATAAGGACTACCAACCGCATCAATAACATGGAAATACTTGTAATGCTCATCAGTTTCTTTAATGAAATCAGGTTTTAGGTCGATACCTTTCACATAAGCATCTATATCAAGATCTATTTGACGAAAAGCAGCCGATAGCATAGGCGTCTCAAACGCTCCTGCTGGCAAAACTCGATGTCCTTGTGATTGCAAGCGATCACACCAAGCTGGTTCATCGCCATATGTACCCATAAGCGAAAGCCAGCGCCCGTTAGTATTTGTTTCGTTCTGCTCTGGTGGTAACTCTTGATGCGTAGAAGAACGGAAGATACGCACCAGTGCAAAAGCCGATTCTCCATTCTCATCTTTGACCGAATTATAAATACGCTTACATACAGTCTGAGCACAGGCTTCAAAGGTCAAATGATTGTCACGTTCTACGGAGAACAAGCTGTGTCCGAATTGTTGGAAGTTCACACTTTGATTGAAATGCAATGTCGTTACCCTTTTTGTGTAAAGACTTACAAATAGAGATATTTTTACCTGTGTGTCAAGAATGCAAACAGTATTATCAAGTAGTCCGACACCAAGAAAAATCAGGTCTGAATAGAGACGGAATCCTCAAGGAGATATCTCAAAGATTATGCTTTGCAAACCGCTTTATGAGGTATATTAAGGCTATAGGGGCAACCTGTAAGTTGTTCTTGGTATACTACCTAGTGTTTGTGTCCAATGTAATAGGGAGCCCCTTCACACACTTTCTTAGCGTGATATCACATTAACGCTCAATGTAGATATTATAAATCGCGCCTCTGCTGTCTGGGTTTTCTGGACTCATATATTCACGATGAACTGAGAAGTGTTCCCCTTTTTCTTTGAAGCGACGGCAAAGTCCCCAAATGAATCCATAAACAACATCATGTGGAAATGGATTGGAATCCTCCACCTGAATGTGGTCAGTGTCTATGATTTTTGTGGTATACCCCTCATTTTTTGCCACGTTACGACAATTAATATCATATGTATTTGCTAGCAAAGTCAGACCACTTTCGATGCTATTCACCTCTGGTGGAAACAATGCTGTGTCTACATATGCTATACCCAATGCAACTAAATTCTGCTTGTTCGTCCGTATTTCTATAGCTTGAAAGAGTTCGAGTGCCAGTTCAGCAGGGTACCACTCATCCTCATTGAATGTGTCAATGCTATATACATCGAGAATTTCTCTTACTACATGATCAAATGGCTGTGTATGCTGGCTTACAAAGAAATTTTGCATAGTAGCACCGATAATCTCTGAGTTCGGTGTAGCAATATACTTTTCCATGGCTGTTAGATTCCCTTTTATTTGTACCATTACAATACTATATACTCAGTGTGTTAGCTGCACGTCAGTCTGGTGGCTAATTTTTATCTAGCCATGTGGCTAGTTTTTAAGAAGATTAAACCAACTCATTAGACTCATTCACACGGCCATTTGGGAGCAATTCATCACTTCGGATATTAGGAACAGAATTTTTATCAGAGGCGGTGTCACC
>JBCBKJ010000141.1:0-12313 GCA_038522085.1 Chloroflexota bacterium
ATCTTTTATGTTGTCTGCATATGTAAGACGAGCTGTTACCCCTTCTGTTTCCCATCCAGACGAGATTAAAATTTCTGAGATCGACAATAATTCAGCAAGTATTTCATGTTTCTTATCTCTTGAAACCTCATAGTATATATACGCTGAAAGCCAGATTCTGATGTATACGCGGCGCGCTTCAGCCCACAAGACAGGTTCTATTGTCACCTTATCTACATTACTAAACGCAGCCTCTGCCATTTCGACTGCTTGCCGAATCTCAGAGTGAAAAAAAAGATGAATAGAAGCGGCCTCAACAGCTAGAATTAATTTCTCACCGGGGCTTGCTTCGTCAAATGCAATTTCTTGATAGGCTTCTCGTGCTGCAAGCATATTTCCTTGTAACATACAGGCACGAATACGCATCAACCCTATTCTTGAATGTGACCTCACTTCGGCAGGCAAATTATTGCCATAAAGTCGAGCTTTATCGTAGTTTCCAATGTATAGTTCATTCTTAAATGTTTCGAGAATTTCTAAGTTATCGATCATGAATATCTCGATTTCACTTTATAATTCTGATTTTCTTTGTCTACCATATATATTAACATAGCATCAATAAATGTACTGTTGGGTAAGCTAAATTGTATTCAGATTGTGATAAACATATTGATGGCATTTAAATATCTTTATTTGAATACAGAAAAATGCGAACAAGTATATTTGTAAACCACATGGAGTTATGGCAATGCAAGACTTGATTGAACGAGTCAGAAAAGACGATAAAACATCTATATTTTCGGATGTCCTAGTGTATGACAAGCTCATTAACGTCCTAGCCTATGTGATACGTCATACCCTCATAAACAAATACAAGTAAAAACAAAAGCATTTAACAATCTCTATTCAATCGCATTTTCTGCTTTTGTCGACCTATTTTATTTGCCGCAAGCCTTTGCAACGCAACTCACAAAAATATGAAATGAGGTTATTTTGAAGCCAACAAAATATCGTATAATACTTTTGAGGAAGACTTACTTTTAGAGGTGTTATGAAGACAACGATATTCCCAAAATTCCCCGACGCAAAATCCCCAGCAGGTGCAGATATTCGCTATCTGATGGATGGAGAAACAGGTGGCATGATTCATAGTACGGTGCCAGCGTACCAGATTAACCGCGCCACCGTCCATGCAACTGTCAGTGAATTTTGGTACATTCTAGAAGGACACGGTGAAATCTGGCGTGACAATGGTGAAGAAGAATCTATTACCACCCTTGTGGAGGGAGTTTCGATTGATATTCCTGTTGGTACGAAATTTCAGTACCGAAACGTATCAGACAGCGATTTGAAATTTATCTGTGTCACGATGCCACCATGGGTTGGTGATGAAGAAGCAACGTTTGTCCATGGGAAATGGCAGCCAACAATCTAAGATACTTTCTGTACTCTGTGTCAATGATGGGTATTCACCAGAGACAAACCAGTTTATACGCATCGAGCAGTTCAAAAAGCGGAATACATATAAAATCATTAGTGGGTTGAAAAGCCCCATCACAGTTGCAGAGAGACAAATGGCACGATGTCGATGAACAAAACGACAGTCTGGATGAATCCCAATTTTCCAGAAATAGAATTTTTCACAGCACATTATATAGACTTTAGCTATGCCCCTCATTTCCACGAAGATTATGCGATCGGTGTGGTTGAGCAGGGTGTTCATGCGTTCCAATATCGAAGGGAGACATTCTCCATTCCCGCAGGACATGTCGTTACCTGTCAACCGGGAGAGGTTCACAATGGCTATCCTGGTAGTGCCGAACCCTGGCGATATCGCATGTTGTATCTGCATCCATCTCTAGTGCAGGAGGTTGCGGTTGAGTTGGGTTTTCGTTCATCATCACAACCATTCCTGAGTTACACTGCCATCAAGCATAAACATGCAGTCCATGCTGTGCGATCGCTCCATCAGCAGGGAATCACGGGTAAACCCACACTAGCTCAAGAGGTGGAGGCACGCGAGGTTTTAGCACTGATACTGAGCAACTTTAGTGAGGTGCGCCCGAACTTGCGCTCCTTTCATGATGAGCGTACTCCGGTTAGACTGGCAATTGCGACGATGCATGAGCGTTATCAGGAAGACCTTCAGCTACATGATCTGGCAACTGCAGCTCATCTCAGCAAGAGTTATTTCATCCGGGCATTCCGACAGCACACCGGTATGTCACCCTATGCTTATCTAGTACAGGTGCGACTAAACCGGGCTAAGTCACTGCTTCGTCAAGGCACACCTGTCGTCGATGTTGCCCAGCGCACAGGATTTTACGACCAGAGTCACCTCACCCGTTCCTTCAAACGGTTCATGGGGGTACCCCCGGGTCAGTACGCGACAGCAATAGGGTAATATTTTACAAGCCTAAGATTGTTCCAGCGGTTATTCTGCAAACTATATCCGTTTGTAAGGAGAACCGTATGACCCGACCCAATCGTGCATATCTTGATCTGGCAGCCGCAATGACTCTTGTTGGTAGCTCAGTCGTTGTTGGCAAAATCGTTGTGACTGACTTTCCTATTTTCATGGCATTGATGATTCGTTTTGCAATTGCGTTGCCTCCGCTTCTTGCGTTCACACACCACCGCCACACAATTCATATTCCATCAAAGCGACTTCTGATGCATGTGTTCTTGCAGGCACTGACAGGTGTTTTTTTATTCAATCTTCTGCTGCTGGCAGGTCTACGGTTGACAACCGCTGCACAAAGTGGCTTGTTGGGTAGCACAACTCCTGCACTCATCGCGGTGCTTGGGTGGTTACTCTTACATGAGCGTGTCAGAACTCATGAATGGATCGGCATTGGATTAACCGCTGCAGGGGTATTGGTCATCAATGGCATTGGTACAGGTGAGATACTACCATTGAATAGCACAAGCCTCATTGGCAACCTTCTGGTGCTGGGCGCATTTACGTGCGAGGCACTGTTCACTATTTTTCGCAAGACCAGTCAGGACACTTCCCCACTAGTGGGTGCAACATGGGTGACCGGTTTCGGACTGTTACTATGTCTACCAATCGGGTTGTTTCAACTCGTTCAGTTTGATCTATCCACCATAACCCTCAATCAGGTTCTAGTATTACTCTATTACGGATTGTTTGTCTCGGCGTTAGCGTATGTTCTCTGGTTTCGCGGACTGGAGCATACTTCAACCAGTGCCGCAGGAATACTATCCGGTGTGATGCCTATCAGTGCAGTGATTCTATCCGCAGTAATTCTGAGCGAGCCTATCACACATGCACACCTAATTGGACTGGTACTTGTGCTGAGTGCTATCGGACTGATGTCACTCACACCCCAACTTCCTGATCAAAGTATTGCTACTGGAGATTGACCAAATGACCTTATTTCAATATAGCGAAAAAATAATACAGAACTACCCGAACCTCGTTGGTGGGGTGATTGTGGCGGATAACCTGAGTTTCCCTTCTATGTCTCAGGCACTGAGGACTGCCTATGTGGATGAGCAGAAGGTAGTTAAGGCACGGATTGGCGATCAACCGCTCAGTGAGTTGTCATCCCTTGCTGCGTGGCGTAAGGCTTTCAGTGCTTTTGGTGTATCACCGACCCAATACCGAAATGCTGCTGAATCTTTGTTGCGTCGTCTCACTAAAAAAGGTGATCTCCCCAGTATCAATACGTTAGTAGATATCGGGAACCTGATCAGTATTCGCTATGCCCTGCCAGTGGCTGTATTTGACACCAAACAAATTAAACCACCCATCACTGTGCAATACGCTACTGGAGATGAAACCTTTGCAACGCTCGGAGGCGGTCAAATTGAACACCCAGAGGCAGGCGAAGTGATCTTTGTAGACACAAAAAAGATGGCTATTGCACGACGCTGGTGCTGGCGACAGAGTGCAACGAGTGCATCCAATGAGGAAACCACTCACGCTATCATAACAATCGAGGCACACCATGAGGGTGGAGAAGCAGATATTAGGCAAGCTGTAGTAGACCTGATTGAACTACTACAACACTACTGTCAGGCGACATGTGACTATGCCATTTTATCATCAGATCGTACGGCATTTTGATGAACAGACACAAGTATTATAGAGAAAATCTAAGTCAGGAGTATGTAATATGAAAACCAGATTTCTGGGTAACTCAGGTCTTCGAGTATCCACCCTATCGCTCGGCACAATGACCTTTGGCGGTACCGAACCCGCTTTTGCAAAGATGGGCAATATCACTGGAAAGGAGGCTGATCGATTTGTCGGGCGAGCAATTGATGCCGGTATCAATCTCTTTGATACCGCTGATGCCTACTCTGCTGGCGAATCTGAACGTGTCCTCGGTGAGGCAATTAAACCATACCGTGACCGCGCACTCATCGCAACCAAAGCATTCGCTCGGATGGGGGATGGTCCCAACAATCTTGGTAATTCTCGCCACCATCTGATTAAGGCATGTGAAGCGAGTCTGCGTCGACTTGGCACGGATCATATTGATCTGTACCAGGTTCACGGTCAGGATCTCCTGACACCTGTTGAAGAGACTATCGCTGCACTCGATTCACTGGTTACTTCTGGCAAGGTTCGATACATCGGGTGTTCAAACCACTCTGGATGGTTCCTCATGAAGTCACTAGCAGTAGCAGATTATCGACACACTACCCGCTATGTAGCCCAGCAAATCTACTACTCACTCCTCGCACGTGAAGCCGAACACGAACTGATACCGCTGGGTCTCGACCAGGGGGTCGGTGTATTGGTATGGTCCCCGCTTAGTGGTGGGCTGCTCAGCGGCAAATTTCGGCGAGAGCGCCCCGATATTGACGGGAGTCGCACCAATGAACTCGGACCGCCAGGCACAATTGATAGGGAACGACTCTACGCCATTGTTGATGTGCTTGACACTATCGCTGCAGAACATAATGCTAATGTTGCCCAGATTGTGCTGGCATGGACTATGACACGCCCCGGTGTCACTTCTGTCATCATTGGCGCACGAAATGAGGCGCAGCTCGAAGACAATCTGAGGGCAGCTGAGATTGAACTTTCGGCTGAGCAAATCGCATGTCTCAATGAGGTGAGCGATCAGCCTCAGCCTTATCCCTACTGGCATCAACGCCAATATGCAGGTGATCGTCATCCGCTCATACCAGCCAGATAGGTTAGCGCAAACTTCTCATCTTGAGGTAAACAGTTCGCTCATGGAAAAACGTTTTCATTCTCTTGGAACATTTTTGCCCAATGAGTGAGAATATGTGCGTACAAAAATTCTCGATTGTCGATTTGAAAAACTCAATTGATAACCTCTTTGTGTAGCAACCATTGTTCAAAGAAAACCAGTAAAAGTTGGTATAAATCTACCGTTTCACTAGATTTCATGTCTCAAAAGTTTATTCAATAATTTCATGAGCATAACTCGTTAAAGGTTGTTATTTGGTCTCAAAATGTTAATAGAATAGCGGGCGTGGCACATCAGACAGATCAACAATCTCACCGACTTGAATTTTGGCTAACGGTTTCTGACGCAGTAGTAGAATTAAAGCATTTTGCAGTAGTTTACCTGACCGACGAACGCCGATCTTCTTTTCGTTTATCTGTCCCTCGCCGCAACAGAAGCCCTTATTCAAATAGGTACAGTCACATGAAAATTGAGCTTGGTCACGCCATGTAACAACGTTTTCACCACTGAAAGCGTGTCAGTTTCGGGCAACACATATGATAGGATACAATATAAGAGACGTTTAAAGCTATTGAGGATAAAGGGGCAAATATCTATGGCAGAACCCAGCTCAACTATCGGCAATTCACTACGAAAATGGCGACAGAATTCTGGCTTTAGTCAATTGGAGTTGGCGCTAGCTGCAAATGTGTCGGCACGCCATATCAGCTTCATCGAAACTGGCAAGACACACCCTACGCGCGAAATGGTGATACAGTTGGCTGAGGCGATGGGGCTGACCATAGAGCAACTCAACTCATTGCTCATAGCGGCTGGATACGCAACCGAACGTGCGACGGCGCCCCCACCGATAGAGCCAGTACAGCAACTCGCTACACGCATTATTGAAGCGTTTAGTCACCACCCTGCTATAGTTGTCAACTATGAATTTGATATTCTGGCTGTAAATCGCGGCTATCGATTGCTAGACACGTTAACCTGTGGGGCATTAACAAAATTTAGCAATCTATTTGAGTTGTCAGCAGCACCAGATGGTATCCAGCAATACATTGCCAATTGGCCTGAGATAAAGGAATTTGCCATTGAGCGCTTGCGCGAAAATACCTACAGCACCAACAATCCACAGCTCAACAGGTTGCTATCGGAGGTCACCGCGTTTCAACCACCCGACGAACCTGTATCTCATCCTGACCAGGTAACAATACCCCCGCTATATATGAATGTGCATCTTCAATTGGACGACCAAATAGTACGTTTCTACGGTGTGATGTTAACACCCGGTACGCCGCTAGATAACAACCCTCACAACTTGCGGGTTTTCGTCATCGTGCCAGTCGACCCAGAAGCTGAGCAAAACTGGCACAACATGACGAGACACCTAGTAAACGACGATGCTGACCATCACCACTAGGGTTAATCTGATTTTTGGGCCGTCTCTCCGATGGGTAATGCAACGCGTTACTCACCCGATATTTCTGTGGAACGATGCAGGAGAATAGCCCGTCAGCTTTTGGCACATGCTTTCCCTTAACTTGATGCCTGATGGCATCAATCTGGGTTGCTAACTTGTTTTCTCTGCATCAGTTCTTGCCTTTACTGGGTTGTAATAGGAACCTCAGGGAGATGAAGCAGTCCAGCCGTTAGCATTTTTTCCTCTACATGAGCGGGCATCAGGCCATATTTGTAAAGATCGTGAATATCGCGCACTAAGATCGCATTCGTCTTTTTTGTTGGGTCACTATCATCCAACGATACAGGCTGACCAAGCACACCTAAAAGCAGCCCCCTCATCTCGCCATTGCTCAGCGCTGCGCCAAGTCCGACTCGGCTTGATTTAGCATGCTGTTTATTGTGTTGTAACGCCAAAGGAAGAGACGACTCATCAAAATACAACGTGTCTGCCTGTTCAGAATAGAGCCATGCATTGGTCATGGGTATGCCCTCTAAATGCGAGTGAAACGACCAGACAAAGCTGTTCAATTTGTCTTGGCTAAAACGACCATCCGTCAGCATACCTGTATGTATCCCATTTTTTAGCTGGTGAAGAAAGCCATCATTAACTTGCTGGTCGTTAAAACGACCGCTCACAAAATTAGGCAAAATCTGAGGAAATGGGCCTGAAATGTAACCAAGTACTTTGGTCAAAACCGTCAAACCCGGGGACAGATCGAATGCTGCCGCCCATTTTTCAAGATTATGCGCGTCCGTATCAGGCAATATCATCTCTTTATAAAAGCTTTTGCTACGGGATGCCTCTAGTGCAGGACAAACAATACGCCCTTCCTTTATTGGGGTGTGCTGGGCATCAAGCATAGCCGCTCGGGCAATACGGTATGCCATAGAGACCTCTTTGTATCCCAGATCGTTTACTTCAATAGTACGCTCAATGATTGTCATTTTCACTCCTTATCGTTCATTGGGAAATTAGTAGCGAGGTCGTTTGAGCATTGGGACGCCCCGCCCTCGGCTACCTTTTGGTTTCTCAATCAACGGTTTGAGGATGAGCCACTGCATTTGGGTTCAATCACTCGCGTACCGTCGCTTTTTGTGGGGCACTTTTGGAACTTCGTTTGGCTTGTTTGGTCACAACCATTTTAACCAAACGGCGTTTTCAAATGCCCTCTTACAGTTCAACATTTCTCGGCCACCGGTGAAGGAGCGGGTCACTCTCGTCATAGACGCTTTCATCGTCATAGCCCTGCATAAAGCGGATCATGTCATGTCGGAAGTTGATGAGGGCTTCGTTCTGAGGCGAACCGTCCGCAAAGAAGAGATCACTTTCAACACCATCACGTGGGATATGTGTTTCTACCGGTGTGGTAAACGAGAAAACGAAGTAGAACTCTAACATCTCACCGATCGTTCCAGTATTGGGGAGATATTTCAGTAATGCATGGGTGTCAAAATCATCGGTTGGATGGGGAATATCATCTCTCTGTAGCGTTGACGGATAATTTGCAACAAAGGTGTAGACTGGCTGAAGCGTCTTGTTCACGCGGGCAGCACCATGTATGGTAATGCGGTATATTAAGCTGGTAAGCACCTCCTTCAACGCCTGTTTATTTGCCATCGCGGGTAAGCCCTTAACATTCCCACTTTGTGGGTCGCCAGAAGCTGCTATCCAATCTTGCAGGGGTTGATCGTTGGCAATCGCTGCATCATCACTGTAAGTCTCATCTACAAAAGCACTGACATAGTTAGAAGCTATCTGCCAAACCGCGAGATAATCTTTGACGATGGGGTATCGATCCCACGCCTCCTTCACTGTGAAATCTGCCTCATGGATATTGTTCCGCTCCAAAACGACTAGCGGGTCCGCACTGAAGTACGGCTGGTTGGCAGCAAAGGTGTTGGCAAGCGCTAAAAACTGCGGTGTGGAAGCAATGGATGTGGGGGGACTTACGATTTTCCACAGGACGAGCAGGATGGTATTGAACTCGGTCAGATGGTTTGAATGTGGATCAAGCAGTTGGCGCAGTGGATGACCATCGGACACCGTTTCGCCTAACGTCATGAGCATTGCAGCTGTCACAATATGCCAGTGATAAACGTGACCAAGCCAAATGCCGTAAACAGTTGTAGAGGCCTTAGCAGCTTGCAACGCATAGAGCCATGCCGACGCAGTGGTATTACCTGATGACGGGTGTGTATATACCTGTAGGCCGCTGTCTTCATACCCAGATACCCGAATCACGATTGGGCTTAGCGCTTTGGTGGTTGGATCCTGTTGTAAGAGCGTCACGGTCGCGGGTGTAAAGCGCGTTGCCCCATTCGCCTCCTGAGGTTCAACCGTGGTAAAGATGCTGAGATCGATAAAGTACAACAGCCCTTCTTCCGCCAGGTTATCCATTTCGGAAGTCCATGCGGACCCGAACTTTGATTTCAACTCAGCGATGTGTGTGGGCATCACCCTTTGCAGAAAAAGAAGGTTGAAGGCTAAACCGTAAGTTGAAATCGTTTCCCAGAACTGCTCCGTAGCGGCTTCGTAATCAGTTAAGCTGCTCGCCCAGTGATCGAGATGCGACATCCCCGTGTTATATGTATTACGCATGGCAGACCAGCCTATTGACCACTGCTGCGGATCATCCAGCGACAACTTGTTAATGTCATGGCTTGCATCACTCGGTTGGGGTTGGTCATTATTCATCACCTGACGAACGCGCTTAATCAGGTCTTTGTCACTTCGCAGGGCTTTTTCTAATGCATTGGCAGCATTGGCATATTTTTCCTTCATGCTGTAGCCATACAGAAACTGGTGCCCTGTTGCTGTTGTGCCATTGATCGTATAAGGACGATCCAGGCTACTTTTGGCCGCCTCAACTTCTTTGCTGCGTGTCCCTAGCCCTTTGACGGTGTTAATGACACCTTCCATACTCGATATTGGAATGGCTGGTAGTGCCTCATATCTTGAATGGATTTTGTTCTGGACAGCACCTTTGACTAGCTTGTCCACATCACTTGTGATCTTTGCTATTAAATTCATAGTATTTTATCCTCTTGACAGTGTCTAACGATTGAACTGATTGCCACAATTTCATTAGGATATAGCCCATACAGAAACAACCAATGATAGTTATTGGGTGTAGGGTTGTTCCCAACGGAATTAATGCATATGAGATAAGTCTATGAAAAGATGAGAATAAGCTCAATTACCTCAGAGGTAATATTCGGGTACAAAGTGAGGATTCAGTAGGATCACAAAACAGCGTAATCGTTATCGCATAAAATAACAAAAACAAATTCGAAAATAATTCAGTATCTAGTGATAATTCTTCCCCTAATAGTCCCCTCCTATTTGATACGATAACTCAGTAAGGTCATCAGAGGTATAATGAGGATAAGTGTATTTGTTCAATAAATTATATGGAGTTATGGCAATGCAAGACTTGATTGAAAGAGTCAGAAAAGACGATAAAACGTCTATATTTTCGGACATTCTAGTGTACGACAAGCTCATTGACGTCTTAGCCTATCTGTCTGGTTTATGGCGTGAAACAAAAGAGGATAAAGTTGCTGAACAGTATCAGACAGTTTTAAGAGCTTTGATAATCATTGGATTTGATGAACCATTGGATGCTGAGGTCGAGTTGCCAGATCAACTGATGCCAGCTGAATATCTTGATATGTTTTCTGAATAAGGAAACTTATCAGACAATCGTTAATTGTGCGGTAGTACGTAATCTAAAGCTACACTATGCTAGGGATATGTCCTGGAAGGACTAGTTGCTTTGTCCACTTCCTGTTTGGAGTCAGAAGGAGTCGGTCACATGAGCGGTGTAAACTAAGGGAGACTTTCCAAATCTATATTATTCAGCAACCTCATCCCATGGACTTGGCAGACTTGCTAAGTGATAGTGGCCGTATCAGCAGTCACACCACCAAGTGCATCTTGCCTAGTGATGCTATGTCAATCGCAACAGATGGTAATGGCAAGTTTACCGTGTTCAATCTTTGACAGAAACTATCTAGCGATGACCTGTCGTTGTTGACGCAATCTGCCTCATGCCGAACAATGTCGCACATGGGCAGATGTCGATTTTACAATTTGATACTACTTTAGTATGTCGGAATTTTATCAAAGCTGATAAATTTAAACTTCTCATATAAGACTTGGAATACTTCCTCTCAGAGCAAGTCCCTTTGTTCTCTTACCCAGTTTGTAGTGGATAACAGCAGATTCGTGTTGAGGTTCATCCAACTCAGAATAGTGAGTCAAACGCCGTGGAATTGATCTCAGAAAGAATGGCAAATCAGAAACATACACATTCTCACTTGTCTCAGATCCAAGCAAGAGGTCATTGCCCAGTTTACAGTACGGACCGCGCCGTGTGTAAGCAAAACCGCATGAGCACTGAAAATTCCCGAAAACATGATACTTACCCTTCTTTACCCAAATATTATGGATACTTCGTTTTAGGAATCTAGGGCATTGAGGATTGAAGCAGTGCCATGGTCCCTCGAAAAATGGCGATTTATCCAGTTCCACAGCTGTTTTGAAGAATTCCTCTATATCGATACCCAAAAAATTGAGTATCAGCAGGTGATATATTGGCGACGTATATTCTTCGTTATCAAGATCATAAATGAACCGACCCAGCCAATTGATGCCTTCTTCTACATCTAATACCGCATCAAGTTCATCCAACGGCACACCCTTATAGTGCAGAGTAAATTTTTGATAGAACTTCTCACGCAATGATAGATTACCAATCGTATCAAATCCTCGTGACTTAAACACAAGCAGATACAATTCTTTGAGTTGCTTCAAATTACATGGTGGAAGTTCAACATTAAAAAGCGAGCTAGATGTCTGTGCTAGCCAGATGTGAAATGATTTATCCTCTTCACTGTGTAAATCAAAGGTCTCACCTACCAACTCGTCGTTGATGGCTCTCTCAGCGGTAATCATATGCTCTTTCAGTCTACATACAGTACGTGTTTCAACCAGCGATTGCGTCAAAGGAATCTTGTGCTTAAAGCACATTTTCACATACGGTATCTGATGTCTCACATCCCAATACGCTTCCCCATACTCTCTTCTTTGATCAGCGACACATTCCCTACACAAACGCAGATAAGCAACACTGTTTATTATTCGGTCAAAAATTTGATACCTGATTTTTGTACCTGTTAGCATCCTATCCAACAATTCTTCGCGATGTGAATCAGTCAGAAAATACTTGAAGTAGGAATACATGGTGTGCTGATTGATGACCTTTTCTGAATTCAGCCGATGCCCTGACGGTAGTTTCGATTCAAACACTTTTAACAATTTAGGTAACGATAATACACGCAGCAATTGTGGGACACCAAACATATTGCGAGATGCCTTATGCATGGACCAAAAATTGGCACGATGTACATATCGTGCCTCAGTGTTGTAGAACAACTCAAACTCATAAGAAGGTGGAAAATATCCGAATCTGCTATCTGGGATATTGTTCATTAGGCATCAGGTTTCATCAAATCCAGCAAAGACAGCGGATCATGAACGAAGCCGCTGCTTCTAAGGACTTCGTATTTCGATAGTTTCTTTTCTTCCGCGATGCGGTATGCTTCCACCATCCCACCCGGAATCGCTTCAACCTCATAGGTGTTCTGTTTATTTGGCGTAGATTTTGATTTGTTTTTTGATTTACCAC
>JBCBKJ010000142.1:0-12189 GCA_038522085.1 Chloroflexota bacterium
GTCGCCAACGTCGTGTTGTTTTTGTTAAGCGATGCGGCATCGTTCATCACAGGTCAGGCGATTAATGTGGATGGTGGCGAGAGTTACTTGTAAGTCAATTCACAACTGATGACAGATATTTCAACGACCTTGTAACGACACAGGGTCGTTTTTTATGCAACCTGACGTTTATGCAACGCTGATTCCCTCTTAAGGCTCATGCACAAAAACTAATATATGCTTAACATACGTCGGTGGATATAGACGGTTTACCCGAAAACTTGCATAATGGGGTAGTCTAATCTGACATTATTACACATTTTTCACCCTCACCCCCCAACCCCCTCGCCCTTGATGGGAGAGGGGGAGTCGATAGAAAGGGGATACAGTGACTGAGGAATGGCATTCATGCTGTAAGTATTCGTGTGATAGTTGGTGTATTGGTTGTAAACAGTGTTAAGAGGTGGTTGTGGCATCTACAGTTTCTAACGTTCCAATTGGGTCAAGCACAGAAAATATCGAAAAGCGACCACAACAGGCGAACATTCGCTGGTTGTGGACTTTTGTTATGCGACATCGTCGGGAAGCGATTCTCGCCATTGTGACAGGTGGTTTGGGTGGCATCACGATGGCGCTAGAGCCATATCTCGTCGGCGTGATTGTGGATACGCTGGTAGAAGATGGTGTCAATATGACCCAGATTTTGCAGGGGATTGGTCTGCTATTCGTGTTGGCAATCTTCACGGTGATCATGTTTTATGCACAACGGCATTATAGCGGACAAGTGGCATACAGCGTACATTATGACATTCGCAAAACCGTGTTCGAGAATATGGTCACGCTGGATAATGATTTTTACAAAAATTACGCGACAGGCGAACTCATCAGCCGGATGTTCACCGATTTGAACTGGGTGTGGCGTTTGTTGGCACTGGGCTTCAATCGCGGTGGGCAGGCAATCACGGCGTTCATTGCGTCGATTGTGTTGCTCTCGCTGGTGAATTGGCAATTGACGCTGATTGTCGTCACGATTTTGACGATTAGCACCGCGATTCAATTGCGGGCGGGCTTGTTTCTAGTAGACATCAGCAAAGACGTACAAGACCAAGCCGGTAATATGTCCTCTCTGGTACAAGATAGCGTCAGTGGGATTCAGACGATTAAGACATTTGGGCGCGAAAAAGATGTCAGTGCGGCTTTCTTGAAAGAGAACGCGGAATACAAACGACGCTGGCTGTTCTTCAAACGTCGTAATGAGCCTGTGGGTATGTTGCCACAGATGATTATCTACCTCACAACGGGTATTGTCTTGCTGATTGGTGGTCGCATGGTCGTCAACGGGAGCATCACCCTTGGTAATTTTACGCAATTCATTTTGTACTTGAACTTGATTCGCCGTACCTTGCTGATGATTGGTATGACCTATCAACGTTATGTACAGACAAAAGGCGCGATGGAACGTATCACCCCGCTTTTGCAAGAACCGGACATCAAAGATGCGAGCGATGCTGTCGATTTGCCGCAATCTGAGGGCAATATCAGTTTCCGCAATGTGTCACTGGTTGAAGATGGTAAAACCCTATTGCACGACATCAACCTCGATATTCCGACAGGGAGTGTCGTCGGGCTAGTGGGTCCGACAGGTAGCGGTAAGACGGTGTTGGTAAATCTACTCTCGCGTGTAAGCGATGTAGAGACAGGCAGTGTACATATTGATGATATGGATGTGCGCAAAATCAAATTGAACGACCTCCGCAAAGCGATTGCTTACGTGCCACAGCAAACATTTTTGTTCAGCCAGCCATTACACGAAAATGTGCGTATGGGACAAGATGACATCAGCGACGAAGCATTAGACCGTGCGATACACATCAGCCGTGTGAGTAATGACCTCGCACAGATGCCAGACGGACTCGATACATTGGTCGGTGAAAAAGGCGTTATGTTATCCGGCGGGCAAAAACAGCGTGTAGCGATTGCGCGGGCGATTGTGCGTAATCCGGCGATTATGGTATTGGATGATGCCTTGAGTGCTGTAGATACGAAGACGGCTGCTGAAATTCTAATGAGCCTGCGAACGGTTTTAGACACGCGCACGAGTATCATCATCGCGCAACGGATGGCAACAGTGAAAGACGCTGATTTCATTGTGGTGATGGACAAGGGGACAATTATCGAAAAAGGCACACACAACGAACTCATCGAAGCAGGTGGTTTGTACGCCAGCATGGTTGAGCGGGAAGCGCAACAGGAAGGTGAAATGCTATCATGAGCGACGCTACAGCAAAACAAGCAAATCAACAATCCAACGAGAACGACAACGACGCACCAAAGATACACACGACGACCAGTCACTACACGACTGAAGATGAGAAAGTCAAAATTGAGAGCATCAGTGATAGCTATCTGGTGAAGATGCTGTGGCGCTTCTTGCGTCCGTACATCTGGGAGATGGCAGGCGTGCTGTTGTTGTTATTTGCGGTAGCTGGTTTGCAATTGCTTCTGCCCTACCTCGTGAAAGAAGCGATTGATGGTCCGATTGCGAATAATAATCTAGCTGGTATTTTCCCGATTGGTGTGGGTTATCTGGTGACGATTGCCGGTGTGTTCGTGATGCAATTTGCGTACACCTACTGGTTACAATCCATTGGACAGAAAGCCTTGTTGAATCTGCGCCAAGAGCTATTTGAGCATATCGTCAAGCAGGACATCAAGTATTTCAACAACACCCCTGTCGGGCGGATTGTGGCGCGGATGAGCAACGATATTGAAGCGCTCACGGAATTGTTGAGTACCAGTATCGTTATGATAGTGCGGAATCTCATCATGCTGGTGGGTATCATCGGCGTGATGCTGGCGCTCAACTGGCGTTTGGCGCTCATTAGTCTGGCAGTCATTCCGATTATGATTGGTATCAGTGCCTATTTCCGCACGGCATTACGTGCCATTTCAAGCCGTTATCACAAAATCATGGCGGCGTATCAAGCGTATCTGAACGAGCAATTCAACGGCATGATAATTGTTCAGTTGTTCAATCGTCAGAAGAAAACCCGCGATGACTTTGCCGTTATCAACCAAGATTACTTCGATTCGCATATGGATTTGCGTGATGCCTATACGATGTTCGCATCTTGGCTACAGATTATGACCACTGTTGGTCTGGCACTCGTATTGTGGGGTGGCGGACAGGGTGTGTTAGCTGGCTGGGAAGGTGTGACGATTGGTGTGCTAGTCGCATTCATTGAGTATGTGCGCTTGAGTTTTGAGCCGATTTTGCAACTTTCTGAGCAATTCGCGCAGATTCAAACAGCATTCAGTGCAGGTGAGCGTATTGCCCGTATGCTGGAAGTCCAGCCGGATGTTGCTGAACCTGCGATACCTGTTGCGGTAGCGGCGTTTCAGCAGTCGATTCACTTTAAGGATGTGAGCTTCGCCTACAAAGAGGGGCATCCGGTGTTGAAAAACATCAACTTAGAGATTGAACCAGGACAGCGCATCGCGGTTGTGGGTGCGACGGGTGCAGGTAAAACGACCTTAGTGAAATTACTGGCGCGTTACTACGATGTATCCGAAGGCAGTATCGAAGTGAGTGGCGTTGATATTCGTGATTTGAGCATTGCAGATTTGCGCCGTTTTGTGAGCCTTGTTCCGCAAGACCCTTACTGCTTCAACGGGACAATTGGTGATAATTTGCGTCTGTTCAAAGATGACATCACGCTGCAACAGATGGAAGAGGCATCCGATATTGCACGGGCAAAACCGTTCATCGACAATATGCCGAACACCTATGATTTTGAACTATTGCCTGGTGGCGCGAACTTGTCGCAGGGTCAGCGACAACTACTGGCATTGGCACGCGCCCTCATCCATAGTCCAGAGAGCATCCTGATTTTGGATGAAGCGACGAGCAGTATAGACACCGAAACCGAAGCCTATATTCAGGAAGGCTTGGAGAAGATTCTGACAAATCGCACGAGTTTAACGATTGCACACCGTTTGAGTACTGTGCGCGATGCTGACCGTATTCTGGTGATGCAAGCGGGTGAAATCATCGAAGATGGTTCGCATGATGAATTGCTAGAAGCAGGTGGCATGTACGCGACGCTCTACTATCGTCAGTACACTGACCCCGATGCGAGCATTGACGAGTTACTTGAGAAAGACGACGAAACCGTACAGGCAAAAGCTGGATAGTCCTTTTTAGTTTTTGCGACTGTTCTTTGAATCTCCTCGCCTATGACTGGGTGAGGAGATTTTTGTTTTCACCGCTCCCAAAAACAGCGGACGCACAGAAGTGCGTCCCTACGAAATTTACAAATGCTGTTATGACGTAGCCAATGCCTTGAGGGCTTTTTCGATGCTCTTCTTCGGACTGATTTTGATTTGCTCGTCTTCTACGATACCTTCTGCATCAATAATCCAGTGTGAGCGCACCACGCCCATGAATTTATTACCGTACATAGATTTTTCGCCCCATGCGCCCCATGCTTCAAGGACTTCGTGATTGGGGTCACTGAGAAGGTCGTAAGGCAAATTTTCTTCTGCTTTCCATGTGGCGAGTTTTTCTGGGCTATCGGGGCTGATACCGAGTACGGTGGCATTTTCAGCTTCGATTTGTGGGAAACTATCGCGGAAACCGCAGGCTTGGCGGGTGCAACCGGGAGTGGCAGCTTTGGGGTAAGCAAACAAAACGACCCGTTTACCACGCAGCTCACTGAGCTTGACGGTTTTACCATCTTGATTGAGCAGTTCAAAATCAGGGGCTTTTTCACCTTTTGCTGGCATAGGTATCTCCTAAATAATATTGTCGATAGATGTTGTATTTTTGCATAGTGATGGTGGGCATGGCAAGCGCATAGATGCTGATATTCTGCTGAGAAATATGTCTATCGACATTGTGGAAATGCGTGGGGTGTGTCACACTGAGCGTAAAAGACTGAGGATTGTATACAACGGGGTTAGCTTTGCATAAACGAGAGTGTTAACCTCTCCCCCAACCCCTCTCCCCTGCGCTTCGCTGGCAGAGAGGGGCGCTTCTTGGTAATTCTAATGACCGCAAATATGACAAACAGTTCTTGAATGTATTACAGAGGAAAGGTTGGGTAGATGTTAAACGAGCAGTACGAAAAATGGAATTTGATGGCGCCAGTTGGTCTGGCAGTTTTAGGGCTGGGCTTGAGCTTGACAGGTGATGCGATTGCGAGTAAGTCGAAGGGCAACGGCTGGTTTTGGAAAGGCACGCTGGGCTTGATTGTGTTTAACGCTGGCATTGCGATTTTTGGCGAGGCAATCAAAGCACGGGCGTTATACGAATGGGAATTGAATAAATTGCGTCAAGAGGATTAGTTTATGTTGTTGGAATTATTGCAGGATGCAGGTTATCGTGGTGAATTGAGCGCGAAAAGTCGTTACATGAAAGGCTTGTTGCCTCTTCTAGGGGGACAATTCGCGTTGGACATCCTCAAGCATCCTGATATTTTGCGCCTGTTCAGTAACGCGCAGATTCGCAAAGGCACATCATACACGCTATCGCAATTGGCGCAGATTGCTGTTCCGGGCGCAGGTCATGAGCGTTTTTTGGGGCAGATGAAAACGTTAGCTGGCAGTGGCACACTGATACGCGGGTATCGTTTGCAATGCCCGACCTGTGATTTAGATACATGGTATCCGCTGGATGTGGTTGGCGAGCGTGTGACGTGTGAAGGATGTCGGATTCCGTTTCAGTTACCGTTGGCGCTGGATTTTGCCTTTCGTCCAAACAGATTGCTGATTGAGGCGCTCAAAAGTGGGGCGTTGACTGTCTTACTGACACTGAATCACTGGTTGCACGATTATCCGGTGACGGTGTGGCAATCGAACATAGATATTCAGCAAGAAGCAATGTCAACCGATATTGACTTGTTGGTACAGCGTGAAGATGGTTTGTACATGGCAGAGTGCAAAGACAACTTTGACGATTCACTGGCTGGTATCCGTGATGTAGAGGCACAACTAGCCATCGGCAAAGATATTGCTAAAGATATTGGGGCGACCTTTGTATTTGCGACGCTCTATGATGCGCCCTTGCCAACGACGTTACAAAACTATCTCGATAAGCATGAGATTGTGACACTCACACGGGACGATTTGCTCAGTGTCGGTTAAGCTATCACATGCATACATAAGTGTCGGCTGAGATACTAACTGGGCTATAGCACGATGCAAATGCTATCCCAATTGTAGGATATGGCTAACGATAATTGGTCAGATATTGGTCGTTAATACTCAAGATATTACGACCCCTTACTTAGCTTGTACTCATGCACAGCATGTAAAATGTTCTTAACAAAGATTAGACTAAATCCGAGGGGGATTCAATGTCTGGTGAAAGAATTTTGATTATTGAGGACGAAGCACGCATTGCACAATTCGTAGAACGGGGGCTGATCTACGAAGGATACCGTGTAAATGTGGCGCGTGACGGACAGGCTGGCTTGCAAGTTGCACGCGATAACCCGCCTGACTTAGTTATTTTAGATTGGATGTTGCCTGGTTTAGATGGCTTGGAAGTTTGCAAGCGACTACGGGCAGCAAGCGATATTCCAATTGTGATGTTGACTGCTAAAGATGATGTCAAAGACCGTGTGATGGGTTTGGATGCGGGGGCAGATGATTACCTCGTGAAACCTTTCTCGATTGACGAGTTGATGGCGCGTGTACGGGCGCAGTTCCGTCGTGTACATCCGACCTCACGTCCTGAAGTATTGCGTTTCTCTGATTTGACACTCGATACAGGCACACACCGCGCTCATCGTGGTGAACGTGCGATTGACTTGACGGCGAAAGAGTATGAGCTATTAGAGCTGTTTATGCGCAATCCACGTCAAGTACTGACACGCGATGTCATTTTTGACCGTGTATGGGGCTATGATTTCGGTGGCGAGAGTAACATCATCGAAGTGTATGTGCGGTATCTGCGCCAGAAAACAGAAGCTGAGGAAGAAAGTCGCCTCATCCATACCGTGCGTGGCGTGGGTTATGTGTTACGGGAAGAATAGATTGCGCTTATGACCTTACGCACGAGGCTCGCGCTGTGGTACAGCGGGTTGCTGGTTTTACTGGTCAGCATCCTGAGTATTACCGTTATCACAGTCAGCCGCGTTACACTGCTACAAACTGTAGATAACATTCTGATAGAGGCAACGGACGATGTTTTAAACAGCATCGACCCGTTGCCTGTTGCAGAATTTGACTCACCTGATGCTGTCGAGCTTTTCTTTCGTTCGGAAGATGTTTTCAAATCGCCTGGTTTTTCGGTGCAGATTTGGCGTACACACCAAGATGGTGAGCTTCTGGAAACACCCATTTTAGAACGGTCATCGGATAGTATCACTTCGGTAACTGACCCGCTTGACCCTAATTTCCTCGCTACAGAAACCGATGTTGTCAATTCAATTACACTAAACGGCATACCGGAGCGCGTACTCACCCACCCTTTTTATGACCGTGCGGGTGATGTCATTGGTGTGATTCAGGTCGCCACGCCGATTGTCGTGTTGGCGGATGCGAATGATCAACTGCTGATTATCACGCTGGGGGCGGCGGCGGGGTGTATTGTGCTGTCGATTGGTTTGGGCATGTGGCTATCGCGTCATTTGCTGAAACCGATAGCGTCGATTAAAGAGGCGGCAAGCAATATTGCTGTCACGGATGATTTATCGACACGCTTAGCATGGAACGGTGCGCAAGATGAGCTAGGCGAATTGACCGAAGCCATGAATAAGATGATGGAACGGCTGGAGAATCTATTTCAGGTACAACAGCAATTCATCAGCGATGTCTCGCACGAGTTGCGCACGCCATTAACGTCTATCATTGGGCATTTGGATTTGATGGAACGTTACGGCTACGACCAAGAGAGTTTTGAGGCGCTTCATCGTGAAGGTGAGCGTATGTCGCGCATGGTGAATGACTTGATTCTGCTGACACGGGCAGACTTCGGCGAAATGACCATCGACTTGTATCCGATTGATATTGATACGATTGTACTAGAAGTATACAACGACTCGATTGTGCGACTGAAAGACCGTGACTTAAAACTAGCTCTGGGGCGGATTGAACCTGTACGGGCAACAGGTAATGCTGACCGTATGCGGGAGTTATTGCACAATCTGGTGGGTAACGCGATGAAATTCACGGCAGATGATGGTACGGTGACGCTATCGACCTATCCTGAACATGACCATGCAATTATTGAGGTATCAGATACAGGTATAGGTATCAGTGAAGATGATTTGAAACGCATTTTTGACCGTTTCTATCAAGCGAGTTCGGCACGTACTCGTCATTATGATAGTGATGGTGCTGGTTTGGGCTTGTCGATTGCGCGATGGATTGTTGATACACATAATGGTCATATTGAAGTACAGAGTACGCTTGGCAAAGGGACTACTTTCCGTGTACAGATTCCACTAGAGCAAGATGAAGCACACATACCAATGCTATCTACACGGATAGATGAAAACAAGCAAAACGGCATTGTACGGATTGTGAATCGGTCATCGTAGTAAAGCGACTTTCAGTCGTTGTCGAGTGCGCCCATGACAGTTAGCAAGGTATTTTGTAGTAGATGGTTATCCAGCGTGTAGTAAACATGCCTTCCCGTGCGTTCCCAATTGACCAATCCCATTTTGCGCAGATATTTTAGTTGGTGGCTGATAGCTGGCTGATCCATTTCGAGAGCGTGGGCTAAGTCGGACACACACCACTTGCCATCTGCCAATGCTTTGACGAGGCGCACGCGAGTGGGGTCGGATAGTATTTGGAAGAAACGGGCGATGGATTGCGCATCTTGCGTGGGAAGGGCGTCTATATCATCGTCAGCCGTTGCGAATGCTTGCATGGGTCATCCTTACTGGTGTTTATTACTCACACGGTATCAAAATTCGATTGTGTGTGTCAAGTTGAGTGGCATCGTCGCCACACACTAATAGAATTAAATGCAGAAATTGGAGAGGTGATGATGTTCTACACTTTATTCCTCACTCTCTTGACGTTCATAACGTGTTATACCAATAGTGTTTTGCCCTTATTTCAGACACTGTGTACAACATAGCCGTTAAGCTAAGGTGTTTTTCTAAGAGATTTGTGCTTTCGCGCGTGTTAAACGGCGGACAACATAGATGTTGTCCCTACTGAGGTTCGTAGCAACGGATAGTTTTGGGCGTAAAATAGCGAACATCCAGAAGGGCGTACAGGCTTTATACCAAATCAGGGAGGCTAATGGTTGATAAGCGCAAATGATTATTCGCTGATTACAGATTTTCTGGCTGATTATTATGATGCTGAGTTATTCACACGGCATGGCGTCTCGCATCCGGTGATTCAGCATGAGCCATTACCTGCACAGCGCGATGATGTCGATAGTATACTAGGTCGCTTGACACCTACCCCACCAAAGTCACCAATAGATGATGCGTCAGATTTTGCATTTTATAACTATGCCTATTTGCACACGCTCCAGAATAGCGGACGCAATTTATTCAATGGAACGACCTATATTTTGCGTCTGTTGCGCACGCAGGGCAATTTGCGCATAGATGCAGAGGTCGGGCAGTATTTTGATATGATTGCGACGTGCATAGCTTTAGAGCGTGAATTGCTGGACGTGATTCAAGCAGGTGCGATACGCTTTCCGATGCGCTCACAGTATCATCGTGCAGTAGAAGCACAATCCTCACTTACACGCGGGAATGGGCGCAGTGCGGCGTTGGGCGGCGTGGTGTTGATCGTATTCAAGGATGGTACGCAGGGTTATAAAGGGTTGGTGGCAGAGCGCAGTGCTAAAAATGCGACACGCACAGGTGCATTACATTTGATTCCCGCGTTCATTTTTCAGCCACAGTCAATAGACACAGCCAAAACGGATTGGTCATTTAAATATCATATCTATCGGGAGTATCTAGAAGAATTGGTTGGAATGCCAGAAGATAACCCTGCTGGGATGGAAAGCCAGCCAGCATTACAAGATTTGCGTCGTATGGAAGCGAATGGCACAGCACAGGTTCAGCTAACGGGCGTGAGTATGAATTTGCTGACCTTGCGTGCAGAAATTAGCGCCGTACTGGTCATCCATGATGCAGATTGGTGGGCAGATTTGCAAACGGGTAAGCGTGGGTATCAACTAGAGACACCGGAAAGCGCGGGCAAGCTACTGGAAATCCCGATAGCAAATGATGAACTTGCCCTATCGGCGTTACCAAATGATTATTATTTGCGGATGGTTCCACAAGCGATTCCGGCACTGTGGCGTGGTATAGATGCAGCACGCAGACTTATTGGCGAGTAGACAGATATTCATTTAGGAGCAAAGAATGAAATTGATGTTAATTGGCTTTGGCGTGGTTGGTCAGGGTCTAGTAGAAATTTTGCATGATAAAAAAGAAACACTCGAAGCACAGCATGGATTTTCGCCACAGGTTGTCGGCGTAGCAACAGGGTCGCGGGGATTTTTGTATAACGCGAAAGGCTTATCTCTCTCTACCCTACTCGATGTAGGGCGTGGGTCGCTGGCAGATTACCCTGACGAGGAGGGTTTGGAACGTGATTTTTCGGACGCGAGTGATTTGATACAGGGGCGCGGTGCGGATGTGCTGGTAGAGATTTCGCCGACCAACATTGATACAGCGATGCCAGCCACCAAGCATTTCCAGATGGCGATTGCGACGAAAAAGCATATTGTGACGGCAAATAAAGGTCCTGTAGCCGTTGGGTTTTCACAGTTAATGCAACAAGCGAAAGACGCCGGCGTGCATATCCGCTATGAAGCGACGCTGATGGCAGGTACACCCGCTATCAACATAGGGACAGAAGCCCTTGCAGGCAGTGGCATAAAAGCCGTGCGCGGGATTGTGAATGGGACGACCAATTATATCCTGACACAGATGGAAGCGGGTTTAGCTTATGAAGATGCGCTGAAAAAGGCACAAGAACTCGGTTATGCCGAAACCGACCCGACAGCGGATGTGGAAGGCTTGGACGCCGCCGCCAAAGTGCTGATTATGATGGGCGCATTTTTTGGCAAGGATGCGAGTTTGAAAGAACTGGATGTCACGGGTATCACGGGTATCAGTGCAGCAGATATTGCAGAAGCAAAAGAGGCGGGTGAACGTTATAAGCTGATTGCAGAAGCGACAGTTACGGGTGGGCGTGTTATGCCGATGCGTTTGCCACTGAGCGACCCGTTGGCACAGGTCAGTAGTGCAACAAACGCGCTGACCTTCTCTACGGAGCTAATGGGTGATGTGACCGTCATCGGTGCAGGGGCAGGGCAAAAAGAGACAGGGTTCGCGCTCTTGAGTGATTTATTAGCTTTGCATCGCACAATCACGACACGCTGAGACAATTGTTTTAAAATGTTAACCAACATAGGCTTAATTGTTGTACTGATAAGTGGCGCTTATAATGTGACTATAATAGTAAACATAGCAAATACCAAAGCTAAATTGGATTCAGGGATAAAGATGTAATGAATATAAAACCCATTCGCGTACTGGTTGTGGAAGATGACCTCCACTTATTAAATGGCATCCGCGATATTTTGGAACTGGATGATTACCATGTTCTGACAGCGATGAATGGTCAAGAGGCGTTGACTGTTTTACGCTCTGACCCCTATAACCCACCGGATGTTATTGTCTCGGATGTTATGATGCCGAAGATGAATGGGTTTAAATTTTTGGAAGAAGTGCGTAACGAGAAGTTATGGCTGAACGTGCCATTTATCTTCTTGACCGCAAAAGGCGAGCAAACTGACCGCCATAAGGGGTCGATGTTGGGTGCAGACCGCTATCTGACAAAACCTTTTGATGCGCCGGATTTGCAAGTGGCTGTTTCGGCAACGCTCAAGCGCCACCGCATCATCAAAGATGCCCATGATGAAGAAATTGAATCCAACAAGAACAAAATCTTGACGATTTTGAATCACGAGTTTCGTACACCGTTGACGTTGGTGGTTGCGTATGCGGAAATGCTGAAAGAATTTGACCCGCACACTGCCCCACCGGATGAAATTCAGACCTTTTTACGCGGGGTAAATTCGGGTGCGGATCGTTTGCGCCGCATGATTGAGAATTTCATCACGGTTGTCGAATTGGATAATGAAGAAGCGAAAAAGACGATTGCATGGCGTAAACGTCCTGTGCATGACTTTGATGTGATTCTGAAAGATGC
>JBCBKJ010000143.1:0-11732 GCA_038522085.1 Chloroflexota bacterium
ACGTACAAAAGATCAACAAATTCGAGCGTTTGAAGTTGAATTAGCGAACTGTTTTCCGAATGTTAATCGGGATGGAGATAGAGCAAATGAGGTAGCTTATTTACGTATCCGCGATTTACTTAACCGCCTTGATGAAGAAACGTATTGGGCGCGAAAAGTGACGGATGTGCGTAACTGGCTTGACTTTGCTGCTGACGAGCGTCGCAAGAGTGATGATTCTCAGCAAGAGCGTTACGAAGGCGCATCTGGCAAGAGTGGTGGGCAAAAAGCAAAATTAGCCTATACCATCATGGCAAGCGCGATTGCTTATCAATACGGGATTTTTGAGCATAACCGCAAAGATAGCAAAACGTTTCGCTTTGTTGTCGTTGATGAGGTATTCAGCAAATCTGATGAGAGCAATTCGCGCTTTGCAATGGACTTGTTTCGTGAGCTAGGCTTACAGGTATTAGTCGTCACGCCGTCGGATAAGATTCACATTGTCGAACCGTATATCGGTATTTGTCATTGGGTGAAGAATAATGACGAAGGTAACAATAGTCGTGTGATGGATATTACGATTGAGCAACTGCGCGAACAGCGAGCGCAAATTGGGGCAGCGGATTGATGCACGACCAAGCCTATTTGCGCAAACGTGCGCTGGCAAAGTATCATAATTTTTTGCAAGCGTGGCTAACTGGCGAAACAGATTTCTTCCCGTTATCGTTTTCGGTAGGGCAGGTGGATGTCAAAGATTATCAAACATTAGATTCTTACCGCGCAACGCTGACCCAGCATGCGAAAAGTACGCTTGGTTATGGTTACATTATCGACAGTGACACACGCCGAACGCGCCAACTTGGCGAACAGACCATCCCACACCATATTGTGTTTGAAAATGCAGAAGATTACCTGCGCTATATTGGCAATGCAAAATGGCGCGAATTTCAGGATTTTGTCGCTGATGTTAAGCTGATTCGCGCCCACCAGCCACGCTTAGAAAATTGGTTACATGATAACATCACGTCTCTGCTGAAACATCATGGTGTTTGGGAGAGCTTGTTACGTGTCTGTGCCTATTTTGTGGCGCATCCCCAACCGCAACTGTATTCTCGTGAGTTGCCCATTGAAGTACATACCAAGTTTATCGAACAGCACCAAAGCATCCTCGATAAGCTCTTGCAACAGGTGTTACCCGCATCGGCTTATGATTTAACTACCGAAGATTTCAACACACGCTATGGTATCCGCAATAAAGCACCGCTCATCCGCATACGACTTCTGGATAATGCTCTCAAAGCACAGAACAATATACCCTTTGATGATTTTGCTATTCCCCTCAACGCGCTACAAGATTTGCCTCTGGCTATTGAACGTTGTTTCATTGTGGAGAATGAATTGAATTTCCTCACCTTACCTCCCCTGAAAAATAGTATGTGTATATGGGGGGCAGGCTTCCAAGCGAGTTTACTAGGCGATGTGCAGTGGCTCAATCACGTAGATGTCATCTATTGGGGCGATATAGATGTGCAGGGTTTTCAGATACTATCGACTTTGCGTGCTAAGTTGCCACATGTACGTTCAATGTTGATGGACAGAATGACCTTTGATAGCTTTCAATCGTTTGTGGTGACAGGGAACAGCACAAGTGTCACTGCGTTGTTCAACCTGACAAGTGATGAACGAGGTTTGTATCAGTATTTGCTAGAGAACACGTATCGGCTGGAGCAAGAACATATTGACCAAGATTGGTTGCATAGTACGTTAGAAAAATTATGACCTAATTAGCCTCATATATTTTGCGTTTTGTTAATGCCACTATGCTAACGTATATTCATAATCGTACAATAGTACAAGAATCTATCCACAAATACTTTTCGTAGGGGCGTTGCTGTGTCTGCGCCCGTTCGGGACGACACACAAGTCGTCCCCTACATACATTTTCGGACAGACACTTAAATATACATGGGTATTGTTAGGAAAGTGCGTATGTCACGACAGACTAAATTAGACAAAATTGCAAATAATCCAGAGATAGATGTGCTGGTCATTGGTGGCGGTATCAACGGCATCGGTACATTCCGTGATTTGGCTTTGCAGGGTGTTAACGTTTTACTTGTAGAAAAAGACGATTATTGCGGTGGGGCAAGTGCGGCAAGCTCGCATATGTTACACGGTGGTATTCGGTATTTGGAGAATGCAGAATTTCGGCTTGTCCGCGAGGCATTAGGGGAACGCAACCGTATGTTTAAAAATGCGCCCCACTATGCCAAACCCCTCCCGACGACGATTCCAATTTATAAGTGGTTCAGTGGTATGTTGAATGCACCTCTCAAGTTTGCAGGCATCATGGAAAAACCAGCCGAACGCGGTGCAGCCGTCATTAAAATAGGGCTGACGCTCTATGATGCTTACACAGCCGGCAACCGTGCAACACCAACACATGAGTTCAAACTGAAAGACGCCTCTCTGCGTGATTATCCAGGACTAAACGAAGCTATTGTATGTACCGCAACCTATTATGATGGCTGGATGCCGTATCCTGAACGTATTTGCATTGATTTACTCCGCGATGCAGAAGCAAACGAAAATGCTATTGCGCTCAATTATATGCGGGCATCAGATGGCGACGCCGAGGGTGTGACTATCACGGATGAGCTAACAAACGAAGATTACCTCGTGCGCCCTAAGGTGGTCATCAATGCGGGTGGACCTTGGATTGACTTCGTAAATGAAGCGCTCGGCGAAGAAACGCGCTTCATCGGTGGCACGAAAGGTAGCCACTTGATGGTTGATAACCCTGAGTTACTAGAAGCCTGCGATGGGCATGAGTTTTTCTTCGAGAATGATGACGGACGTATTGTGTTGATTTTCCCCTTCATGAACAGAGTCATGGTTGGCACAACGGATATTCGTATTGAAAACCCTGAGGAAGCTGTTTGCACCGATGATGAAATTGATTACATCCTGAATATGATTCCGCAGGTATTCCCCAAAATCAAAGTAGACCGTTCGCAGATTGTGTATACCTTCTCTGGTGTGCGTCCATTACCTTCTAGTGAAGATTCGCGCACAGGTACTATTAGCCGTGACCATAGCATCAAGACCGTTACAAAAGCGCAAAGTGGTTTTAACTATCCTATCTACTCATTGGTAGGGGGGAAGTGGACATCTTGGCGGGCATTCAGTGAAGAGACTGCGAACAAAGCCCTCTTTGACTTGAGTACACGGCGTCAAGTCGATACGAAATATGTGTCGATTGGCGGTGGGCGTAACTATCCACTAGACGACGAGGGACGCGAACGTTGGTTGCTGAAATTACAGCAAAAAACTGAGTTATCTATGGAAACGCTCAACACGCTATTTGACCGCTATGGCACATTTTCGGAAAATGTAGCAAGCTACATCAGCGCGGAAAATGATAGCCCACTCGAACATGTGCCGGATACTAGCCGACGCGAAGTGATGTTCGTCGCACAGAACGAAGCAGTGGTGCATGTTGATGATTTCTTCAAACGGCGCTCTGCAGCAGCTATCTTAGGGTATGCGACACCCCCTGCTATTCGAGAAGTTGCACAGGTGATTGGCGAGGCATTGGGCTGGGATAATTCTCGCATCGAGAGTGAAATTGAGCGCACACAAACGATTTTCGCTAATAAACATCGCATGGGCGATATTGCAATCACACCTTCTTAAAACACTAAGGCAACCTAAAATAAACGAAAGTTACCCCATTTACGCCGTGTTAATGGGGTTTTTGGTTATAATTTGGTATGAAAAACCTCATATGATGCATTTTCCCCAACATCCATAAAAATCTTAATTATTGTGAACGCCTAACCTGTTTACACTAGAGGGTGTATCGAATTATGCGTTTAGTTATTTATGTGTCATGACACCTTTTCGGAGGACACTTTAGATGGAAAATAGCACCCCAAATAATCAGACGGGCGAAGGCTTCGACTTTGGCTTCTTCACGTCGATTCGTGCGCGACTCATTTTCGCGTTTTTGGCAGTAAGTCTTATTCCTATCGTGGTCATTGCTTTTGCTGCATTGAACAACACGCGGATAAGTCTGATTGATCAGATTGATAGCAAATTAACGGCTGTAGCGGCTGCCGAAGCGACGGCGGTTGAAGATATTCTGGAATCTCAAATTGATGCAATGCAGTTGCTGGCGACAAGTACGACCTTGCGCTCTGCAGTGCAATTGTCGAACAGAGGCTATCCAACAACACAAGGAGCTATTGAACAAGAGCTACAGGACGCAGAGGCTCTATGGGCAGCTATTTCTGCTGGTGAAGCTGAAGAACCATCAACGTTTTCTAATATCTACAGTGGGACAATTGGAAACATCGTCCTGAATGAATTTAGAGATACTGTATCTGGACATTCAGAGATTATTGTAACTGATCGTTACGGCGCGGTGGTTGCGTCTAACCTCCGCACGGATGACTATATTCAAAGCGATGAAGTGTGGTGGTTGCGTTCATATGATAGTGGCATTGGACAAGTTTACGTCTCAGATACAGTCATTACAGATGCGACAACAGGTACACAAGGGTTGCAAATTGCAGTCCCTATTATTGATGGCATTGATGGGACAACTGTCATTGGGGTCATCCGCACACATTATGAGCTAAGTACGATTGTCGATATACTGAATCAAACTGATGTTGGCGAAGTAGGTATCCAGATTTTGGCGAATGCTGACGGACAAATCTTGGCTTCTGGCGCGGAAATACCGACTGGCTTTACCCTACCAACAAATTTGACAAACATTGATTTTTCTGGTGAAGATAGTGAGTTTGAGCTGGTTGTCAGTGCCGATGGCACAAATTATGTTGTAGAAGCTATTCGTATAACAACAGAAGGTGCTGTTAATGAAATTGACAATTTAGGATGGTTTGCAGTTGTCATCCAGTCAGAAGCTGAAGCGCTTGCACCAGTGAATACAGGGCGTCAAGCATTGGCGCTTTCGGCTATCATTGTTAGTGTGATTGGTTTGAGTTTTGGTTCTCTAATTGCGTTGCGCACCACACAACCGCTATCTGTACTATCGGAAGCTGCCGAGCGCATTGGTCGTGATCGTGATTGGGATACCCGCGTGGATGTGGGTGGTAATAATGAATATGGTCGTTTGGGGAATGCGTTCAATACGATGGCAGGCGAGTTAAATTCTGTCTTCTCTGATTTGGAACAACGCATTGCCGCCCGTACTGCTGACCTTGAAACAGCGGCAGAAATTGCATCGGCTGCGAACCAAATCCGACAACAGAGTGAACTCATCAGTCTGACCGTAAACCTCATCCGTGACCGCTTCGATTTTTACTATGTACAGGCATATTTGCTTGATGAAGCCGAAGAGTTTGCGGTGCTATCTGATGGTACTGGTTATGCAGGTCGTCGTTTGCTCAGTCGTGAGTGGAAATTGCCGATGAGCGGTACATCGTTAGTGACAACCGCGATTAAAGAAGATAGGTCAATTGTTGTTCAAGATACAAACAGTGACCCTAACTGGTTGCCTAATGACTTACTCCCTGATACACGCTCCGAGATTGTTGTACCACTACGTACATCCGGTCAAATCATCGGTGCGCTCGATATTCAGCATAGTGAAGCCAATACATTCGATGAGAGTGCGCAACAACTCTTCGAGACACTGGCAGAACAGCTTGCTGTGACGTTCGAGAATGTGAGTCTGCTAGATAACGCCGAAGAACGTGCGAAGAAACTAGCGACAGTAGCAGAGGTGAGTATCGAAGCGGCGACTGAACGCGATGTAAGTAAGATGTTGCGTTCCGCAAGCCAACTGACACGCGATAACTTTGGCTTGTATCACGCACATATCTATCTGGTGAACCGTGATAACAATCGTCTTGAGTTGATGGCGGGTGCTGGCGAAGCAGGTCAGGCGATGGTGAATGCTGAACACAGTATTCATTTGTCAAACGATAACAGTGTCGTTGTACAGGCAGTCCGTACACAAGAACCCGTGATTGCAAATGACATCACACAGGCAGCTATGTTCTTGCCAAATCCGATGTTACCGAATACACGCGCTGAATTGGCTGTGCCGATGATTGTAGCTGGACGTGTGGTTGGTGTACTCGATGTGCAAGATGACAGTGTTGCTCGTTTCGATGAAGAGGATTCGCAGGTGCTACAAATTCTCGCCTCACAGCTTGCGGTGGCGGTTGATAATATCCGCACATTAGAACTCGCGGAAACATCCGCACGCGAGTTGGATCGTATCTTCAACTCCACGATTGATATGTTGGGTGCGGCGAGTTTCGAGGGTTATTTCGTACAACTGAACGATGCATGGGAAGAGACACTTGGTTGGACACATGAAGAACTGATGGCAGAACCCTTTATCAGCTTTGTGCATCCTGACGATGTGGATGCAACGACAGCAGAAGCCGCGAAAATTGGTGAAGGGGCAACGATTCTTCAATTCACAAATCGCTATCGTAAGAAAGACGGTAGTTACATCTGGATGTCGTGGAAATCTGTGCCGGATATGGAAGCACAGCGCATCAACTTTGTGGCACGCGATGTCACGCAACAACTCGAAAATGAACGTGAAATTCGTCGTCGTGCCTCCCGTATGGAAGCAATTACTGAAATTAGCTCTACTGTTGCAGGTATCCTCGAAGTAGAAGAGTTGTTGCAACGGGTGAGTGAACTCACATCTGACCGTATGGATCATTATCATGCACAAGTGTACCTGTTGAATGAAGAGGGGGATACGCTCATCTTACGTGCAAGTTCGCACGAGACAGGGCGTATGCTGGTCAATAACGGACATCAAATTGCTATCGATGCGAATAGTATGGTAGCAACGGCTGCCCGCGAACGTGATGTGGTTCTCAGTAACAATGTAATGAGCAACCCGAATTATTTGCCGAACCCGCTTTTACCACGCACCGCTTCTGAGCTTGCTGTACCAATTATATACGGTGGTGAGTTACTTGGTGTACTCGATATTCAAGATGAAGATTTTGATGCCTTTGGCGAGGTCGAAGTACAGGTCAAACGTACACTAGCAAACCAAGTTGCTGTGTCCATTCAGAATGCACGGCAGTTCGAGTTGACGCAAGTCCGTCTGCAAGAGGTACTTGCGACGAACGCGATTGCAGATTTCGTTCGTGAAAGCACTGAGCTAGAAAACATGCTCGAAAATGTATTCACAGTGGCGTATAACTCGCTAGATGCAGACACAGCCATTTTCTCCTTCTACGATAAGATGCATAACGAATGGCAAGGCTTCGTCGGTATGGGTGATGGCATGGACAGTGAAACAGCCAAAACGTTCATTGACCCAGGCGAACGTTATCCACATGGTCTAGAAGCGATTAATACAGGCGAAGTGGTGGCAATAACGCATGTTGATAGCTACGAAGGTTTCCCAACTGACTTTGTAGAAAACTATGGCATGAAATCTGTACTGACCGTTCCAATTATTGTCAGCGGCGAGGCAATTGGTACGCTTTTCCTGAACTACATTTCAGATGTGAAATTCTTCTCGGAAGACGACTTGCGTTTGGCACGCACGATTGGTAGCCAAGTGTCAGTTGGTATCGAGCGCCAACGTTCAGAACAACAAGTACGCCAGCAATCCTCGCTTGTGGAAGCATCACCGGATCTTATTGGCTTCACTAGTCCAGAAGGCGAAGTCCTCTACTTAAATAGTGGGGGGATGGCTTTAGTGGGATACACTCGTGAAGAGATTATCGGAGAGAGCCTAGAGAAATTCCATGTCCCTGATGATGTGCAATTCTTGCGGAATGCTGCTCTGCGCGAAGCTATCGAGAAAGGGTCATGGTCGGGTCGTCTGGATATGTTGCGCAAAGACGGTAGCACTTTCCCAGTAGACCAAACTATCTTCACGATTACAGATGATGCTGGCAATTTGCTGAACTTTGCTACTGTAGCGCGTGATGTGAGTGCGCAAGTAGCGGCTGAACGACAAACGAACACCTTAGCAGAAATCAATAATGCCTTGGCGCAAGCATACGATGAGGAAACAATTTTGCAAGCCTTGGGCGCGTATGTTGAGCAGACCGATGCGAAAGCGATTTCGATTTTCTATCTTGGTGAGCCGGATGCCAATAACGAACCTACAACGGCATGGCAGATTGCGGATTGGGAACGAGGTGATATTACCGTCCTTGATGATAACCCCGTCCAATTCAACCTTGCAGACTTCCCGATTGCTAAGTTGTGGATGGCAAACCGGAATGACATCATCACTATCGAAGATGTGCGCGAAGATGAGCGTGTTGGCGAGGCGCTGACGGCGAATTACCTAGAGCGTGGTGAACCATCGCTGGTGATTTTACCGCTGTATGCGGCGCAGAATTGGCAGGCTGTCATCTCGGTTTCTTGGAGCGAACCACACAAGCTAGATGCGGAGGAATATGCTATCTACGAAGCTATCATTCCGGGTTTGGCATCGGTTATTGCGAGTCGTCGTGCGTTCTTGAATGCGCGTGAAGCGAATGTCCGTGCGCAACGACGGGCGGCGGAACTTGAAACAGTGGCAAACGTGTCGTCTGCGGCAACCACGCTACTTGACCTAGATGAATTGCTGGACTCGGTTGTGAATCTAACCAAAGACAACTTCGATTTGTATCATGCACACATTTATCTCTACGATGAAGAAGAACGTGTGTTGAAGTTAGCGGCTGGTGCTGGCGACATTGGGCAAATGATGAAAATGCACGGGCATCAGTTGAGCTACGATAATCCATCGGGTCTTGTACCACGCGCTGCGCGGTCTAAACAGCCAGTTGTAGTGAACAATACAGGCGATGTAATGGACTTCTTGCCGAATCCATTGCTACCAGACACGCGCTCTGAGTTGGCGATTCCAATGCTGGTTGGTGATGACCTGATTGGTGTTATGGATATTCAAGCGAGTGTAACTAATCGTTTTGAGGATGCGGATATTGCGGTACAAAGTACGCTGGCATCCCAAGTTGCTGTCGCAGTTCGGAATGCACAAGCCTTTGACCGCGAACGTCGTACAATTGAACGCTTGCGTGAGCTTGACCGCTTGAAACAAGAGTTCATTGCGAATATGAGCCATGAGCTACGGACACCGCTTAACTCGATTATCGGTTACAGTGAAGTGTTGCTGGATGGTATCGACGGTGAACTGACCGAAGATGCTGAAGAAGATGTGGATGCAATCCACACCAGCGGTAAGCACCTGTTGAGCATCATCAACGAAATTCTCGATATGGCGAAAATTGATGCGGGTCAAATGAGCCTGACGCGCCAAGAGAAAGACCTTGTTGAAATCTTGAAACATATCGTCGTCAGCAACCAAGTGTTGGTGAAAGACAAACCTGTAGAAATCTTGCTGGAAGAAGCAACTGAAATTCCGATGGTCTACATTGACCCGATTCGTATCAACCAAATCATGCTCAATATCGTTGGTAACGCCATTAAGTTCACCGAAGAGGGTAGTGTAACGGTGCGCTATGGTATGCACAACGAGGACTACGTGATAGTCGAAATCATCGACACGGGTATTGGTATGTCTGAAGAACAACTGTCGGTAGCGTTCGAGCGTTTCCGTCAGGTGGATGGCTCGTCTACGCGCCGTGCAGGGGGTACAGGCTTAGGCTTGACCATCACTAGCCAGCTTGTCGAAATGCACGGTGGCGACATCGGTGTGACGAGTGAAGTTGGTGAAGGGTCGCGCTTCTACTTCACAATCCCGACTGTTGAAGCGGGTAAAGCACACGAAGCTGAGATGCTGGCGCTACACGCGGATGGCACACCTGAATCCGAGCCGGTAGCCGGCGACTAAGCACCACCTCAACAATTGAATCTGACACGGTGAACATTACGTCTTTGTTCACCGTGTTTCGTTTATACTGGTTATAACTAACCGTAAATAAACTTTATCTGGGGGAGTCTCAGGTGGCTAAAATTGTCGTAATTGAGGATAACAAACAGAATGCACGGATGGCTGAGAAATTGCTGAAACGTGCCGACCACGAAGTACATGTTGCTGAAGATGGGGAGATGGGGCTGACGGCAGTCTTTGAGCAAGCGCCAGAATTGTTGCTCATCGACTTAGGCTTGCCGGATATTGATGGTCAGACTGTGATTGGTATTATTAAACAGCGCGAGACACTTTCAAAGCCTGTTATACTCGCGTTCACGGCATGGCCTCCTGAAGAAGCACAAGCGATGGCAGAGCGGTATGGGTGTGATGGGGTGATTACCAAACCTATCAACACGCGCACCTTTGCATCGCAAATAGAGGCATATTTACCAGCAAAGCAAAACACGGAGTAAGTTAAATTCGCTATGGCACTCGTGAAAGATGACGCCAGCATGACAGACAATAGCAGTAACCGCGCTGTACCCACTAGCCGTTATAATTATGCAGAATTGGCAGATGTGTATAATCGCGCACGGGAGGATTATATTGTCCCGATGCCGATGAACGCCCGCCGGATGCAAGAATATGTGACGGCTTACGATGTTGATTTGGATATGTCGTACCTTGCTATGGAGCCGACAGAAGACATCGTGAATGGCGTTTGCATGCTTGGTGTGCGCGATAACCGGACGTGGATTACACGGCTGGGGGTTATCCCTGATAGGCGTCGGCGTCGGTCTGGGCAATTTTTGATGGACAAAGAAATCGAAATCTCACGCGAGACGGGCAAAGACCTCGTGCAACTGGAAGTCATCAAAGGCAACGAACCCGCGCACAAACTCTTTCTCAAACTCGGTTTTGAAGTGACCCGCGAACTACTTGTGATTCGGCGTCCGCCGGGACCTGTTGATGAGTCGCTTGTGCCAGACCAAATGAGTGTGCAGATGGTGAACCAAGATGAGGCGATTGGCTTGCTGGCGCAACGCGAACTTGGCGCGGCATGGACAGAAGAAACGGCTTCTTTGCTGAATATCGGTAATTTACAGGGCATTATTGTCACCTTGCCGGATGGCGAAATGGGTTGGGTTGTGTATCAGCAGAAAGCCTTTCAACTGGCACATTTTGTTTTTGCGCCAGATATTAGCCAAGCGATGATGCGCTCGCTTCTGGCAGCCGTGCATACGACACACAAAGCACAAGATACCAAAATTGAGAATGTACCCCTTCTGCACCCGACATGGGAGGCGTATCAGGCAATGGGCTATGTGGTTGCCTTTGGGCGCATTGAGATGGTTTTGCATTTGTGATGATAGGGAAATCCTATGCTATATCTACCAGTATCGTTCTTCGTTGTTGCTGATGTCATGTATATTTACGTAGGCTGGAGATCCATCACTCAGCAACGAGCGACAATCACTTTCGGCAATCAGTTTCGTAAAGAGACCGTCAAATACATCGGTTATCTAGCACAGATACATGGTAGCACATTTATAGGATTAGGTGTGTTTTCCATTGGATGGGGTTTTGCACCTTTGCTGGGATTTCTCGAAAATTCATGGACTTGGGTGATTGTCGGTGCGGTAATAATGGTTATCGTCATTTGGACATTGACTGTCATTTTGTCGATACTAAACCGCAAAATGAACATGTGATAACACTGATGACTGAAGTCATCGGCTATAGATAATGTGTAGACGCTGACGGGGAATGAATCCCGATCAGCGTTTTTTTGTTTACGCATCGTATCTTGTGTGGTTGGTATCAAAAAGCATAATTTCTACTCAGCGGACAACATAGATGTTGTCCCTACAAGGGTTCTATGGTTCAGAATGGATCAAAGTTTGAACAT
>JBCBKJ010000144.1:0-11691 GCA_038522085.1 Chloroflexota bacterium
ACCCACTGGGGATGGATTTGCAGACCTGTCACCCAGTGAGTTCGTAGATGTATATTGCCAGTGACATATAAATGCCACTTGGCTACTTTTCTATTCTAGTATAGGAGTGTGTATTGTGACAGACATTAATGCGTATATGGACTTCCATCTCATTATGGTGGGAGTCGATAAATGGATCACTGAGAGGCGACGAAAGCAGTTTCATCTTCCAGATCTAACAAGATGGGCATTGCATCGATTACATGCCCGACAAGCCTTACGTGGTGAGACACCGACCGTGACTTATCTACAGACTCTGTTGTATTTGACGCAGAATATCGAAGACATCTTCGATAAGAATACCGAGCTACCTGATGAGCTGAGTTTTAATCGACTTTTAGATAATTTCTGGCATGAAACAGATTTTGAATTAGGAGATGGGGTTGAAGAGTATCTTCGAGACATGGGTCTGGATCGCATCAACGACATGGCATCGCTCATCAATATGGCTGAGAATGCGCCAGCACGAAACATGAAATATCAATTAGACAAGGAATACCGCAGGGCAGGGCTAACGGATGAACAACGACGTGCGATAGACAGACAATACATGGAATGGCGTTCGTTCTTCACACTCCAACACAATGTTGTAAACCCTGTCGCGGATGGGCTGATTTTAGACTCTTCATGGGAGACGATTCGGGATGAATACTACGAGTCCGCTCATCGCTTACATGAACGTATTGTGCAGGTCAATGAAAAAGGGGAACGCTATTACCTAATCAGTCCTCAATGTGGATTATTGTACAAGACGCCAGATGGACGATTTGAACCTCTCATCTGGTCACCTGACTTTGAAGGTCCAGAGAGAGCATACAAGCAACCGGTGCGTGAAAAAGACTTTGTTCTCAAATCCACGCACCAGTGTCGCATTCTCATACCCGGTATTCCTGAAATGCGATTGTATGAACATCTTCAGTCTCATCCAGCCGTGAGGTCAGTACAGTTATATCCGGGCGTGGATCGTTACGATTTACGTGTTGAACTTGTAACAGGGCAGGTTGATGCCATTGATGTAAAAAACCATCGGGGACCGGGTTCAATCGCTCGAATTCTCAGTCGTAGACACGCAACGCCAAAGATTGACGATCATGAAAGCGGTTTGCTGGGATTCAATAACTTCTTTTATCTGATTCCTGAAGCACAAGTAAAGCGACGGGGTTATTCCAACGGGTTGCAGGATTTATGGACATTATCAAATAGGCATAACAATGTTTATATCAACACTGTCGAGGCTTATGTAAGGGGGTTGAACGATGTTTAAGAAGGGTAGATGGTCTAATACAATGATTCAGAATCTGGGGCATCGCTTAGAAAGTGCGGCTATGGTGCTCTCGACAGGCGAGACACGACGGATGGTTGAAGTCGAATATGGTCTAAGTCTGCTTCAGACGCTGGGGTTAGAGAACGAGTCAATCCTGTGTCTTTCTGATTTGCTGACATTGCATGAATTGCCCGCGCTACAGCACCTCAATGGTGATGACTGGCGACGTATTCGGTATGCACGGTATCGCACTCCTAACTATACCAGCCGACAACGCTGGTACGATGATTTGAGAGAATATGCAAGGCTACCAGAGACGGTACAGCTTTATCATGTAACAGACGATGTGGATGACCTACGTATCGCTGAAATCAATAAGCCTGTCGATAATCCACACCATCTCAGTGTTTTTCACGACTTATTAGATATGCGTCCTCCATATCGGAGCTATCAACATCATAAGCCTGAATCTGGTGAAACGTACTACTTCTGTGCTGAACCATCAGCACAGCGTTATCGCCGACATGTTGCTGTAGAGTTGCCCCAACTAGACCACATTGAGAATCCTGAATGGGCGCAGGAACTACCTCACAAAGTTAAACCTGACGCGCTTGAAGCATTCGTTCGGCGGCGACAAAAATCAAAGCGACAACCAATCAAACTCCACTGGGATGATATTGTCGCTGAGAGCCTGCTAATGGAAGAGAAAGACCCGGATCGCAAATGGCAGTCTCGTATCGAAAACATCCATCTCACAGCCTTCGATGAAGAAGATGACCAGCAACTCTCTATTGATGGGGCAGTGCATATGGTGGGGATGGTAGGTTCTGGTAAATCGACCTTGGTGAAGACGATTCTGCATCGACTGACCCGATTGTCAGATGACCAGCGCATGGCTGTTATTGTTCCTTCGACGATTGAATCTGTTAATTTTGCGCATGAGTTGAATCGGTTGCTGGGATGTAGTGTGGATGACACTCCTGTAGCTGTGGCGTATTTCGGCTGGTCAAATCGAGACAAGCATATTCAAGCATTTCTGAATGAACACGGAGGCGATCTAACACATACTGGACACAGGTGGACGAGCACAAATTGTGCTGTGATGTCATTGATTCATCCCGGTGATATATCGAACATGGCATCACCACCACGACCCGGTAGTGAACCCTGTGAACGTTTATCAGATAGTCCGCTCGAAATATCAGTGGAAACTGATGAGAGCGCAAAAAAATCCAATAACCAACGTGTTAGCTGTCCGTTTATTGCAGATTGTCCATCACGCCAACTTGTGCGCGATTTAGCAACAGCTCGCATTATCGTGACAACAGCAGGTGGGTTGCAATCACGTCTTCCCGTGTTTTTTGATCCACGTCGATTATTGCTTGCAGATTATCTGTATGAACAGATGGATGTCATCTTGGTGGACGAGGCAGATGAAGTACAGGCGTTTGAAGATGACCAGTTTGTGAATAGCGTGCCATTATGGAATCTGCCCGGCGCGTTATTCTCATCCTCGGATGCCCTCGTATCTCAGGCATTGATACGAGATAAGCTCAATGAGCTACAGGAGAATTGGTCATTCTCATTGCGTGATGGCGCAAAGTACATCCTGCCAATGCTACGGATGCTGAATCAGTCGGGCAATCAGCCACTACGTCGCTGGCTAGGACGAGCCTATTTCAGTGCCTATCGCCTGTTTCAGACGATTGCACGTCGGATGTTGGGACTCCCAGACTGGACGCCAATAAGTGAGATGACACCCAAACAACAGGCAGACTATAGCTACATTCGTGACATTTTCTCGCTGTTGACAGCACGTGATTTCACAAAGTTACCTGATCCAGATTATATGCCAGAAGCTGACGTTGCCCGTTATGGTCAAACTGTTCATGTGCAATATGCAGGTAAACTTCGTGATATTCTGGCAAAAGCAACGACCAATGTGCCGGGCGATTTTACGTTGCATTTAGCCCATCTTCTGCGGAATCTGCTGACGAAGATGGGACACGATCTTGAACAGAATCTAGCAGCCTTAGAGGTACGATTACAACAGGACGCGAATGAAGAATCGCTATACCGAAACTATGGCGATTGTGAAACGCCTGAATCACTTGCAAAAAAGCTCATGTTTGCTTTGCTAGCTGCGGGACTAGATCGTGAGATGGCGATGCTGGTCTACAATGATGATGCCCGTCCCATCTCCATCACTGACGAAGAGTGGAGTAGTTTCAACCCGAACTTCCGATCTGAATATCAGGCATTACCACTTGCTTACACAGGTCCTGTTTTCGGTACATATTTCACCCCTGAAGACCGTGATCCTGAGCAGCAGGGCGGACAGCGTGGGAATCACGAAAACCTGAGCCGTGTTGAGTACATCAATCCGGGTCGTGAACTGCTCCTTAGATTTCATGAGTTATATGAGCCGTTCGGGATTCATGGACCTCATATTGTCTTCTTGTCAGGCACATCATATTTGCCAGACAGCACGCGCTGGCATATACGGACACCTATCAGAGCCGTTTTACAGGCAAATCCTGAGTGGAGCAAGAATATACAGGATGACAGCGAATATGCGTTCACACCAGCATTTTATCGAGATGAAAACGGGCAAACAGTTCCGGTTCGTGTATCCGGTGCAGGTGGAAATGCAAATGACCATCACACAGCGAAAGAAGAAGCTCTGAGACAGATTGTTCAGCATTGGGCAGAGCAGAAAACACTTGAGATGGAGCTTATTGATCTCGCAAAACGTGGTGGAGCTTGGGATGGACGTGTACGTATTCTCTTGCTGGTGAATAGTTATGGACAGGCTGAGTTTCTAGCACGTCGTATCCGGCAATATACATCTCTCAGCGAAAGCGATGTGCAGTGGTTGAAGCCGGGAGATGATGAATCTCAATATGATGGCATTTCCCGTGCAAGTATCGAGCATATCGCGAAAACAGATCTTAAAGTCTTAGTTGCTCCCATGTTATCTATCGGGCGTGGTCATAACATCCTGACTACCGATAAGACTAAGGCAGCCTTTGGTGCGGTCTATTTCGTTGTTCGTCCCCTCAATCCTCCGGGTGACATCAACGGGATTGCTGCTGAAATCAATCACTATGGAGCAAAGTGGTTACAAGACCCACATCCTGACATTGTAGACAAACGCACTGTGAGAGAACAAGAATCTGAATTGCGGAGCTTAACACTCAATCACTGGCATCAGGGGGAAAAGCGGACATTTTATGGCCTCTTATTGCCATCTGAACGTCGGGATTTAGCGGCAACGACATTGGGACGTTTTATTCAGGCGGCTGGTCGATTAGTACGTGGTGGTGTTCCGATGATTGTCAAGTTCATTGATGCGGCATGGGCACCCGAAAGCGCAAAGCGTCAAGCAGTTAAGTCGTATCGAAAAAGTGATAACGAACGGACATCATTACTCGTCGCTATGATTTGTCGTTTGAAGGCATATACACGTTCTAACGACATTATTGGGCAAATTTTGTACCAACCATTCACGGGCTTAAGCAAGATTAATGGACTTTACTATAACGAGGACAAATGTGATGAATAAGTTAGCGGAGATGCAGTTTACACGAGGTGCTTTATTGTTTGAGAACATGGATAAGTACAGTGCGCCTATACTCGATTTTCCGTTTGAAGAGGCGTTGGATGTGATATTGCAAATGCGACAGGAGCTAAATCAAACCTCTCAGAACGGTTCTCACATGCTGAAGTTGCCTGCAATTAAGTTGCTCAACGATTTTCTCTATTTTTTTGTGCCAACACTGGCACATCCATTTATCAATAACTACCTCGAAGAGGGACATGAGTTACCTCATAGCGGCAAAACAATGTATCCGATGCCTGCAATGGGTATACCTCGATTGAAGGCTGAAGACGATCAACAGCCACCATTACCAGATCCCTTACTCAAACGTATCTTTCTGTTTTGGATTGAGACTGTAATTGAGAATAAATTGTATCAAGGGCGAGCATATTTCACTGATGACGAGCTGTCGGAACAACGTGTAGTCACTGCGATCAATAAAGCCAAGCAACTGGTCAATGATGCAGACATTCGTTGGCGATTCGAGACTCTGCGTGATGTATGGGAAGATCGCCATGCCCATGAGATCGGTTATCGGGCATTGCAATCTCTAATTGCTGTGACATTCATCCAGAATACTCGCGATAATCCGGTGTATGTCGAGGATGAAGTGATTAAGTGGCGTGCGTCGCAGGAAGGGACACACCTTATCCCTGTCTCACAGCCATTCCAGCATCCCAAAAACGATGAATATTATGCTTACACGCTTGAAATAGAGCTTCGAGATATGCCGGGACGTAGTGATCCTCTAGTCTATTTCATTCCTAGACTACGGCGATATATGTCATCTAAGACGAAGAAAGGGCAGGATGATGCGCGTGTCATGGTGGAATTCCCGTCACCCTTGAGCGACGTATTGCCATCCTCTCAGGTCACAGTTCAAGTACCCCTCCGCGTATTTGTTACTAAGGAATCGAACGAGTGGATACTTCAGTATCGTAGCTCAATCATTTCGATGTTACAGCGGGTTTTAGGTAGTGGTGAGAACAATATCATTGTGCCTGCTGAAAAACTATTCAAACAACCTGAAAAATACTTGGAACCACATCCAGATTGGGGCAATGCAAAATATCATATCGTGTATGCTACGGGGATGAAGCCTAATCCGAAGATTGCACCTGGATTGCCTAACAACAAAATTCAATTGCTACACCATGCTGTGTCACACAATTTAGAAGAATGGTTCAAGGCGGATGAGCCACAACCAGTCATTGATGATCTAGTTCTATCTGATCTGCTTATCTACAAGAATGAAATTCTGCCACTCGTGAGCATTAAGACCATTCAATCCTCGAATAAGGGGTATAAAATCTGGGGCGAACGAGAACCATCAGGAAAGCGTATTGAAGCAGGTTGGCTCGAACATATTCAAGAACGATTTCGCATCGCTCTCAATCAGAAACCACTCGTTGTGCTTTTGATTGCTGACAATGATCGAGCGTTTCAAGTAATGGAGTTCGATGTACGCAGCGTGCTAGCTGTATTATCGCTAGAAGATCAACTTCCTGAAGGTTTTGAAATTCAGTGTATTCCGACACCATCAGTCATCAGTAATGATGTTACCAATCTCAAGGTGCACGATGATGTCAAAGCAATCCGTAAGTGGATAACAGAGTCTGAAATAGCATCTGATAGTTCAAAGTCTTATATCGCAATCCTTCAAAGACCGAATGCTCCTTTATCTAATGATTATGATGGCAAGAAGCGAGATGACGCTAAAAAGCAGTCTCTACGGAGTGCCTTTGGAACATCCGATATTGCGACACAAATGGTTCGTCGCTTTCCAGATCAACCTGAACGAGGCTTACATATACGCAAAGCAGGGAAGGGGCAACCGCCGTTTATTGAAGAGCGTAGTCGAGTGATGAATGCTATCAGCGATGCTTTGATTGCTGGTACAGGTATGCTCTATGGCTCGCCTGCTGAAGTGTATAGCAACATTCTGGGTTTTGATGCAGATTTTGCTCAAGAAATTGTTGTTGAATACTGGGTTCGCTGGACTGTTCGACAGCCGAAGATCGACTATATTGCAGTGGCACGTCAGTATGCGGGAACAGGGTATATTGAGATGATATTGCCTGATATGGATGGAAATCCACTCGATCCGATGTCTGTGCATGATGCCTCTTTGTATTTGCAGACCTTATTTGCAAAGAGCAAAGATGAGAAAGCGCATGTTTATACGTCGTTTGCAAATAACCCAGATTACCGTGTCTTTCACTTCTTCGAGTCCCAATTATATGCCCGTGAGAACCCAACGCTGATTGTTCCTCAAGTTGGAGACTGGCGATCACGTGAAACTAAATGGTTTAGTGACGAAGTGTTTGAGGCTAACAGCATTACCATTGGATCAGAAACCTTTACTACTTGTGATTTGGGCAATGTGCGAGTTGTGAAAATGCTGGCTGATGAGAAATACAACCTTCGCTATTGGCTTCAGAAACACGAAGATAAGCATAATGACGCAGTGCTAGCTATTCATGATATTGAGTCCGTAAACCCGACACTTTACAGTGTGGATACTAGCATGACTTCAACTGATGTTGATGAAGACATTAGTGCGGATTATAAGCGTGGACGTGTGATCGAATTTGCATCGCTGATGATGCAACCTGCCGACAAGGGTAGAGAGCTTCAGTGGTGTGCAATTCCTCATTTAGCGCGAGTTCACCCCGGATGGAGCAAGGCGAAGATTGTATACCCATATCCCTATCATTTGATGACTCGGATTATAAAGGATGCGCGGTGGTGCATAATCTGAGCAACTATTTTTCAATATTCTAGTATTAAGGCTCTTTGTTTGAATAAATCGGATAGAGAGCCTTCAATTGGAATAATTTCCGTTACCTAGTTTTTACTCAAGTTCATTATTATTAAAATACGTTGATTAACAGTCAGTAGTAATTTTAGACGAAGACACATATATGTTAAAATAGGTTTTCATAATGCACATGATAGTTGCCTATCCTCATCCGCTACAACACAAGCATGTGATGGATGTCCTCAAAGAGTCTCGTCCAAATTGCATTGAGGATGAGACTCGTATTCGGCAAGTATTCTTTTGATCATCCATGTGTACTCATTGATGAAAGACTCCGACCACTTGTCGTCAGGAACATATCTGATTAGCTCTACCATCTTAAATGGCATTGTAGAGCTAGAGTTCTTCACGCACTCACTTTCCGTTCCGCTGTCCTCATTTTCGGACCGTGTGTCCCTTCTCTTATCCAAGTCGATTTTAATATCCTATGAGCATAAATGGTGCCCAATAATATGGATCATCTGTTTGTTTATAGATCTTCAGAGTTGCAGTGCGAAAGGCTTCTAGTTTTGATTTAGGTAGACTTTCATAAAATTGCTGCATCCAGCTCAGAGTTGATGATGAATGCACTGACCAAAGTGTCAGCAGTGTCGAGCTAGATCCTGCATATAAAATAGACTGAGCAATGCCCGTTAGTTCATCTCCAACACTCCTTTTGCTAATTCCTGTCTGACATGCAGAAAGAGTAACTAAATCAGATTGCAGAGTAGTTTGCATCCAATTTAGAGCCGTGAAGTCCCCATCCGCTAGTTCGATCGATGAATTGAAAGAGTTATGTTGGTCAAATAAACCATGGCTTACTATGTGTATGTACCGTGCATTACCTACTTTTGACTTTAAGTAGCTTGATGTTGTCATTTCATCGACAATTGTGTCACATTCTAGCATATTTGCTACAATTCTTGCCTCTTCGAGAAATTCTGCTTTTAGGTGGTCAGATTCACTAGCATAGGCGAGAACAACATTTTTACTTTGATAATCGTATTTCTGTGAACAATTCGTCAATTTTGCAATATAGATACGGATGGGACATACATGACCTGAAATTGTGCTATGAACGGTTTCTTATAAAAATTGAGAGCATGTAATGGTAGAAGATGTAAGTACATATGAGGAACAAAATATACTGTTTCAGCCCCTTCTAATGATTTCTTGAGAGGTTCCAATAATTCCTCTCCAAGACTTAACCATGTATTTGTACAGGAGCTTGGTCCAATTAGATGTTGCTGCACATCTAAGATGACATGGGTGGTTTTCTGACGTATGCTGTGTCTTCCCACAGCGGGATGCCCCCAACAACTTCACGCGGCACGAGATGTAATAAAACTGCCGACCCTCAAATCTCCCCTAAATTTTGACATCTACATAATCATCTGATTAAAATATGAGAGCCAGATGAGTAAGCATCGTGACTTGTCCGATTCGACCTGCATCGAGCGACGTGGTTACAGACGGGGCACACAAACAGCGCCCGATTTACCAATAGCGAAAAGGGAAACTCGATGAAATACATGATGATGATCTACCATGCAGAAGCTGAGAGCGCACAGATGACGGAGGCGGAGCTGATGGAAAACCTGAACGCACACATGGCTTTCCGGGGTGCGCTAACAGACCCCAACCACATTGGCGAAGCGCTACAGCCCACAGTCACGGCAACCACCGTTCGTGTGCGTGATGGCAAAACCCTGACGACCGATGGACCGTTTGCCGAAGCACACGAGCAGATCGGAGGCTTCTACCTGATTGACTGTAAAGACATGGATGAAGCACTGGAAATCGCCGCACAGATTCCTGATGCTCAGTACGGGACTATCGAGATCCGTCCAGTTCTCACGTTCGACTAAACCGCCAGCCAAACATCACTAACCCAAACAAGAGAAAAAGGGAAAACTCACAATGAAGTACATGATGATGATCTACGACAATGAAGTGAAGGCTGCTGAGATGTCTGAGGCGGACATGATGGTAAGCGTGCAGGAATACGCTGCCTTTGAGGAAACGCTGGCGGTCCGCCCTATTGCAAGCGAGGCACTCCAACCCACTGTGACCGCGAAGACCGTCCGCGTGCGTGACGGCAAAACGCTGACGACGGATGGCCCCTTTGTCGAATCTCACGAGCAGATCGGCGGGTTTTACCTCATCGACTGCAAGGACCTAGACGAGGCACTGGAAATCGCCGCACGCATCCCAGACGCCAAGAATGGCACAATTGAGGTACGCCCGATCATGTCCTTCGACTAAATAGTCGAGAACATACAATCTTTAGGGGCGAGACATGTCTCGCCCGCTATCCAACACAAATCATTGAAGGGCTGGGGGCCAACATGGAAAACTGGATTATCACCGTTGTTGAACGCATCTTCCGTGAGGAGTACGGCAAAATCATCGCTGCGTTGATGAGCCAGATGGGAGACCTTTCACTAGCGGAGGACGCCGTACAAGACGCCATGATGACCGCCCTCGAACAGTGGGACCCGGACGATCTGCCGCGCAACCCCGCCGCGTGGATCACGACGGTTGCCAAGCGCCGGGCGTTGGACCACCTGCGCCGGGCAGAAACAGCGAACCGCAAGCAAACGGCGCTGATCTCTCAGCTAGAAACCGAAACCTACGACGAGTACACCGATATGACCGACATCCCCGACGAACGCCTCAAGCTGATGTTCACCTGCTGCCACCCTTCACTATCGTTAGAAGCACAGGTCGCGCTGACGTTGCGAACACTCGGAGGACTGACGACCGACGAAATCGCACGGGCATTCCTCACCAACCCGGCGACGATGACCCGCCGCCTCACCCGCGCCAAGACAAAAATCCGCGATGCGGGGATTCCTTATCGTGTGCCGCCGCGTGACCAACTGCCCGAGCGATTGGATGCGCTGCTAGCCGTGATCTATCTTGTCTTCAATGAGGGCTACGTTGCCACCAGTGGCGATGCCCTTGTGCGGCAAGAACTCACGGGCGAGGCCATTCGATTGTGTCGTATTCTACTCGGACTGCTGCCGGAAGGGGACATCCGGGCGGAAACGCAGGGCCTACTCGCGCTGATGCTATTACACGACTCTCGGCGAGGGGCGCGGGTGAGCATGGACGGCGAACTGGTGTTGCTGGAGCATCAGGATCGGATGCAGTGGAACCGCGACCAGATTCGGGAGGGTGTCGGCCTGTTGGAGGCTGCGCTAAAGATGGGGGGCGTCGGGCAATATCAACTCCAGGCAGCAATCAGCGCATTACACTCCGAAGCACTGGTCTATGAGGAAACAGACTGGGCGCAGATTGCCATGCTATACAAGATGCTGGCGGAGATACACCCTTCGCCAATTGTCGAACTCAACCGGGCGGTTGCTGTAGGAATGGTGAACGGCGCGGACGTTGGACTCACCATGTTATTGCGGCTTGAGGATGATCTCAACGATTACTACCCCTACCACGCAGTCCGTGCGGATTTCTTCTATCGCACACAGCAGTACGAAGCTGCAGAAGATGCCTACCGCGTTGCAGTCGATTTGTGCCAGAACCCACTCGAACGTGCCTACCTGCTCAAGCGGCTGTGGGGTCTGTCCACTCAGTAGGAAAAACGATATATCAAAATGTGCGATTTCGCCTCAATCATCAGCTATATCCACCCGAATTGGCTGGCTCCGAAGTCAGAAATAGCAAGGGGAAAGGCGGTATATCCTAGAAATTCCCCATGTCATCTTAGATGTGCAAGAGTGGCTAAATGGACGGAGTTCCTGAGTAATATCGTTATAGTCAGAAATATTTTGACGATTTAGTATTTCATCTTTAAATAAAACCATATACCGATAGTATAATTTATCAATAGATAAAGGTAGCTCAAATATCTTTGGTCTATCCCAACTTGGTTGCAGTACACACACTATTGTTGTATTTTGAAGACTGTAGAATTCAATAATTGCTACATTTTTATCAAGTGCATCTATCGTACTTTGAATTTTTGCC
>JBCBKJ010000145.1:0-11690 GCA_038522085.1 Chloroflexota bacterium
TTGAAACTTAGCTGATTTGTCCCCTTTTGTTTATACTATCTTTGTCAAAATTGTCCCTCCGCGAGGTTTTGAACCGAGTGCTGTTAGGCTTCTGGTAAACCCACTAAAAGGGGTTTTGAGTCGCTTTCAGCCGACTTATCTTCATTATCAGACAAAAGTTTTGAACTTTTGGCGACGCAAGCTACGGAATTGTTTTTTTGCAAACACGCTCTTAAGAAACTTACAATGGCTCATTCTTGAGGAAAATTATTATGACCCAACATCTACTCCCCAAAATCACTCGCACGCTGTCACGGCGTCCCGCGAAGAATTTTGCAGACGGCATCACAACTGCCGACATGGGTGCGCCGAATTACAACATCGCAATGGAACAGTACGAGGTATATCTGAAAGCCTTGCGTGACCGTGATTTAGACGTGACCTTGCTAGAAGCAGATGCGCGTTTTCCTGATGGACATTTTGTAGAAGACCCGCTGATTCTGTATAAAGACCTCGCTTTCGTGTGTTATTCGGGCGCAGAGGCACGGCAAGGGGAAGCAGATTCGCTCTTGCCACATTTGCCGCAGCATCGTGTGATGCGTTTACATGATATGAACCCCGATGGGCGCATGGATGGGGGCGATGTGCTGATTTGTGCAGATAGGGTGCTGGTGGGTGTTTCTGAACGGACAAACTTAGCAGGCGTCAATGCGCTACGTGAGGCTTTGCAGACGGTTGATAGTAGCATCCGTGTGGATGCCGTAGCGTTCAGTGGCGTATTGCATCTCAAAAGCGGATTGACCGAACTCGCGCCAAATGTCTTGGTGCATGACCCCGCACTAAAAACGGACTATGATTTAAGCTGGGCGACCTGCGTCACCTTGCCAGCTGAAGAAGGCTATGCCGCCGATGTGATGCCCATTAACGATACTATTTTCATACCAGCCGGCTATCCAACTGTCTATGAATTAGCAACCCAATATTATGATGATATTGTTGCGCTGGATATGCGTGAATTTCAAAAGATGGACGGTGGCTTAACCTGTCTATCCTTGCGTTATTGACCCAACTATCCCCAAGAAAGATAAGCAACCATGAGCGATTATAACCCCCGTGATGAACGACGCGCCAACTATCCGCATAGGCTGACGATTCCGACACGTTGGCTCGATATTGATATGTATCAGCATGTCAATAATGTGAACTTTTACGCCTATTTTGATACCGTGATAGGCGAGTATTTGGTGCGTGAAGGGGGCTTGAATTACGAGGACTCAGCGCAGGTGGGTTTTGCTGTCGAAACGCATTGCCAATTTTTGCAACCCGTCAAATTTCCTGATGTGCTGGATGCTTGTTTGCGCGTCTCGAAGCTCGGCAATAGCAGTTGCCGTTACGAGATAGGCATCTTCAAGCAAGGTGAAGAACAACCTGCTGCCGTTGGCTATTTTGTGCATGTCTTCGTTGACCGCACAGGCGACAACCCCGTACCCAAACCGATTACAGGTCAGCTACGAGACGCGCTGGAAAAATTGGTTGTCAGCTAGGATTCTATTATTGCAGGCTCATAAGAAAGCAGTCTAGGTGCTTCAGAGACATTTTTCGCTTCGCGCACAATATAAAAAACGTGTAGGGGTCGCCTTCAGAAAATGTCTCATAGAATGATTGCGATACCTGTAAGCGCACATCCTCGATAATCAGAAAGTGAGAGACGCCTTCGTTGTCGATAGCTTCTTTCTGGAGATGTCCTGTCACCTGCTGAACCTGTATATCTTCTGCGGATACGGTGCTGGGTCTGAAAGTGAAATAAAAGGCAGCCACGCTCAGTAACAACGAGAAGATACCATTGAGTTGTATATCCACTTCTGCTTGTCCAATGAGCAAATAAAGCCCGAATCCTGCCAGTATGACACCGAATACAATGCCCAATGCCTTGCCTCTACGTTGCCTACTTTCTAGGCTTGCCTTTTGTGTATCGGATAGCTGTCCGATACGGTTGCTGGCGAGGTCAGCTTCAGTGATGTTGGTCAGAGTGGCGATATTTGCAAAGGTATCTCTCGGCATAGATGCTTACTCAGCTTTCTTCTTTTTCTCTGGACGTGGTGGCACATCGTCGGCTGCTTCAAATGAGATGGGGGAAGGCGCTTCCGAAATATTTTTCACTTGGCGTTTGACGTAGTAGAACGTGAAAGCCTCATCATCGGGGAATGCATTGTAGACTTTCTTGCTCACGCGCATGCGAATATCGTTGATTATGAAATAGTAAGAGGTGCTATCGCTATCACTATGAATATGTCTTTCAAGGTAGCCTGTCACTTGCTGTACATGTAACTCATCAACGGATACCGTATTCAGTGAGATAACAAGATACGCGACAAACGCGCCGATGAGCAATATAGGTATCCCACAAAAATAGGCTTGGTCAGTTACTAAAACAAAAATACCTGTCCCTGCAAAACACAGTGCTACAAATCCCCCAACTAATGATTGCGTTCTGTATTTACGCTTGACCGCTTTTTCTTGCCTATCAGATAGTTGCCCGATACGATTTTGCGCAAGATCGGCTTCTGTGAAGTTGAGTAAGGTAGCGACATCAACCGATGAATCAATTGGCACAATAGGTCTCCCATGATGGTCAGTGATACCGATAGTATAGAACAGGGTCGGTGCTATCGAACCCCTAAGCAATGGGGGAATACGATGCAGAATCAGAGACTATTGGCGAGGTGCTGATTCAATACAGCGCACAGACGCTCAAAAGCCGTGTTGTATTGGGTACGCATGTCGATGAACTGATGGTTGATGAGGCGTAGCGGGATGCTATCACGTTCTTCGCCATGTACCAGCACCGGCAAAATCCGCGTGCCGGAATGCTCTGCATACGCAATTTCACGTCCGACCCATTTGGATTGCGCGGCATTTTCACTCAGCAAACACAATACACAGGTACTCTTGCTTATCATGCGTGCTAAAACCAGTTCCCACTCGTCACCAGGTTCAATTTGCTCATCTGTCCAGACAATGAAATTGGCTTCGCGCAATTTGTCGCGCAGGGAGCGCATCTGGCTACTATCTGCGTGGCTGTAGCTCACGAAAATATGGGTGTCGTCTTTGGAGCTATCCACCGAACGGACAATTTCGCGCCGTGTGAGGACATCTTGCACCGTTTTGATGAAGTCTGCGATGGCAAAAGGTTTGACGATGTAATCATCCGCGCCCATCAGTCGCCCGTATTCAATATCCTCGCGCCTATCGAGTGCAGTGGCAAAGATGAACGGCGTTTCTGGCAGGATATTGCTGGCATGTAAGCGTTTGAAAACTTCGTAGCCACTGAATATCGGCAACATAATATCGCAAATGATGAGGTCGGGTTGGTGTTCTTCGGCTGCATACACGCCATCACTGCCATTAGACGCACTAATAACATCATAATCGTGCATCTTGAGTGACATTATCATCATCTCGCGGATGTCTTTGGTATCTTCAATCACTAGAATCGTCGTCATGCGAAACCCCACACAGGTTTGTTTTGTCTATCATAACGCATTCTATCGTAGAGGGGTAATGCTATGCTGACTTTCTGCGTATTTCACCATCATAAAAACACGATGTTTAGGGGTTGGTCTAAGAACAGGCTGTAACGTGCGAAGGCGCGTTGAATGGCATCTTTTTCTGCTTTGCTGAATGTCGTGAACGGCGTAATTTCAACTGTTACCGAATGTGTTTTGCGTGTTGCTTTCCAGTTGCCCCGTATCTGCCCGTCTATGACTATCGTTGAATAAAATACCCCACTACGGCTGACACGCTTGGCATATGCTTTATCGAGAATGGTATCACGGTCACGGTAGCCTAAAACGTACTCATCGAAGCTGGGCAAGGCATGTACTACAGGGGATTGCGAGGGCGGTATAGACGCGCTATCTGTGAATGTATAGTGCGTTGTGCCATCTATTTCTACAGCTTGTAAGTCATTTTTGATGCTTGCTATGCCTTGCTGAATATCTTTCTTTACAAAGCCAGACCACCATGCAAAGTCTGCTTCTGTAGCGAAGCCACGACTAGCAAAATAACGGCGGGCGAGTTTAGCGATTGCTTCCTCGCGTGGCATCGGGGCAAGTGTATCGGCTGGGTCGTCAAAATACGTGAAAACAGGGTCGTTGCCGTCTACATGCCCATGTACGATATGCCCATTGAGCGACGCATGGCGCACGATATAAAAACCGCGTTGTCCATCTGTCGAGATACCGTGTTGTTCGAGAATGGCATACAAATCACGGCGTCCAATCCGTTGATGGTCTTCGACTGCCCGTGCCAGAATCTCGTTTGCTTGGGTGAGTGTTGTTTCATCAAGTTCGAGTTGTTTGTAGCGTCTCTGTGATTGTTGGATAACACGCGGAGCGACCAGTGCGAGTAACCAGCGCAAATCTCGCGCCGCAATCATGAATAATGTCCCACGCATCAGCCATGTACGCACAATCGTCTGATTGTCTATCGCTTGCTCAATGTGTGCTTCTGTATTGTGTGGCAATCGTAAGCCCAATGACCATTTCGCACCAACAGGGTCTTGCCCTTGTATCGCGCCCATATGTGATAGCAGGGTAGCTGGATTGCCGTCATGCAACAATGTGATGTGTTGATTGTATAGGCGCTGTGTTTTGAGCATGTCTGCCTCATTGTATCGAATGAATCATATGTTCTATTGTAACATGTATGACTAAAATTCTCATGTGCTATGGTGTATACGGGCGTAAGCTCTTGTGGGATGATGCTGTCTTAATTACGCTGAAGCTAACAACAACGAGGGACAACATGAACACGGTTTTAATCACAGGGGCGACAGGGGGCATCGGGCATGCACTGGCGCACATTTACGCGCATCAAGGGCATCGGCTGGTGCTGGTCGGGCGTCGTGACCGTAGCGAACTCGACCAAGATTTTTTCACGCTGGAAAATTATTGCCAAGTAGACCTCGCAGACGCAAGTGCCGCAGAGACGATTACGGCATTCATGGACGAGCAAGAGTTACCAAGCGTAGACATCCTCATTCACAATGCGGGTTTGGGTTACTATGGCGACATCGCCCAACAAGACCCTGCTAATATTACAACACTCGTTGATGTGAATTTGCGTGCGCCGATTGCGTTAACCCATGCCTTGCTTCCACACTTGAAACGGGTAGGGGGTAAAATCGTGCTGATTAGCTCAGTTGTGGCAAATTTGCCTGCGCCAGATTACGCTGTTTATGCTGCGACAAAAGCCGCCCTCGATGAATTTGGTGATAATCTACGCATTGAGCTAGAACGCGATAACGTCAGCGTACAAATCATCCATCCAGGCGCAACTCGAACGGACATGCACCGCAAGTCAGGCATCACAGCCCAAGATATGGATACCAGCAAATTTCCATCCGCTCAAGCCGTCGCTACAGATATAGCAACCGCGATTCAATCTGATAGCCCAGAAGCGACCATCGGTAAAGCCAATCAGGTGATGCGTTGGGCAGGCAAACACGCCGCCGGATTGATTGATTTTGCGCTCAAGCAGACACGGAGTTAACAAAATGAAAGTCGTTATCACAGGAGCAGCCGACGGCATCGGGAAAGCACTCGCCGCGCTCTATACAACTAACGGACATACAGTGATAGGCGTCGATTTTGATGCGGCGCAAGCACAAAAAACACAGGCGCAATTGGGCGAAGGTCTCTCGTTTGTCATCGCTGATTTATCGCAACAGGCGCAATTAGATAATATCGCAGAACAACTTGGCACAGGCATTGATGTACTGATTCACAACGCGGGTATTAGTGCAGTTGGCTATTTTGAAAAGACTGATATAGATAAGCAACATCGTGTGATAGATGTGAATTTCCTTGCGCCAATGTTGCTGACGCGCCATTTACTCGCACGCAATGCCCTTACAGTCGATGGCTCGATTGCCTTCTTGTCGTCGCTCTCGCATTACGTTAGCTATCCAGGTGCCAGTGTGTATGGAGCGACCAAAACAGGCATCGCGTCATATGCTCGTACACTGAGCGTTGCGTATCCACAACGACATGTATTGACCGTTTATCCAGGTCCGACGCGCACCGCACATGCTCGGCGCTATAGCCCAGATAACAGCCGTGAAAGTAGTCGTATGTCGTCGGAAACACTGGCAAGTCATATCGTGACAGCGATTAACAAGCGTCAACGGGTGCTAATTCCCAGTGCAGGGAATGTCGTTTTTGCCATTGCCGGACGCTTAGTACCCCGCCTGACAAACTTTGCCATGCGCAAAACCTTGTTAGAAAAATTTGACTGAGGGCGAACAACCATAAGAATCTATTCGTAATTTTTTCCGTAGGGGTGTGGCTGTGGCTACACCCGCTCGGATAGAGATATAGCCCTATCCCTACAGTTCAAAAAAATGCTAGGTTCTACATAAATAATCTCAGTTATGGATAATCTAGAACGTGTTTTTTTGCGATACCATACACACTTTATTGATAGCTTTTCAGCATCTCAGCGTTTCAGTTTGTCAGCAAGAACCCATCGCATTTGTTGATGGGCTGACTAGCTCAAGATTGCTGATTGAGCATGTTGATAGACAAACAAATCGTTATCCAGAGTTCAGGTTAAATAGGACATATATTAGAAACAACTCATTTTATAATTTTTTACGCTTGCAACAGTGTTTTTGTTGTACTGTAGAAGTAGCCAGATAGAAGCTCTTAATGGACTTCTAGTGTTATGCTTTTGGCACTATGTCAGTATTTATGGTTTGCTATTACATACCTACCAAAACAATCATACATAAAAGCAAACAAAGTGCTGACAAATTCTGATGAAATATTAGGTAGAATATGACTATTACTCAACATACCACAATTGTATAGCTCTGTTTGATTTCAGATGCACTCAGGAATAATAGATGGCAACCATCCTCTTAGTTGAAGACAACCAAGAATTGCGCACTACCTTTGAAGAAATACTGTCTTTAGAGGGTTATGATGTGGTACAAGCGGAGAATGGAAAAGTGGCAACAGAGAAACTACAAACAGCATCAGCTATTGACCTTATTCTTTGCGATTATGCCATGCCAGAAATGAATGGTCTGGAAGTGCTTGCCTTTGTGCGCAATACCCCAGCCACCGAAAGTATCCCCTTCATCATGATGAGCGGTGTGCGCCCCCCTGAGGTAGATTTTGAGCATACCTTCATCATAAAACCTGTTGGCATTGACGAACTACTTGACCTCCTTCATTCACTAATCTGATACGGCTCTCAAGATAGTAGAGTGTTTGCCTTTACCAGCATAGCATCAATCAGCATCGGATGTGTGATGAGTACACCATTGTACTCGCCTGTTTGCGAACGCCACGAAACAAGTGCGCGTGAGAGGCTTTGTGTCTTGATGATGACAAAGCGTTCGGATGCCGGCAATTGCTCACTTTTAACGAAAGATACGTTGGCGGTGATACTATCAGATTGTGTTGGGACATCGTCTAGTAACCACACGTATGTATGCGTGATATACGCTTGTAGTTGCGCGTACTGCTGCCAATCGCTATCTTGCCAAGGACGGATATGGACAGTGCCGTTTTCATCTGCGTGTTGCTGAATCCGTTGCACGAGCATCTGATTCCAACGACGTACAGTGATGAGATTTGATGTGAAAATATTGCCGGAGTGCTTGAGGTCAATGCTATCTCGTACGGAGAAGCTACTATCAACATAAATTAAATTTTGAGTCATCATAAGATAGCCCTAGTGCTTGGGACATGTGCTGTCTGAGTGTGCTAAATTGAAAGGCGGACACCCGCTGTATCCGCACCTCTCATTGTTACGATTTTGGGATTTTCTAGAGTAATCAGGCAATCTGTTCGCTTGTGCGGTGCGGTGCTTGTAACCGCTCAATTTCCCCACAAAATTCTGAGAGCGTAGATACCTTTATTTCCGATATTGCATGCCATGCCGAATCAGAAATGTTAAATTCTTGCTTGAGTGAAACATCAGTGTTGACCAGTCGCTGTGCTAATGTCATCGAGAGCATCGCTTGATGAATCAATTTATTAATAGGTCGCATCTCATTTGGTGTGATGCGTGGCAGAGACGTTATGCGCTCTTGTATAAAATTGTGCTTGTCCATGTGCGTAGACTCCAATAATTAAATGCCGCGTCCTGTTGCGCCTTCCGCGAGTACGGGAGCAATCACGGTCATGAGTGTCATCACGACGAAGAATAACCAGATGACGAAAGCGCGAATACGTTTTGAGGTGATGAGGTTGTTGAAAGCCTTATTCATGAGGGTTTCTCCAAATGTTTGATTGATTAACTGATATGTACAGTCTCTCAAGTGAGGTCAAACATTTGGTTGAACAAAAAGGCGTAAAAAGATGAGTATTAGATTAATGCGTTGATTAGCTATATATCAGCGTCGTCACCCATCAGTGAACGATATAACACCTGTGTATCCCGCGAAGGTTGTATCTGAATATCGGCTTGTAGGCGTTGCGCAAGATTTTCGTAGGTGCGCTTTATCATGTCGCGCCTGCCCAGTCGTCCCCAGCACAACATGACCTGACGATACAATTTCTCTGTATACGGCTCTAATGCGATGGCTTCGTCATAAAAGCGAATCGCGTGGGTGTGTTGGGAGCGTGATGTGCTAAATTCCGCTGATTTTTCGAGTACGTCGATATATAACCCCTGATAGTATTGCCGACGGTAGTTTGCCCATTCATCGTCTACATGTGGCAAAAATTCACCCTGATACAATTGGCGTGCTTTTTGAAGCAAGTATTCGGTTCGGGCATTGCCAGCCGGCAAACGTTGCGCACGCTGGGCATAGTCTGCAAATTCATCTGCGTCTGTTTCGATGATAAAGTCAGGGTTTATCATATACCTCAAATCATCGTAGATGATGGCATGTTCGCCGAGTGCCATACGAACGCGCGTGCGGGTCGTATGGAAACTCGCCATCGCACTATCGAGGTCACTTTCTGCCCAAAACTCGGCTCTAATTGCCTCGCGGTCTTGATGGCCTTCAAAATAGAGATAGTAAAACAGATGACGCGCAAAGGTGACAGTCCAATTATTCACAGGTTGTCCATTGAGCAGAACACGGTCTTGCCCAAGTGTAAAGAAAGCCAATTTGTAGGTCGTCGGGCGCAAGATAGAGATGCCATGTTGTGTCTGATGGGCTTGTAGTTGGTCACAGAGTTTCTTCAAAGGCTGAAGATTAGGTTCTTGGCAAAGGGCATCTCGTAATTGTGGAAAATTGATAATGTAGCTGGCAATAGGTGTCCATAAGGAAGAATTTAGGCTGTGTAAGAGTGTGATACCACGCCGATAGATGTCATCATGCCCATTACGCCACCCAATGAATAGGTAAATGCCTAAGACATCCGCCAGCTTCAATCGAGCATTCGCCATATGTAATTCACGGATAGCTTCTGTTAGCTCATCATAGCCCGTATCATCTAAAATAGCTTCAATGGCATGTTGCATGAAGCGCAAAACGATACCTTGTACAGAGTGTGTTTCTATCTTCTTGGCATAATCCAGAATATGACGGGCATCATGCCAAATACTTTGCATCAAGCGCATAGTCGCCAAATTGAGCAAAATACCGACTTCTAAATATGCTTCGCCATTGGCAAGTTGACGGGCAGTTTCATAAGAACGCTCGGCTTCTGGAAACATAGATAAGGCGCGATATACATCTGCCATTGTCCAGTAGAGATAAGCAGTAGCGCGTCCCTGCGGGTTGGTCGCCGTATCTAAGCCATCTTCAAGCGTCGTAATCGCATCATCATAGTTGCCACAGCGATACCAATAATGCCCCAAATTGTTGAGCGCGAGTGCCATGTCGTCTTTATTGTCTGTGGCATGTATTGCGGCGATTGTCTCGTTTAATACCCGTCCCGCCTCATCCAAATTGCCTGCCCGCATATGAACTTCGCTCAAATCTTGCAACACGGCTGCTTTGCCATAATCAGCTTCAAAGCGTTCAATGCCTTCTAGGGCTTGTGTAAGCGCCACTTCCGCCTCATCGTAGCTTCCCATTTCTAGATGAATCAAGCCTTTGAGGCGCAGATAGCGTGCTTGCATATCGGGGTAGGGGATGTTGAGGTCGCTTATCGTAGCGAGTGCTGTCTCGTAATTCCCTGCACGATACGCTGAAAATGCTAACTGAATTGTCGCATGGATAGCTTCGGCGTCGTTGCCGTCTTCTTCAAAGAGTTTTTTCGCTTGCATGAGCTTGGTATCTGCTTGAGCAAAATCACGGTGTTCGGTATGGACTTTGCCCCCGTATAGCGCGAGTGTCGGGCTAGGATGCGCTTTCAGTAAATCGTAGAAAAGCAACAGTGATTCATCTAAGCCATTGAGAAAATAACTATGCGCGACACTGTTAGCAAGCGTCAGAGCGTCTTCTATTGCATCCGCTTCTACATAATGACGCACAGCACGCTCTACATCGTCTTTATCTTCATGCCATGTAGCGACTTGCAAATGCGTCTTACGAAAAAGTGCCTCGTCATGGTGTTTGAGTTGCGCTTGTAAAAAGGTGCGGAATAAATCGTGATAGACAATGCCATCCGCTGTCGCAGACGTGAATAATTGTTTTTTGTATAGCGTGTCGATGTGATGTTCAACAGGCGACAGACCGAGAATCGTCTCGCACGTTTCGCTGGATACCGTCTCTAAACTAGACGATACCATCAAGAACGAACGAAAATCTGGTGCTTGCATCTGAAATGAGGTTGCGAGCAAATTCTCGAATAAACTGTTGGGTTCGGCGATGATTTCTGTCGGTGCTGTATCGGCTTCCATGACCGATATGCCCAGCCGGATACCAGCGACCCAACCGTTGAATTGTTCAAGGAGGGTGCGTGCCTTTTCTTCAGAAATATCGGGCATTAGGCGCAGTATGTCGTGTATATCAAAAGCCAGATGATCGACCCCAAAAGCGACAATTTGCGCACGATGAACGAACGGCGCCCAATCAAGTGGCGGGATTTCACGCCCACACAATATGAGCGTCATGTTATCCGGCAGATAATCCAGCCACGACTGCAACCAGCGTTCGACCCGTCTAAAATCTACCAAATGATGCACATCATCCAGCACATAAGTGAAATGTGCGTCTAGCTCGCTGATATATTCCAACATACGGATGATGCCAACATCAGCGGGTAAGCTGTCATCTATGGGCATCGTCGGAAGCGCGTTTTGGAAAGCGCGTTTCGTGTTGGCAAAGAGCGATTGCAAATCACGTTGCCAAATAGTGACATCGTGACGAGCGTACAGTGCGCTAAATTGATTAGCAATTTGCGTCGCCAAAACAGATTTCCCGTAGCCTGTTGGCGCACTAATAAGAATGATGCGCACATTTTTTCGCGCACCCAAACTATCGAGCAGAGAAGTTCGTTTGATGATAGGAAGTTGCAACAACGCCATTGATACGCTCTAGTTAGTTTAATCGTGCCTCAATAGTAACATATCTGCCAGCAAAATCTCATCATGCAAAGGTATATTTTGGGTTTGTTCATCAATTCTGTGTAGATGATAATTTAAGCCTGACGAATAGCTTGTTAAGTAAGTTGCATTTTGATAAGGACTTGTACTGCCACACGGATAGCAACCACTTGCTCTAAATATGAGTAGATAGTAAACAACTGTTTATGTAACCTTTTAGTCACCTTTATTATACGTGACTTTTTGGTTACGTA
>JBCBKJ010000146.1:0-11612 GCA_038522085.1 Chloroflexota bacterium
CAAAAACGCGCAACACAAACTGTAGATACAACATCATCTAAAGAACCGACATCTTCCCCTTCTCCAACCACTAACACTGATGATATCGATACCCAGCCGAACAAAGATAAGGATGCCACACAGATACACTAAGTATTTGCGAAACTATTTTAGAAATAAATTATTATTGGGGGTACAAACTGATGGGTGATAGGCACGCTTTAATTGTTGACGACACACCAACAAATAAAGATTTTTTTGAGCGTCTTTTAACGCAAGCTGGCTTTAGTGTGCAGGGTGCGGGTGATGGCAAGACAGCGATGGAGTTGGCAAGCCAAATGTCCGTGCTAGATTTAGCTATTTTGGATATGGAAGTGCCACACATGAACGGTCTAGAGATGACGGCTCGCTTGCGTAAGACCTTCCCAGATATGTGCATTGTGGTCGCAACGATGCACGATGAACACTCGCTCATGCACAGCGCATTCAAGCGAGGATGCGATGTTTTCATGGTCAAGCCACATGGTTTCATGACCTTGTTCAAAGCAGTTACCAATGATGGACACACACAATTGAGGGCGCAACGTCCGCAAATTATTGACCAATACGGTATGCGAGCATTCCGTTCTGCTCTATCATAGCAACATGCGCAAAGCAGATGGCGCAATTTCATACTCAATGTCATCGTAAACAGTCGCAGGTTCACCATCAAGGTCAATGCCAATAGATGCTTGTTTCGGGAGTGTGATGCGCACATGGCGAGCGCGGTTACTATGCACTTTAGGATGCGAAATATGCTTGCCGACGTAGATAGTCGGGAAGGCATTCATGAGTTGCCATGTGGTCATTTTCTCTGCGACAACGACATCAAATAGCCCATCGTCTACTATCGCATCTGGCGCAATGAGAATCCCCTGCCCGATAGATTTGCCATTAGCGATACCCGCGACGTATATATGTCCTTCAAACCACATTTTGCCATCGAGTTCAATTTGCACATGCTCTGGTTCATAACGCACGAGCGCACTCAACACTGACCATAAAAATGTCCATGGACGCTTAGGCGAACGCTCTACCCGTTGTACAACATCGTTAGCGATACCTGCGCTGGAAACATTTAAGAAATAATGACGCTGTCCATCGAAGGTCGCTATGCCAATATCAACAGGTCGTGGCTGTGCTTTCATGAGGACGTACTCGGCAGCTTTGAGGCTATCCAGAGGCAACCCAACACCTCGCGCAAAGTCGCGTCCTGTGCCGGCTGGTATGCACCCAAATACACAATCGAAGTCTGGATATGCTTCGCGGTGTGCCATCAGTGCGTTAACCATGAATTTATTCGTGCCATCGCCACCAATAGAAATGATGCGGTCAGCGGTCATGTCGGTGGCTTGCTGGAGTGCAGTTGCAATATCATCAGGTGATTGGGTTGTGATAACAGAATAATCATCTACCCAACTAGCGAGTTGACGTTCTAGGACGCGCCACACTTTTTGAGCGCGTCCAGCATGTGGATTGATGATGAAGAGTGTTTTGGTCATATCATCACTTTACTGTGTACATCAGGGGCGTGGGGTGTAATCGCCTTTGACGACCCATTTATACGTGGTTAATTCTTCGAGTGCCATCGGTCCACGAGCATGCAATTTTTGTGTGCTGACCGCGACCTCTGCACCGAGTCCGAGTGCGCCACCATCGTTGAAGCGCGTGCTGGCATTCCAGAATACGGCTGCACTATCCACACGGTTCAGGAAATAGGCGGCTTGTTCGGCATTTTCGGTGAGGATACCGTCACTATGTCCCATACTATAGGCACGAATATGGTCAATGGCTTCATCTACCCCATTAACTACTTTGAGATTGAGCGTCAGGTTCATCCATTCAGTCTCGTAGTCCGTATCCGTAACAGGCTCTACGTCATCATGATTACCAACGATGCCGAAAGCTGTCTCATCTGCTTTGAAAACGACACCGGATTCGCTGAGGTGCACGACTACTTTTGGTAGAACATCTTCGGCAGTGTCTTCGTGAATCAGCAAAGTATCGAGCGCGTTACACACGGCTGGGCGTTGTGTTTTGGCATTGTGGATGACTGGCAGTGCTTTGTCGATGTCTGCACTGGGGTCTACGTAGTAATGGCAGATGCCGATACCACCGATGATGACAGGAATCGTGCTATTCTCACGGGCGAAGGCATGCAATTTTGCGCCACCACGCGGAATGAGAACGTCGATATAGTCGTGCATCTTGAGCATCTCGCCAACGTACTTGCGGTCTGTGCTGGCGATGTACTGCATGCTATCAGCAGGTAAGCCTTCGCTTTCAAGGGCTTCGTTCAAAACGCGCACGAGTTCCAAGTTGGTGTTCAGCACATCACTGCCACCACGCAAAATGACAGCGTTACCAGTCTTGAGCGCAAGTGTTGAAATATCGACGGTGACATTAGGACGTGATTCATAGATGACACCGAGTACGCCCAGTGGCACACGCACACGATGCACGTTGACACCACTATCAAGGCTATTTTCATCGTAGATTCTGCCAACAGGGTCTGGCAAATCTGCGACTTTACGCACATCACGGATGATGCTAGGTAAGCGACGGTCAAGTGCCATACGGTCACGTATCCATACGGAATCCGTGCCAGCTTGGCGGGCGCGTTCGAGGTCAATTTCATTTGCCGCAAGAATGCTTGCGCTATTTGCTTCAAGTGCATCGGCTATGGTGAGCAACACTTGATTCTTCTTCTCTGTTGTCAGATTGGCGAGATGGAATGCGGCTTCACGAGCGCGTTTGCCCATCTCAATCATATTGATTTGTTGTGCAACTTCGACCATGTGTCTTACCTTCGTTGTACTCGTCTTTCTGGATGGAATGGGGCATATTGTAGCATATAGACTGTCTGCTACAAAGCAAAACGCGCACATCACTTGGATGCACGCGCTGATAATTTGATAGGTTGAGGGTTTGTGATGTTACCTTTTAAGTCGGTAACTGAAAGGCAAAAGCGCAATTGGCACGAGTTTGAAATGCTGCTGTGCAAAGGGGATACCAATGATAGTGATGCCGAAAACAATCCCAAAGAAAATGTGTACAAGTGCGATTTCCCAGCCGAAGAAAATCAACCAGACGATGTTAAGAACCGTAGAAACGCATCCGCCCCCACCTTCAGATGGCACTGTTGACTTACCAAAAGGTGTCATCACGGTGAAGCCAAATTGAATCGCTTTCCATCCGAGCGGAATCCCGATAATCGTCAGGCACATTAGCAAACCGCCAATGATATAGCCCAACCCCGCTAGAAAGCCACCAAATACGAGCCAGATGATATTCCCAATAAGTGTCATGTGTGATTTTTGCTCCTTGTTTCCCTATTTTAAGTCTTATTTACAGTTTAGATGTTATGTGTAAGAGCGATGTATGCGGGGATAGCACGCAAGCTACTATCCCCACAGCATTTATTTACTCGTAGCGCAACACAGTCAACGGTTTTTCGCCAGAAGCTGACCATGCACTGGTGATAGCCGCGATGATTGCAACACCCACACAGAGCATCATCAGCAGGAAGGCAGTCCCCCAAGGGATAGTTCCGAATGGTACATCGGAGGTGGCGGCAAAGCCAAGCAAAACCAGCACCCCAATCCCGACGCCAAACAAGCCCCCAATGAAGCCGAGTATGCCATTTTCTAACAACAGCATCCCCAGCACACGTTCACGTTGCAAGCCAACTGATTTCATAACAGCGATTTCGTTACGGCGTTCCATCGTTGCCAGCGCGACTGAGTTCGCAATAACAACACCACCAACTATCAAGCCGAGTGCAGCAACGAGTGTCGGGAAGGCGGTGAATGTGCCGATTAGGCTCTCGATAAGGCGGGTGAAAATCGCTGTCTCAATGACGAACGTTCCTTGAATTTGTGTCAGCTCACTACGGAATGCCTGCACACGGTCATCGTCTACATCAGCAATGACCGTAATGTCAGTCGGATTGACGGTATCAGGGAAGATGCCGGCTGGTGCGTATGTGCCACTGTTGATATTAAAGGAAATGACCTCTGCGGCGGCGATGCCAGCAACTTCAAAAGTGACAGTTTCGCGGTTGGAAGCGAACAAGCCTTCTTGTACAACTTCATAGGTGATGATGTCGCCTGGTTGTACGCCTAGCTCAACGAGAATGGGGTCATTGCCGAAGACTATCAGATTAGACCCTGCATCGTCTGCTGTGAGTGAGCGACCCAACTCCATTGGAGCATCTACATCCACTGTATCTAGCGAACGTGCCTCGATAGATGTGTTTAGAAATGTACTGTCGATGATGTCTGCTTGAATTTCGAGACGCTCTTCGTCTGTGCCGTCAAAGAACGGTGGGAAAGCAATTTCTTGTGATGCCAAGTAAGTAGGGAAAGTATCAGGCGTGATGACCTCGCCTGTTTCGCTCTGTTCCCAACTGACGAGTTCTGCTGTGTAGCCAAGTGAGGCTTGGTAGCTATTAACACCATCAAAGCCTTCTAAGAGGGCTTCTACTTCGTCGTATTGTTGGAAGCTCTGTACGTTGATGAGCAAGTTACCGCCCGCACTTTCCAGCGATGCTTCCAAGATATTGTTGATGGATTCCGCAAAGAGCGTAATCGTACTGAGCGAGAATACACCGACGACCAGCGCCAATAGCGTGCTTGCCCCACGACCTTTGGATGCCAGCATCTGGCGTAAAGATACTTTGAGGTCAACAATGCCGAATGACGGGAAGAAGCGCCCAATCACCCAGATAATGCCCCACAGAATCGCATAGATGAACCCAGCCGCGATGAACGTGCCACCGACGATGAGCAATGCTGTTACGAACGTACCACCAAGAATCGTCTGTGCGATGAGCGAAATCACAAGAACAATCAGCACGAGAACAGCAATGCGTTGCAACCAGCCAGCGCGTGGTACGAGTCCATCTTGCGGACGAATGACAATGCCCGGACGAATTTGTGCGGCAGAAATTGTCGGCAAGAAGCCAAACACAGTGGCAACAATCACGCCCAGCACGAAGCCATTGATAGCGGGTTCAGGCGCAATACGGAAACTGAGGGTCGTCACGAAGATTTGTTCAGCCGCGCCTTTGATGAGGAAAGTGCCACCCCAGCCGAGTATGATACCAATCGCGCTACCAATCACACCGAGTAGCAATGCTTCCATCAGGAATAGCAAGGTAATTTGTTCGCCTTGCATACCAATTGTCTTGAGGACTGCCACTTCGAGCATGCGACGTTGTACGATAACTTGCATCGTATTCACGATACCGATGCTACCGATGAGCAGTGAAATCAAGCCCATAACAGAGGTTAGCTGGTCGATGAGGTCAACAATTTGCTCGTTATCACGGCGTAAATCTTCAGTAGTTGTTGTGCTGAAAAACGGAAATTCTGCTTGTAGGTCACGGTCAAAATCTGCAACATTCACTTCAGGAGCGATACGGAAAAAGACCGTGTTGGTTGTAATAGTCACATCTTCAAAGAGTGTAATCGCATCTTGATTTAGGTAGTAAAAACCGAAGATACCCGCGAACAGGTCATCGAGTGGGCTACGAATACCCTCTTCGAGCGAGACAATACCACGCACGGTAAAGCTCTCGGACGCGCCATTGATTTGTACAACATCACCGACCTGTATATCCGTTTGGTCAGCGACATTTTGCCCGATGACGACATCGGTGGGTACTTGCAAAACCTCTGCGAGCGTTTGCCCGTCTGTGGTCATGATTTCGTCATAGAACGGATACGTAGCAGGGTCAATCACATAGGAACTGACTTGTGATGCTTGTGCGCCTGTTTCTGTGACGGTGATACTCGCCCCCGCGCCGTTACCTAAAAAGGCAGATAGCGGGTCAGAGAGTGGAATCTGGTAATTGAGTGTGACCTGTCCAGCGTAGTCGCTGTCTGCAATCCACGCTTCAATAGCATTGATGCCACCTTCTGCTAGGGCAGATATTTCAGCGCCAGCGAACTCTACCGGAACAAGTACGCCATCTTCTTCGAGTTGGTCATACAAGCCACTGGTTGTTTCAGCGGCGTTATCTTCTGTTTCTGAGGTGGTTTCCGTGAAGGCTTCTTCTTCGATGAGCGATGCTTCGTACTGGTCTTGACTAATAATAGACGCCCGTACATCACCACGATTGGTCAATTGGAGATTTTCTTCGAGCGTATCAGCAATCATGAGTGAAAGCGTCTGTAAGCTGACGATTGCCGCCACGCCGACTGCGATGCTGAGTAAGGCAAAGACCGTCAGCCGTCGATTAACGTTGAGGTCATTGAGTGAATGTGTGAGATAGAATTTTAGCTGTGAGAACATACTTATGCTTGCTCCCCTACCACACGGGTTTCGCCTGTTTCACGGATTTCACGCAGTTTAGCGACGGTTGCTTGTTGTGCGCGGGAACGTGCGTCATCGTCGGCTGCCACATGACCATCTACCAATGTAATCACACGGTCAGCTTGTGACGCAACATCCATATCATGTGTGACGAGAACAACGGTCGTGTTCATATCATGCTGAATTTCACGCAGGGCATTCATAACAACATCGCTCGATTCCGTATCGAGATTACCTGTAGGCTCATCTGCGAGTAGAAGTGGCGGGTTATTTGCCAATGCACGGGCGATGGCGACACGCTGTTGCTGACCACCCGACAATTGCGCGGGGCGATGGTCGAGGCGTTGCCCTAATCCAAACTGTGTGAGCAATTTTTCAGCACGGTCATTTGCTTTGAAGGGCGCGTTGCGTGCGAATTGAATCGGTAGCGCCACATTCTCGGTTGCGGTCAGCGTCGGGATAAGGTTGAAGCTCTGGAATACAAAGCCTATTTTTTCGTTGCGGATGCGCGTCAGAGGGCGTTCCTTCATGGTGGAAATATCGACCCCATCAATAGCGACTGTGCCTGTAGATGGCGTATCTAAGCCCCCTATCAAGCCCATGAGTGTTGATTTACCACTGCCGGAGGGTCCGATAATGGCGACAAATTCGCCGCGCTTGATTGAAATGCTAATGCCCCGCAATGCTTGTACTTCCACTTCGCCGGACATAAATGTTTTGGTCACGTTTATTGTTTGTACAACGATGTCGTTGCTCATGTAGCTTCCCTTTGTTAGATAAGTTCGCGGATTGTAGATGCGAATACGTCATACTCGTTTTTACGCAGAAATGAGCATAACAGTCGCACAGTTTTTATATTTCTTTACAAGTCAATCAGCTTGTACCATATCACAGCTACTTTAATGAATAGATTAACGCCAGACGAAAATATAATATTTACGCCGTTCTAGGCATTCACTCATCTTTTACAGGCACACTTAGCGCCTCATAAATAATCAACAAGGAGCGATTCAATGCAGTATCGTCAATTAGGCACGGCTGGCATGCGTGTCAGTGCGGTTTCACTTGGTGGCTGGATCAATTTTGGAGAAGATAAAGTTGAGCGTGACCGTGGTGTGAAGGTTGTGGAAACGGCTTATGAAAACGGCATTAACTTCTTTGATTTAGCAGACATTTATGGCAAAGGCAAAGCCGAGACAGAAATGGGCGCGGTACTATCACAGTATCCACGTCATACGCTGGTGATTTCATCTAAGGTGTATTGGCCCATGAGTGATGACACGAACGATAAGGGCTTGTCTCGTAAACACATCATGGAGAGCATCGACAAGAGTTTAGAGCGTCTTGGCACAGATTATCTCGACATTTATTTCTGCCATCGCTATGACGATGACACCCCGACCCGCGAAATTGCGCGTGCGATGAGCGACCTCGTGGATATGGGCAAAGTGCTATATTGGGGAACGTCGGAATGGCCTGCACATCGTATTCAAGAAGCATACGAGATTTGTGACCGCTACGGTTGGCATTTGCCTGTGGTCGAGCAACCCCAGTATTCGATGCTCTATCGGGAGCGCGTGGAAGATGAAATTATGCCCGTGACCAACGAACGCGGTATTGGCATTGTGCCATGGTCGCCCCTTGCGATGGGTATGTTGACAGGTAAATATGATGATGGCGTGCCAGAAGATAGCCGTTTCGGGCGTGAAGAATGGGCGAAGAAACGCTTCCTGAATGACGAAAATGCAGAAAAAGTGCGCCAACTGAAACCAATTGCCGAAGAACTTGGCATTACCCGCGCACAACCCGCCCTCGCTTGGTTATTGCGTCATCCGTTGGTGAGCAGTGTCATCACAGGTGCGACTAAACCTTCACAAGTTGAAGACAATGTAAAAGCCGCAGAGGTTGAACTCAGTAAAGACCAAATCGAACGTATTGACGCGATTCTGAGTGGCGAAGCCGAGACGGCATAAGGTAAACTGCATAGCAGAGTAATATTTGAGGACGGTGTTTACCGTCCTCTGTTTGTTTTATATGAAAATGAGGACGCTATGATGACAAGCTCACAAGCTGTTTTAGATACGATTATTCAGGATGGCGCGGTTGCGGGTATGCGCGGGGCTTTTCCACCCGATGTTGCGTTGAATGTCTGCGGTGTGCTATTAGAGGAAGGTATTCACACCTTTGAATTTACCATGAACTCTGAGCAACCCATTGAAAGCATGCAAGCTGTAAAAGCGGAATTTGGCGACGAGGTATTCACAGGTATGGGTACCGTGTTAGACGTGGAAACAGCAAAGCGGGTAATGGATGCAGGGGCAGATTTTGTGGTATCGCCCGTTTTTCAACCGGATGTGGTGCAGACGATTCTCGACCAAGATATTTTAATGGCACCTGGCGTTGCGACACCAACAGAGGCGATTACCGCGTGGAATATGGGCGTCAAATTGCTAAAAGTATTCCCGATTGGTGCGTTAGGCATTGATTATTTTAAGGCAATGTTTGGTCCATTGAACCATATGCGCTATATGTGCAACGGGGCGATGACAGACGAAAATGCCCGTCAGTTCATACAGGCGGGCGCAGTCGCAGCTGGGATGGGCGGTTGGCTAACGGGCGATGGGTCGTGGACAGATAGCAAATTACGCTCACGGGCGCGGGTATTGCTGAATGCGATTGAATCAGCGCGTAGCGAATAATTAGCAGGTATCGCGCAAAATACTGAGAAAGCCAAAGAACATCAGCAACTCTTCGAGCGCGACTTTGCCTTTAAATGGGTAATCATGTGCTTTGTAGGTGATATGCGCACGGTCAGGGTCGGGTTTTTCAAGTGTCAGCAATTCAAATTCGATTTCTTGCCAGTATTTGAGCATATCGACAAAATCTGCCAGCGTGCGTAGGGTATTTTTGTTTTCATCAGCACGAATCACTTTACGGCGTTCACGGCGAGACAAACCCTGCCATTCGCGCATCGCAATAATCGAGGCTTTGTGGTCGGGCATGCCAAGATACGCCATATCTTGTGGTCGCAAGGCGAGTAGCCATTCTTCGGGACGGGCAAAATTGCCACGCGCACGGGTTTCTTGTGCGGCTAAGGTCTGCGTTTCTTGTGTATCATCTGTAGGTGAGACGGGGCTAAAACGTCGCGTGGCTGTTATATCTGCCTGTAGAGAAGATTGACCGGGCAGGCTACGCGAATAGTCGCGCAGTGACATAAAGAAACGACTAAGAACGTCAAATCGTTGTTCGTCGTAAACACGAAATTCTATGGTGCAGTGTGGTTGTTGTGGACTATCCTGCATCTCGGATTTTCTCGCTTTGGTAGATTATCACCTGCTAGTGCTAAAATGATAGGCGCGTATCAGATGCTTTCATTGTACAGCAGATGATGCTGTTCTTTAATTATGATGCTGTCAGAGATTGAGGTACTAACACTATTATGCAAGCACAGCGGGTTGTCGTCAAACTAGGAACGAGTACCTTAACAGGTGGTACAACGGCGCTCAAGCGTGAACGGATGCTAGAAATTGTACGCCAAATAGCCCATTTGCACCAAGCCGGACACGCGCTCATTATTGTATCCAGTGGGGCGCAAGCGGCAGGGCGTGAGCATATTGATATGCCAGATTTAGGGCGTTCTGTGCCTATGAAGCAGATGTTGAGTGCTATCGGGCAGAGTCATCTCATGCGCATTTACAGTGACTTATTCGATATTTTTGAAATTGTGGTCGCGCAAATTTTACTGACCCGTGATGACCTAAGCCGGCGTGGACGCTATTTGAATGCGCGTGATACTTTGCAGACACTCATTGAACAACGTGTGATTCCAATTATCAATGAGAATGATACAGTTGCCACTGAAGAAATTCGCGTTGGGGATAACGATAATCTATCTGCGATGGTGGCGAGTGCGATAGATGCGGATTTGCTGGTAATGCTCACTGACCAACCGGGCTTGTTCACGGCTGACCCGCGCACACATGATGATGCGACCAAAATTGACCTCATTGAGCATATTGACGATGAGACTTTTGCGCTGGCAGGAGGCGCAGGCACAACGGTTGGCACAGGGGGTATGCGCACGAAATTACAGGCGGCACAAACAGCCACCCGTTCTGGTGTAACAACGATTATCGCACGCGGGAGTGACCCGCTCGTGTTAGAGCGCATTTTGCAGGGTGAACCTCTTGGGACACGCTTCGCTGCGACTGGCACACATCTCGAAAGCCGTAAACGCTGGTTACTCACTGACCGCACGGAAGGCACGATAACGATAGATAAAGGGGCGGAACGGGCGCTACTGGCGAAAGATGGTGCGTCGCTATTGCCTGTAGGTATTACCAAAGTTGAAGGCACATTTCGGCGAAGTGCAACAGTAGAGATAGTGAATGCCGATGGCACAGCAATAGCGCATGGGTTGAGTGCATATACATCGGACGAGTTAAAGCGCATCAAGCAACAAAAATCACGCGACATCAGTGATATTCTAGGATACAGCTACGGCGATGCAGCGATTCATCGTAACAATTTAGTGCTACTAAGCTAATACACGATACAATCAGCCTATGAGTGACATACTAAGGAATACACATCATGACAATTGAAGAAAAATTAGCAGAAATGGGTTTGGTATTACCTGCTAAACGAGAGAGCAAAGCTATATTCGTCCCTGTACGGATAGTGGGTAATATTGCTTATATTTCGGGGCATGGTCCATTGAACGCTAACGGCAGTGTGACCGAGAAGCGGGGCAAGGTCGGTGTCGATTTGACTGTCGAAGAAGGCAAAGAACAAGCACGACTCACCATGCTGGCAATTTTGGCGAGTCTCAAGGCGACATTGGGCGATTTAGAGCGCGTAAAAGCATGGATTAAGCTATTGGGCATGGTCAACTGTCCGCCGGATTTTGCAGAGCAACCAAGCGTCATCAACGGGGCATCAGAACTCATCATTGCCTTATGGGGCGAAGAACGCGGTGCGCATACCCGTGCGGCTGTCGGGATGGGCAGTTTGCCGGGACAAATTCCTGTAGAGATTGAAGCGATGGTCGAGATTGAGTGAGCCTAATTGTAGCGCGTGTGAGCCTTGCACTCGCACGCGCTATTTGTAAGATTGCTAGTTAACTATTTCCCATGTCATAGCACATTGCCTTCACTGACCGTATTATCAATCTTCACCAAACTGCCATCTACTTGGCTAGATATGCATCCCCGTTCTCTATTACAACATAGCATTGTGAAAATATTGTGCGGGTTGGTATATGATTTATATTTATC
>JBCBKJ010000147.1:0-11472 GCA_038522085.1 Chloroflexota bacterium
CACGATGGGGTATTGCGCCTATTTATTCGACACTATAATTCAACCTGTATCAGTCAACATTAGACCACTACCTGTATATCTTTTAACAAATCATTATTTGTATATCATCATGGTAAGCCAAGTTGTGTAGCAACAACTAAATAAAAAACAGACACAGGATAGCCCGTGTCTGTTGTATGGTTCTCTATTTAGTTATGATTTAAGCGTCCCAGTTGCCGTTGATACGCTCGATAATCGTTCCAGTTGCCATACCACCACCACAACACATCGTCTGCAAGCCGTATTTGCCATCATGAATATCAAGCGCGTTGAGAAGTGTGGTCATCAAGCGTGCGCCGGAGCAACCAAGTGGGTGTCCGAGTGCCATTGCGCCACCAAAAACATTGACTTTTTCCATGTCAGGGTTCATCTCTTTTTCCCACATTTTGACAACCGAGGCAAAGGCTTCGTTGACTTCAAAAATGTCGATGTCATCCATTGCCAGTCCAGCGCGGTCAAGGACTTTGTGCGTTGCGGGAACGGGTCCGGTCAGCATGAGATGTGGGTCGCTACCAACTGTGGTCATGGCAACGATGCGTGCGCGGGGTTTTAGACCGAGTTCGCGTGCTTTGGCTTCGGTCATGACGACAACAGCGGCTGCCCCATCGCTAATTTGACTGCTATTCCCAGCCGTGACCACGCCATTCTCTGAAAACGCGGGGTTGAGTTGCCCCATTTTTTCACGATTGGGATTGGCACGGAAACCTTCGTCATGCTCAACCGTGAACAATTCACCTTCTTTGGTGACGCCTTGTAGCGGTGCAATCTCGCGTTGGAGATAGCCTGCTTCGGTGGCTTTCGCGGCGCGGAGGTGGCTTTCGTAGCCAAGGTCATCGAGTTCTTCGCGTGAGATGCCCCATTTTTCAGCAATTTCGTCAGCGGCGATGCCTTGATTCACCATGTTGTGTTCTTCCATGATGTTATCGGTGAAGGGCTGTCCTCCACCGATACTACTGCCCATCGGTACGCGGGTCATGCTTTCGACACCCCCTGCGATGACAACATCGGCTTGTCCACTGGCGACCATCGCGGCGGCGAGATGCACCGCTTGTTGGCTACTGCCACATTGAAAATCAACAGAGGTCGCAGGCACTTCGATGGGCAATCCCGCTTCTAGAACGACATTACGGGCAACGTTGAAGGTCTGTTCAGCGACTTGGCTCACACAGCCGAATACAAGATGGTCAACTTGGTCAGCGGTGATGCCTGCACGTTCCATAGCGGCTTTTACAGCGTGTGCGCCGAGTTTTACGGGATGAATTTCGCGTAATGCGCCGTTGCGTCTGCCAATGGGGGTACGAGCGGCGTCTACAATCACAACATTTGTCATAAGATATACTCCAAAATAGTAATCTAATTTGCATTTAATTATATGCTTGTGTCTATGATACATGAAAATAGGGTGAAGCGACATAAGTAAAGCCCTTACCCTAGCCCTTTTCAGGGGCAGGTCTCAATATGAATCTGTAAATAATAGTCATAGTATGGGCGTGTTTGGGGCATTTACCCCTTTCCCCCGCGTTCGTTCCTCACTTCGGAGAAAGGGAGATTAACCGTTGCTTGCACAAACGTCGTTGACGTATGACAACGTCCTTTTCTTGTACTTGGTTCGGGCGCACTATAGCCCCTACAATTATTGGTTCATTCAAGTAGGGTAGAAAAATAATAAACCTACCCTTGAAAACACCCTAACCCTCTCTTTCCCACATACTCGTTCCTCGCAGGGAGAAGGAATTTTTGTAGCTATTTGTGAGTGGGTATCTTTTTTATTTTCTCTATTTGAGAACGGCGGGAGGCAGACCTGCCTCCCCTACAGGTATTTTTGTTGATGTAGGATTTTTGCTTAACTTGACACCTCTGGGACACCCAACATCCAGAAGGGTGTCCCTACGAAAGTGTCTATTTTGGGACGTATTATGCTTAATTCAAGTGTGCGAAGGGTGCTAAGTTATCGCGCACGGGCATGGGTGCCGACCATAAGAAGCTATAGCTTGCTCGGTTGAGGTCGGGGGCATGTGTCCAGAGCAAGGTTTGGCTGATTGTATCGCCTTCGATGCGAGTGTGCACGAGGTTATACATCGAATTTGTGACCTCTGTCTGGTTGAAGTAGAAGCTGATATAGCCATCAGCAGTCGCCGAAGATTGCTGATACCAGCGCGTGGTATTACTCAGGCGTGTGATATTGCCCTCTCTATCTAAGATTGCATAATTTGTAGCGCCTGCCGAATCGGGGTCTGGGTTTTCGTAGTCAAAATTCGGCACGAGCGTCAGCAAAACGTGTGAACCGCTATTGATGAACTGTGTGCGCATAATGACTTCTGTATTACGGTAGATGGTGCGCTGTGTGCCGTTATCGTCTACGCGAACCGTATTTGCACGCGGACTAGGTCCTGGTGGCGTGGCGTAATCATAATTTTCATCCAAATAGGGATAAACGACTTCGCCTGTCTGTGCGAGTAAATCCGCGCCGATGTGTGTTAGCCCTTCGAGGAAAGTCCACTCATTCGTGCCAACGTTCCATGTGTAAGCAGGATGACGGAATGCTGCATCGCGCCCAACAAAGGGATGTGCTGTCAGGTAGATGGTATCATCAACAAAAGCGACCCCACGCAACATAGGCGAGATATTTGGCTCGAACCAATAATCGTCATCAAGCGTGGCGAAATCGGGCGCGGATGGGTTATCTGCATTAAATTCTTGTGTGATATTGCCTGTGCTAACATCGTATACGCACAACGCCCAATCTGGCATATCGGGGAAATTGACAACACCCATAATTGGGTTATTATGCACCACGCCGACGGTTACTTGTGTGCCATCTTGATTGAATGCCCCTGCTTCACAGCCTGCAATCAACCCAAAAGATTCTGTGAAAACCATTTGATTGGTACGCAGGTTATGCACTGTGAAGACAATATCCGAGATAGTATCGCCGGAGCGTATGTTTTGGCAGAATGCCGCGTATGTGCCATCGTCTGAGATGCGAGGTTGGATGATGTAGCTATCCGACTGAGATACCAGTGCTTGTACGTCTCGATTGCCTGTTTCCAAATCGAGCATCACGACAGTGTTGGCGCGTCCATCCCAAATGTAGACGGTACTCAGGTCAGCATCGGGTACGTCCTCACTGATAGGTTCTTCGCGTTGGCGTGCGGTATCGTCGCTTTGTTGATTAGCAACATATAAAATGCCCATAACAGCAAGTCCGGTTACGGTTGCCATCACGAAAATCATCCCCCCGACGATTGTCGCAAATGTCTTTGTTTTCATGTAGCGTAGTTCTCCCTCTGTGTGTGTTATGACCCATTGTCATTGATAGTAACGTTCTAACTCAAGCAACGGTTTCCCTACTTTACGAGTTTTTTATAAGATTTATTTTCAGAAGTCAGAAAGTCGTTAATGTCAATCGTGTACGGATAGCTTGTTTTTGATATAACTAAACGCATTCTACGATTTTCACTATTGGGGGACACATGCAACGAATTTTGCGTATCGTGCAACGCTTCTTATTGACCTACACCATGCTGACGATTGGCGCAGGGATTGGTGCGTTGGCGGTGATGATTTTTCTTGCACCGAATGATATTGCGCCGGGTGGTGTATCGGGTATTGCGGTCATCAGCAACCGTGTTCTCGGGACGCCGATTGGTTTGCTGGTTTTCATCCTGAATATTCCGATTCAGATATTGGCATGGCGATTATTACCAGGTGGGTGGCGCAACATTGTACGGGCGATTTACGTCATTAGCGTGTATACGATTGTGCTGGATTATATGGCACCCTTTTTTGCGGATTTCGAGACTTCGCCAGACCCGTTGTTGAATGCCATCTTCGGGGGTGTGCTGGGTGGTATTGGCAGTGGGATTGTGATTCGGGCAGGTGGGAATTTCGGTGGCACATCGACAATTGCGCTCATCATTCAACGGCGAACAGGAATGCCTCTCAGCAGTATTTATCTCTATACCGATGTGTTGATTATTGGTGCGGCTGCCTACTTTTTCAGCATCAATGCGGCACTCTTAGCGATTATCACGCTGTTCATGGATGGCGTAGCAGCGAATTACATCATGGAAGGACCGAGCCTCATTCGGACAGCCTTTATCGTCACGGATAAGCCGAATGAACTCAGCCAAGAAATTATGAAGCGCCTTGATAGAGGCATGACGAGTTGGACAGGTAAAGGCATGTACACGGGTGAAGAACGGACGGTTCTCTATATCAGTGTGGCACGTTCGCAGATTGCGCAATTACGGCGCATCGTGAGCCAGATTGACCCTGACGCTTTCGTGGTGATTGGGCAAGGACACACCGCTTATGGCGAAGGTTTCCGCAAGCGGATTGCACCTGTGCTGGATATGAACGATGGCAGTGAGAGGCAGTAAGCGAACTACTCCTCTGGTGCGGTTGGTATGGTATCGAGCAATAAAGGTGCTAGGGTGATGGCTGTGTTATCAATATATAGTATCTGCCAATCCCCTTGTACACGCGCCAACACACGGAAATAGTTATCGGCTTGGTCAAGGATGCGCAATGTGCTGGCTGTCGCTGTTTGTGTCTCCAGCGTGGTATCTGTATAAAGTGATACAGATTCAGGTAAGCTCACTCGCGCCGCAAGATAAGGCGTAATGTCATCAATTTCGATTGCACTCGCAGGCAACCAATAAAAATCGCGCGCCGCGAAATAATAAACGTAGTACCATAGCTCGCCCAGTGCATCGACATTGTAACCGTGAATATATGCAAATTTCGACACATCGCCCAAGCGTGTGATGCTATTGGCATCTCGTGAGGGCGCATCATAGAGTTCTACAGGGTCATCTAGTGCGCGATTGAAAGGTATCATGGCGAGTAAGTCTGGGTCAAAATCGGTTGGTAAGTCATCATGATGGACGTAGAGTGAATTCGTAGCATTGGGATTGTCGATGCTATACCAGACACCACTGCCCGTTGATAGGCGTAGACTGAAAACCGGATTGTCAATTTCACCAGAGGCAGATGTGAAGGTTGGTGAGGTATAGAATGTAAGCCCTTCTAATTCGGGTACGTTGACCTCTGCTAAGGTTGTGATGGATGTCTCGTTTATATCTTGCGACGCCATGCCTACCGGCAAGATACTATCGAATGTGCCGTTGATATAGAGTGCGCCGACAACGAAAATTATCACACCGACATAAACAAGTCCTTGCACCACACGCATCCATGTCGGAGCATTATATGTCGCTGGGTCGTATCCACCAGGATAGCGTTTTCGTGCTTCAGGTGTCACAAATGGTGACGATGGATTGCGAATCACACGCGAAATTTCTGCGAGTAGCTTTTCAATCGCCCGCGTGTAATCTTGCGTGTGAAAATCAATATATTGCAGACGGTTTAGTTGAAAGTGTATATTCGCTGGTTCGTACAAAATAGGAATGACCGGGGTGCCTCTGTCGAGTGCATATTGCCATTCATCCTCGACATTGGGCGATGCCATTGAGCCGGGTGAAATAATAACGATTAGTACATCTGCTTCATCTAAGCCTTGTTGAATCGCACTGCTCCACTTCATGCCTGTGGGTATATCCTCAACATCGAGCCACACATCGTAGCCGGCGTCTGACAGTGTGCTGGCGAGTTGGCGTGCGAAGCCTTCGTTCATGCGACTGTAGCTGATGAATACACTATACATGCGTATCTACCCCTAATTATCACCTGACTAGATATATTATAGCGCAAAAATACAAATGCATTACTAACAAGCTATTCAAGCGTCTATCAGGTGGTCATATGGTGTTCATACAATTACTTGATATGTTGATAGTATAGTGAAAACATAGCTAATTAGGAGATACCATGCTTACGACGAATACCATTCGTGATTTATTGAATGACGCGCCGACACCTGTTCTGTCGCTGTATCTTCACGTTGACCCTGGACACCAGCCGAACCAGAATGACCCGCGTGCATGGACAATTTACGTGAAAAATGCCCTGCGCGATATTGAAAACTCGTTAGACGACGATAGCGAGATTGCTATCACGGACATCCGCAAAAGCATTGAAAATTTTGTGGAAGGTTATACACCAACAGGTAAATCACTGGCGCTATTCGTAGGCGAAGATGATTATCTTGAAGCCTTCGATATTCCAGTGGCTATCGAAAATCAGCATGCCTTTGGTGACATCAACCTTGTGCCGATGCTATGGGCATTGGATGAATACGAGCGTTATCTGGTTGTATTGGTTGATAGTGAAGAAGCACGTTTCATGAGTGCTTATCTTGGACGTGCGACTACAGACGACACATTGAGCATTGATTTTGATGATTATGATTTCGGTCAGCATGCTTTTGTGGATGCACGTAGCGGACGTGAAGGTATGTTTCGTCAGAGCAGTGGTGGTGAGCAATTCGAGGATATGAAAGCCGAGCATATGCGTCGTTTCTATAACACGGTTGCCGAACAAATCCGTGACATCATGACAGGGATGCAGAGTGAGCGCATTATACTTGGTGGTAACGAAAAAGCTGCGCACCAAGTTAAAAATTTATTGCATGGCACAATGCAGAATAAAGTCGTAGATATTCTGCCGATTCCGATGAGCGCGAATGATAGTGAGGTATCGTCTGCAATTCAGGAAACGGCACTCGCTTATGAGCGTGAACAAGAGATGACACTTGTGGATGAGGTGATTGGCTTCGCAAAAGCAGGTGGACGTGGTGCGATTGATATGGATGTGATTGAGGACGCGCTGGAACGTCAGCAAGTCGAATTACTCATCCTGCCCTATCCAATGGACGATAAAGCGGTGGCGGCTGACTTGACTTTACAGGCATTGCAATCAGGCGCGACAGTTGAACTGGTACATGGTAACGCGGCGGCACGCCTGACCCACGAAGCACCAGCGGCTGTGCGCTTGTATTATGCACTTCCTGAGCAAGCCTAAGCATCCTACATCGTAATAGCAATACGCTCTCATCTTAGCTGATGAGGGCGTTTTTTGTTTTTGTATTTGATGATTCACTCAGTGATGCTCTGATAACAATATTCGCGGAGGACAGCGCGTTTGAAGGTCATCTCGTCTGTAAAGCCGGAGGTACGGGCGAATTGGGCTATATCGGCTGGGATTGCGCCCATGTTGCGCTGTTCGATGAAGAACCACTCGTATAAGCCATCCGTGTCTACGCCAACATCTTGCATATCAGGCGCATCGAGTTGGTTCGCTCGGAGGGACGCTTGTTTTTGTGTGGCACGGCGCATCAGAGGCGCATACATGCCTGATAATTTGAGTATATCGGGCAAGGTTTGTAAGATGCGATGGTGCCAGCGATGTCCGAGCTGGTCAATTTTTGCGTAAGCGTCGATGATGTCTACAAGGTCATTAGGATTCGTCTGGTTTTGGGCAAGCCATTGATTGATAGCTTGCGGGGGAATGCCACGTTGCGAGAAAAAGCGTCCGAGTGTGGCGCTCATGTCACTGGTGCTATCTCGCCCGTTTTCGTTATCAGCCTCATCTAAAATTTCTGTCGCGCAAAGTTGCAAGAGCGTCACACGGCGATAATGATGGAAAGTCTGTAAATCCAGCCGTAGCTCATCAAGCACACCCGTTTCGACCATCGCCCCTGCCTCGCCATCACGCACGTAGCGCAGTAAACCTTCCCACATGGTTGTATGGTTGAACGCATAATCAACTTTTTTGGGGTCTTGTTGGGTAGCAAATGTATCGCGCACATGCGCTAAGACAGCCAGCGCGTCAGCTTGTTTTTGATGTACTTGGTTCGCCTGTAGCCATGCAATGAGGTCATCAGCATTAGAAAAACCGTTATCGCGGATGAGGTCGTAGAGCGTCGCATAATGACGTTCAGGATAGTGCAGGGCTTTCATTTGTTGCACCAGCGTATCATGCTCAGAGAGCGTCAACCGATTATTATCCAATGCAGAAGCGAGTGTCGCACGAATATCGACCATTGCGGTTGAGAGTGAGCGAAAATCGTATTCGGCGGCAGCATGTGCAACCGCTACTTCGTCGTCATCTTCGAGTGTACCATCCATGAACGCCTCGTAAATTGCGCCGATACCGACCATGCCAAAAGGCGCGAGTTCCACCGCACGCAATGCACCCATACTCGCCGCGCCGTAGACATGAATGCCCTGTTCCATTGCCCACAAGACTTCTTTGTGCCAGACCGTCGGTACGCGGTCAAAGTAGCCATCAATGAGGACAATAGCATCTGGCTGGGTTTGTGCAACCGTATACAAATCGCCTGTACGGGCAGGTTCGTGATAGTCCGCAGGTAAAATGGCGCGGGCTTTGTCGTGTGTCAGGCTGGGTCCGAGAAAGACGCTGATGTTTGATTGCGATGCCATGTGGTGATGATAGCCTTTCGGTGCGTGGCGGACGGCATACATAGATGCCGTACCATGCCTGTCAATTTAAGGGCAATTCTGACAGGCGTGAACGGTATAAGCTAGTGTCTCGTTTGCACATTCCCCCTCACCCTAACCCTCTCCCACATGCTCGTTCCTCGCAGGGAGAGGGAATTTTTGTAGCTATTTGTGAGTGGGTGTCTTTTTTATTTTCTCTATTTAAGAACGGTGGGAGGCGTACACGCCACCCCTACAGGAATTTTTGTTGATGTATGATTTTTGCTTAACTTGACACCTATGGGACGGCTTAGATGCCGTCCCCTAAAGTTCGTGGTGGTGACTATTGATATGGATTATAGCAAGGACATTTTAGTTTTCGTCATCCTCATCATCTGTGCGACGGCGTTTGAGCAAGTTACCAACCGTGCCGAGACTGTCGCTAGGTGGTGAATCTACAGGACGCGGACGACGCGGTTGGGGCGATGTCCGTGTATCCGGCGAGATAACATCCGTGCTGTTTGCTGGTGTGTCGCTCTCCCCTGCGCGGCGTTCTTTGGTGCGACGTAAAGCTGTAATCGCACTACCATCGCGTTCACCTGCACCTGTTCTGGCACGGGCGCGGTCACGGGCTGCCATGAGCGATGAGATACGCTGTTCGGGGGCGGCGTTGGGGTCAATACCCCGTACCCACATGGAGAAGCGTCGTAAATCGCGGCGTGTGATGATGATACGGCGAATAGCAATATCAATCGGTAAGAGGATCAACACGCTAATCAGCATCCATTGCCAGATAGGCGCGGTTGCTGTGCGCGGTGCTTGGGTGGTGATAAAGGTATCGGCTGGGTTATCTGCTAGATTGCCTCCACCTGTAATATCTGCTAAATCGGTCAAGAGGGCTTGGTTCGGGGCAGTCTGAATGTATTCTGGCGAGTAGCTCATCACCCAGCCGGTGATTTCGTTGAAGCTGAGTATTTCATTGTTGACGATGCCCCCACCATTGATAGCTAGATAGTATGAGCCTTCGATTTCGGGTGCAAAATCAGCTTGGTATTCACCGGGCGCAGTCTGTTGAAGCACGATGCTCTCAGCCGTGTTATCAGGTCCGAGAATGGAGGCTTGCAAGGTGAGGTTATTCAGGAATGCGCCTTCTTCGGAACGGGCATCGACACTAATTTGTGCAATACCATCTTGCATGTTCACGCTGGTTTCGATGTTATTGCCAGCATTTTCGGTGATGCTATAGTTGACAACTTGCCCCCAAAAACGCGAGAAATCTTCCCAGCCAATCCAGTTTTGCGCCCAACGTCCGGTGGCATCGCTGGTGAAGGCAACCGTGCGCCCTAAGCCATATTGCCATGTTGCCAGAAGCGGGTCAGAGAATGGCGTAGGTCCTGTCAGAACGACCTGTGCTGTATCGCGAGGCGTTGTTGCGACGTAGCCGAGCAAATCCGGTGGCGCACTGATGCCGTCTGTCATCGGGTTGTTGCTGACGATGTTGACGCTCTGCACACCTTCTTCGATGTATGAGCGGGTCGCTAAAACAGTTTCTTGCGCGAGAATGTTGGGAATTTCCGCCGCGTTCGTCACGGCATGGTAATTCCCACCCGCAGAGGTCGCCATCTGGCTGAGGAACGGTGGTTGTGAGTTACCAATCGCAATTACCGAGAGCGTGATACCGTAGTCAGCATTCATGCTTTCAGCCGTATCCACTAGCTGAAGCGGTGGCGCACCGCCATCTGTGATGAGAATAAGATGCCGACGGTCTGTTTCTTCGTTAATCATGAAGCGTTCGGCTGTTTGCAAGCCAGCAAGAATATCAGTTCCGCCCCCTGCGCTGAGTGAGTTGACATCCGTTTGGAGTTGCGTACCCTCTTCGACATCTTGGAACGGCGATACGAGTGCGCCATTGGCATCAAAGGTCAGGACAGCGGCGCGGTCAGTCGGTTGTAGGAAATCAATAGAGAGATTCACGGCGCGTTGTGCGAGTTGCAAATTCGTAAAAATGCCATCGGTTGCCATCGTCGCCATACTGCCGGAGCTATCTACGAGATACGCAATGGTCAAACGTGGGAGGCGTTGCTGGTCACGGATTTGCGTTTCGACAGGAAGCATGGCTTCTAGTGGTGTTTGGAAATAGCCACCGGGTCCATACGATTCAGGTCCACCGACGAAGACCAAGCCACCACCTAAATCCCGCACATAACTCTGTAAGCGTAGTTGCTGACGGTCAGTGAGGGCGCGTGCTTCGACATTGGCGATGATGACGCTCTGGTAAACAGCGAGTGCGCCCGTATCCGGCGGCAGATTAGCAGGCGCAATGACATCCACCTGTAAACCAGCACCTTCGAGTGCTGGAACGAGGTTGCTAACTTCGTTTTCATCGTCGCGCACGAGCAAAACACGCGGTTGCCCGACTACCTGACTGAATGTGCCGAGCGTATTATTTTGCGTGAAGGTATCGCCATCACCATCAACCAGAATTTGTGCTGAGAAGTTCAAGAAGCCTGTTTGGTCGCTGGTCTGCGTGAGCGTGTAATTGCTAATGCCTTCGCGGAGTGTAACCGGTTCTTCGATGATGAGCGTGTTATCGGAGTAGACTAAGAGCGTTGCGCTGGTTGCGGTGTCGGATTCAATAGCGATATTGATGTCAAAATCTTGCCCTTCGTTCACCCGCGCTGGTGACGTAAATTCAGCGACGCGCACATCGGATGTTGCACCACGCGCAAAAGTGACATAACTAATTTCCACGCCCGACGCTTGTGCCAGCCGTGCCTTTGCTTCTGCGTTGCCGATTGTCTCGATACCATCACTGAGAATGACAATCCGCCGACGGGCATCCGCTGGGAATAGAGAAATGCCTGTCTGGATGGCTTCTGAGATATTGGTATTGCTACTGACGATATTGGACTGAATCAGGGGAACATCTTCAATATTGCTGAAAGGCGTATCAATCGAGGCATTTGCGCCAAAAACGATGATTGCCCACTCGTCATCAATGGGTTTATCTTGCACAGCATTTTGGATATAGGCGAGTTGGTCTTCGCGTAATTCCGTGCCAATGCTATCGGACGCATCCACCAAAAAGACA
>JBCBKJ010000148.1:0-11332 GCA_038522085.1 Chloroflexota bacterium
CGGGATCAAGGATGAGCTGCCATGTCTCCGAAATATCTTGACCGCGATTACGTACGTAAAAACTCTCACCCAAAACAGGAATGAGCAAAACAACATCATTACCTGTTGAGACACTAATTCGGACAAAACCGCTGTCATCTGTGACAGAGGTTGCAAGGAGTGTGTTGCTTCCAACATCTACAGCACGAACCGTCATACCCGAAACGCCCTCATTCGGTTCAACTTGACTATTCGTGTTCAAGTCCACATTCACAAAGACATCAACGGTTATTACTGAGTCAGCTTGGGGCGTGGCTGTCGGGGCAACTGTCGGAGGCGCTGAAACCAATTCCACCTGCTGTACCACAACTGCTTCCGTTGGTACGACCACTACCGTCGGCGCGACTGGAATAGGAGGACCTCTGAATACCTCAACATAGTCGATGTTGCAGCCCTGACTCCCCTGCCCATCGGATAAACAGATAATGTCAATAACGTGATAGCCTGGTACAACCCAATGCGGTTGGGTGACAAAGGTCTGACGAATCGGATCAAGTTCTGGGTTAATAACCTCAACATCTGTATCGTAGAGGGCTAGGAATTCACCATCTAAAAGAACTTGGAATGTCCCACCGTGTACTTCACTACGGTAACCGATACGAAAGCCATCACCCTCGAAGGGAAAACGGAGCGTAGCTGCGGGATCACGCGACTCGTGGTATGCACCATCTGATGCGTTTTGCATTGTGCGAAGAGACCAGCGTCCAGTGACTTGGATAAGATCAACAGACTCAAATCGAGTCCATCCATACAGATCGCTTGGTGAAACACCATCAGGAAGTGGATCACCACTTCCACCTGTACTATTACCGCCCGTACCACCGCCGCCAGAACTGCTCGTACCTGTCCCATCACCACTGGAAGAAGAGCTATCCCCCGTATCCCCAGAACTATCCGACGAGGGAGCCTCAGTGAGGAAAACGGGTTGAGTTACGATAACTTGAAACGGAGTCTGTGTTGGACCTGGTGTAGCGGTCACCACAATAGGGGTTCCAGTAGCGGTTGGTGTATTGGTGATTGTTGCTGTTGGAGTTGGTAGAGCTGGATCGACAATCGGCAGAACGATGGAGGCAACATTATTGATGATGTTCGGATCAACCTCGTTTGCGACCACACTCACGTTATTCGTGACAGCCGCCACTGCCACCGCACCACGGAGAGATACGGTTGCGGTGTAAACACCATTGAGTGCTAAGTCGCCCACATCACAGACTAAAAGCTCTCCCGCCATCGCACACTCTGTCGATGAGACAAATTCAAGCTCATCGGGTAGATCATTGATAATACGAACTCCAGTTGCCGCACTGGGTCCTGCATTGATGACCGTAAACGTAATATCTAGTGGCTGCCCTACTACGAATTCTGTCCCTGACGGAGCCATTCCAAACTGAAGATCCGCCGAGTCAGGTGGAGGCTCATTAACCACCAAACTGACTGAAGAACCATTGTTGCTGGTATCTGGATCATTCTCGAAATGAGAAACAAGAGCAGAGATACTTACAGGATTACCTGGTGCAATGGCACGAACGACAATCACCACACTCACAGGCGAACCAGAATCTACTGTGCCAATTGAGCAGGTCACGACTGAACCTGCATTTACACAATCCGTCGAACTCTCAAACTGAAGCTGTGCGGGCAGGACAAATTCTACAACTGTCAAATAAGCTGAAACTGCCCCGCTGTTTGCAACTGTAAAATTGACATCGACAAGATCACTCATATCAACTGAAACAGGCGAGACAGCCCCTGATAGCGTGATGTCAACTTCTTGAGGAATTACAACTTCAACGCTCACTCCTGCGCTGTTGTTCGCAAGATTCGGGTCTGTCTCTGCACCAGCAACAGAAACTGAATTAAGAGGCAAACCTGCTGAAACTGCGCGAGCTTGGTAAGCCACAGTTACCGAATTGCCAGAAATAATATCGCCAATAGGACAGGTAACAGTTGATCCAACAACCGTACAGCCATCATCCGATGTCAAAAAAATCAATTCTGAGGGCAAATTGTCGGTCACAGATACGAAGGTAGCATCATCAGAACCTAAGTTTTCAACTGTGATGCTATAGGTGAAATTGGTATTGACGGGAACAACCGTCGAATCACTAACAACAGAAACAGATAAATCAGCTTCTGTCTGTGCAAAGACCACTGAGAAAAACATACCAGCGGTGATAAGTAGGACCAACATTGGGATCAAATCACGAAATCTCAACGGGACACCCCTCAGAAAAAAGATCGCAAGTTTATGAATTCAACGATCATCCTCATACGAAAAAGATTAACAGACCTTTAGATACTTCTTCATTATCGTGGTCAAATGCTAATACGTCAACATATCTACATCGCCGACTTAGACGAAGCATAAAAAAAGCCAGCAATTTGCTGGCTTCCCTACTTGAATTTACGTCTATACCACAAAAGAATTCACTAACCTCCGGCAGCTTCAGTCGCACGCGCATTCTGCGTGGCTGTACCTGCAATGTATCGCTGGGTCTCGGTTGCATCCAACATGCTCATCCCACTATTTTGACTCTCCTGAATGGCTTGCTGGGTTAACTGAATTAAACTTGCTGTACCAGTTAGATCCGCAAGTGGCTCAGTTATTGCCTCACCTGGTTCTGGTGTTGGAGCGACAATGGTTGAAACAATCTCATTTTCAGTCAAAGTCTGTGATGATGAAGCCTCACCACCTAAATTGAGAAATGTACCCAAGCTAAATGCGATCACAAATAAAAGAAATGCACCTACGCCAACGAGCAGAAACGGAACTCCCCCACTTGTCACGCCACCAATCTCATAGTCGTCGTCGAATCCCATTCTGTCACGGAGATCATCAGCTCGTGGATCGTCAACACTCTCCAGAACGAGAAATGCTGCGTCTTTACGACCTTCCCCCCACAGAACCTTAGCAGTCTGCATCTTCATTTTCACAATTTTTTCTTGTTTATCTCTTGCGTTCATGTTTATTTCACTCCAGAGCTAGTCTGATACCAGACGAAACAATAACTATGTGCTCATTCAAGCACCCGAAGGGACACCACAATTTCGGATCTCCACCAGAAATTTTATTACCATTATATGTACATCGGAGACTTATGTCTTGGCTATGTCATCATCAAAATTTCCTTTCAACCGATTAGTCGCCTTGAGCTGCTTCAACCAGTATTTGCGTTCTCCGAATCCATACTCGTCAAGTTGCCAATCTGCCAATGACAGCATGTTCTCGATGTAACCAAGATAGAATTCAATGAAACGAGAAGCCATTTCGTTTACGTCAGCAATACGGACTTCAGTACGAACAAATACTGACTTATCCTTCTGCTCCCTCTCCCAAAGTTTCAGTTGCAGAAGAGTTCGCGTTGGCTCGATATGGTGCAGATCTCCGATAGGTGAAATGGAGTCCACTATGTCAAAGACTTTGCTGACAAACTTCAGCAATTTATTGACCCGACGGCGACAAATCTTCTCCGCTTCACGTCGTTCGTGCTTGCGTTTCTCACGCTCAACAACAGCAGGATCACGTTCACGCCATCCAAGTAGAATCGCCGCTTCTTCCTGCCACTGGACGATGGTAGATATTGTCACATAACCACCGTACCAGTAGGCTGATGCAAGACGCTGAGGATCAGCATCGACCAGCTCTGAAAGGGTAGTAATGCCAAGATCAAATAATTGATCACGGCGAGAGCCACCAATTCCTGCTACCAAAGTCAATGTCATATCAAGAAGTGTGCTAACTGGAGATAATTTAGGTCGAACATCGGAAGACACTTCCGATTTTTCAATTGATATACGTAGCACAGGGATATCCTCTGCCACCTTCGGTAGCATTTCAACTTTCACACTCTCAGGTTCAGGACCTAAGTCGGGGAGTATGTAGGCACTACCGCCAACATCCCACTCCCCTATGGGAAGATCTGAACGACGCCAAATAACTTCATATGTTGGCATCGGTATATCAGGAATCACTCGACGAGATGGACGACGCTCGCAGACGACCATCTTCTGACCCTCTGAAAGCTGACGTACTGCAATACCCTTTATAGCAGGAAATCGCTTGCCATCTTCGCGTTGAAGCCATTGACCCGGTGTAACACCATTCGGGCGAGATTCGCCGTAAAAAGAAGGTGTATCTACGTTAGACCAATCAAGAGGAATAAATCCAAAAATAGGGGTAATTTGAACGCCTAGAAGCCTATCATAGCGGTACAGCGTTCGCGGGTGACATCCAAGACGATTTGCCATGAATGTGACAGACTGTTCTGGAACAACACGACGAACATATTCACGGTGCATTGCCAATCTATAAGACTTTGGAGTTAAAAGGTCTGAACTACTAAGATCATCCCATGACTGCGGAATTACATCATATAGAGCACATAACTCCTCGATGCTACGCATCTGAAACATAAAAGTTGTTTTACGCCCACGCCTCTGTTTCGGGGATACAAGCGACTCAAAGTTAATGATTTTCGACGTTTCAGTCCCGTTGAAATTTTCATTAATTGTTCCTTTGTCAGTGTCCCAAGCATTGGGGGGTGCTTTTAGTTGAGGGAATAGTCTCTTATCATTGCTTATCATTCCCAGTGGTTTCCGCAATACCTCGTATGTGCTTTTATCACTTATCCCGTACTGTCTGCCTATTGTCTGTGCTTCCTTTATCGTGAATGATGTTCCTTCTATCACTCCTTCGCGTAGGAGAGCTTCTAGCAGTCTTCCTGGTATTGTTGAACCTTCTACCTTGTGTCCTTCTTTGTTTTCGCGGGCGGTGTCTTGGATCATCGCCTCTCGTAGTGCTGTTGGTATTTTCCCTTTATTTGGCTTTATTTGGGCTTTTAGCGCCGCTGTCCCGCTGGTCTGGTATGCGCTCCGTATTGTGCGTTCTGCCTCTCTGTGGCGGCTTCCATAGCTCTCAACTTTATGTTCCCAGTATGGCTGGGTGTGTGCGTATACTTCTGCTAGTGGCTGTATAATTGCACTCAATGGTGTGCCTGTCGCACATGCGTAGCTGGCTGTCCTGTAGAGTGCATTGTTCCGTCCTTGCTTTGGTGCTTGCTGGATAAATGCTTCTATCAGCTTCCCTGTATTCCCTTCTGTCTCGTCATTCTCCCCTTCGATGATCGCGCTCATGTCTGTGTCTACGCTTGTCTTTGCATTCACTGCGATGTCATCGAGTAGTGTGCCTACGTCGTCCGCGTTCACCTCGGCGATTGGTCGGTCAATCTCAATCGTATATTCCCAGCCGTCGATGGTTGAGTGTGGTCCGATGACGTATGTTCCTTCTCCTTGCAGGTCTCCTCCACGTATTTTCTGTGCCTTTATGCTTGCATCTGCTCTCAGGTATACGTGGTATCCTCGCCGCGTTTTGACCGTTAGCGTCTTTGCTAACTTCTTGTGCTTTCTCTTGAATCTTCTGTATTCTCGTTTATTATCAAAGTCTAGGACGAAGAGATACCCTGAGATTGCACCACACAACACTGCGTATGATCTCACATCAGGGTCGTTGAACCACTTATCGAATTTCTCTCGTGTTGGAGGGATCGTCCACAGATGACCGGTCTTTCGACCTATCTTTCTGTGTGGTCGCTTTCCATCGGTTGGCATGACAACCAACTTAAAAATCGTGACAATGCTGGAAATTGTCGTGTATAATGAAGAAGCAGTATACAAAGCACACCCGTCCTGGGGCTGTGTCGTGCATATGTGAGGTCGGCTATCACTGAGGTTTCCACAGTTCTCGCGCCTAAACGATTCTCGCGGTTACTCCAGTTTGGTTTGTCGGTCTCACATACCGTTAGCCCTTATAAATGATAATAATCAACATCTACTCGTGTTTGTTTGGTGTCCACGTTCTCGCGCCTAAACGATTCTCGCGTCTACCCCTTGGTTTTTCCGCACCTCACACCTTTATTTCTCTGTCTCATCCTGCGGCTGTTTCTCTTCTTGCCACTGGCTATGACTTTCCGGTGTAATTCGGTCTACATCAATCTTCAACACGCGTATCCAATTTGTAAGCACCTGCCTACTGATACCAATTGCTTCCGCAGCAGGTTTTTTCACACGCCTGCTCTCCACAAGTGCGTCGATTATTATCTGCTCTATGGTACGGTTACGTTTGTCTGTTAGTTCTATCGTGAGCATTTTGTCTGTCAGGTTACGCTCACTTTTCTGGTGCTCCATCACCATTTATTTTCCCTTCTACTCGCATTATACAGGGAAGTGTAAGTCTTCGGTATACGTTGTCGGAGACTTTCTCCCAAGTTAACCTCAATTTATGGGTTTTGTCAAACGAATTGCGCGATGTAATTCGTTTACTCTGTGCAAGTAGCTTACATCTATAAACAAAAAAGAGCAACCGTTTGGGCTGCTCTCACTGTTCACTTTCGTCTATTGACTGCGTGTAGCTATTCGTCGCTTGCGTGCATTATCTGTTCCGCACGTACTTGATAGTCATCAAGAATTTCCTCTATTGGTCGATCTGTTTGCAGCACTTCGAGGAAAAGTTCATTCCACAATATGTTCATATCAGTTGACCAGAACGGCAGCGTTCTCAAGTCTGTTTCCATCAACTGATGCACAAATGGGATGTAGTCCGACGCGAATGTTATCGCGTCTTCTGGTTCTCGACTCAATTCAATTGACCAGAAAGCTGGGAGGTTATCTAAACTGTCCCCTTCGGATACATCCAGCACCATCTGGAGCGCACTGTATGTTGCTGGCAATCTACCTCCTACACCAGTCCATAGCACCCGTGTTTGGATCTCATCTGATGCCAAAAATTCAAGAAACATCTTGGCTTCCTCTGGATGCTCTGTCGATGCTAGTATCGAGTAGATTGCATTGCCAACGACAACATTTGTTGCTTCTGTGTTTTCCGTTGGCAATGGTAATGGCAAATATCTACAATCAACACAACCACTGCCTGCCGCCCATGCTATGTGCCACGAACCAGCCGTTTGCATCGCTGTTGTGCCGTTGAAGAGCTGGCTAAGTACATATCCTTCTTCACCGTTAAACACGATTTCTTCTGGGGCTGATTGAACTAGCTCGCGGAAAAACTCATAGGCTGCCACTCCTAGCGGATCGTTTAGCGTAGGTTCGTCACAAGCTGGCATATTACAGAAGTCCGCTCCTGTCATGTAGTAATATGGCGCAAATCGGAACAGTGCTGCTGCTGGAAGATTTGTTGGTCCTAAGATGGTGTTTCCATAATAAATTGACCCACCAGTGTCAGTGATTGTTGTCGAAGCATCCAAGACAGCATCCCATGTCGTCAAATCGGTTGTCTCAGGCAATAACCCCGCTGTGTAAAATACATCCGGGTTAATCTCCCATGCAAATACGCCTGTGAAGATCGGCACACCATATAATATACCCTCCTCGTCTGTCACATATGCCACCGTACCTGGTACAATGTTCTCGTGAATTTCTTCATCGAGGTCTAGTGGCAGTAGAAGCCCATCACGCATCATTAATGGTAAAAACGTTTCGCCTATTGTGATGTCCGGCGGATTACCCTCGTCGATTGCCTCATTCAATGCTGAATAGAGTTCAGCATCCCAACCAGCATTTACCCATTCAATACGGATATTTGGATGTTGCTCATACCAGAGTTCCGTAACAGATCGTGAGTAAAGGCAAAACTCCCATGCGTTATTTGGATCTTCACAGTCTGGACCAGGCTCACCATATACCACCAGTGTAATTTCGCCCTCTTGTGCAGCAATCGACAGAATCCCGAGGGATAACGTCAGGACAATAATGAATACTACTTTCAATGCTGTATTTCTCATTTGATCTCACTTTCTATGATAATTATCGTGCATACCATACATCGCCACCGTTGATGATCTCTTTGACCTGCTTTGTAAAACTGCTGAGGTCAATCGGTTTGCTGATAAACCCATTGAAGCCTGCTCGACGTGCCTTTGACATCTCGATAGACGCATCTGAGGCACTCACTGCAACCACTGGGATACCATCCAATTCGGGACTAGCCCGTATTTGTTTCAAAATTTCATACCCTGTAGTTGCGCGAAAGTGCAAATCTAGCATGATGATGTCAACAGGTAGAAAATCCTCGATTGCAGGGATACTATCTGTACCCCATCGCTCATAACCGACTGTTGCGCCCGCCAGCTCTAATATAGTCCGCTGCACCGACGCATTCGCAACATTATCCTCAACCATGAAAATTCTTGTCTTTGACAAAACCAACCCTGACATCACACTTCCTTCCAGCAAGCATTAGGGTGATCCAGTACCAGCGACATCCCATACTTCCTCACCGTTCAAAATTCGTTCTACAATTGTCGGGAATGTGTCTCTGTCTATGGGTTTTGCAATTCCTCCATCAAACCCTGCTGACTTCAACGTCGAAACTTCCTCTTTCATGAAACTTGCTGTCAATGCCACAATTCGCACTTCTTTGAATTCTTGTTGTTGACGCAGTAATTTCATCACTGCAAATCCATCCAGTGGATCCATGTGAATATCCAGCAGAATCAGACCTGGTAGCTGTGGTAATTTCCTCACCTTCTCCAGCACATTGGCACTGCTATCCCATACGTGAACATTCTCAAAGCCCATGATTACACTTAAGATAAAGTGTACGATTTCCAAAGAATTTTGGTCATCTTCAAGGTAAACAACTGGGACTTTTTTCATTACGTCGTAGCCTCCCCTGCCATTTCCTCCTTCATTTTTTCAATAAGTACCTCTGATTGCGCGGGCATCACGAAACCGAAGGTCGATCCAATACCAAATTCACTCTCAATAACCATACGCCCGCCATGAGCCTCAACGAGCTTCTTTGAAATTGGTAAACCTAACCCAGTACCCGCTGTTTGGGCTGCACCCAAACGTGTTTGCTCAAATGGCTCGAAGATCAACTTGAGATCTTCTTCAGCTATCCCTACTCCAGTATCAGTGACCAATACAGACAATTCACCATCACTAACTGAACCGGAGATTTTTATTTCACCTTTTTCTGTGAACTTACACGCATTAGACACCAAATTCAGTATAATCTGGTTCAGGCGACGGCGATCACCAACAATGCAATCCATCTCTTGGGGAATCTCCGTGATAACTTCCACTTGCTTTTCCTCGACTGCCGCCGCCGCCACTGCTGCCGCATCTCTCAACTGACTTGCTACATTGACATCATCCTCAATGAAGAGTTCCATCATCCCTGCTTCAATCTTACTGATGTCCAGAAGATCATTAATCAATGAAAGAAGATGGTCTGCGCTGTTCACCGATTTCACTAATGCTTGCTCCTGCCCACTATTGATGTCACCAAGATCACGGCGAATCACAAACTTGCTGAAATTGATGATGCTATTCAGTGGAGTGCGTAGTTCGTGACTCATGCGAGCCAAGAACTCCGATTTCATCGCATCTAAACGCTTCAGTTCTTCCGCTACCTCGACCTGCTCTTCATACAAATACGCATGTTCAATTGCAATTGCGAGCTGCTGTCCCAGAGAATTTAGAACACGTTGGTCTTCGTTTGTGAAGCGGTCTACCTCAGCAGCTTGGAGGTCCAAAACCCCAACAATACTGTCTCGGACGAGCATTGGCACGACTAACTCAGCTTTTGTGTCTGGAAGGTGCTTATTGGATTTATGCGCATCACTCAACTGCACGTCGTTTGCAACGACAGTAGACCTATCCCGGACAGCCAGTGGCACAAGACCTGAACTATCGTGTATGTGGAAATGCCAATCTTCAGCAACCAGCTTTTCACCCTCAGAGCCTGTTCCAATGGTGTACTTGATTTCACCTGCCTCAGAATAAAACAGATACACAGATACATGGTACAGACCAAATGCCTCTCGGGTTTGCTCCACAACTTCAGGCAGCAACTTATCGAGACGTAGCTCTGTAGTCGCGTTTGCTGATACTTTCATCGCAAGCTCAAGATCACGAGTACGGGCGCGAACCTTCATTTCCAGATTATTTACCAGGTCGTTTATCTGGCTACTCATCTGATTGAATACTGTTGTTAACGTGCCAACTTCATCTTTGGTCCGAACGCGAACCTGCGTAAATTCGCCCTTAGCTGCGGATTTTGCCGCCTGTGTCAACTCAATGATTGGGGAGCTAATCTGACGAGCAAATAAGAATCCTAGTGCAAGCACAATACCTGCCCCAACGAGCAGACTAATCACAATTGCAACAAGGATTGCATTCGCTGGTTGGACAGCCTCAGCCACAGATACCTCAGAAACCAAGACCCAAACAAATTCACTGGTATCTGATGCACGAAGCGTCACAGGTCTCCATGCACTCAGAACTTCAGTATCAAGGTAGTTCCGAGTGAAACCTACATCGGTAGAACCCGACAGCGCTTCTTCAACTGCCTGACTTTGTATCACTACGTCGGGGTTAAGGACTGGGCTGCCAATCACTTCTGGAATTACAAGCTCAGTGCGGAGAAGGCGATCACTGCCCACAATGTAAGATTGCCCTGATTCACCAATACCTACTTGAAGATTGAGAATTCCTTCAATGGATTCAATTGGAATTGAAAAAACGAGGACACCCAAAAACTCGTTACTATCGTAAATTGCATGGGCAATGAATGCCGTTGGCTCATCCGTTACGGGATAAATTGCGAAGTCGGCGAACGCCACCGCATCTGGTGATGGCTCACCAATAACCTCGCCAACCACACTTCCCAGTGTTGTGTCGGCGAACTCCCCTGTTAGAAGATTCGTGAAGACCTCTCCGTTTTTGTTTGAGCTATAAACAACATCTCCTCCTACGCTAACCAGCAACACATCTGAATACCCAAAAAGCTGCTGTGCTTCACGGAAGAATGGGTGAAAACGCTGATGAACAGACCGATAAGGGGATGATAGATCTACAGCATCTATCAGATCTGGAGAACCGACAAATGTTTCCCGCAACAGAAGGATACGCTCATCACGATCAACTGTGATGTCCTGACTAGTATCTATTGCATTACGCATTGCCCTCACTGCTGTAGCCACAGTAGAATTTTTTGCATATGCTTCCAAATTTAAGCGTAGCGCACTCACCCACTGTTCAATCTGAGCACTCCGAGTAAGCGAAACTGCTTCAATGGCATTAAAACTTTCATCTACGAGTGCTTGACGGGCGCTTGTGTAGGCAGTAGCACTAACTACCGTTGCGAAAACTGATCCAACAATAATAATTGCGATAATTAACTTTTGTTGAATCGAGAGCCTGGAAAAAAAGGGCATAAACAACACCTCCCCAATCACAAAAACACATAGTATAAATGTCCGACCTATATAGG
>JBCBKJ010000149.1:0-11206 GCA_038522085.1 Chloroflexota bacterium
TTACGGGCATCTGAGATGGCAACGTTGACCTGGGAGGATGTGAGCTTAACAGCGGGAACCATACAGTTTTACCGACCGAAAGTCGCACAGATGCAACAACTGGCACTCTCTACGCGCTTACAGCGGATGTTGAGGTTGTACCGTGATTATCTTCAGTTAGGTGGCGATCTACCGGATAAATTGCTGATCGGGGTTACCCGCACAGGTGTACCCGGCAAGCCTTATCTCTCGCCACAGTCAATTTCCAATATTGTGCAGCAAATTGGTTTGCGGTATGACCTTGAGAAACTGTCTGCCCATGATTGCCGTCATCACTGCATTACCTATCTCATTCAAGAAAAACAGGTTAACCCGATGACGGTGCAGGACTTCGGCGGCTGGAAAGACGCCCGTATGGTTCGACATTATGTCCGACAGTTAGATGTATCTAATTCGGACTTTGTTGATGATATGTACGACGAGTGATCTGAGTCTAGCCCCCACTTCTTGATGGACTCATAGTCTTCCTCAGTATAATGTCTTTGTTTATATTTTTAGGTTAGGCAAAAAAATATATAAGAATAATCTAAAATATGTTATACTCTCTTCAATTCGATTACAAAAGATGATGGAGAGATAAAAGATGAAAGGCAATCTATTTAACAATCATCGTGCGTTTTATGCCATATTGTTAGGTCAACTCATTTCGACTGTTGGCAGTGGCATGACGCGCTTTGGCTTAGGCATTTGGGTATTTATTGAAACAGGTGATGCATCTGCTTACACAATTTTGCTATTCTTTGCGGTATTACCACTTGGATTGGGGTCATTATTTGCGGGTCCTTTCGTTGATCGACTGAATCGCAAGCGCGTGATGGTTGTTGGCAATGCAGTTGCCAGCCTCAGCACGTTAATTATTGCTGTGTTGTTTTTCGCAGATGCAATGGCTCTGTGGCATTTGTACATCGCTTTGTTTGTCAACGGCGTAGCAAATGCCTTCATTCTGCCCGCATTCGAGAGTAGCGTTCCGCTTCTCGTCCCCAAAGAACAACTAGAACGCGCATCGGGGTTAACGCAACTTGTACAAGCATTTGAAACAATTCTCGCGCCTGCATTGGCAGGCTTACTAGTTGGCTTGATTGGCTTGGGTGCGATTTTCTTAGTTGATTTTGTGACTTTTGGTGCAAGTATCGTTGCCCTGCTCCTATCTGCTGTGCCACAACCACAGGGCAAGAAAAAGCAAAATAGCTTATGGGGTGAATTCCTCTTTGGTGTGCGCTATGTGCGCGAACGTCCTGCGTTTTTGTATCTGATGAGTTTTGTCACACTAGCGATGTTTTTCCTCGCAGGTATTGGCTACGCACTGGTGACACCGCTTGTCTTGACCTTTGCCACCGAAGAAGCGGCGGGTTTCGTCGTGTCAGGTTTTGGTGTGGGGTCATTCATTGGTGGTATTTTGCTGGCGGTGTGGGGTGGTCCGAAACGTCGCATGAATGGGATGTTAGCTGCTTTAGCAATTGCAGGAGGTGCGACAATGCTGGTTGGCTTGCGCGAAAACACCGTGTTAATGGCATTTGCTTTTGTCATCGTCGGTTCAGCCTTTGTGTTTATGATTGGTCTCAATCGCGTGATATGGCAGGTCAAAGCTGCGCCTGATATTCTCGGACGTATTTTCTCGTTACGTGTTGCCTTAGGTGTTGGGGCGCAGTCACTCGGTATTCTCATTGCGGGTCCAATCGCAGAAGTCCTATTTGAACCCGTAATGGCAACGGATGGCTCACTCGCGCTCAGTGTTGGTCAACTAATTGGCGTAGGTGACGGACGTGGTATGGCGTTGATGTTCATCCTCGTGGGGATTTCTCTGATTATTATCAGTGTCGTGTCTGCGCTCAATCCGAGTGTGCGTCTGCTTGAAGATCATGTACCAGATTATGTTGAACCGCAACTTGACCTCGACCCTGCCTAGTTTGATTGCCGTCTGCTCCTGAATGACCATCTAGGGTTGTTCAGGAGTTTCTGATGTTGTCGTGATACCAACTGCAAACGGATTGATATTCTGTGCATCCACTTCGAGGACGAACATGAAGATATCGTCTACAGGTCGCTAGAATAATCTCCCCGGATATGTTTGGAATGAATTTGAAGTAATTTAAGTGCGTAAATCCCTCAAGTTAGTCAAGCTAGTCGAGAAATTTGGATTCCAGATATAGTCGCCTGTGAGGGAAATATGCTCCCAACCGAGTGGAGTGAGATGCTCGAGATGTTTGTCGGTAATGTCCCAACCCTCATTGCGAAGATGTTGCACCGCTTTTTCGATGTAAATGGTATTCCAGACCGTAATCGCTGAAACCACCAAATTAAGTGCGCTGGCATGATATTGCTGGTCTTGTAGAATGCGTCTCAGCCGATGAATACAGACAGCGCGTGAGAGGGCATTACGTGCTTCACCTTTGAAGAGTGCTTGGTGCACGCGTTGTCGCAGTACCTCATCCTGAATCCAATAGAGTGAAAATATAGGTCGCTAGAATAATCTCCCCCGGATGTGTTTGGAACTGATTTGAAGCAATTATCTGTCACAATCAGTTCTGCTGTGTCATTTGCCAGTCGTTTTTGAGTGCGTCATTAATTGCTTGAAGATCGAAGGCATCCGCATCCCAGTAGTTGCCAATGCGATGTTGCCACTTACGCGAGACACGTCAGACACGTCCTTTGCGCGACTTGCGTGAGCGTAGAAATTCATCATAAAACCACGGTCCACCACTGTCTTCCGGTGGGCAAGCCCGATTTCTAGGTCGCTGGAATAATTGATACCGCTGGCGAATTAGTGTTAGGAAGCCAATGATTGGCACAATTTTTGAAACGGTGTGATCCGTTTTCGTCGGATTGGTTTTTCACTGAGCCAGTCATCTATACGGATCAAATTCAATGCACTGGCTGATAAAATGTTGTGTAAATGGGTTTTATTTAACCCAATGTAACGTGTTCGACGCAAGCCAGTTACTCGCATCACCTGAGAGAATGTTGCTTCAATACCTGCTCGGTTAGCATATTGTTCATACCAGTAATCCGATTGTTGCTCTTGCCGCATCTGTTGAAGTTTTCGGTGATGAATACCGATGTGAATATTACGCGGTTCAGATTTGGATTTGGTACACAATGAGTGTGTTTGGCAAGTAAGACAATCAGACTTACGAAATCGAATGTTAATCATTTGATGCCCATCTTCAGACATTTCACAAACTTCAGCAGTTACCTGATTAGTGTCATAGAGAATGGTGACACAAATCAGTGTAGATACCGCACAGATTCACTATGCCACACTTTATAGAGCACGTATGCTGGAAGTGACTACTATTCACTAAAGGAGCTGTATCTATGACCAACTTCCGTCCTGTTTTTCGTTTTGGTCTCATCCTATCAATCTTGATGCTTGTGTTCGTGCTTCCACTTTCCGCACAGGATACTGGCGCAACCGATCCTACCGATTTACCCCTGCTGGAACCAGGATTTCATCTGGGTACGACCTTCTATGGTGGTAACGAAATACCCGAAGATGAAGTCCTCATCGATCAAGTAGAGTTTGCAGCACAAGAGGGTATGAGTGCCTTCGCACTCTATGTTGATTGGGTTGAGCTGGAACCCGAACCAGGCAATTATACATTCGATAACCTCGAAGCGAGCCTGAACTGGCTGCATAGCATGGGTATCCAACCACTGCTGAACCTCACTTTGATCGACATCGGTGATGTAAACTTACCTGACCATGTCGTTCTAGATGATCTGCAATTTAGTGAACGCTTGCATCAGTTACTGGATCGCGTGGTGCCGCTGCTACTCGATAACGGTGGCTTTCTCTTGCTGCTAGGCAATGAGGTTGATGTCTATTTTGAGGAAGCGTCCGATGCAGAACTTGCCAACTATGTACAGTTGATCGCTGAAGCACGTGATCATGTGAGCTCGTTAGACCCCGATCTGGCTGTAGGTGTGACGTTGACTGGCACCGAAGTTTATGCTCAGGGGCTGACCTTCCAGGCATTACGCCCAGTGACTGACATTATCCCCTTTAACTATTATGGTATCAGTACCGATTGGACTGATTGGTTGACCGTGCTGGATGAAGATGCGATTCGCGCTGACCTTGACGAATACGCGCGTATTTATGATGGTGATCCGATGGTCATTCAGGAGATCGGTTGCCCATCCGCAGAAACCAACGAGAGCTCACTGGAAATACAGGCAGCGTGTTTCGATGTAATGTTCGATGCACTACAGATGTATCCCAATGTGCGCTATGTTACCGTATTTACCATGTTCGACTTTGACGGGCCGACCTGTGATCTGGTCGTAGACTTTTTCGCGCTCAGCGAGGACGACCTACCCCAATCATGGCTTGATCGCTGGCGTGGTTATCTGTGTACATTGGGGATGCTCAATGCAGACTATTCACCCAAACCTGCTTGGAACGTATTTATCAACTATTTGGAATAGCAGTTTACATCGGTCTTTCGAATCAGAAAAGGAGCCAGCCCCCATCCATAGGTGCTCTCCTTTTTTGCATAATACTAATAGGTATTAGTAAAATACAATTGAAATTTATTTATATCAAATATTTGTCAGCAAAGATCATAATTAGCAGGAGAAATGCACATCAATGCAAGCAAACCCAATGGAAAATGTTTTCATTAAGATGGTTAGAAAGATCTCTGAAGAAATTCCTAGCATACCGCAGGGGGAGACCAGCGATAAACAAGAACAGATCAAATTGAAACTACAAAAACATCTCGAAAAAGCCGAGAGATTGGCAATGTTATCTTACGAAGGTGAAGTACGAAACGTGATGGCGGTTTGTAGTATCCGCTTTGAGGGTGACTTTGAAAGCGCAGCGACAAATCTACAACGTGCGCGAGCCTGTGCCAAACAAATGAGTAATGTAGACTTGGAGATTCGTACTCTCAACACAATAGCAGGCTCGAAAATGTTAGCCCATGATTATGATAGTGCAGTGGATACTTATCAGGAAACAATTGACCTGATCAATTCTGAAGATTTGGCTACACCTCACATCTACGTCTTACCAGCATATCTTAACATTGCCGGCAACTCAGCACGAAAAGGTAAGTGGACAGAAGTCAAAGAACAAGTTGATATGTTTCACAAACTCATAGAGGGTATAGTCATTACAGCTGAAGAACGGCGAATATATGCACGGGCAATATACTATATGCGTCTTTTGGAAACACAAGTCGCGCTTGCATACGAAGATGATTCGATAGAGAGCAATATACGATTAATTAAAGAACTCGCCTCACAACTGGAAGAGAACGATGTCAAGCGATATTTATCGCCATTTGAACAGTTATCAGCGTTATTTTCTACAAAAGACGAAGATACTTTTATGAAATGGTACATCGATTTCAAAGAAAATCAGGCTATAAATGCGTTTGATCACAGTACATACGCTTGTATTTTACAAAAGCGAGGTTACAGCAACTTAGCGACTGTTTTTGCTAACGACCTCTTGAATGAAACGCCAAATGAAGCTGTACAAGAAATATACAGACAAGACTTATCAGCAGTTGGCATTCAAAGCATTTAAACAGCCTCGGTATAGGTAATTAACTTGAACTCTGGGTATAGGACACCTTTCACTCAAAGAAACGTCGAAATGTTGTAAGATAATAGCGTTCTCGAATCCTTATCAGTGTACTAGGAGTAGTTACGGCATAAGCTGACAATGCCCCGTTTTCATAGACAGTGAGAAAGTCTCACCGCTTGTTGCTCATATTGGTGTGGACTTTTGTAGTCCAGCGCTGAATGTAGTCGCTTGCGATTATAAAATCCCATGACATAGCTGAAGAGTTCAGTGCGTGCTTGCTCATGTGAGCCAAAGCGGTAGGTCGCACATTCCGTTTTCAATGTTCCCCAAAAACTCTCAATGGGGCAGCATCCAGACAGTGAGCGGTGCGACTCATGCTGACCTGCATTTTCAAGTCTTTGAGCCGTTGCTGGTAGTCGCCACTGGTGTACTGACTGCCGCGATCACTATGGTGTAGCAGTCCCGGTTGAGGATCACGCTCGACAACTGCCATGTTCAGCGCAGCATCGACAAGATCCGTTGTCATATGATCTGCCATTGCCATGCCCACAATGCGACGTGAGTACAAGTCCATGACACCAGCCAGATACAACCATCCCTCATGCGTGTCGATATAGGTGATGTCCACCATCCATTTCTCATCAGGATTCTGTGCATCAAAGTCTCGTTCTAAAACGTTCTCAAAGACCGGATGCTCAGGGTTGGCAACAGTAGTTCTCGGCACATAGCGCTTGCGTTTTCGCGGGCGTAATCCTGCCTCACGCATCAGTCTCGCCACTCGCTTACGCCCGATGCGATAACCAGCTTGCTTCAAAGCCGCATGAATACGAGGTGATCCATAGCAACAGCGATTGTCGTGGAAGAGCTCACTGATTTCCTCAGTCAAAACAATGTCCTCTTGTTGACGTTGGCTCGGCTCACGTCCACACCATGCGTAATAGCCACTGCGCGAGACTTGCAACACCTCACACAATCGTGAGACGGGCATCTCATCACATTGTCTTTCAATAGCTTCAAAGCGTTTCACTTTGCATCCTGCGAGAATATCGACACAGTTTTTTTCAGGATGTCGCGCTCCTGACGCAGAATCTCTGCCTCGCGTTTTAGGCGACGCACTTCTGCTTTGAGCTGCTCCACATCGCTCAATTCCAACTCGTCTGTTTCTTCATTGATCTGAAAGCGTTTTTACCACCGACCTAACAAGCCATGGGTGATGCCTAATTCTTTCTCGATAGTCGTCTTTGGTTTGCCTGTGCTTTCCAGCAACCGAACGGCTTCTTTTTTGAACTCGTCGCTGTACTTCTGGTACTTACCCATTTGGTTATCTCCTCAAATTCTTCTACTTTACGAGGAGACTTTTCTGCTGTCCACTATAGCGGGTGAATGTCACTTTTGCTCTGTCCGTGGTTGTGAGCACTGAAGACGGCTTTAGTGAGCCTGGTTTGTTCATTCGCAAAACTACATAATGACTCTTTACACTGCGTTCAACATTTTTGATTACTCTATGTATTTGACCATCGAGAACGTAGCCCAGCATACAGCCATGTTTGACAGATCGACCATACTGCTTGTTGACAAATCGCATCATCTCCTCTTTTACATACTCAGGAGCACCTGTGACCTTGCTCTTGCCTGATTGAAAATTTAACCTTTTGCACTCAAGACAAAAATAGATGCCCTCATTAGGAGATCCGGGCAACCTTGTTGGACGAAACGTGATATCCAGCCTACTCTGTTTTTGTCCTGAAGCATAGGTCGCTGGAATTTTTTACCCCAATTATTGTTGGTCATTTCAGGTCAACAGCTCTAAATACAAAATAGCTTCGATATATATCGTATGTTATTGCAAATTTGTTGAAGATTATCAAATTTGCATTCGTATCTTAGGAAACAGGAAGGTATTTGTATTCAGCAGAAAATTTCATCTTTGTTGTGTAAGGTAATAACCTGATGAGTTTCGTTTAAGCATAGAATCGTTTGTGATTGGTATCAAAAAGCACAATTTCTACTCAACGGACAACATAGATGTTGTCCCTACAAGGGTTCTATAGTTCAGAATGGCTCACAAAAACAACGTTTTCTTATCCGAAATTGAGGTTATTAGTAATCTTTGATACATTCATTTCTACACTATTTACCGTATTTAGTCGGATTACATCAGGATGCGTCCATTTTTCAAACCTAGATGCAATCTGTTCCACATCTGCCCAAGTCGGATTGTTCCAATGTGCAGGATGATTTGTAGTTGCTCGTTGATACCAACGTGATTTCCACAGAGTTACATCCGAACAGAAGCAATGAACAGGTATAAATTGTGCATCGAAATGCTGTGCTATTTGTTGTGCCTTGTCTCGAAAGCTTTGCTTCCCAAAAACACCATCCAGTATACAGCCAACGTTAACACTTAATTGAACACGTGCCATTTCCAACATCCAAATGTAACTATGAACAGTGTTTTCTGTCACCAATCCCTGTTGAAGCAAGAATCGTTGTGCATCATCGCGTGCGAAATATGGGACTTCAAAATGTGTGGCAATCGCTTTCGCTATCGTCGATTTACCACTTGCTGGTGCTCCTGAAAACATAAAAAGATACATTTCTTTACTCACCTCTTTACCGATAGCATATAGATATTGTAACTCAAATATAAAACAGGAATGTAGTGATTCAGATAGATTCTTGCGATGGGTTTCACCGGTTGCTTGGCAACACATCAATTTGCATGGACGGCATGAGTTCAACAAACCACCGCAGATGATTGATGTCGCCTCATTCGTTTAACAGCTTGCTCAATATGCCATTGAGTTATTGAAGAAAGATCAAGCCTGATCTATTCCTATGGGGTTTTTCGAGGGTTGCGACACGAAGTCGCTTATTGATATGTCGAAAGGTGAATAATTTCGACCCTGTATTCTGCTACAGGTCTCCTACCTAGACATGGAATTGAGGCTACGGTCTCTCTTTTATGACGCTCTGGGGACAATGTAACCACACGCGCAAGCGTGTCTCTGCATCTGTGAAGAACAGAGGAAACCGCTAGCTTCAAGCGGCTGCGGTGCTAGGACACGGTAGCATGGGCAACATAAGTGAATGACTGATAAACGTCGTCAAAGGCTAACAAGCCAAAAGAAGCTGACAGGCTTGGACTAAAAAGTGAGTGGGATGGTGTTAGATTTCCCTCGTATCGACACGCAGACGATAAGCCCACCGGCGGATAGGTCAGCCCTAAACTATCGAAAACGGTCAATAAGCGGAACGTGGTAAACCTGTTGCGCTCCCTATCTATTAGGAAGGTAAGCTGTAAAGTGAACTGATAGCACAGCAGGCAGAAGAGGATGGAAAAAGCGAAGGGGTTGCTGTAATGGCAATCATAGGGATTGCGCGACGAGCAACATCATCCCATACGAAAGTAGGCAGACTTCCATCGGGTCTTTCTTGACGAGAGAGTTTGACAAATCGGTTTAGGAGGCAAAGCAGATGACGGCAACTCAAGCTGGTGCGGTTTCCCGCCTGCCCGTGAATTGGAATGCCATTGACTGGCAGACCGTTCATGAAACGGTGCGCCGACTTCAAGCACGTATCGTCAAGGCAACACAGGCAGGCAAGTGGGGCAAAGTCAAAGCCTTACAACACTTGCTGACCCATTCGTTTAGCGGTAAAGCACTTGCCGTCAAACGAGTGACGGAGAATCAAGGTAAACGGACACCGGGCGTGGATGGTGACATCTGGGATAGTCCTGCTAAGAAGGTAGAGGCGATTACCCGTATGAAACAACATGGTTACCGTCCCGCACCGCTACGACGCATTTACATTCCAAAGTCAAACGGTAAGCGTCGTCCACTCAGTATTCCAACGATGTTAGATAGAGCCATGCAAGCGCTGTACCTGCTCGCCCTCGACCCAGTTGTCGAAACGCTAGCAGATAAACAATCCTATGGATTTAGAAAAGCACGGTCTTGCGCGGATGCTATCGAGCAAACTCATAAAGTTCTCTCAGGGCGTACACGCGCTCAGTGGATACTTGAAGCTGACATCGCAGCGTGCTTCGACACCATCGACCATAACTGGTTACTCGCCCATGCACCAATGGATAAAACCATCCTTCAGCAGTGGCTTAAAGCAGGGTTTATTGAACAGGAGGTCTTTCATACAACCGATGAAGGCACACCACAAGGTGGCATCATCTCCCCTGCGTTAGCTAACTTTGCATTGGATGGACTAGAAGCCAAACTCCGTGAAAAGTACCCCAAAAAGGGTTATAAACGGAAAAATCAAAAAGTCAATCTGGTGCGTTATGCCGACGACTTCATCATCACAGGTGAGAGTAAAGAACTACTTGAAAACGAAGTGCGTCCATTGGTGCAAGAATTTCTCAAGGAAAGAGGCTTACGTTTATCTGACGAGAAAACAACCATCACACATATCACAGAAGGTTTTGATTTCTTGGGGCAAACTATTCGCAAATACAGCAATGGCAAGCTCTTGATTAAACCCTCTCGTCAGAATGTGAAAACCTTTCTCAATGACATTCGCCACATCATCAAATCTAATGCACAAATCACGGCGGGTGAACTGATTGCACGCCTTAACCCCAAAATCAAAGGGTGGACAATGTATCATCGGCATGTGTCTAGCTCAAAGACCTTTACGCAAATTGACCATGCCATCTTTCAAGCACTCTGGCGCTGGGCAGTGCGACGGCATCCCAATAAAGGGAAACGCTGGGTCAAACAGAAATACTTCCACACAATTGGCACGCGCCGTTGGGTGTTCTCAGGCGAGATACGCGGTGAAGCAAAGCATCTTCGCCATGCCACGGATACCCATATTGTGCGTCACCGCAAAATCAAAGGTGAAGCCAACCCCTATGACCCACAATGGGAAATCTACTTTGAGGAACGATTAGGACTGAAAATGTTGGATACACTGCGAGGAAGACGACAATTGCGACGGCTTTGGATTGAGCAAGACGGCTTGTGTCCGATTTGCCAACAGAAAATCACTGAACTCACAGGTTGGCATAATCATCACATCGTGTGGCGCTCTCACGGCGGTACCGATACGATTGATAATCGGGTGCTATTGCATCCCACCTGCCACCGACAAGTTCATACACAAGGATTATCCGTTGTGAAACCGCGTTCGGCAACGAGCGTTTGAAAGGCTTGAGCGGTATGATTGGAAACTTTCACGTACCGTTCTGAGGGGGCTTAGGGACAGCAATGTCCCTCGGCTACCCGGTAGTCTGCAAAAACCCCAGGTTACTGACCATGATTAGTTCCCAGTCCGAAAGTCCCCACATGCTTTGATCGTCATTAGCGTTTGTTCTACAACATGAAGCTACCTTTCCACGTATTGTCTAGTAGGGGTAGCTGTTGTGTGCCATTCTCGTGACTGATTGTAATAGTATCGCCGAGCAATGTGATTTCATTGCTCTATGTTGCATACCAATTGTGTTGGGCATGGTACTTCTCTGCTGATACCCTATAGTTTTTGTCAAAAGATCATCTAGCGATATAGGAGATAAAGCGGATGAGAGATCAACTAATTGCCGTAGTGTGCTTGCTATTATTTGGTATCACCGTGCAGGGGCAACAAACGATTGGCTGGGATGCAAGTGACTGTTTGGTC
>JBCBKJ010000150.1:0-11007 GCA_038522085.1 Chloroflexota bacterium
CCTATGTGATTCATTAATGCAACGTTATGTGTTGTCATCAAGATGAGAGAATCACATAGGTCTTTAACTAAGTGGTAAACTACTGCTTTGATATATTTGCAAACATAATTTCTAGTCAGGCGACACCAATGCAATTAGACAACCTTTCAACATGGATTTCTGAACAAGAACCCGCTATCGAAGCGGCACTCCGCAATCTCGTGGAAATTAACACCTACACAGCGAATAAAGCTGGCGTAGACGATGGCATGGATGCCCTCTCGCAACTTGCGCAAGACCATGACCTCACAACAAAAACGATCAATGGCAGACATCGCCTCATCACGGCTGGGGATGGCACAAGCAAACCGCGTATCATGCTCATCAGCCATATGGATACGGTCTTTCCCCCAAATGGTGACTTTGTACATTATGAAGATATTGGCGATGGTTTCCGGCGTGGTCCCGGCGTCGGTGATATTAAAGGGGGTATCCTCATCGGTTTGTGGTCGATGATTGCCCTCTCCAAAATGGTCGATAACTTCGATGTGCAGATGATTGTCAGCGCAGACGAAGAAAAAGGCTCGCCAACCATTCGGGATTGGTATCTCGGCGGACACACCAAAGCCAATTACTGCATTGGGCTAGAACCTGGCTTTCCGCAAGGCGAACTCACACCAGAAGTCGATTTAGGCGTCGTGTATCAACGACGGGGATACGGCGCGTACTACTTCACAGTTGAAGGCGAAGCCTGCCATTCCGGTAGCCCACACCTCGGTGTAGATGCTATCGAAAGCTACGCCCGCCGTGTACTCGACCTCAAGCAACTCAATGATTGGGATAACGGCATGTCCGTCACGGTTGGTATGGGCGAAGGCGGTATCTCTCCGAACACCGTTGCTGGCACAATGAAAGGCACAGTCAGTTGGCGCTTTGAAACACAAGCCGATGGTGACAATATCAAGGCATCTATCGAAGAGATTTTCAACCGTTCCTACATCACCAATGAATCCATTGAGCGTAGCGACCACGTTAGTTATAACCTCGATGCCTTTATCCCGCCGATGGAACGTAGCGACGAAAACCAGAAGCTCATTGATACGGTACTAGCCGAATCTGAACGACTGGGACAGAACGTTGTGCCGATTGCGCGGGGTGGCGGTAGCGATGCCAATTTCACCAGCGCGGCAGGTACGCCTTCTATCTGTGGCATGGGCGCACCCGCACAAGGCATCCATACAATCCAAGAGAAAATCTACTTCCCCGGCATGTTAGACCGCATCAACCTATTGACGAGTACCCTCTATCGCCTCGTCACCGAGTAAATAGCATCGCCACAAGGGCGGCTAACCGTCGCCCTTACACCTGCCCTCTACACACGTTCTAACACACACCTCATGTTACATCTGTAATATAAATACTACCAATAAAAACAGGTCATTCATCATTAATCAAAAGTGGATTTCTTAATGTAATAAGTCCGTTATCTTCGTGTAAAATAGATAATATAGGCTAAGATAGAATGGTGGATGGAAAATGAGTACGCCCGCCGATAAACAATCTAATCAATACAACAACGTCAACTGTCGTGACATGATAGATGAGATACCCTTACTTATCTGTCGCTATACACCTGATTTCAATCTAACTTTTGTCAATAAGGCGTATTGCGAGTGGCTCGGCAAATCACCTGACGAATTGCAGAGTGTCAACATACTGAACATGATTCCAGAAGCGCAACGTGATGATGCCGTGGCAACTGTCCGCGCCCTCACACCAGAGAATCCACGCTCCATAAGCACACATCAAGCCATATTAGAAAATGGCACAACGCGCTGGATTGAGTGGACAGACACGCTCCTACTTGATGATGATAATCAGACCATTGGCTACCAAGCCATCGGGCGTGATGTTACCCAAATCCAAGCGAAAAACCGTCAGCTTGCAGGCTACCGCGCTATCATTGAAGCCTCAAATAATGCGACAATACTCGTCAATCAAGACCATCGTTTTGAAGTAGCCAATCGCAAATACATTTCGCTATGGTTCGATACTGAAACAGACCTCATTGGCAAGCATATTTCAGAAGTTGCCGGAAACGACATTTACGAATCAACAGCAAAGCCCTTACTCGATAAATGCCTTGGTGGCGAAGTCGTTAACTTTTCTCAATGGATGCGCTTCCCAAATACAGATGCTGTTTACGTTGACGTCACCGCCTATCCTGTCCAAGATGATGACGGTAACACAATCGCTGCCGCCGTCACCATGCAAGACCGCACAGCACAAAAACACATGGAAGATAATATCCGCTTCCAAGGCGAAATGCTGGAAAATATCGACGACAGCGTATATTGCATTCATGTCGAAACAGGTAAGTTTGTGTATGCCAATGCGAAGTGTAGCGAAATGTTCGGTTGGACATCCGAAGAACTCATCGGGCAACCTGTGAGCATCATCAACAACCCAGCCGCCAATAACCCAGAAGCCACAGCCAAAGAGATTATGACTGCCCTCTTTGACGAGGGTCGGTGGGATGGGCAAGTCCATAACATCCGCAAAGATGGCACACCTTTCTGGTCACACGTTACCATCAAAGAACACAACCATTCCGAATATGGTCTTGTCTGGCTGAGTGTCAATCGTGATATTGACGCCCAAAAACAAGCCCAACAAGCTCTCGCAGAAAGCGAAGCCTTATTCCGTTCGCTCATAGAAAATTCAAACGACATCATCACCGTCATTGATGCAGATGGGGTCATCAGATACGAAAGCCCGTCCATAGAGACCATACTCGGCTACACACCCGACGATATGATTGGTCAAAAAGCGATTCGATTTGTCAATAACATCTCTCTGACACCCGACCAGCAAACCTTTCTATCTGAAGAAGATGTCGAGCGATTCGATTTCAATGCCCTTTTCGCCAATGTTGGGGATTTTGGACCCATCAAAATAGGTAGCCGTCACCAAGATGGTAGTATGCGCACCCTCGATATACGCGGAATTAACTTGCTAGATGATGATAATTTTCAAGGTGTCATTATCTTTGCCAGCGACATTACCGAACAAACCATCGCAGAACAGCGTCTACTCGCCAGCGAAAAACGCTATCGGCAGATGTTCGAGCAGATTCATTTACCAGAACTCATTATCAACCCCGATACACACAGCATCATGGACGTCAATCCACGCGCAATTGATTTTTTCGGCTATACTCTTAGTGACTTACATCAACTCGTTTTCGAGGATTTATGCACGGTTCTCTCGCCAACATTTGATTTAACCTATTACTTTGAGCATGGCTACCCGTTCACACTGACCCAAATAGATGCCAACGGTACAACCCACGAAATGGAAATTTATCCTGGCATCATAGATTGGCAAGGCAAACCCGCATGGTATGCCGTTGAAGTGGATGTCACCCAGCGTAACAATGCCCAACGTGCCATCCAGCGTGCCAATATGCGCCTTGAACAGCGCGTACAACAACGCACCGAACAACTAGAGCGCGTCAAAAACCAGATAGAAACTATCTTCAATAATAGTGGCGATGGTATCTTGCTCTTGAATAGCGAACTCGTGATCCAACAAGCCAATTATTATAGTGATTGGTTATTGGGCATGGCAGGTGAAGAATACTTTGGTACAAACTTGCGCGATGCTATACATACACAAGATATACCCACATTTGAAACTGCCATCCAAACAATCATCAATCGCAAAGTTTCTCAAAATATCGAAATCCGCATTCGACGCACTGACAGATATATCGACACAGAAATGAGCGTGTCACCTGTTTTGAATCCTGCTCAAACAGTAGGCGAAATTGTGGTTATCATCCGCGATGTGACCGAACGTAAAGCCGCAGAAGCACAGTTGCGCTATCTCGCCAGCTTGCCTGACCAAATGCAAGATGCCGTCATCAGTACCGATATGAACCGTATCGTGCGCTCATGGAACAAAGCCGCCGAACGCATGTATGGCTACACACAAGAAGAAGCTATCGGCAAAGTTGTCTCCACACTCGTCGGCACGGAGTATCTACATGGTGCAACAGCCAAAAGTTCTTATGATACGCTCTGGGAGCAAGGTTACTGGGAAGACGAAATTATCCAGCATCATCGTGATGGCACACCCATCAACGTCTTAGCCTCAGCCGTCGTGACATATGATGAAAATGGTCAGCCGATTGGCATGATTGGTGTCAATCACGATTTTACCAAGCGCAAACAAGCCGAAGACCAACTACGCTATCTCGCCAGCTTGCAAGCCTTCATGACCGATGCCCTCATCACAGTCAATAATGATGGCATTATCATGAGTTGGAATGCAGCCGCCGAGCGCATGTATGGCTATACAGAAGACGACGTACTTGGCAAACCTCTGCGCGATGTTCTGAAACCCATCTTCAGCCACAACGAAAGTATTGCTTCCGTATGGGAAAAAGCATATGAAGATGGTTTTTGGACAGGCGAAGCCCAACACCAAAGCGAAGATGCACCTGTCATGTTCACAGTTGTATCAGTTGCCCTCATCCGCGATACCAATGGCGAACCAACAGGCTTGTTACACCTCCATCGTGATGATACGGCAAGACGCCTAAGCCAGATTGCCATTGCAGAAAGTGAAGCACGTTATCGCCTCTTAGCGGAAAACGTCACCGATATGATTTCACGCCACACCCCCGAAGGCGTCTATACTTACGCCACACCCTCATCTGTCCATATCACCAGCTACACACCAGACGAGCTTGTCGGACGCCTCGCATACGAATTTTTCAATCCTGACGATATTCCTGCCGTCCAAGCATCTCACGCTGCTATCCGCGAAAATACGGACATCACAACCACTCAGTATCGTTTTGTGCGCAAAGATGACACTAAAAATTGGGTCGAAACTACCAGCCATAGCATCCGCGATGCCAATGGTGAAATCATCGAAATCGTTGCCGTCACTAGGGATATTACCGAACGCAAACAAGCCCTTGATGAGCTAAAAGATGTCCACGAACGATTAAGCCTTGCCACCAGCGCCGCCAACGTTGGCGTTTGGGAATTTGATGTGCCTACAGGTGAACTTTTCTGGGATGATGGGATGTTAGACTTATTTGGGGCAAATAGAGCATCCTTCACAGGCACAATAGACGAGTGGCAGAAGCGTGTGCATCCAGAAGATATAGCAGAAGCCAACGAAAGATTTGTGAAAAGCATAGAATCCGGCGAGGATTTGATAACAGAATTTCGCATTATCACGTCCGATAATACCATCCGCTACTTGCGTGCCATCGCCAAAAATATCCCGGACGAAACAGGGAAAACAGTGCGCGTTATTGGTATCAATTTAGATATCACCGACCACAAACAAGCCGAGCGCACTTTACAAGCCGCCCTCGAATCCGAGCGCGAACTAGGCGAGTTGAAATCACGCATTGTTTCCGCAACATCGCATGAATTTCGTACACCACTTGCGTCTATTCTGGCAACGGTAGAAACGTTGACCAAATACCGTGACCGTCTCACAGAAGAAAAAATTGACCTGCGCCTAGCAAAAATCGCTAATCAAGTACAACACATGAAAGACATCACAGGCGATATGTTGCAATACACCCGTATGCAATCCGGCATCATAGAAGCGAAGCCAGAAGCAGGCGACCTACATACACTCTGTCTTGATGTGGTTCACAATTTTAACCAGCAAACAGAGTATCTTGACCGCGTGCGCTATCAATCAAATGTCGATAGTCTGCCCTATCGTTATGACCCCAAACTCATTCGGCAAGTGCTGAATAACCTCGTGCATAACGCGCTGAAATACTCATCAGAAGATAGCCTTGTCCATCTTTCGCTCGAAAAATCAGAAACACAAATCAATATCACTATCCGCGATGATGGTATTGGCATTCCATCCAAAGACCTTCACCGCTTGTTCGACCCCTTCCACCGCGCCAGCAACGTCGGCACAATCGCCGGCACAGGGCTTGGCTTGAGCATCGTCAAACAAGCCATCGAAGCACACAACGGCACCGTACAAGTCGAAAGCCAGCTCCAACATGGGAGTACATTCACTATCACATTGCCTTTACAGCAGGGACACACACATGATTAGAATCTTGGTAGTAGAAGACGAAACTTTCATCCGTGAAGAACTCATCGACTGGTTACAGTTTGAAGGCTACGAGGTCTATGAAGCCGAAAATGGCGCTGTCGGTGTAGAGCTTGCGAAAGCACATCAACCCGACCTCATCATCTGTGATATTCGCATGCCAAAAATGAACGGCGAAGAAGTCTTGCTAGAGATTCGCTCCAACCCTCAACTTTCGACAACGCCGTTTATCTTTGCCACTGCCTCTGTCGAATACGACTCTATTCGGCGTGGGATGAATCTTGGCGCGGATGATTACATCACAAAACCCTACACCCACGATGACATCATGAACGCTATCAAAACACGCCTCAAGCGCCATCAGCAAGAACAAGCACAAGCCGAAGCACAACTCCAGATGATGCAAGCAGCACTCGAAACCGAAATCGAACAACGCCTGCTCAAATCGCGCATGGTCGCTATGTTCTCACACGATTTTCGTAACCCTTTGGCACTCATTCAGTCTTCTGCCAGCTTACTGACCAATTATTATGACCGTCTCGATAAAGACAAACACATCGAAAAGCTAAAACGTATCGCCAGCGCAACCCAACTGCTAACACAAATGCTCGATGATATGTTACTCGTCGCAGAGATGGAAAATCCTGAATACAGTCCTCAGCCAGAATCACTTGATGTCGATGCTTACGTGCGCCATCTCATCAGCGACTTCGTAGATATATATCACACAACGCATCATTTTGAAGTCATTGGCGAAATCAGCGAGAAAGTGTACCAAGACCCTAAACTGCTCCGGCAAATCATGAATAACTTGCTCTCAAACGCTGTCAAATACTCACCGCAGAATGGCGAAATTCGTGTCACGCTCTCAGAAGATGATACAAACATTCATATTGCAATCAGTGATAACGGTATCGGTATGCCCGAAGATTACCTTGCCAATTTATTCACTGCCTTTCAACGTGCTGACAATGCGAAACATATCAGTGGGACAGGGTTAGGTTTAGCCATCGTGCAACAGGCAATTCAACATTGTGAGGGGTCTATCGCCGTCGAAAGCGAGGAGGATGTCGGCACAGCTTTTACAGTCTCTATCCCAAAACAACCGGCTGCTGCATACACTTAATACCCCAACGGCACATCATAAAAAAGATGCCTCTGGATGAATAATATATCACGCAGAGGCATCGCTCATAGTTTGCTAGATAAATGGCTGGCATGGTTACGTGGCTTACGCCCTACCCCAACAGCGTAACAACAAAAAAGGACGCTCATACGCATGTGAACGTCCCCCTATATACTATCTACGCATCATACGCGCTACAAATTCATCGTATTTTTTAATTGCTTCTGGCGTCGCATGCTGACGGAATTTAGCCCCAATCGCCTGCGCATCATATGACACGTTACTCGCCTTCAGCATTGTATACAATTTGTTGATGAATATCTTGTCTTGCATCGCCGCTTTCAACAAATCATCAATTGCACCCTCAGCCCGTATATCCAACAAGGCTTGCGCAATATCATAATTTATCAAGTTCACACGCGGTCCATCTTCCATGAGTGCATCCACAAGGGCATCGGCATGAGCGGTTGCTTTTTCTGCTACGAGCATTTGTACTGCCTCTTTTACAGCCTCTCTATCACGGCTATATCGCACCACATATGCTGCCCCTACCAGTGGATTCTCCATTGCATCCGCGATTCCTTGCACCACAAGATTCACTGCCTTGGCATTTTTATTCTCCGCAACGAGGGCTTCTAGTAAATCACGATATTTATCAACATCCTCTGCAATACACAACCGCGCAATTACTGCCCTGAGGGGACTATGCGCATTCTCAGCGATAGTTGTACGCATATGGTCAGCAACAAAGTCAGGCATCGCATCACCTGCTTCCAAATGGGCGACCAAAGCATCCACCGCCGGATTATCCGCTTTAATACCCCCCTGTTTAACAAACCATTGCCACACAACATCTTCGTTCGATGCCACACCATCCGCAATCAGTACCATGCCAGAAGCACTCGAAACACGCTCTTCTTCTTTTATATATGTATACAACCCTTCTCGTATCTCAGCTGGCAAACCATTACCCGCTTGCATATGCTCCCATAGCACAATACCCAAACCGCCAGCCGTCCCTTGCAAAAGCATCCGCCACATCACAGTCTCATAACGCTCAATACCATCTGCCACCAGCAACGCAACAGTCTCATGTGGAATTTTCAGCCCCATATCAATCCGCTCATTAATCATTGCGTGTGTACTCTCGGGGATAGAATCACCTGTATTTAGCTTTTCCAGCAAAAACGTATTTAATTCCCTGCGTGGTTTAATTAGTGTACAAAAAGCCAACTTCCACAGATACTCATTGTGTTTATCATCACCATCTGCTCGCAAAATGCGTAAATAAGCAGCATTTTGAGAGGCGCTGTAATGTCCTTTCGTATTATCTATCAAGCTATAAATGGCATCGCGCCAAGAGTTGCTAAGAGGATTACCAGCTTCTATATAAGTGACCAATGCCTCCGCAATATCTTTTGAAATTCTCGCATTTTTGCCCCCAATCAATAGATGAAACAAACCATCCACATGCGTATCCTCTTTATCCCATTTGAAAATACGCATCAACGCACCCGCAATCTTAAAATCGACTGCCTCATAATCCGATACGAGCGCATACAACGGCGCAACCAAACTATCATTGAGCGATGTGCTTCCCTCCACCCTATCGGCTATTTCTGTTACTGCTGATAAACGCACATCAGCGTCTTCAGAAGCTAACTGTGCTTTCAACTCATCTATATTCATGATGCTTTCCTATATATGCCATCAGATAATAGTTATGCGTATTACAGCATCACTTGCAGTCTCTCACAGATAAAACTCATAAAAACGTTGTTAAGATACGACTAAATACCAGAATCTAATTTCAGTGCATCACGACTTTGCTCATATAGGTCAAAGCCATACCCTATAAAACACAAAACCTGTCAACACATTTGCTGACAGGCTCATTCTGCTATCTCAAAACTGACGACTGAAAACTACTTAAAGCACCATCTCCGCCAGCGCCCGTACCGTCTCTATATCATTCGTCTGCACGAGCATCGTCGTCACATCGCTGTCTTTCCAGAGTTCAATACGCTCCGCAATCCGTTCTTTCGGACCCACCAGCGCGACACTATCAATCAACTCATCCGGCACAGCAACAACGGCTTCTGCTTTTTTACCTGCCAGATACAAATCCTGAATTGTCTCCGCTTCTTCTTCAAAACCATAACGCACGGCGAGGTCATTATAGAAGTTCTTGCCCTTCGCGCCCATACCACCGACATACAACGCCAACATCGGACGCACCTGATTCCGCGCCATATCCAAATTATCGTGCATCGCAACCATCACCGACGGCGCAATATCAAAGTCCGCAATCGACTTGCCATTCCCTGCTTTTTCCAAGCCTTCGTTCACATATTCTTCAAAATATTCAGGGTAGCGTTCCGGTGAGAAGAAAATCGGCAACCAGCCGTCTGCAATCTCGGCGGTCAGTGTCACATTTTTAGGACCAATCGACGCAATATAAATCGGGATGTCTTCGCGCCCATGAATGATACTTTTCAGGGGCTTGCCCAACCCAGTCGCATCATCGCCTTCATAGGGGATATGATAGTGCTTACCAGCATGTACCAGCGGTTCTTCACGGGCGAAAATTGTGCGTAAAATAGACACATACTCGCGGGTTTTGCCAAGGGGCTTACCGTATGGCTTACCATGCCAACCTTCTACCACTTGCGGACCCGACAAGCCCAAGCCAGCCAGAAAGCGTCCCCCACTCAATTGGTCAAGCGTGATAGCCGTCATCCCAGTCATGGCAGGGGTACGTGCTGGCATCTGCATAATGGCTGAGCCCAACTTAATCTGCTTTGTCAGCGCCCCAATCCATGCCAACGGCGTAATCGCATCGCTTCCGTACGCTTCCGATGTCCATACTGAGTGATACCCCAGCCGATCCGCTTCCAGAATCAAATCCATCGGCAAATCAATTATCTTACCCGAATATCCGATTGCTAAACCTAAACGCATCGTCAAAACTCCCGTAATTAAATCTATATTTGATTAATCGCTAATAGGAACTATGACACATTCAGCCCACAGGCGCAACAACATAGACTATTTGCTCACGAGTTACATAAAACACCGCCAGTTTGTTTACAAAATAGCTGATTTAGCAATCAAGCCTTTCTAAAATTCAAACTTTTGACTTGATAACAGCGAATCAGACACCCCTTACAAAACATAAAGAGAGTCAAATCAGAAGAAACCCTAATTGTTAAAAATGTTCACAAACCTTAAAATAGAACATATAATCTAAATCAATGGAGGATAGCTCAATGCCACGCCCAACTACTCGTGTTGAACTACTAGCCGAAATAGACAAAGAATGGCAGAAGTTACAAAAGTATCTGGAAACATTAGAACCAGCACAGCTAATTGAAAGTGACATTGTTGGTCAGTGGTCTCCCAAAGACGTATTAGCGCATCTCGATGAGTGGTCAACTATGGTACGTAATTGGTATGAAACGGGACAACGTGGCGAGAAACCTAGCATCCCAGCAGAGGGCTACACATGGCGACAAACACCAGAACTAAATCAAGTAATCTACGAAAAGCATAAGGACCGCGAACTAGATGAAATTCAAGAATCGCTGGTCACTTCACATCAAGCGATGCTAGATTTGATTAGTTCGCTAGACGATGAAGCCTTATTCATACGAGCCCATTTCCATTGGGCAAATAATAACGCCATGAGTGCCTATATCACCTCTGCAACAAGTTCGCATTACCGCTGGGCAGTTAAAGAGATGCGCAAAGGATTTCGAGAAAAGAACAAATAGTCTTATGCGGTAAACATAATTTTG
>JBCBKJ010000151.1:0-11005 GCA_038522085.1 Chloroflexota bacterium
TTCCTGACGCTTCGGGGAGGTGTCGCGTCAGCGACGGAGGGGGTCGGTCAGGCAAGAAAATTGTATATAATGTCCTCATTTACCGAAAAATCCCTTAAATTGACAGGCATGGGACGTCGCCTTGGTGCGTCCGCGATTTAAACATCGTATTTAATTCTTAACTCGCATAAATTCGCCCAGCGCAGGCAGAGTTTTCACTAGCCAGGTAATTCATTGCGTGGCGATACACGCAAACTTACATGATTGACTTGTGATAAATACTTAGCAAATATGCCCTTAAATTGACAGGCATGGGGAGTGCCTGTGTACGCTCCTGCCAACAACTATTTTTTAGATATTTCTGTGGTCAAATACAGTCATGCGACTGCTTGCATAGCCGTTGGCAAAGTAATCGTGAAGGTACTGCCTGTATCTAAGTTGCTCTGTACAGTAATTGTGCCACCATGATTTTCGATAATAGTTTTGCTGAGGGCAAGTCCTAAGCCCAAGCCAGGTGTCGTATGTGCGACATCTACCCGATAAAAATGCTCGAAAATTCGTGGCAAGTCATCTTGGTTGATGCCCATTCCGCTATCACTTATTGTTATCATAACCTGACCGTGTGAATATGCAGTCTGTATAAAGATATTATTATCAGCATCACCAAAGCGAATAGCATTCTCGATTATTTGCCACAAGGCATCTGATAAATACCGCTCATTAGCGGTGATAGTATCCATATGTGTACCAGCTTGTAAATCAATACGCATCGTATCTGGCATCGTTTCTCTAGCATGTTGAACCAAATTACCTAGCATAGAGGCAAGACATACTGATTGGCGCGCCTCTTCAACGTGCATGCTCACCTTGCTCATTTTTTGCAAGCCATCCACAAGTTCCAGAAGTTGCTCAATTTGCAAGTCGATAACACCTATATGCCGCTGTTGCTTCGCCTCATCTTGCGTGCGAGAAAGTAAATACATCGACGTTTTTATAATTGCTAAAGGCGTGCGGAACTCATGCGACGAATTTTGAATGAAGTCGGTCAATAACTCTGAGCGTGCTTTTTCCATTTTGAGCGCGAATGCTTGTGCCGCCGCCCGTTTTCTATCTGTAATATCCAGCAAAATATCAATATCAATCGGTGTATCGTACATCATACTGCGTTGACCAGAACCTAAAATATGATGTTTTGTGCCATCACGAACTTGTAACACCGTTTCGAGCTTATTGTATTCGCCTTGGGTATCCAAGAGGTGCAAGCGTTTGGCACTGCTTGTTCCTTCAATGGATAAGTTGAGGCTTTGTGTTGTTTCGCCAGCAATTTCATGCCACTCATAACCAATCAAATCCAAATAGGCTTGGTTAGCATCCATGAAGACAGACCCCGCTTCAGTGCGCGATGTCATCACCATCGCAACAGGGCTATTATGAAAAGCCAACGAGAACCGTTTTTCAGAATTTTCGAGCATCGCAATCATCGCTTGGTCAGCCGTCACATCTCGCGCTGCCGAATACCCAATTTTTCCGTTTGGGTTGGGCGATGTATGCCAATCAAGAATACGATACGAACCGTTAGCATGCCGATAACGATTTTGAAATTGTGTAATAGCCTGCCCATTTTCTAGTTGTGCTACTGCTTGTATCGTTTTCTCTACATCATCAGGATGCACAAACGAGAGGAACGGTTTGCCCTCTAGTTCTTCGCGGGTATAACCAAGAGCTTTTTCCCACGCATGGTTCACCTTCAAAAATGTGCCATCTAAATCGGCAAGACACAGCATATCAGGCGTTACATGGAAAAATTCATCTAACTCACGATACTTTTGTTCCAGTTCTTCCTGTAGATTTTTCTGCTCTGTGATATTCGCAAACGTAACCACAAAGCCATACATCATCTTACAAGCCGTGATATGAAACCATGTTTTTATGCCTTCATGCTCGTAGTAATGCTCAATATCAAGCGGGATACCCGTCTCCACAACAAGCACATACTGGTCGAACAAACCATCTTCAGCATTACCCGGCATCTCTACCAACAGATGCTTACCGTTTAAATCGTTTGCTGTACGCCCTGTCAGCATCTCGCTAACACGATTCACCAACTCCCAACGAAAATCGACAATCACATCATTATCATCACGCACACTACTGAATGCCATAATGCCATGTTGCGAACTATCTAACACAGCTTTCAAGTAATTCGCACTGTTATCATTAGCTTCGATACGGTCAAGTTGTCGTTTACGTTCGGGCATGATAGATTTGCTCTCGCTAACTCTGAGATACGATACACAATCATGCTTCAGTGTAAAGCAAATTAATGGTTTCATAATTGATATGGTGTTTGTTTTTACTAACGTGTTAATACTTTAATCTATGGTTCATTTTCTAGTGCAGGGGTGGGTTCTGGTGGTGGCATGCTCAACACTGTTTCCACTAAAATCGTCAGGGTAAACGGACGTTCAAACGCCAGCGCGAGTGCTTCTTCTGCCTCCACAACATCTTCTAACGTTATGCTCTCCGCCGTGCGCAACACAGCATCAGCAACCACCCTATCATCCTCTTCATTCGTGGTGATGTCTAGCTCATCAATATCGCCGACATCCGCGAACTGCGCTTGCAACTCAGCGAGAATGTCATCCTCAAATTGATTCCGTGCTTCCACCACCCGAATATTCACAATATCCAGCGCGACTTCCCTATCAACTTCTGCTTCCAGCGATTCTTCTAACTCTGTCACGCGCTGAGGCGTAATATCATCTGGCGAACGCACTGTGAATAAGACACTCAGCGTCCCATCTTCACGCAAACGTTCTTCAATGCTCACAAACTCAGCGGCAGGCAATTGTGCCAGCAATACATCCTCAACTTCGATGTTGGCAGTTGCTTCTTGCCCCAAGCGGAAAATGGCGACCCCTGTGACGATGAGCAAGGTCGTAATCAAGCTCCACCATACCACTACCTCACGTTGCGTATCTTGGCGTCTGCCCGGACGTAAGCCCATCCACAAGAAAATGATATTCTCGCTGGCAACAATGAACGTGATATTGGTCACAAATAGCAAGGTCGCGCCCATTGCCAATTCAGGTCTACCTAGCGCAATGCCTAAACCAATCGTACAAATTGGAGGCATCAACGCCGCCGCAATAGCAACCCCTGCCAGCGCAACCGGAATCTCTTTACGTGCCAACGCAAACGCCGCCACCAAACCCGATACCAGCGCAACTGCCGCATCCAAGAAACTCGGACTCCCTCTTGAGAGCATTTCGCTGGTAGGCGTCTGCAAAGGCGCTAAAATACCAAATAAGATACTAATGACCAACGCCAGCAAAAAACCTTGTAATACGGTTATCGCCGCCCGCCGTGTAATAGATAATTCGCCCACAGCCAAGCCGACTGCCAGCGCACCCAATGGTGACATCAGAGGCGCAACCAACATCGCACCAATAATCACTGCTACACTGTTCAACATCAAACCCAATGTCGCTAACCCAGCCGACATCATGATAAGCCAGTTAAAATCAATGCTAGATAGGGCTTGCTTCCGCGCACTCCATACGAGTTCATTACGCTCAACTTGTGTCAGGGCTGGATTGAAACGTTGCAAAATACGTTGCACAAAGCCCGTCATCGTGTCGCGTTCTTCAAGGATTTGCGAATACAACAACACCGGACACCTTGCCCGCCGCAACAACACATCACTGACATCACGCCCAAATTCTAATTCAAGGTCTGCCCGTTGCGAAAAACCCAATACCAAAATATCGCGCTCCGTCACCGCATTCACCAGCGAATCGCCAGGTGTGCGCCCCGTGATAAATTCGCGCCCTTCGTGCTGGTCTTCATCTAGCACGCTCAAAATAGATTGAATATGCTTTTCTTTTTCACGAGTCGATGAATAATCGCGCTGGATATACGGCGTGCTGATTTTCGCTCCCTGACTGAGCGCGAGTGTCGTCGCAATTTCTAATGGCGGTTGCGTCAGAATCGTATCATCTAACGGAACAACCACACGGTTAAAATCGGTGCGTTCATCCGTGCGGAAAATGAGGATATTGCAGGGGGCGGCTTGCACCACATTTTCGACAATGCTCCCGAGTTGCACTTCCTCGCGCCGATTACTGCGATGCACCCCCATAATGAGCATTTCTGCACCCTGTTCACGGGCGGCTTCCAAAATACCGCGTGTGGCACTGCTCGCAATTTGCGTTATCATCGTTGCTTGCTCAAATTGCTCCACAATCGGTTCGAGCGTTTCCAAACGTTCGGATACCGCTTCCCCTTCTTCGGCTGTCCCCACCGTCACGGCGAAAATCTGCCCATCTTCAGGGTCAACCAACAGCGACGCTAATTCTAACATCTGCGCGGCAATATCCGGCTTTGAAACGGGAACAATGATGCGCCGAAAATAAAGCGGTTCACGGGCTTTCTCTTCACTCATAGGCTATAGCGTCCTCTGTGGCGTGGAATAAAGACTGCATTCATTTATCGTAGGGACAGCATCTATGCTGTCCGAAATAGTGATTTCAGTAAATCATAGTTTTGGTACGCTTCACAAAAATGGCATCTAAATCGCGGACATCCCTACGTTGCTAGGTATTTTTTTGATATGACGCTCAAAAACTAACATATTGTAGGGACATGGACTTGCTCTGTCCGTTTTTAACTTGTTCATTAATGACAAAACGAGATATGAACAAATCCGTGATTCACTGGGATTTAACAAAATACAATCTCCCCAATTATAGCCCGAATCTGCATTTGCAACGCCCCAATCTCCCCATATTTGCCAAAATCTCGCATAAAATCTGATAAGAACTTCAAAAGCACGCCATAACATCCCTCATGTGTCATGCTACAATGTGATTCAAATTCAGATAGCCTGATATACGATGCAAATTAAAATTTCTACCTAGAGCTTTTGAAGTCCCCTCTCCGCCAGCGAAGCGCAGGGGGGAGGGGTTAAGTGCAAAACGTCTGCATCTCCCTATTTCCGCATTTAATTCTTAACTTGCATCAGTGCGTGGCGAAAACCCAAAAGCAACCATATATTATTTTTAAAACTTTTCGCAACTTACATATCCGCTAGACATTTTATCGTAATGTGATGCCAATATACTGAGTGCCATATTTCAAAATACCGTTAATACCAACAGACAGGATTTACTGTTTATGACCTTCCGTCGCTTATTGCTACTGCTTGCTATCACGGGTGGCTTACTTATCGGAACACCCAACTTATCGCTCTCTGCGCAAGATAGCGACCCCATCTCGATGGTTGTTGAAGCTGGGTACGATAATTTTTATCGCCCGAACGCATGGGTACCTATCAAAATAGATGTGCGTAACGAAGGTGCGCCTATCAATGGACGCCTAACTGTGCGACCCGAAACATCCGGGCGTGCTGTCGCGGCTGCCTACAGCGCACCGATTGATTTGCCAACAGGTAGTGAAAAAACAGCCTTTCTTTATATAGAAGTCGCAGAGACTGCTTCTAGCGTCTTAGTTGAATTGATTGATGGTGAAAATGTGCGCGTGCTAGAACAGCGCGTCGGGCTAACCGTCATCAATTCCCGCGATAGCTTGAATGTCGTCATTTCTGGCACAGGCGCAAACACCGTTCCGCTAAGTAATGTCGCACAAGGCGGCTACTTTGCGCGTCCAGCACGCCTCGAAATAGATGGCTTGCCCCCGCATGCCGCCGCGCTCAATGCTATTGATACGCTCGTATTATATGATGTTCAAACTGACCAATTCACTGTCGATCAACTACGCGCTATCGAAGGCTGGGTCGCAACAGGTGGACATCTCGTGACCATCGGCGGACCCAGTTGGGCGCAAACGGCATCGGGCTTAGATGACACGCTCTTGCCTTTCGTGCCGACAGGTAGCGAAACTGTTGACGACATCACTGCACTCGCGCAGTTCATCGGCTTGCCGGATACCCTGACCGAACGCACATTCGTCACGACTGGTGACATTGTAGAAGGGTCGCAGGTACTCGCCACTACCGATGACGATTTGCCTCTGCTAGTACGCCGTGAATTTGGCGCAGGTATCTCTGATTTCCTCACCGTTGACCCCACACTAGAACCGTTGCGTAGCTGGACGAATATGCCCATGCTGTGGTTCAATATTTTTGCAACTGCCCCACCACAACCCGGCTGGACAGGTGGCTTTGTTGATTCACAAGAGATAGCACGCGCTCTAGCGATTTTGCCAAATGTCGATTTGCTCCCGCCTGTTTCTAGCATGATTCTGTTCATTGCAGCGTATATCATCCTGATAGGTCCTGTGAATTACCTCGTGTTATCGCGCATCCGCAAACGGGCTTGGGGCTGGGGAACGATTCCGCTGTTTATCACCGCCTTCACGCTGATTGCGTGGAATGTTGGCTTCAACCTGCGCGGGAGTGAAATCATCGTCAGTCGCCTCTACATTACACAGAGTTATCTTGGCACAGATGTTGCTTACCAAGACCAATTGGTAGGCGTGCTATCCCCAAGACGCGAACTCTATACGATTACTGCGCCCCAAGATGCCCTCTTTAACGTATTGCCAGGCTTAGATGAAGAAACAGTCTTTTCATCCAGTGTCCAGCGCACTACCGCCGAAGTCACCCAAGATACACAATTCAGCGTCCAAGAATTACCGATTGATGGCGGTATTTTTGCGAATTTCAGCACGAGTACACTTACGACCCAGCCGGATATATCCGGTAGCGTGACCATCAGCTATGACACAGAAGTTGAAACCACTGCCAATGACCCCTTACCCATCGGGCAAAATGTGATTGGTGTGATACGCAACGATAGTGACATTACACTAGAAGACGCGATAGTTGTTTTGCGCAATCAATTCTATCCACTAGAAGCCCCCCTCGCGCCCGGCGATGTCGTTGATTTTAGCGCCGATAATTTCGTGCCGATTATCACCGACCAAGATGATTTATTTGCGATGCCTTCGCCCTTCCAGATGAGTTCGCAACTCGATATTCAACGCACAACAGTCACACGCGATACAATTGCCGAAAGTCTCGTTACGTCGCGGGTGTTGTTGGGTATCCCTTGGGTGAGTTCTATTCATTTGCCAGCTAACTTCGATTTCAACAACGAACCTGATGAAGAACAAAATCGTCGGCGGGCATTGTTGCGTGCCTTCATGCGTGACCAATATGCCTCGCGTGGGATTGGTAATCAAGCGTATCTGATGGGCTGGACAACGGCTGAACAACCCACCGATATTGCCGTACAAGATGTAACCTACCGCGCTGTGGATACCAGCCTGCACATCATTGAATTGGCATCGTCTGTTGATACACCTCCCGCCAGCCAGCAAGTGACCATCGACCCGAGCCAATTCACATGGGCATTCACGAACGTCACCACAACGCAAGTATTCGGGGGTGTCAATAACCTGACGATTATCAATCCTGGCTTCGCAGAAATGCAACTGATGCCAATAGAAGGCGCAGTGCTGGATACAGTCGATATGATGACCCTAGAGCTAGACCGTTCTAGTGCTTATGGGCGCGAGGTCGAGGTCAGCTTATGGAATTATCAGACAAATGAGTGGGATGCCTTCGATAGTCGTACATCCGAGTCCTACGACATCACAGCACCCGAGCCCTATTTAGGACCCCGCAATACGGTACGCCTGCGCCTCTCGCTGGATAGAAATCTCGCGGAGAGTTCTGCATCGGCACGCATCGGGGATATACGCATTATTCAAATCGGTAATTTCTGAGCGTAGTATTTAGTATCTGTCCGAAAAATGGATGTAGGGGACGACCTGTGTGTCGTCCCGAACGGGCGTAGACACAGCAACGCCCCTACGAAATGAATTTACGGATAGATTCTTAGTAAATAGTTGTCATCGGACGCCAATAATGGCGTCCCTACACAAACAAAATGAATGTAGGGATACGCAATGGCGTGTCCAGCTAAAAGCAGATTGATGGAGAAAGTCATGGAAACACCAACCACCGAAAACGGCAATATCATCGAAACCCGCGAGCTACGCAAGAGCTTCGGGAGCTTCCAAGCAGTAAGAGGCGTGTCGATCAATGTGCCGATGGGGTCAATTTATGGCTTTGTCGGACCCAATGGCGCAGGCAAAACCACCACTATGCGCATGCTGACCACGCTCACTCGCCCCAGTTCAGGGACAGCCTTTGTCGCTGGCAATAGCGTCTTAGAAGACCGCCGTGCCGTGCGCCGGAGCATTGGCTATATGCCGGATGAATTTGGCGTTTATGAAGATTTGCGTGTCTGGGAATATCTCGACTTTTTCGCGGCGTGCTACGATATTCCCGAAGCAGACCGTAAACGCTTAGTCGGTGATTTGCTGGAACTTGTTGATTTAGGACATCGGCGCGAAGACATGGTAGATAAGCTCTCGCGGGGTATGAAACAACGCCTCTCATTGGCACGCACCCTCGCCCATGACCCACAAGTGTTGATTCTCGATGAACCCGCATCCGGGCTAGACCCGCGTGCGCGTGTAGAAATCCGCGAACTCTTGGGTGAACTCGCCAATATGGGCAAGACGATTTTCTTCTCATCACACATTCTGGCAGATGTGGAAGATATTTGCTCGCATATCGGCATCATTGAAGCGGGGCAAATCATCATGGAAGGCAGTATTGATGACCTCAAAGCGCAACTCATGGAAACCCGCGAAATTACTGTTACCGTCCGCGATGTAGACGAAGCAAACAAAGTGATAGGCATCGTGCAAGCCATGCCGGATGTAGTCACAGCTGAGTTGATGACCCCGCGTGGTGGACGCGCAAGGATACGGGTGGAATACAGTGGCGATGAAGACGGCGTAATGGCACTCAATCGTAAGCTGATAAACGAAGATATTGCCGTGCTGGGCTTCCAAGAAATCGAAAACGACCTTGAGCATATGTTCATGCGTGTCACAAAGGGGCTGGTAACGTAAATTAGTTGCATCTGGCTTGGTTTGTGAAAAGCGGACAGCATGGATGCTGTCCCTACTTTACCAACTTAAATGTAGGGACGCGATCTATCGCGTCTGAAAAATTGTCCTTGATAAGACTAAATTCTGACAACTGACAACTAATAACCACCGAAGGTTACACTATGCAGTATGCAAAAAGTATTACCAAAGGCATCCTGACCTTTTTCAATGGCAACCGCAATGCCGAAGAAGCATGGGTCGATGACGACGCAACGCTCACCCCACGCGAAAAACTAGTGCGCCAAATTGCGACTATTTTCCAATGGGGAACGATTATCAATCTAATCGCCTTACTTCTACTGAATCTCTTATTGGCATTCAACGCGATAGACGCCTCGCAACTCGCAAGTTGGATTCTGCCTGCATGGAATGGCACGGCTGGCGATGCGGCACTGACAGGCTTGCTGGCAATTGGCGCAAATGCAGCAATTTTACTCCTGCTATCAGCCGCTGCCGGCGCACAAGAATTTTGGACATGGCTACTTGCACCAGCCGTCATCGTCGCAAATGTCCTTGGCATCGTCCTCTATCAATTTTACCCTGCCCTGCTGGCAATCATCCCCGCAGGTATCGCAGTTGGCTATATGTTCCGTGACTGGCGAGCGTTCCATTTCAATGCCGTGAGTGTCAAAGAATTGCGCGGACGCATGCGCGGAGTACGTTCTTTTGCCATCATCACAGTCTTCCTGTTACTCATGGGAGCGTTTGTCGTCTTACTATACTTAACCCAACTCCCACGCCTCAACGAAACCGATGTCATCATCACAGGTAATCTCGGACAATTGCTCTTTTTTGGCGTGGTTGGTGTCGAACTTTTGCTGATTGTTTTCATCGTTCCGGCGCTCACGGCTGGAGCAATCACAGGCGAACGTGAGCGCAAAACCTACGATTTGCTCCAAACAACCTTGCTCTCCGCGCCTGCCTTCATCGTTGGCAAAATGGAATCTGCACTCGGGTATATTGTCTTGCTACTCCTGAGCGCGATTCCCTTGCAGAGCGTCGCGTTTCTATTTGGGGGCATCAGCCAAACTGAAGTCATCGTGACCTTTATTTTGCTGATGGCAACCGCTTTGTTGCTCGGTGCGCTAGGAATGTTCTTCTCTGCACTGACGGATAAAACAATGGCATCTACTGTGCGTGTGTATACCGTCGCTATCGTAATTGTCTTTGGCTTGCCCTTAGTCTCTTTGTTGTTCTTTCAGGGCGCATTCGCCAATGCAGTCAATGAAATTGGGGTACAAGCACCCTCCGCCGCCCAAGAAGCAACACTTATCTATAGCGATATGATTTGGAGTAGCCTGAACCCGATTACATCCGCGTTCTATACCCAGCAGATGATTACTGCCCAACAAGAAATTTTCTTGCTGGATGTTGAATTACAGAACAACACATTTATCCCTGTCGTCGCGCCTTGGATTATCACGACGATTCTCTATATCGCTGGTACGGCATTCTTGCTCTTGCTGGCGGTGCGCCGTATGCGTCGTGGCGGATAGCTGATTAGCTGTTCAGCTTTTTAGCTAGCCAGCATTTCAGAGCGCAGACAGCATCTATCACGTCCAAGTAGCTTTGTAGTGAGGTGTTTATATGTCACAGGAAGAATCAGAAAATAGCCCAAAAGATACTGCTCTTGATATAGCACTTACTATTGCTAATTTTACAGGTGCTTTAGTTCCACCTGTTGGTGCAGTCATGGCATTAGTGACGCCTGTTATAGAAAAACGTCGAAATAATTGGGTAAATGAGCTAGAGCAAGATTTGAAGGCTTTGGAAGAACAAATAGGAGAGTTCTCGCTACAAAACGCCATCAATGAACCTGAGTTCATTACAGCATTAATGCGTGCAAGTCGTATTGCAATATCTAATCATAATTCTGAGAAACGTCAGATGTTAAGAAATGCCATCCTGAACTCATCTTTGTCGGATGCTCCAGATGAAACTGAGCAACATATATTCATCAGTTGGCTTGATGAACTTACTGAATGGCACATTAAGTTACTAAAAATCTTCGATGATAAACATCATTTAAATAAATATT
>JBCBKJ010000152.1:0-10996 GCA_038522085.1 Chloroflexota bacterium
GGTGAGGGTCTAGTCGGGCAGTGTTGGGAGTCGGGAGCATATAAATTGACAGACTTAAGTCAAGAGATATCTTTTCAGAATTACTTAACACCAGATAAAATTGAGGTTTCGAAACAAATAGGTACTATCTTAGCCATACCAATTAAACGAGGTAAAGATGTCTTAGGTGTTTTATCGATTGACAGTCGCGTTCCATTAACAAATATCTCTATCGATAAAAGGGAACAGTTGATATTTAAAGGTATTGAAGTTGCTGATTCAATAAGAGCTATATCAAGAGATTTCCCACCTAATATTATCACATATAACAGATATAAAAGCATAAAAAATGTTTTACGAGTAGCTACTCAAATCCCACCTTTTGATGTTCCTATATTTGCCTTGCTATTCCAGCATTCTGCAAGTGATCATGATCGTATGAGAGTGACTATATCCTATTCTGCAACAGTTTCAGTAGACAATTTTTTAAAATACGAGGTTGAACGCAATCAAGGAGTTGTAGGTACGGCATGGGCTAAAGGAGTAATTTGGGAAGATAAGAGAAATAGTCTAAATAAAGATCAGCTTATATCCCAACGTAACATGACAAGTTTGCAAGCTGAAATTGCCGGTGATCTCAAATCTCTAGTGGGAATTCCCGTGTGGTTACGCAACGAAATCATAGGTATCATGGTTATTGCTAGTAATGAATCTATGCAGATGTCACGTTTGAACGAGTATAAGGAGTTTTTGAACTTATTGGCGGGATTGATACGACGTTTGTTAACAGAAGACAATAAAATTCATTGAAATTAATCAAACAATGTTGAAAATATACAGTATAATGTTTAAATATATGTGCATTATTCATAACTTGAGGTATCGATGGCAAGAAAAAAGCAACAAGAGATAAAAGAGGATAGAAAGGTAATTGATCAAGAATCAATCACCTCAGTCGGCGTTTTCTCGAAAATTGTGGAAGATATGATTATGCTAGATTCGAGAGATGAGAATCTACGTAATTTGCTATTCGAAAAAATTCGTGAAATCAATGGAGAATCGTCATAGACTTTCAATCAAAATGGAGCATAGGGTTTGAATGCTCCTTTTGATAGATACTTAATATTACCCGCTACTTGTAGTGGCAACAGTGTCTATTTGGGCAATGTCAACATTACTGAGTAAGCGACGACTCATCAACACGCGCACCCAGCCAGCGACATATAATGTGATAGCCGACGCAAAGCAAATGAGCGATACCCAAGCTACACTATCGGCAACCGTGAGAGGGACAATAATTGCTATCAGTATCAAAACCACTCCGATGACATAATCCGCTTTGATATTGAGTAAGCGTCCGAGTGGGAAAAAGTGCAAGCCCACGATGATAGCTGTCGCAACAGGCAACCACTGTACCATCTCCAATGCAATTAAGATGCCACTCGCTACACCTATGCCGATGCCTTCCCATGCAAAGATGATGCCAAACCACATACTATCTTTGCTATCCGCTTGTGCTTCAGTAGATGGAGATTGTGCGAGTGTGAAAACAGCCGTGAACACCAACATCACAATAGCGACACTGGCTATGCCTGTGATAGCTTGATTCTGTACTGTACCGAATGCAAATTCCCATACCAGCCAGAGCGCCGTCACGACACCATAGACGATGCCCCCGATGCTCAGATGTTTTGCGCGTAAAATTTGTTTATCCATTGTGTTTGCTCCCCCTATTGAGATAGATCGTAAGTGATTTCTATCTGCTAATACGAAAGGCTAATACGGGTCGTTGCAGAATCAATCACATTAATTTTTGCTAGGGAGAAGCATTTGGAAAAGAGGGCATCACTGTGAGAGATGCCCTATGTGACTTAGAAGTAACCCGATTCTGCAATGATGGTTTTAGCAGGTGTTCCTGTTGCCTCAACGATTGAACAGCCTGTGCGTTCCAAATAGGCTTGTACAACGCGATAGCCGATAGCATACCCACCGTAATCAGGCATGCCTACCAATGGCAGACCGAGTTTTTTTGCCCATGTATCTCCGAATATATATGAACGGATGATGCCAAATCCTGTTGTATCAAGTGCTTTGCCGACTTGTTCACGAGCATGGTCAATCTGTGCCTCATCAAAATCAGTTACATAGTGTCCGAGAACATCATCCCCAAACAGAGCGCCTGCAAATGATTCTGCGATGCCTTCGTGTATGATGTAATCTGCGACGCTCGTAGCTTGCATATCCCATGGGAAAAGGCGTAAACGTACCAGATGGTTCAATTCATGAACGACACAGCCAGGTAGAGCGCGGGCATTCGCTGGTGTGAGAGTGTCGTATTGGCAAAGCAGACGCAGACGCATGAAATCAATCCCGCCTGTATAGCCACGCATGATAGGGTCGGCACGTTCAGCATCTGCCAGTATCAGCCAACCTTCAACACTATCAAATGGCATTTTTTCGCCCAGTGCAGAAAGTGTTCCCATACCTTTCTCAAGTGCCTGTGCGCCAATTGTCCATGCGTCCATTGTTTCAAGGTCAGTCAAAATCTGAGGTGTATCCATTAGCTGGCTGGGTAGCAACCAATGCCACTGTTCTGCGCCTGCCAGTGGATTATCGTTGTCTGCCCCTGCGACCATCTGCATCATATTTTGCCACGGTTCAATCAACTGACTGATATAGCTTTGTTGACGTGTCTCAGCATCCGGTGCATTGATGATGTCTCGGTAAATCGTGTCTGTGCGTACAAAATGTGCGGTCATAGTGTGTTCCTTTATGTGTGTGTTCAAGATTGCTGGCGATAGATAGCGAGTGCCACTTGCATGAAACGATGCAAACTGGCATCGGGCATACTCTCATACTGTTGCGCGATGTCTGCCCGACGCTTCGCAATTACCTGACTTAGTTCTTGCTCTGTGGCATAGTCGCCAGCACTGAACTGTTCTATGTAGCTGTGCATGGTTTTAGCGAGTGCTTGCACATCGGGATGTTCCGGCTGTAGATGCTGTACGTTTGCGAACGATGCTTGTAGCTCTGCCCATTGTTGCTGAAACTGTGCAAAATCTGCTTCTGTGTATTGCATCTGTCGCGCATGGATACCCGCCCACGTTGTTGCGGCAAACTCGTCTTTCAGTTTCAGTATGTCATCGTGCTTGCTGATACTCTGGATAATGCGTTGCAAGGTTTGGTCGTCTATCTCGCCGGATTGCGTCATGCCTAGTGCTTTATCCAGTGCTTCTGATGCTGTCTTTAGTTGGACAATTTTGGCATCCACAGCTTCTTTTTGCATTTGGAGCGCCCGACGCAAATCAAAGTGTGTACTATTGAGCATCTCCCCGATGGCTTGCAGTGAATAGCCCATCCACTGCAAAGTGAGTATCTGTTGTAAGCGCAACAAGTCCTCACGTGCATACAAGCGATGCCCGCCGGTGCTGGTTTGGGTCGCCTGCAACACACCCAATTTTTCATAATGCCGTAGGGTGCGCGGTGTCACCCCTGCTAAACGCGCAAATTCCGAAATGGTGTATTTTCGCTCCATGTGTGTGAATCCTTTTCTGCACCGTCTTCATATAGCTTACGCCATGACATAAGGTCAATTTCTATTACAACTCGGTTTGAAAATATGCGCTATTCGCATGACAACCTTTGCTATAATCAAATCAAAAATATTAAGGGAGTACATATCACATGACGGACGCCATCCAGCCAACACAAACCAGCAATACCCAGCGCGGACGCAATGACCTCATCGCGTGGGAGAAACATAAGCCAGATAATTTTTTCTCAGCGGATAGCAACTTACAGCGCATTCTACAGATGTATATGAGCGAATCCGCTTACGATGCTATGCGCGACAATGCGGTATCGCTTGGTGGTAAGGTCGCTACGGTGATGGACGAAGCCACTAAAGTCGAAGACCGCATCGGCAATCATCCGCGCTTACAACGCTGGACAGGCTTAGGTGAGCGTGTCGAAAAAATAGAATTTCATCCCAATCACGACCTCACTGGACGCATCATCTGGGAACATGGCGTGATGGCATTGCAAGCGACACATGGCAACACGGTTGAGCAAATGGGCTTGTATTATTTGCTGTGTCATAATGGCGAAGCAGGGCATTTGTGTTCGCTGGCGTGTACCTCTGGCTTGATTCGCGCGCTCCAACAAGTCGCGGATGATGACCTGCGTGAGCGTTTTCTACCTCCACTACTAGATAAAAATTACGATACCATGCACCACGGCGCACAATTCCTGACCGAAGTACAAGGTGGGAGTGATGTAGGTGCAAATGCTGTCATAGCAACCCCAAACAACGATGGCACATGGCGTATTAATGGCGAAAAATGGTTTTGCTCAAATATCAATGCCGATCAATTTTTGATGACGGCTCGTGTCACAGCGGGCAATGGCACTCGCGGACTCGGACTCTTTCTCGTACCACGTTTATTAGAAGATGGCAGTACAAATCGTTTCCATATCCGGCGATTAAAAGACAAACTCGGCACGCGCACGCTCGCCAGTGCAGAACTCGATTTTCGAGATTGTGTGGCGTATAACGTTGGGGCAGTCGAAGATGGTTTCAAGACAACCGTTTCACTCGTATTGAATAGTTCGCGCCTCATGAACGCGGTTGCGTGCGCGGGGATTATGCGTCGTACGCTGATTGAAGCCGGACAATATGCGTGTCATCGGACAGCATTCGGCAACACGATTGCTAATTTCCCGATGGTGCAAGAGACAGTCGTGGACATCATGGCAGAAAATTATGCCGCGACAGCCAGTAGTTTTTATATTGCGCATCTAGTAGACAAAATCGAAACGGGCAGGGCATCGGAACAAGATGAACAGAGCTATCGCATGCTCGTGAACGTCAATAAGTACATCACCAGCATCGCAGGTACAGATGTTGTGCATAAAGGCATCGAAATTCTAGGGGGCAACGGCGCAATCGAATCGTTCAGTATTTTGCCTCGTCTGTATCGGGATATGATTGTGTTGGAGAGTTGGGAAGGCACGCATAATGTGTTGGCAGTGCAGGTCTTGCGTGATTGCCAGAAGTATAGCGTGCATGAAGGCTTCTTTGCGGATTTATCTGCTCAACTGGACGCTATTTCACATCATAGATTATCTACTCAAGCAGATGCTACGAAACAAGCCCTATCGCGTCTACAAAAAATGCTTGCCCGCCTCAGCAAACATGATGACCTCGCTTTCGCACAAGCACACGCCCGACGCTTCATTCACCTTGCCGGACGGCTTGCCCAAGCAACGCTTATGCTCACTGAAACACAGTGGGAACTTGACCGTGAGTTATCGACGTACAAGCCAGAAATCCTGACACACTTCATCAACCAGCATCTGACACCCGATTATGACCCGTTGGATGATGTTGACTACACGGAACGGCTGGCTTATTTGATGACGGCGCTATAGTTCGGTGCAAGCAAGGACATTGCCTTGCCCCAATGCGCCCTATCAAGTACCATCACGCCGGAATCAGAGAGGAGTCCCAATCTATGTCTATGCCCCATGCACTCATTACCGGCGGTGCCGGATTCATCGGTAGCCACCTTGTCGATTATTTACTGAAAAAAGCGTATCGCGTCACGGTGATTGATAACCTCAGTACCGGATGCCTACAGAATATCCAGCAACACATCCAAAATAAAAATTTTCACCTCGTTGTCGAAGATATGCGCAATGCGATGGTGACTGATCGTTATGTGAGCGAATGTGACATCATTTTTCATATGGCGGCGGCGGTTGGTGTACAGAAAATCATTGATGAGCCAATTAACACGATTGAAACCAATATCGGTGGCACAGAAGTTTTGCTGAAAGCGGCACGACGCTATCGTAAAAAAATCATGGTCGCCAGCACATCAGAAGTCTATGGCAAAGGTGTGAATATTCCGTTCACCGAAGGCGACGATAGCTTGTTGGGGTCAACGACAAAATCACGCTGGAGTTATGCTGCATCGAAAGCGATAGATGAGTTTCTTGCGCTGGCGTATCACTACGAAGCAGATTTACCTGTCGTCATTTTCCGGTTGTTCAATACGATTGGACCCCGCCAAGCCGGACAATACGGTATGGTTGTGCCACGTTTTGTACAATGGGCAATGAGTGACCAACCCATACAAGTCTATGGCGATGGCGAACAGACCCGTAGCTTCGGCAATGTCTATGATGCCGTCGATGCGATTTATCGCCTATCAGTTAGTGACGAAGCAGTGGGCGAATTATTCAATATCGGCAATAATCAAGAAATCAGCATCCATGAACTGGCACAACTCGTCAAAGAGCGCACGGATAGCCAGAGTGACATCACGCTCATTCCATACAATGAAGCCTATACCACACCTGGTTTTGAAGATTTTCGGCGGCGCGTGCCAAGTATTGATAAAATAGGACGTGTAGTAGGCTGGGAACCGCAAACGCAGTTGCCAGAAACGATTGACCAAATAATCACATATTTTCAGGAGCGAGCATAAATGGGCGAGATTTCACGCAAAGAGCTAGTTATCGCACTCATCGGCGCAGGCACTAAACCACGTCTCGCGGGGGTTGACCTTTCCGCTACCAATCTACACCGTCTCGATTTTGAAGGCGCGAATATGCGCGGTACGAACCTCAGTGCCAGCAATTTACAAGAAGCAATTTTGCGCAGTACCAACATGACAGGCGCAAACTTGCAAGTGACACAGTTGCCATTTGCTGACCTCAACAGCGCGAACTTGACGGTCGTCAATGCGACGGGCGCGAATTTTCAGGGCGCTCGCCTCACCAATGTCAACATGAGCAATGTCACGCTCAATGGGGCGAACCTCAAAGATGCCAATCTGAAAGGCGCGAACGTTAGCGGCGTGAAGTTCGATGAGAATACGACATGGCCCGATGGCAAAAAAGGTAGTAACGGAAATCCGGGCGATTATATTTAACCTCTCTCCTGAATCCCCTTTTCAAGGGTAGGTCTGTCATTTTTGTATCGGTGTCAAGGAATAGAACTTGTGTAGGGGTGTGCTGTAGCGCACCCGAACCAAATACAAAAGAATGTGTTGCTTGTACCCTTAAAACGACTCATATGTAAATACCTACCCCTGAGAACCTGAATCCCCTCCCCCTGCGTTTCGCTTGCGGAGAGGGGACTTAAATGTGGGCGCACATTATGGTGCGCTTTTTTCATATCGCACATAGTTAAAAAGATGCCAGCCGATGAATGTTGCTGATGTTTATGACAATGCTGATGACTTTTTAGGTACTGAAATCACACTCAACACAAAACTATATGGAAATTATCGAAATGTTCAAATTGATTACAGTTACAGATTGAAAGATAACAAGGAATCCAAGTCTTATGTGCAAATCCCGATAACAGCTGGTATGTCGTATGTGATAACCCACACGACAATTGAGAATGTAACGGCGCATAGGCGACATGAGGATGAATTAGCATATATTGGCAATATTGAAGCCACAGGTATGCTCACTAAGAAAGCAGATGAGTACATTCTAGCGACGCCAAGTGTCTTTGACATAAAGCTCGAATACCCACCTAAACTGCAAGATTTGTTACATAGGAAGTTCTATACTGTAAACTTAATTTTCGTGTACAGCCCAAAGTCACGTCGATACTTCGATGTAGTTCATGCACGTACAGACCTACCTATTATCTCACCTCAATCAAGTGCAATTGAAGTAGATTCGCTAGAAATGATACACAAGTATGTTGACCAAATAGTTGCTATATCAACAGGACGCATAGGCACTGGCTTGTACAGAGGAGGACTAAACTTCAACTACAGAAACAAGGTACAACGTATTCAATTGAAGCAAGCAGATCTTATTTCGCATTTACTTGGCAGTACATTTGAGGCGTTACGACCTAGTGGCTTTATTGGAACATTCACGTTTATAGGTAGATTAAAATTATCGCCAACAGACTCACAGCTTATCCTCACAGATATTCAGCACATTACCTGTTTGAATAATCTTTAGAGGTGTGCCTAGTAATTCACTTTCCTAATTTTGTTTGCTTTATTTTGCCATGTCACACTCTGACAAAACGCATATAGAAATTTACCGCGCACTCATACTACACTAGGTATATTCGATAAGCACAGAAATTTAGGTACTACATCATGACTGAGCAACCGATTGTCATTTCAGCGTTTTACAAATTCGTAGATTTGCCAGATTACCATGACCTCAAACAACCGTTACTGGATTTGTGCAATGAGAACGGTGTTTATGGCACGATTTTGATTGCTAGCGAAGGCATCAACGCGACGATTGCTGGCACGCATGCAGGCATGACGGCTGTCTTGGAATCGCTGATGGATGACCCACGATTCGCTGATATGACCGTGAAAAAATCATATGCGGATTTTATCCCGTTTCAGAAGATGAAAGTGCGCTACAAAAAAGAGATTGTACGCTTGAAAGTGGATGGTATCGACCCGCTTGAGCGTGTTGGCACGTATGTTGACCCCGAAGAATGGAATCGACTCATCAGTGACCCTGATGTGATTGTCATTGATACGCGCAACGACTATGAAGTGAAAATCGGCACATTTGAGAATGCGATTAATCCTGAAACACGCTCGTTCCATGAGTTGCCAGAATACGTCGCAGAAAACCTCGACCCCACTAAACACAAAAAGGTCGCTATGTTCTGCACAGGTGGGATTCGCTGTGAGAAAGCAACGGCGTTCATGCTAGGGCAGGGTTTTGAGAATGTCTATCATCTCAACGGCGGGATTTTGCGCTATTTAGAAGAGATGCCAGAAGAAGAGAGCAAATGGCAAGGCGAATGCTTCGTCTTTGATGACCGCATAAGTGTTGACCATAAGCTCCAGCCTACGGATACGTTTATCTGCGATTTCTGCAAAGAGGTGGTCACAGAGCAAAGTGGTACATGCCCATTTTGTGGTGCGGAAGTCGAGCCATTGCCCGCCCCGCCAGAACCGAGCATCGCAGTAGACTGAATAAAACAAGCACACACATATTAGCGTGTGTGCTTGCCAAAAATAATATTCAAAAAATTGTAAGTTTGTTATCTTACGCATTCACAATCGGGTCATTGAGTGTGACATCATGCGTCAAGCTGTATGCAATGTTCCAACCGCGACGAATCGCTTCTACAAACGTATCCCATGTATTCGGATTTACATCTTCCCACATTTCCTGCATGCCCTCTAACGCATCATTGATGAAATCACTCTCGTATTTATCGCAGATACCATATGCGAAACCGAACTGGTACGCTGGCATATAGAAATCAATGTACCGCGCACGATTTGCAAGCATTGCACGGAAGTGTTCTTCAAAATCATCTTCTGCTTCTTCAAAAGAAGGGTCGCCAGTATAGCCTTCAACCTCTGGCATCTCTGCCTCTATCGCATCTTCACCTTCGTCAATATAGCTCTCTACACCCGCATCTTTATGGCTGGCGGCAAAAATTTCATCATTAGAGCGATATTCACTATCATTATTATCTGGTGTGAAAGACAGTGTTTCTTGTGTTGTTGCGTTACTCATGTGTGTCATATACCTCCTATTTCTTTAACTTGATTACAGATTAAAACATGTCTCTTAGATTTTTGTATGTACAAAATTATAGGAGTATATGATTTATCTTAATCAGCTTCCCCCTGTACGATTTGTGCAAAAATTCACATAATAATAGAAAAACAGATGAGGTTTTCTATGACCCAAGATAATTCACAACCAACAGATGAGCGTGGTGGTTTCATTCTCTATCTGAGCCAACAGTCGCTACCGATTCGTTTGCTGGCATTTATCGTCTTTATTCTGCTGGTGGTCGGCTTGATTGTCGGCATAACGACAGGACTCTACTATTTCAATGTGAGCAATTACCCGCGTGTGATTCCCTTTGCGATTTCTGATGAGGTCAGCGTAGCCGAATATGCGCTCTTTGATGACGAAGAAGCCTACCCAGCCGCGCTGGCTACTTCGTCCGATGGTACGCTCTACACCGGTAGTTATGCCCACGGGGCTGTGTGGCAAATTACACCCGACGGCGAACCTGTTGAGTTGCCAGCTACCCGTGATGCCATTGGTTCGGTGATTGGTTTAGACATCGCGTCGAATGGCACACTTTACATCCTTGACCATGTGGAAGCACTCGTAACGGCTGGCGCAGTGGTTTGGCAATATTCGCCAGATGGCACGCTTACCCAACTGGCAGACCCTCCACTTAATGAAAATGACCCCGTCAGTATGGCGGCTCCGAATGATATTGCTGTAACGGATGAGGGTATTGTGTTTGTGCTGGATATTGCGTTAGGGCATATTTTGCGCATTGATACGATAGGAGCAGAAAACGACATCACACGCTGGTGGCGTACGCCTGATGAAACGTATGAAATCGCAGGATTAGCTTACGATAGTACCAGTGATAGCTTGCTCATCACCGATGCGGGACGGAATGCTATCTACAGCATTCCGGTCAGTGCAAGCGACCCCGCGACAGCTTTAGAAACCGTCTACACAGATGAACGTACCCAAAGTCCGCCACTATTCAATGGGATTGATGTTGCATCTGATGGCACAATTTACACAAGTGCCTTTGGTCTAAATGAGGTTTGGCGCATTGACCCTACTAGCAATAGCTTCACGGTGCTGACGAGTAGTTATCGTGGTGGCAGTGATGTGAGCTACGATGCTTTTGCTGATGTGGTGTACGTCAATAACTGGGATCAGAGTTGGTTACTTCCGGTTAATTTTGCAGGCATCTTCAACTTTGATATTGCGCCGCGCTTGCCCTTCAGTGTCGATTTGATTGAGTTGAACCCTGTACCTGACGAGCAGGAGTAAATTTTCCGTATTTTGGCTATTGACCTCTTCCCTAGCTCTTTTTCAGGGCTAGGGATTGTACTTTTTAGGTATCTCGGACGCACTGTATTGATGCGAGTTAAGAATTAAATACGGTGTTTAAATTGCGGACGCACCAAGGCGGCATTCCTACATAGTTGGTAGATTTTTTGAGCCTCGATGT
>JBCBKJ010000153.1:0-10752 GCA_038522085.1 Chloroflexota bacterium
AATCGCGAAACAATCCGAAGTTCAGCCTATATCCCATTATGTACATGCTTTCTCCATGGGATTCATGACACAATCGATTCATGAAAATGAGCAATTTTCGAGAAGTATATTTAGCACAAATGTATTATGATTTTTATGTAATGAAACGTGGAGCGAACACATGATAAAAAGACTATCCGTTGCAACTATCTGGGTCACGGATCAGGCTGAGGCACTAGGCTTTTACACTGAAAAGCTTGGTTTTGAAATTCGCACTGATGTCACAAATGGGGATTTTCGGTGGCTAACTATCGGTTTACCGAGTCAGCCAGAGCTTGAATTTCAACTCGGGGCGATAAAGGTCGGTGGACAGTTTACTCAGGACGAAGCAGATCACCTCACTAAATTGGTCGAAGCAGGTCATCTAGGCATCGGACCGTGGAAAACTGATGACTGCCAGAAGACTTATGAGATGCTCAAAAGCAAGGGCGTAGAATTTGTGCAACCTCCTACAGATCGTCCTTATGGGATCATCGAAGCGATTTTCAAGGATAACAGTGGCAACATCATGGTCCTCACTCAAGACAAGTCGTAGTTTACAAGTACATATCGTGATGTGAGATTTGAATGATACTGAATGGCTATCCTAGGAGTGCCTGAGTGACAACAAGTTGGACGATGTTCGCGCAGCAAGCACCGGAAATGGCTACATTTGGTGCCGAGCGTTTTAAGCATGAAGTAGCCTACCTGGGAACCATTCGCAACGACGGCAGTCCTCGGGTGCATCCAGTTACACCGATCATATCTGAACAGTTGTTTGTGTTTATGGAGCCGACCTCACCCAAAGGCAAAAATTTGCAACGTGACCCGCGTTACACACTACACTGTGGTGTTGAGGATGCAAGTGGTGGAAAAGGAGAGTTCTATGTGCGCGGACAGGCGCAATTGGTGCATGCTGCCGAGATACGAGACCAGGCTGTGCAAGCAGCAACTTACGAACCAGCCGAGCGATATATTCTATTCATTTTAAGTGTGGAATTTGCCTTCGCCAACACTTATGTGAATGGAAAGCCAAACCCACGACGTTGGCAACCTTTCGCTCAGGAGGAATAATTTCTGTCCATCGCCATATCACTTAGCGTTATTTCAATTTAATACACACAAGGAAAGAGGTAGATATGTCAGATAGCAACAAGAAGTCGAAGAAGCAGGCTGAAGATGAAGCTGCTGTTCTCGAAAAAATCAATGAGATGCCTGAACCATATGACACTATTGGCAAGCGTGTCCATGAAATCATCATGGAGAGCGCACCGGAACTCAAGCCCAGATTGTGGTACGGGATGCCGGGATATGCGGCAAGCGGTCCAGTTCTCATTTATTTGCGCGTGGATGATCCGTATATGACGTTTGGCTTCACAGAAAAAGTGAGTCTCGAACCCGATGCTAATGCATCGGATCAACTCATGGCATCAGCGTGGTTTTTTACCTCATTGGATCAAGCAACAGAGACAAGGCTATCGAAAATCGCACGCAAGGTCATTAACTAGGGACATACGAATCGACACCGCCCAAACTTAGTGAGAGATACAACCCATAAGGAGCATACATACCATGTTTAACATTGGAACAGACAATGAAACCAAGGTTCTCAAAAAGATCGCTAGAATGGATGAACCATTTGCTGTGATAGGCAAACAACTCCATGAAACTATCATCGCAGCTAATCCAGAGCTTGAGCCTAAGTTGTGGTATGGTGCACCTGCATATACGAAAGGTGGAGAAGTGCTTTGCTTCTTCCGTGTTGATGGTAATTTCATGACTTTTGGACTGACTGAGAAGGCTAGCTTCACACCCAGTGAAAATGCGCCCCATCACCTCATGGCATCAGCATGGTTCTTAACACAGTTTGATGAGGCAACCGAGGCACAAGTCGCTAATGTTGTGCGCGATGCCACCAGCTAAAGTAGCTGGTCGAGCATGAAGCCAATACTTTATCAAATACGTACCGAGCAGCAACATGGACGATTCACAACAAAATTTTCGTTTAAGGTCGCTTTTGCGGGAACTCCATCCAATTAGATGATGTTTCGTATCTTACATGATATGTGAGCATTAAGAGATAAGAATACAACACAGAGAGCAGATTTTCTTCGCTGTTTTGAGGTAAGATAGGTCAGGTTGACATTAATTTCGTTCGTACAATCCTTGAAGGCTGTCGGTTCATGAGTAGGACAGCTTTCAACGAAACTGCGTATTATTCGCAAATATCCTCTGATGTGACGGCAACATCGAATACCCCAACAACCAACATCACCTGCTCCGAGTTTTGATCGATCCGCTGCCCACTGTCATCGGTTTCAAATGATGTTGCTCGTAGATCGAACTGAAATGAACCCAAGAGTGTCTCCCCCGCTGTATCAGTAGCCGAGACAAGATTTAGGGAAAGTGGAGACAACAGAACGAAAAATATGCCTAAGCGAGAGTTGATAATTGAAATATATTTAAACAACCATCTGCAAATATTACATTATCAACACTTTAACAACTAAATTGCGGTTGGGCGGAGCCCCTAATAGGCGGGGCAAGGACAATCTTGCTTCTATAACTCTGTGAATGTCACACCATAGGCATGACTGATCCGTGGTCGTGCAAACTGGCACGATAAGATAGTAATCTGGCACGATGTGATGAAATAGCAGAGGGTGGTTTGTGATAATCTATGGGTGTTCAATTACTCAGAGGAGATAATGATGCAACTGACACTTAACGAGAATACCCAGATGCCGATGATCGGCTTCGGAACCTATCTAATCGATAATCACGATGTTCAACCCGTCGTGCTTGAAGCCCTGCGTGCTGGCTATCGCCAAATTGATACGGCAGAAGCCTACGACAATGAGGCGGGTGTGAGTGCCGCGATACGCACCGGGATGCAAGAGCTCGGTTTGAGCCGCGAGGATGTTTTCGTGACGACCAAACTATGGGGTGGTAATGCAGACTGGGGTCAACCCGTCAAGACCTACCAATCGACGATTGACTCACTAGATCAAAGCCTTGCGAACTTACAAATGGCGTACGTCGATCTCTATCTCAACCATGCGCCGTTAGCTGGGGAGCAACGTTTAGAACAATGGCGGGCGCTGGTTGAACTACAGCGCATGGGGAAAGCCCGTGCTATCGGGGTGAGTAACTTTGGCATCGACCACATCGAAGAGATCAAAGCGGCAGGCTTACCTCTCCCCAATGTCAACCAGATTGAACTGCACCCATGGTCGCAGAAGCCTGAACTGGTAGCGTACCTGAGAGACCATGGCATCGCCATCATCGCCTACAGTAGCTTGGTACCCCTGTCAACATGGCGGGTTGCGCCGGGTCACGATAGCGCGAAAACTGAGGATATGCAGCAAGCGAGCGAACAGGCTGATGCACCCTTCAAGGTGATGGCAAACAAATATGGTGTCTCTGAGGCACAGGTGTTGCTCCGTTGGGGCTTGCAGAAAGGCTACGCTGTTCTGCCGAAAAGTACCAACACCGCACGCATCCGTCAGAATTTCGATCTGCACTCGTTTGAAATTGATGACGCAGACATGGCGGCTATCGAAGAAATGAATCGCGGCGATGGTGTCGCGTGGAGCATCGGCGACCCGACAAAAGCATCCTGACAATGGATGCGATGGATGTAATTTGCTTATATCATGAACGTAACTGAAAACAATGGTGAGGGGATGTTTGATGGTCACTGATGGAAAAAAACGCTACGAATTCGACAAAGGCTGGTTGGCTCTGTTCGATGACTTGAACATTCCCGCACAGGTCGTGTTGCGCCATGCACAACTACCACTCGACCTTTTCACGCGTAAGTCGATCACAGTCACGGGGGATGAGTATTTCCGATTGTGGGAGGGGCTAGCCTTCGCAACGCGGGATGACCCTACGCTACCGCTACGTATGGGACAGGCTGTTTCCCCCGAATCAGTCAGTCCCGCCTTATTTGCTGCCTTTGGCAGTGATGATCTGAACACTGCAGTGCACCGAATTTCCAAATACAAACCACTGGTGGGACCGCTGCAGATGACTGTCGAACAGCGTGCAACACAGACACAGGTGATTTTTAGTGGGTCGGGGGAGCAAGCTATCGTGCCAGAGAATTTGCTTATTGTGGAACTCGTTTTCTGGGTACATGTGGCGCGGATCGCAACCCGCGATCATATCATCCCCCAATCGGTGCAGATGAGTTTTGAGCTACCTGAAAAAGCGGCGTATGAGGCGTTTTTTGGCACACCGATCATTTTGGGTGAGGTCAACAGCGTGACATTCGACGTGGTGGATGCCACCAAACCCTTTCTCACATCTAACTACGCAATGTGGTCTATTCTAGAACCGCAACTCAATCAACGATTACAGGATGTCACTCAGGAATCAACCTTTAAGGAACGGGTGCGGGCTTGCCTGATCGAGATGCTGGCGAGTGGTCGCTATTCAATGGCAGATATCGCTTCCAAACTTGCGATGAGCCGTCGCACGTTACATCGCCGACTGCAAGGGGAAGATACGACATTTCAGCGTGTGCTGGACGAGTTGCGGGAGGAGCTTGCACGACACTATCTCTCCACATCGGATTATTCGAGTACAGAAATTGCCTTCTTGCTCGGATATGAAGAGACGAATTCGTTTTATCGTGCCTTTCGCGCCTGGACTGGACAATCTCCGGAAGTCATACGCAACATAGGGAGTGAAAATGTGTGAGGGTATCTCATTGATACAAATCACAGAGACGCAAGAATCAATTACAGGGAGTGAAAAAGATGAAAACTAAAGTACTGGGACGGACAGGTTTGCTGGTTTCCGAGTTGTGCCTGGGCACGATGACCTTTGGCGGACGTGGTATGTGGGAAGCCATTGGCAATCAGGGTCAGGAGACGGTCAACGAACTGGTTGGACGAGCGCTTGATGGTGGGATTAATTTCATCGACACAGCGGATGTCTACAGCGAGGGTGAGTCTGAGCGGTTGCTAGGGCAGGCACTCAAGGGTAAGCGACAGGATGTGGTCTTGGCTACCAAAGTACACGGGCGGATGGGTAACGGACCGAACCAGGTTGGTCTGTCGCGTGGTCACATCATGCAGGCGGTAGAAGACAGTCTACGTCGTCTGGACACTGATTACATAGACCTCTACCAGATTCACGGCGCGGATGCTCTCACACCGCTGGATGAAACGTTGCGGGCACTCAATGACCTGGTGACACAGGGTAAGGTGCGCTACATCGGCTGTTCTAATTTGATGGCGTGGCAAATCATGAAGGCTAACGGCATTTCTTCGCACTACGGCTGGAACCGCTTTGAGTCCGTGCAGTCTTATTATACGCTGGCTGGACGCGACCTGGAGCGGGAGATTATCCCACTGGTGCAAGATCAGCAGATGTCGGTGTTGGTATGGAGTCCGTTAGCGGGCGGGTTACTGAGTGGCAAATTCAGCCGCAATGCCGACGGTCCGGATAGTGCCCGTCGCAGTAACTTTGATTTCCCGCCTGTTAACCGTGAGCGTGCCTTCGACGTGGTGGATGTGCTACGGGAGGTGGCCGCCGAGCATGACGCGACGGTGGCGCGGATCGCGCTGGCGTGGTTGTTGCATCAGCCCGCTGTGACCAGCGTGATTATTGGTGCCAAGCGCTTGGATCAGCTTGAGGACAATCTCCTCGCGCCAGACATTCAGCTTAGCGATGACCAGCTTGAACGTCTGAACGCGGCGAGCCAACTGCCACCGGAGTATCCGGGCTGGATGGTAGCGGTTCAGGCGCAAAATCGTATATCAGCTACCTGACATATTACTTGGTTTCCCTTCATCGAAGATCTCTCGCAGTAAATGAAGTGTATTGATCACGGTGGGAAAACCACCGTAAGTAACTCTCGATTTGAATTAATACCGCAGATTAATGTCAAAGAGGCATAGTGGGTAAGAAGATGACCCTATTGATAAGCATCTGATGGCTAAGTGAAAACAGATGTATATGGCATGTACACGGCATACGCTAGAAAATCCCCCATGTCATCTCATTTGAGTAGCTTTCCCCAACTGGACGGACTTCCTGATAAAATGACGTTTTGTTAGAGTCATAAAATTCTTGATGGCCGAATTTGTTAGACTCTTTATTATCATTTTTAGGTTCATTAGGGGTCAAATATACGGCTTTTTGTCAGACACAATATTATTTGTATACACTAAGTCAATTATTCGCCTCGTCACATGCCGACATTTAGAAACAAAAAACGAGCCTTTTACTTGAGAGAGAAACGGCTCGTTTTTGTATATGTGTTGCTAATTAGTGTTCTGCTTGTGGCTCTGCAAAGGCAATCGACTGATAAATATTGAACGCGACAATCACCACCATAATCACGGCAACAATCGCTGTGAATACGGTTGCTGTTACGCCTGTTACAAAAAGTCCCAAACCTATAATGACCGTCGCTGTACCAAGATAGATAAGGACGCGCTTGATTTGGCTATGAGGCGTTAGTTTGTCATCTAGACCGTAATTGATCATTGCCAATGCCACTAAGTAAATTGCTACGCCAGCCATCAGTAGTAGGCGATATTCTTCTGTAATCGCCTTATCCGAATAGCTAACGACTTCTGCAAAGAGCTTTTTTGCAGCCACCCCAAATGCCACAAGCGATGTCGCCAAGAAAAAATGCCCCCAAGACCATGCCTGAAGTTTTACGGCAGAACCTATATCATAAATTCTGTCGGCTGTATCAGAGAAATACAACCACCATAAGGTGTATAACACGATTAATGCCATCACACCAAACATGATTTCGTCTATGCCTAACACCGTTCCCTGTGCATCATCTAGCACTTTGACAAAGGCTTCGCCCAAAACGATGATAGTGAAAATACCAAATCGTTCGAGCATATGATGGTTATCAGGACCCCAATCCTCTACTTCATCAACCAAAACTGGATTCGACCACCAGAGCGCTTCTACAACAATAGCAATGAGCCACGCAATCCATTGAATATTTGTGGGCAAGAAAATGGCTACAACCCAGATAGCAATCCCAATAGCAAACCCAACCATATAGCGCATTGCATGGGCTTTACTTTCAGGATGTAAATTATAGGTTCGTACATACATCACTATTGTCAGCACACGCACTAACACATACCCGATGGCAAATTGTGTAGCTAAATCTCCGAATGCGCCGCTGACGCTCAACCCCATGGTCGCTACACCAAACATTTGGGTAAACACCAGTATTCTATGCCAAATATCATCTGCGACATAACGATTCTGATAGAGCGTTTCCCCACTCCATGACCACCAAACGACAAATAACATGATAAGAAACTGACCAAAACCAAGTAGGGTGAGATTATCACTCAAGAAATTGCCAATCTGAATCAACGTGGCAACGTAAACAAGGTCGTAGAACAGTTCCAACCAAGCCACTGTGCGGTCAGTGTGTTTATGAAAATGAACATCCTTAAAGTATTTTGGTTGTGTAAATAAACCTGACATGAATTGTTTGCTCCTGTCATAATTTGTGGTCTGTAAAGAGTGGGTATTTGTGCTGAAAAATGCTGGTATTATCCCTCGTTTTGATACAAGCTGACAAAACGCCCAATTAAGATGGCAATGTAGAGTGTGCCGATAGAGGCTTGTAAAGCAGAAAGCGATTGTGTTGTAGAAATAGTGGGGATAATGTCGCCATAGCCAAGTGTTGTAATAGTGACTAAGCTGAAGTAATTCAGACTTTGCCACGTAATTTCTGCCTCGCTTGATGACACAAACGCATTTGGCGAGACAGTCTCTATGACAACGTAAGTTATGCTGAACAAACCTGCTGAAAGAAAGTAGATGGCAATTGCTGCGAACAAAACCTCGCTTGTTACTTTATCTGACTGTATGATGAACAGCGTCAACAGGGTGATAATCATCAATACCTGAATCAGTAGGCTGGCATTCCATAAGATTTGCGCCCACCCCGCAGTAAAATCACTAGCAATGGTGATACCACCAAAAACTGCGATGAAAATCCCTAGCACAATACTGAAAATCAGCAATGTGCGGTCACTGCTGACAAGGTAAATAGCACTTCCTGTCAGCACCAGATAAAACCCCACATACAACAACGCCGCGACAGCGCCTAATTCACTGATAGGGTAGGTGACATTGAGCAAGAAAATAGATAGCAGGATGTAGACAATCTTATTGCCTCCTGCTAAACTTTGGATAGTATCTCTCATAATGCTAAATAACCCCGTTGCTAATTCTGTAATGAACGGCATGCAATATGAAGATATAACATTTAATGCTAAATGAACTAGCAGACTACGTCAGCATACTTGCAGATTGCGCCAGTATGCTTGATATATGTTTGTTGTTACGTGATGAATGGCTTGCTACACAGCACACAAAGTTTGCCACTTCAAGAAGATCATCTGGATCATTCAAACCTCATGACGTTGATAGTTCCCTGAAATTGGAAAATCTATCTATCATGAGGGTGTCATATTCTCTAATTGATTTAAGCAGAAACGGCTTGTGTTGTTGACACAGGTTGAATATTTTCGAGGCGATTGCTACCAAAGTACGCAATCAAACTCAATACAATAGCAGATGCACTAACAATGGTCATGACTGTACCCGGAACGAAATTCGCGTACCCGCCAAGATCAATGAAGATGAAGTACCGTATATCAGCTAAACCCCCAACCATTGCTGTTATGAAAATCGCTAGTACACTCTGCCTCCAGATAAAAATAGCACCAATGAGTGTCACAATTCCGAACCATAAAAGGTTGAAGCCATGTTGCCCAATAATCCCGCCGACTGCATCTGGGTATTCAACATCAAGTAATATAGGGTCAATGCCATCTGCGATGGCTGTCACAGCCTGTATTGTATTATCTGATACAACAGCATTAATCGTCAGCACACCTGCTAAGGTATGAACCAATCCCCATACTATCCATAAGATGGCTGCTATTCTTAGTAATGTCTTCATTTTTGTTTGCTCCTCAGCAAAATTTCAAGAAAATATAGCATGACAGGTGTTTGTAGCGTCAATTAAGTGATATAGTTGCTAGTAATGCCTCTTTATCTTCGGATGATAGATTATGTTTGAGAGATGTAATCTTGTCTCCAGTAATATAGACACCATTTGCATTCGAGAATCGCTCATCATACCCAGCATCGAAAATCCGCTGGGTACCAACCTCTGGTTCATTAAAGAAGCGACTGAGGACGTTTCGGATAATCCAAGGGGTTTCACCAGATTGGGTCATTTTGGTCTTGTTGGGTCCTGGATCAACTGACAAGAATTTCACACCCTGCCAACTTTCATCAGTTGCAAAATCATTCATCAACAACAAGATCGCTTGTTTGGATTGCATGTATACACGCATCGTACGGGATGTATCATCTTTGAAGAATGTATCCGTATCTAATTCTCGCTTAGCCATGCCACCTGTAACAGTTGTAATCACTTTTGCGTCGGCGGATTTGAGCAATAGTGGCTTGAGCTCTTTTGTCAGAATTATGGGGGCAAGTGCATTTATCTCCAGATGCATTTCATTACCATGTCGAGACACACTCTGACTACTGCCCACAATCGCCGCGTTGTTGAACAGGCGGTCAACCCGCTCCCATTTCTGTGCAATTTCTTGTCCGACTGTGTAAACCTGTTCTTGGTCGCTCAGGTCAGCGAAGAAAAAGTCGATATTATCTACCAATTCTGGTGCAAAATCGCTAAGTTTTGGTAAGAAATCTTGCTTTCGAGACTCATTGCGGATAATCAAGCCCAGTTTATTATCGGGTTTTAATAACTTCTTAGTGACGCCCAACCCTAATCCAGAGTGTCCACCTGTCAAAAGAACATAATGTTTCATTGTGCGTTTTCCCTTTCAGTACGCTTCATTTCATAGTGTTACCTTATATCCAACATATGTTGTTTAAATAACATATGTTTGTTAAAATATATCTGTCGGTTTTGCGCGGAGCAACCAACAAAAATCCAAATCTGTACGATAAGCAACAGGAATGCCAAAATGTCGGAAAACGTTTCTACAGAATCTGTAGACCTGAGGATTCAGCGGTCTCGCAAGCACCTCGTTGGGGCACTCCTCAAGCTGATACAAAATCAACCTTTGCAGAAAATTTCTGTCCGTGACATCACAGAAGAAGCAATGGTCAATCGTTCGACATTCTATGCACATTTCACAGACAAGTATGATTTATTCAAGACCGCAATTGGTCAGCGTATGCGCCATGATCTATTAACAGGGCTGGATAGGTCAGATGCCTTTACAGAAACGAACCTTCGTACCTTGATCTTGGTTAGTGGCAATTTGATGCGGAAGATATCAGAAGATTGTCAGCCAACGTCTATGGGGGAACTAGTACCACTCATCATGACCGAGATGCAAAATAGCATTCTCGAAATCGTATTAGAATGGGTGAGTAGTATGACGATTCCGAAAACACAGAGAAGAAAATTAGCAATATTCACCGCAGGAGCAATATTTGGTTCTGTTGTTATCTGGGGACAACAAGTCGATGAAGAACAAACTATCGAAGATCTTGTAGACCAGACCATGCCTTTTCTTGTTGAGGGTATTGATATCACGTTGTCCGAAAGTCTTCGAGCTGTATATAGAATGATTTATATTTATCAAGCTGTAGCGTATCATTGCGATAATGGATAAATCGCGGATAAGTATCTTGCGTAGCTAAATCATTCTATATACAGCTCGAAGACTTTCGGACTAC
>JBCBKJ010000154.1:0-10686 GCA_038522085.1 Chloroflexota bacterium
CTGCCTTTATACTTGAGAGACAACAGGGACAAGATTATGAAGGGATTGATACATGATAGAACATATTTCTAAAATTGGTGTATGGGATGTGGTGGCTGGCGAGACAGATTTGCCTAGCTTGACTATCGAAAATTTGAAAGCAGATAGCACGCTGAAAATCACTTGCCAATTTTTCGGGCGCACGATGACCGATGATTTGGGCGATGGCTATATTTATCGTATTCGGGAGACAGGCACGAATTTGATTACGCTGACGCCGGATGTCGGTTTTGTGCAGGGTAGCGACGGTTGGCAGTTGTTCACACATGTGATGTTGATGCACGTGCCATCTACCGCAGAGGGCGATACCTCCACCATTCAGGTGCTTATTGGCGATGGTGATACGAACGGTGAAGGCGCGATGATGAATTTTGTGCTGATGGCGGAGACGGTTGGTTGATATTGTTCGATGCTGTTTTGGGGGAATTTGGGTGCATTAACCTCTCCCCCAACCCCTCTCCAAGACGCTCGTTCCTCCCTGATGGAGAGGGGAGTCTCATGATTTCTCTCGTATATCGGAGACAAAAATACAAGACCTACATTTAAAAATAGAAATGAATAAGGGTTTTCTCTAAGCGCGTGATTCTACTAAGTTTCAAGCACAAGCAAATTTTCTAATTCGCGGACGCCAAAAATGGCGTCCCTACATACGGTTCTACGATTTAGCATAGTTCAAAAATTGAGCTTATTTCGTAATTTTCAGGCGCAGACACAGCAACGCCCCTACAATCAGGTATTTGCGGCTAAGGTTATTCAATGCCCTTTTGGGCGAGTTTTAAGAGCGTATGGAGCATGACATTTGCACCTGCCTCTACGTCTTGCCATGTTGAAAATTCTTTTGGGCTATGGCTGATACCGCCTTGTGAGGGGATGAAAATCATGGCGGAGGGGAATTGTCGGCTGAGGATTTGGGCGTCGTGTCCGGCGTAGCTGACGATGGGCATCGCTGGGTAGCCTTGTTCTTGACAGACACTTTCGATGACGGCTTGCATAGCCGTATTCATCTCGGCGACATCGCGCCTGAGAACGTGCTTTGTACCAACGCTAACTTGGTATTGTTTCGCTATATCGTGTGCGAGGCGCACAACTTGGCTATCCATTTCTTGCAGAATGGTTTTTTGGTAGTGGCGTAATTCCACGCGCAAAGACGCCACTTCTGGCACAACGTTATACGCGCCCGGCTGGACGATTACATTGCCACAGTTGAATACCCCGCCTGGATAGCGTTCGCGTGCCATGCGGTGCATTTCAGTGATGAAGACAGCGGCGGCTTGGAGCGCATCACGTTGTTTTTCGCGGGTGGTGGTTGCGGCGTGGGTCGCTTCCCCATAAAAGTTAAAATCATAGGTTGAGCGCCCTACGATTTTGCTCACGATACCAATTTGGTTTTTTGATGTGACGAGCTTCTCGCTCTGTTCGATATGAATTTCAAGATAGCCTACGATGTCATCTGTGGTGCGCTGTGCTTGATGGACTTCTGGCGGACGGATGCCTGCCCGATAGAGTGCTGCCCGAAAAGCCGCGCTATCCTCGCCTGCACCGTTCCAGTAGCTATTATCAAGGCGACCTGTTAAGCCTGAGCTACCCAAAAATGACAACCATGTGCCTTCTTCATCTGTAAAATCAATGACTTCAAGATGCACAGGCAGGTCAATGTTTGCTTCTTTAATCGTGCGCAAACACTCTAGCCCGACGAGTACACCTAATGCACCATCGAAACGTCCACCATTGGGTACAGTATCGAGATGCGAGCCGACTAAAAATGTTTTGGCAGAGGGATTTTTACAGGGATAGACGCCACTCAGGTTGCCAACTTCGTCATCCCGAAAGAGCAAGCCACACTCTTCGATGCGGTTGGCGAACCATGCACGAGCTTCTAAATCTTCATTGGAGAGCGCGAGGCGACTGACGCCTCCGCTGACGGTTGCGCCAATTTCTGCCAGCGCGTCGAAATCCGCCCGCAGACGGTCACTATTAATGGTTATAGAGGATGGAGTGTATGCCATGAAGCGAGCAAATCCTAATGTGTATGTGTGTGTTATGGATTTGCTTAACAATTATAATCAACATTTAGTATGTGACAATGCTCACAAACCATTAATTGTTAGCGAGTTGTCAGTGTCTTTGCCCAGCAGACACTGACACATTCACGCTAGGCGCACATATAAGCTATGCTATACTTTGGCAGATTCCTGAACAGTTAAGATAAAAACATACTCTACGAGGTAGACAGCGATATGAACAATCCAGTATTCAAATGGGCAGACGCACATCCACGCTTGGCAGCATGGTTGGTGTTATCCGTCAGCATGGTCGGGATGTTGTTGTATTTCGGGCGCGATGTGGGTCTGACAGCGTTCAACTGGGTATCGCTGGTGATTGCCACCGTGTTGACGGCTGGTGCGTGCATCTGGATTATTAGCTGGGAAGATGAAGAAGACGCGGCTGAGGCTGAGTCTAGTGATGTGGATGTGAGTGGTGCGGGTGAAGCTGACCCTGTATAAATCTACATATCCTCAATTGATGTGTTAAGTTGCGGACGGCATAGATGCCGTCCCTACAGTAGATTACACATTTCACATATCATACATTCCAAAGCTGATACTTGTAGGGACACGATCTATCGTGTCCGAAAATTATTGTGAATATGCCTCGTATGCAAACCTCATCTTGCGCACAGTGGCTGGTGACGCCACAATAGGGTTTCAACTTGCGAAAATGGCAGTAAGCGACCACAATACGCGCATGAATGATAATCAAGAACCAACAAGCGAAACCTCAACTGAAGAAACGAACACATCGAATCGGCGGGCGTCCAAAATTGATACCGGCGAATTTGATATTGCGGGTGCGTTGGCGGCAGTGTCGTCTTTGCAGGATATGACCCGTGAAGTGGATGACGAAGCTATCGCTGATGAGGATGCGCCAGAAGATGAGGCATCTAGCGAACCAGCCGACGATGATGCTTATGATAATGCGTTCGATATTCAAGAGTTCGAGCGTGTCGATGAAGACGATGATGCCGAGCTACCAATTGCAGATACAGATACTGTGTCTGACGCAATGGTGCAAACAGAAACGGGCGTGTTTCCGACGCCACCGTTAAGCACACTGCATCGCGGACAATTAGCCTCTGTTGTGCCTGCCCTGTTGCTGATGGGCGTGGGTGCGTATCTGACTTTTCTCGTGACTACGACTGAATCCGCGCTGAGTGCGCCTGTGATTGCCGCCATTGCTATCGGTGGCTTGGGTGCGATGTTGATTATGCAGTGGATAAGCTCGGCACGGTGGGCAAGAGGCAGTTTGTTCATCGGGCTAACCCTATTGCTGACAGGTGGTACAGTCGCCTTTTTACTATTAGGTGATGTGTTGACTTTAGGCGCGGGGTATCCGTTGATACTGACTGCGATTGGCTTGGCGTTCATTCTCACGGATGTCTTTGTGCCATCACGTCAACGGGTGTGGGTCGTCGGTTTGCTGTTGGGCATCGGGGGTTTGGCTGGCTTGCTGATAACGGGGTCATTGTTACCTGCGGCAGTTCTGGATAGCCTTGATGTGCTTGTGCCTGTGGGCTTAGTTATCCTGTTTATTCTGCTGATTGCGCCGTTCTTTAGTCGAAATGCCGAGCCGATAGATAGCGAACCCGATGCACTTAGTGATTGATGCTAGTCGGGCAACTGTTGAGCGCGTCACAGGTACAGAGCATTATGCCCGCCAACTGATTCATCAGCTAATTTTGCATAATGAAACGCTCTCCGCGCCCCATGATATCACGCTGTATTTTCGAGATGTGCCAGATGTGCATTTGTTCCCAAGCTCTCCGCACGTCACGCAAAAAGTGATTCCGTTTCCGCGTATGTGGACGCATGTGCGTTTTGCGGGAGCAATTTGGCAATCACGCCCCGATGTGACCTTTGTGCCTGCACACACGCTACCGCTGGCGTTTCCGGGCAAGGCTGTCGTCACGGTGCATGACCTCGGTTATAAGCATTTCCCTGATGCACACACTGAGTCACAGGTGCGCTATCTGGATTGGTCAACGCGCCACAGTGCGAAGCGTGCGACGCTCATTTTAGCTGATAGCGAAGCCACCTCCGAGGATTTACAAGGCTTCTACGATGTACCAGCCGAGAAAATCAGTGTCGTCTATCCGGGTGTTGCCCCACCGCACGATACCCGCGATTGGTCACTGTTTAGCAAATACGACTTGCCGATGTCTTATTTTGTGTTCATTGGCACCTTGCAACCGCGTAAAAATATCGAGCGGATTGTACAGGCGTTTGACCGCTGGCAACACGCGAATCCTGATAAAGACTATGGCTTGGTATTGGCGGGTAAAAAAGGCTGGAAATTTGATGAGGCGTGGGTAGAAAATGTCGAGAATGTGCATTGCATCGGCTATATTGATGACGAGGACAAGGGCGCTTTGTTGCGTGAATCAGTGGCGCTGGTATTTCCATCCTTGTTTGAGGGCTTCGGGTTTCCGGCAGTAGAAGCGATGCACATGGGGACGCCTGTTATAGCCAGCAATACATCGAGTTTGCCGGAGTTGGTGGGCGATGCGGGTATTTTATGCGACCCGCTCTCTGTGCCACAGATTGCGGCGTCTCTGGACATCATCGCTGAGTATCCGCGTTTGCGCGATACGTTGATGCAAAAAGGGATGCGTCGTGCGCCGCTATTCAATTGGGAGACGGCGGCAGAGCAGACGATGGTTGTGCTGGAAAGAGCGGGGAAAGTTAACCTCTCCCCCTGACCCCTCTCCAATACGTTCGTTCCTCACTGATGGAGAGGGGCGCTTCATGGGAATCTACTAACAACGTATACAGATAAATTTTAGTGCTGACTATACGCTGGCGCTCAACTAGCTATTCACCTTCTCGCAGAAGAAATTACCGATAGCGAGGGTGTCCATTTTAGTGCGTTGGTAGCAATCAACGGCTTCTTCGGGTGTATTTACGATGGGTTCATTTTCGTTGAAGCTGGTATTGAGCACAACAGGAATGCCTGTTTTCTGGTCAAAAGACTTGATGAGGTCGTAGTACATCGGATTCTCATGGCGCGAGACGGTTTGTAGGCGTCCGGTGTTATCTTCGTGATTGACGGCAGGAAGTTTATCGCGCCATTCAGGGTTAATTTCGTAGACGTGTAACATGAAGGGCGAAGGATGGTCATGCGAGAAAACATCTGCTTGACGTTCCGCAAGCACAGCAGGCGCAAAGGGACGAAACCACTCACGGCGTTTGATGCGGGCGTTGAGAATGTCTTTCATATCGTCACGGTTAGGATTGGCGAGAATAGACCGATTGCCGAGCGCACGGGGTCCCCATTCACTGCGTCCTTGATACCAACCAACAACATTGCCATCTGCTATTGCGGTTGCGGTCTTTTCGATGAGGGCGTCACGCTCCAATTTCTGGTAATCGGTGATACCAGCGGATTCGAGCGCGGATTTAACTTCGCTATCGCTGTATTCTGCGCCGAAATAGGCATTCGCGATTTCCCAGCGATCACCATCATCGAGCATTGCTTGGCTGACATAGAGTGCCGCGCCCATTGCCAAGCCATCGTCTCCGGCGGCGGGTTGAATCGCTGTTTGGGTGAAGGGCGTTTGGTCGAATAATTTGCCATTTGCCACACTGTTGAGTGCGCCACCACCTGCAATCGCTACGCGCTCTGTGGGTACAAGGCTATGTAGGCGATTGAGCATGTGCATGTATACGCGCTCGAAAGTCACTTGCATGCCGTATGCTAAGTCCATATCGCGCTGGGTAATGTCGTCGTTGGGGTCGCGGGGGTCGCCAAAATGGGTGTGCATCGCTTCGCCGACGAGAGACGCCACTTGCATTGAGCCATCGTCTTGAATTTGTACATTGCTCTGTGAGCCAAATGGCACGAAGAAATCAGGATTCAGTTGGAAGCCTTTTTCAGTGAGGATGACCATCTGCTCAAAAATATCGTGATAGGTATCTTTGCCATAGGGCGCAAGTCCCATCACTTTGCCTTCGTCACCATATTTAGAATAGCCGATAAATTCACAGACCATCGTGTAGAAAAAGCCCATGCTATGGGGTAGATAGACGCGCTCTTTTATCTCGATAGATTTGCCTTTGCATTCACTGAGCGTTGCGGTCACGAAATCCCCTGCCCCATCAATGGTGAAGGCGGCGGCGTGTTCCCATGGGCTAATGAAATAGGAACTCGCGGCGTGTGCTAGATGATGTTCCACGTTGACTTGCTCAAAGCGTAAATCAGCAGGATTCGCACCACATTCGCGCACGAGTAGGGTTTTCATGTCGTCTAGTTCGGTGCGTTCACCACGAATTTTTATCAGGCTGAGTAATTTACCGGGATTACGTAGGGCATATTCTGCTTTTTTGAGCGTGTTAGCACTATCGTCACGTCCAATGGCGACGTAATCAATATCTTTAAATGTTAGACCCGCCATGCCCAACACAGTGTTGATGGCTTGTGCGGGAAATTTGGCATAGTATTTGATGCGTGTGAGGCGTTCTTCTGCGATTGCCGCGACGGGGACGCCATCAATGACGAGTGCCGCTGATGCTCCTGCGTGATGTGTGTTGATACCTAGAATGACAGCCATAATTTATGTGCTAAAGCGAAAATAGCACCTGTCTCCTTTGTTCTGTATGTGTGTTGCGTGTAAGGCTTTTTTCAAGCGAGGGTCATTCTACCTGCGTTTATAGTCCTTGTGAAGGAATCCTGACAGCATCACAGGCGTCTATACAATTCTACACAAATAATTAAGGAAGCGTTTCCATAATATAGATTATAATGATATTAATTCTATTAAATCAATTATATCATGCCTAAGAGCAACGATATATGCTCCAAAGGACATCTATGCACGTCGTATTAAGTAGACAAACGCATCAACTGAGATGGTTGGATGAAGAAAAAACCATTCTACAGCTTGATATTCATCCCGGCTGGACATGGGACGATGGTCAAAAAGTCCTAGAACAAATCAACCTACAAATTGGCTGGGTTGAGCATGATGTTTATATGGTGTACAACTTCAGTTACAAAGCCCAAATCTTGTCGCGCAATCTCTCTTTATCAAATCTCAAAAGTTATCTTGAAAAAGATATGCCTAATGAGCGACAGATTTACATCATAGGTGCAGACCCGATACTAGCAACACTTATCCGAACACTTGCTGGACTGTACAGTTATATCACTGAGAATGCTGGTAAAGTGCGCTTCATGGATTCCGTTGAGGATGCTTATGCGCATATCAGCGGTATGAAGGCTGACCTCGTAACGCCGTAAAGCAAAGAGGATGTGCCGAAAAAAGCACATCCCCTTGTTGTTTTAGTTAGACGAACACGCTACATAACCTGAGTTTCGTTTAAGCATAGAATCTTGTGTGATTGGTATCAAAAATCATAATTTCTACTCAGCGGACAACATAGATGTTGTCCCTACAAGAGTTCTATGGTTCAGAATGGCTCAAAATTTGAACATTCTCTTATCCGAAATTGAGGTTACATAATATATGACGCAGGCACGAGGGTTGGTTGTCCGCCCCCGTTACTCACATAGTAATGTGGCACCCAGCCGACGCCGAACACAAGAATGTGAATATCTTTTTTGTAGGGTGTAATCGTATGTTCACGGATGTCGTTGGCGATTTGTCCCCACTTGTTATTGACTTCGTTGAGCTTCTGTTCGTACTCCTGTTCAAGGTCGTACATTTCGCGCTCAATTTCCATGATGACTTCTTGGCTCTCTTGAATATCGACCTCAGTTTGGCGTTTATAGCGCGTTGTACGGCTCATGCGAGAGAGCGTGTAGTTTGTGCGTCCCTGTAGCAAACTAAGCGCCGCTTCACCTGCAGTATAGAGTTGTTCGCGGTTACGGTCACGGATTTCTTTTTGCTCGGCTGTCAGTTCGCGTTCTTTACGGCGCAAACGGTCTTCGAGTTTGTCCATCAAGCCACCGTAACGGTCAGAGAGTTTGTCGATTTCCATATCGCGTTCTTCACGCGCTCGTTGGTAGACCTGCGCTTGGAACTGATTGAGGTCAGCATCTGGGTTGCCGTAGAGCTTGAACGTTGGGTGATGTGGCACAATCAATTTTGCGGTATTGTACAAGAAATCAGTGAGTTCTTTTTCGAGTGCCTTGATGCGTTTCTCGTCTTGCAAGCCGAGTGGCAATTCGCCATAGATAGCGGTGTCTCCCTGTGCCTCGCGGGAGAGTTGGCGCGTATCGAAGAACGGCGCTTGATGTTCTTCCCAATGGACTAAGCCGCGTGTATCCAAATCCTCGATGTGGAAGGCGTAATCACGAGAGGTATAAATATCAGCTTTTTTCTCACTGTAGCGCACGGCTGTTTGGGCGAGCAAAACTGGTTTATAGGCAAGTTGGATATTGCCCGAATTTTGCACGCCCTGCCCCGTCCGTTGCTGATAGGCAGCGAAGGCTTGTTGGACTGGCACGACAACAGGCAAGAAAAATTCTTGCTTGTTACTGCTAACAGGCGGTTTACTGCGCACGAAATCACCGGAGAGGCGTTCGTTTTGCCCTGCTGCTTGCATGCCTTGTGTACCGGATGTATTGAACTGTCCGCTATCACCTGCATTCTGTGCTGTGAAGCCTCCACCTTGACCATAGCCACCTTGTTGTGGCGGTTGTCCGTACCCCTGCTGACCATAGCCTGGTTGCCCGTAACCACCCTGCTGTGGGGGTCGCCCATAGCCACCTTGCTGACCATATCCACCCTGCGGTGGCGGCGGTTGTGGATAGCCATTTTGATTCCCCCAGCCGGCTTGTTGTGCAAAGCCTGGTGGTGGCGGTGGCATATTGGGATTCCGTTGCTGATTAAATCCGGGTGGTGGTGGCGGCATGTTATTAGGTTGCCCCTGTGGATTATTGAACCCGGGTGGTGGCGGTGGCGCGTTGAAATTGCCCGTATTGTTGGGTTGCGTCCAGCCTTGATTCACAGGTTGCTGTTGCCAGCCACCTTGCTGAGGCTGTGCTTGTGGTGCAAATCCACCCTGCTGTGACGGTTGATTGCCAACGTAATATTGTCCTGCCATCTGCGCGAGTTGCTGTTTTTTCGCTTGCATCAACCAGCTAATTTGGGTGCGTGTGAGGGGACCTGCTAAGAAATTCATTGCCCAGCGCGTGTGCATGAGGATGGGTCCACCCGTGTTATGTACATTGCGCATCAAGAATACACGCGGTTGCACATCCGAGATGAGTGCCTCGACATCTTTCAATGCCATTTCATCGTCTGCACTGGCGGCTGACTTAAGCCCTGCCATCACTTTCTTACGGTCATTTTCCGATGACAGGCGTCCGATGAACCATGTACCTGCGTTGGACAAGCCTTTGTAATCGAGGTCGCCGGGATTTTGTGTAGCGAGAATCATGCCGATACCGAAAGCACGGGCTTGCTTAATCATGCGCAAGAGCGGTTCTTTGGTCGGCGGGTTTTTTGGATACGGCGGGAACAAGCCGAACATCTCATCAATATAGAGAATGGCGCGTAAGCTCGGTGTGCCGGAGAGTGTCCGCATCCAGCCAATCATTGTTTCCAGAATGAGCGTCGTGATAAACATCCGCTCTTGGTCATTGAGATGTGCTGTGTAGAAAATGCTGACCTTCGGGCGTCCGTTCGGCTGATAGAGCAAATTCTGAATATCAAGCGGTTGCCCATTTAACCATGATTGGAACGAGGGCGCGGCGATGATGTTATTCAATTCCATCGAGAGGTTGTAGCGTTTGCGCTGGCTAATCGCTTTATCCAGCGGGAAAACGCCCAGCTTCTCAAATGGCGGTTCTTGAATTTGTAGCACGATGTCTTCTAGCGTGAGGTCTTTGCCCTGCTTCCAATTCTCTTCCACGATATTGGAAAGCAAAACGTGTTCGACATCTTTTACTGGCTCATAGGACATGCCAGCCAGCGCAAACAAAGCATTCACGATACCTTGGATGCGTTCGCGGACGGTTTCTTCTTGCCCCTGCCAGTTGTAGCGTGGCGCACGTAAAGACGCCAAAATGCTAATCGGCAGGCCTGCATCACTACCAGGTGTATAGATGCTGAGTTCGGCTGCGTTTTTGAGCCATGCGAGGCGGTCTTCTACGATGCCCCACTGTGCCAAGCCATCTTTCCACGTTTCGGCGATGTCTTGCGCATATGTATCGAGTTCCATGCCTGCCCGCCGTGCATCATCATGATGAATGAAAGGTTTAAAATCATCAGCACGCTGTTGTGGGAAGGTCAGTGCGAGATTGGTAATATCGCCTTTGGGGTCGATGATAATCGCAGGGATATTATCGAGTATCGCTTCTTCGAGCATGGTGACACAAAGACCTGTTTTACCGCTACCGGTCATGCCGACGACTACCGCGTGGGTCGTTAAATCGCGGGAATCGTAGTACACCACGTCTTCGCCAATTTTGTTGGTTTGGCTGTTGAACGTTTTTCCTAAATAGAAATTAGTGGGCGCTTCAATAAATGCCATGTTGGTTGCTCCTCAGGACAACGATTGTGAGGGTATTGCGATAGTATGTTCTATTTGAGCATGTCTAGTATAGCATAAAATAGCATGGAGATAGGCGTGGACGCTAGTTATTTCGTATGATTTTTGGCAGAAATTTAACGATAGTCGTGACGAC
>JBCBKJ010000155.1:0-9981 GCA_038522085.1 Chloroflexota bacterium
TCTATTTTAGAACGGCGGGAGGCGTACACGCCACCCCTACAGGTATTTTTTGTTGATGTAAGATTTTTGCTTAACTTAACACCTAAGGGACACGATTTATCGTGTCCGAAAATTTATACCGAAACGGATGCACTATCAAAAGCGCAACCACTATCTTCAAATGCAGTTAGGTGGTATCATTTAGGGAGAGGGATTTTCTAGACGCTGAAATACAAAAACCACATCCCACAACCTAATTAGTATTATGCCTACCAAGGACACCTGCATGTCTGACCATGTGACGCCACCTGCCGACAGCGCAACCGAATCCGGTTTCGATTTTAAACGTGTATTGCCTATTTTCGTGATAGTGTTAGTTGATTTGATGGGCTTGACGCTCATCATTCCGTTATTGCCCCTGTATACGACGGCGTTTGGTGCCAATGCACTGACCATCGGCTTGATTGCGGCGGCATACCCAACGATGCAATTACTCGCATCGCCTATTTTAGGCAATTTATCTGACCGTTTTGGGCGCAAACCTGTGTTGATTGTCAGCCAGATTGGGACGTTCATCGGCTTTATTGTGCTTGGTTTTGCGAACGCCTTGCCCCTGTTGCTCATCTCGCGGGTGATAGATGGGATTTCTGGCGCGAATATCGTCACGGCACAGGCGGCAATCACCGATAGCACGACAGAAGAAAATCGCGCACAGGGCATGGGCTTGATTGGCGCGGCGTTTGGTATCGGTTTCGTGATTGGTCCTGCCATTTCGGGCGTTGCACTCGCTATGACAGGCAATGATTATCGCGTGCCTGCATTCTTGGCGGCTGGCTTCTCTCTGCTGTCTATTTTCCTGACCACGTTCTGGTTCAAAGAGACGCTATCCGAAGAGAATCGTCAGCGTCGTAAACAACAGAAACAAGCATCGTTACCGACCCGTATTTATAGTGCGCTCACCAACCCGCTACTCGCCATCTTGATGTTGCTGATTTTCCTCAACCAACTGGTTTTCGGGGGCTTCGAGCAATTGTTACCGCTGTTCACGCTCAGTAGGGTAGGCTTGGATGGCACAGGGAACGCCATGTTATTCGTGTTCATGGGCATTGTGCTGGTGATGGTACAGGGGCGCTATATAGGACCCCTGAGCCGAAGATTCGGGGAGCAAAATCTGATTTACACGGGTTTGGCTTTGTTAGCAGTCGGCTTGATTATGGCGTCGTTCACGCCGGAAGTGCCTGTCAATTGGTATGACCGCGAAGCTCTCGTCAGTTCTTTTGAAAATACTGCCAGCATCAGTAGCGAAACGGCTGTTGAACATGGTGTCAATGTACCGTTGCCCGACGATGGCAATAACGGCTGGTTGGGTATCGTCTGGATTTACATCGCCATGATTCCAGCGACGATTGGCGGGACGATTGTCACGCCGAGTATCAACAGTTTGATTACCAAACGCACCGACCTCTCCGAGACAGGCAGTACGCTGGGCGTGAGTTCCTCGCTGTATAGCCTTGCTAATGCGATGACGCCGTTACTGGGTGGTGCAGTCTTCCAGTTCTTAGGCGTCTCTGCACCCTTCATGATTGGGGGTGTGATTTTGCTGATTGCACTGGCGCTTGCCTTGCAATATTTACCGCGTTCTGGCGAACGGCAAGCCCTCAATTTAGGGGCGGCGGATTTACAGGTCGCGCCGGATGATTAAACAGAGGGCATCGGCGCAAATAATACGAGATAATAGTAAGTCAATGGCAATACGATAATCAGGCTATTCAAACGGTCTATCACGCCACCATGCCCCGGAATGATTGCGCCCCAATCTTTGATGTCGGCATTACGTTTGGCTGTTGAACTTAGAATATCGCCCCATGAGCTACCAATGCCGATGATAAATACCAGACCTATCTGTAAGGGCAAAGGGTATTCTGGTACAGCAAAACTGAACACCGCAACAGCAATCGCCGCCCCGATGAGGTCGCCAATGATGCCTTCCCATGCTTTACGTGGATTGATTTTAGGTGCAATCACTGTTTTACCGATTGCCTTGCCAACCACATACGCGCCAATATCTGCTAAGGCACAGCCCACAATCACGATAATGAGAATACCCGTGTCGTTAGGAAAACCGAGCATCAGTATCCCGTGCGCGAGTGTCCATGTGGTGTACATGTAGCCCCATGAGACAATTTTTGGCGCACGGAGTAGGCTTTCGGGGCGGTTGCTGAGGATGGGTTGGGCAGTCAGCAAGAACATCACCAGCGCGGGCAAGGCGGCGAACAATGGCGGGCGAAATATGACAACCAGCAAGGTGATCACCACGAAAATATACAAAAACGCTTGCTGGTTGGTCGGTAATTTCGTCGCACGGCTGTACTCAATGATGCACAGGAGCATAGCGATAGCGACCATCAGCAAACCGATGTATATATTGGTGAATAGTACGACGATATAGACAGGTGTTAGGATGAGCCAACCGAGATAACGTGCGCCGAGTTCGCCTTCCATGATGCGTTTGAGGTTGAAGCGCCCTAAGATGAGGACGAGAATTGCGCCACAGCCAAATATTGCGCCGAGTGCCATCAGTGTTTGTGGCAAAAGGTCAGGAACGTTCATGGATACCTCGCAATCGAATGATGAGTGTGATGCTCCCTAGCAACAAAATCACGCCCAACGCCACCCATAATAATTCCCAGATACCTGTCAGCGCGACTAGACCACAGCCAATCGCCAGCGCGGTCATGCGGTCAGGTTTGCCCATGATGCCACTATAATCACGCACATCGGTCACAGCTTTACTGAGGATGCCTACATAGCCAATCAACAAGGCAATAATCAGCGTCGGCACGCTCAAATAGAGAGGCACGGCTGGTATAAAACAAACAGCACCGAAAATCAGAGCATCGGCGGTTCTATCACCGAGTTCGTTCTTCACCTCACCCATAGGGTCAGCGATGCCTAAAGCGCGAGACACCTGCCCATCAAGGGCGTTCATCGCCAAGCGCACTGGAACACCGATACATATCAGCCATAGCCATAATTGTGATTGCGCACTCAAAATGAGTGCAACACCTATCAGTAATGCGACGACGACAGCGCCATAGGTCATCCAATCTGGCGAGACACGTCCTTTCACCATCGCATCTGTGATAGGTTGCAGCTGTCGTTGAAACCAAGGTTTAATCTGATAAATTCCCATAGCTCATTTACTCCTGTGGTGGTGTACGATTGGCGTTTTCTGGAAAATGTCCATGTGCGTAAAAATGGCTCAGTAAGCTACTGAATGCCCCCAAACGCGCATACATTTGAGTATGGTCGAGGGGGATATAAACATAATCATCATGTGCTTGCCCGAATGTATTTGCCTCCCAATGGATTGCCCCCATTTTACGGGCGTGCCAAGCGAAAATTTGCATCAATGTGGTACGCTTTGTCTCAATGAGCAAGGCACGGTGAATATCCTCGCGCGGACATGGTTGATAAGGATTATCTGCTAATTCAAGCACTACATTTCCAAAACTTAAGCGTGCTAGGGAGGGGAATAAATCGGCAGCCACACGCGGCGCACGCTCTTGATGCGGACTGCGGTCATAGATGATACTACGCAAATTTGGCAAGTCGTTTTCTGCTAGATAGCGATTGAAAATTGCGCCACCTAGAATATAGGCAAATACATGTAGCTCTTGATACGACGCGAGATTCTCTGTGATGATAAAATCAGCCACACTCTCCACACAACCAGCCAGCGACGGACGGGCTACATAATCCGGCACGAAAATATCCATATCGAGGCTGTCAAAACACTGGGCAATAGTATTCCAATTCGCCAGTTCACTGCTCAAGCCGACCAAAACAAGTAATGCCTTGTCTGCACCTCGTCGAATGATGCGTGTTTTGTCTTGTGTGAGTGCGTTGCGCACAACTTGCATTCGTTATCCTCTTGCTGATGTCTTGCTATTATCTAACCTGAGTTCGTTTAAGCATAGAATCTTGTGTGATTGGTATCGAAAAGCATAATTTCTACTCAGTGGACAACATAGATGTTGTCCCTACAAGGGTTCTATGGTTCAGAATAGTTCAAAATTTGAACATTCTCTTATCCGAAATTGAGGTTATCTAGTATATAAAACCCACGAACAGAGAGTGAGTTTCGTAACTATTGTAAATAGTCTGCGCATTTCGTTTCTATGCATAACTTTATGCGCTTTAGTAACGCATAAAAAATGTAAAATGAGTAAAAGATAAATTTCGCTTGCGTGTCACGTTGCGTGATACCCTAGCATAGGGTCAACGAACAGAACGAAGGACAGCACGATGTTTCTGACAGGTGAATTTTCTAAGATAGCCCGTGTATCCAAACGCAGTTTGCAATACTACGACGAAATTGGTCTGATGACGCCAGCACATGTCGATCCACAGACGGGGTATCGCTACTACAGCGCACAACAACTGCCCCGTTTGAACCGCATTTTGGCGCTCAAGGATTTGGGTTTGACGCTGAAGCAGATTGCACAGTTGCTAGAAAATGATGTCAGCTATGAAGACATCAACGGTATGCTGATGATGCAAAAGCTAGAACTTGAAAAACGCCTTGCGGATGATTTGGAACGTCTGCGCCGGATAGAATCGCGCTTGGGACGCACCCAAGTGAATGTGCCGGATATTGTGGTGAAGTCACTCCCTGCGCTCGATATATTGTCTACCAATCATTTCTGCCTTAGCAGTCAAGATGGCTTGCAATTCGTTGCGTATCTGATGAAGAAATTGCCACCTGTTGTTGGTAATGGCAAGCTCGGACACTTTCTGGCGCTCTCTGATGAAGATGGCTATAAAGCCGAGCATGTCGATTTGGAATTTGCATTCTTCATCGAAGATAAGGTACCTGATAGCATCACGATAGAAGATGACATCGCCTTGCGGACGCGCACCTTGCCAGCCGTGGAGATGATGGCGACGGCTGTGCATGTTGGGCATCCAACGACATCGCACTCGACGTATGGTGCGCTTGGGCATTGGATAGAAAGTAATCACTATCGTATCGTGGGACAACAACGTGAAATTTTCATCGAGCTACCACATCCCGATAAACCCAACTCCGGCGCGATAGAAATTCAATTCCCTGTAGAAAAAATCGACAGTCCTTCGTTTCTGCTCACCGAATGACAAGACATACTAAGTTCATAGGAGACTCTACCATGAAACTCGCACGTAGTATCACTATCAACGTACCTGCCGAAAAAGCATGGCACATTGTCGCACATGATTTTGCTAACATTGGCGATTGGTCAAGTGGTGTTGCCAAGTCCGAAAATAACGTCAAAGCACATGTGCCTGACGAAGCAACTGTCGGCGGGCGGGTCTGCACGGTGCCAGGCTTCGGGCAAATTCGTGAAACCTTTACCCAGTACGATGCGCGTAATATGCGCTTCACTTATGAAGCGAAAGGCATGCCATTCTTCGTGAAAAGTGCGCATAATAGTTGGAAAATTGAAGCCGTAGATGCCAATACATCACGGGCGAGCTTCCAAGTAGAAATGATCTTGCTCCCTGTTATTGGCGCAGTCATGAGTATTCCGATGCGTATACAACTGACGAGTTTACTGGATGATATTGTGGAAGAACTCAAGTATTTCGCAGAAACTGGCACAGTGCATCCACGCAAACAGAAACTGATTGCTAAAACAAATCGTGTAGCAACAACCAGCTAATCAGATAACACATCAACACACGATACCCGACCTCTGACTGGTTATACCGTTGGGGGTCGTCTTTTTTATAATCTGAGTTTCGTCTAAGCATACATAGCATCTTGAGCGATTGGTATCATAAGGCAAAGTTTCTACACAGCGGACAACATTGATGTTGTCTCTACATACGCTCTATAGTTCAGAGTAGCTCACAAAATTGACATTCTCTTATCCGAAATTAATTTTGTTATAAAATGAGAATGCTACTATCTTAACTTTTAGTTGTGAAAAAATTGATATAATAAACATATATCATTTATCGCAATCATCTAGCACAATAAGGTAGTCTCATGACATTCATTTTTCCTGATGCCCCAACATACACAGCTTCTACATCATGGTGGCAAAGTATCGCCAACGCCCTTGAGCCAATCGACACTATGATGCGTCAGCCCATCAGCCGTACTATCGAAAACGATATAGGGCAGGCAATGCACCATGTTCTACAGGCGACAACACAAGCCCACATGACAAGTATGCCCGCACAGGTACAAGCGCAACTCATTGCCGCCCTCATCAACATACAAACGAGCTTTTCCGCTCGGCAAGCAGGGGAGCGTCGCCAATCCGCAAAATATTGGCGCATGGCACAGGTCGAATGGACACTCTTTGAAGAAATGCTAACCAAAGAGGGCATTCAGCGTTTTTGAGTTGACCATTTTCAACAATCAGATATTAGGCACAAAAAAGGGACGCTGATACGTATCAGCGTCCCTTTTCTATTAGGTGTTATGCTTGTTTAGCTGGCGTGCATCGCCTTAAAGCCTTGAATGCCTGCTGCGTAAAAGCCTTTGAAAATTTCCTCGACTTGTTCAACAGGGACACCCGCGGGCTCCCATGTTGATTGCCAAATCATCTCTGTTTTGCCGTCGCCTTTGTCTGTCAGTTGCATGCTGGCTTCATAATCAGTGACAGGTAGCGGGGCTTCGACAATCGTATAGGTGATTTTGTGATTGTCTTCGTCTATTGTCAGTAATTTTTCTTTGAAGGTGTTGCCATCGGAAATCATCGTGCGGACTGTTCCCGCGCCTTCACCTTCAAGCACGCATGATTCAACGCCTGGCATCCATTTATCCACATCGCCAAAGCCACCCACTGTCGCCCAGAGCGTATCAATTGGCACATCAAATACTTCGACTACTTTGTAACCACCCATGAAAATATCTCCTGATTTGTATGTATCTTGTGCTATTGTAAGTGTTCTGGCACAAGGTTTTCATGAGCAAGCAGTTAATTTTAGATAGCGGTTAAAGTCGGTACGGAAGGCTTCTGGCACGACAATCACGCCTGCTACTTGGTCTTCGGCTTCGACCATCAACCACGCCCAGCCGAGTTGCGCCAACATGCTTTGCATATCGTCAATAAAATAGAAAGACTCTTCGCCGAGTTCATCCCACAATTCTATATTGTCGAGTGTAACTGTCGCCTTATCAATCGTCACACGAATTTGTTTCGCTTCTGCATCATATGCCCAAGAGAGGTCAACAGGTAGCGATTCAAAGTGTGTATCTAGGCTTTCGAGGAACGATTTGTAGCCAAATTCATAATCATAGCTGAAGGTGTGGATATATTTGTGCAAGGTGAGGAACAGGCTTGCTGGTAGATAGCGCAAAATCAGAGCGAGTGATTGTTTACCATCAGCGATGGCTTCGGCTGTGTATTGTAAGCTACTTTCTCTCAGTTGCTGATGACGCTTCGTTTGGGTGATGGGTGTTGTGATGACATTGGCTTTTTCGCAAAGCGCAAAGAGATTATCGGTGGCATGTACCAGCACATCCAACACAGCATTCTGCCCTTGAGGCATATTATGCGGAAGTTGTGGGACTATTCCACACGCAAAGCGATGATTAATGATAGCAAGTGGACGCTCATCGCGTGCAATGACACGTTCAATCGTCGCTTCGATATGGTTGGTCAGTTGTGCTAGAAAATCATCTTCAGAGATAGGTTGCGTGAACATGTCGTAGAATGCCGCTCGGCAATAGTAACGTTTTGCTTGTGCTATCAATTGACGGCGAATCGTATCTCTATGTAGGTTGTTCTTCACCATATAACCGTTAATGCGCTCTGGATTTTGATTCTCCGTATATATTGACTTGGCTTGCGTGAGAATCTCGACAGCTTCTTGTCCACCAATGAGTACAAGGACTTCTAAGATATCTTTAAAATGATTGTTGTCAGTGATAGAACCTTGCAGAAACACCTGTCCTATCTTGCCAACAATGGTTTCATCAGCGTGTTTGATGAGTGGTTCTTTCAAGATACCGTGCATCGACACACTGGGGTCAAGGAAGACAGTGAGAATAGCATCTATAATATCAGGATGAGATAGTTGCTGAAGCATGAATGCTATATTATTACGAATACCAATATCCTCTGTAGCACGGTAAATGGCGAGTAGTGTAGCAAGCGCATCATCACCATGATGCTGAATCACAAGATGCGCGTTAATGCGATTAATCCATGGGTAGTCTGTATTTCGGTAATACTGGAGCATGGGCAATGCTGTATCTTCAACCGGATAGCTCTTTAACTGCTCGAAGATTGCCTTATGCTCAGTCGGTTCGCTTGTCTCTAATTGTGCAAGTAAGTCTTGTAGCGTTGACTGGTCAGCCATAATGTCCCTCTCTTGATACACATCCGAAAATAGGGATAAAATAACCTGTATGTTGTCCCGAACGGGCGCAGACATAGCTCATAGCCGTTAAGCTAAGGTGTTTTTCTAAGAGATGTCTGCTTTTGTGCGTGTAAAACGGCGGACAACATAGATGTTGTCCCTACAAAGGGTCGTAGCGAAAGATAGTTTTGGGCGTAAAATGGCGGACGCCCAGAAGGGCGTCCCTACATGCACATCTATTTTGTGGCTAGGTTTCATTAGAGCAAGCCAGCCGCGAGGTCAGCGATTTCGTAGGCGGCACGCGGTCTACCAATCTCGGTAGCTTTCTTGGTTTTTAAGCGCAAGAGTTCACCATCGTTTGCCAACCAGTGATACACCGTTTCTAGCACATCAATGGGAGTGAAGGCACGCCCACCTGCGCCATTATCCAACACATAATTGGCGTTGCCGGTTTCCTGTCCTTCGATGACATCTGTGATGAGAATCGGTTTGCCACTTGCTAATGTCTCGCTGACAATCAGTCCGCCTGCTTTGCTGATGACAAAATCGGAGGCTTTAATCATCGCTGGAATATTATCGACGTAGTTATAGAGATGCACTTTAGCGTGCCATTCTGTCGCTTTGAATGCCTGATACAGCTTATCATCGCCACCCGCAACCAGCGCCAATTGTAAATCTAAGCCACTGTGATTGAGTCCACGCAGATTCTGTATAAGATTTGTCACCCGTGTACTGCCGACAACGACAATCGTCCGCTTATCCATATCCCAGCCGAGTTCTTCCCGAATCTCTGCGGGTTTGCGTCGTTCTTTGCTGATGACGGGGTCAACAGGAATGCCAATTTTGCGCACTTTGGATTTCAGCAAGCCGTGTTCGCTGGCAAGGTCTTTGCCGATGTCTGTTGGGACAACGGTCATCTTGCTAATCTGGTTGAACCAACGCCGATGAATTGTTGTTAGGTCAGTGATAACCGTGACAATTGGTATTTTGAAGCCTGCCATATCGTAGAGTGTCTTGAGAGGCGCGAGGTAATCTTCGTGGACAGCAATGATTAAATCCGGCTTGTATTTCTCGATAACGCTGGCGACGGCATCGCGCAACATCACCGACACGGCGCTATTGGTTGCAAAGGCGGCGATGCCCGTATCACTGATTTTATAGAGCAGTTCGTACAATCCCTCGCGCTTAGAGCTAGAATCGTACAAATCATGAATTTCTTTCAGCAAATCCGGTGCCATATCATGCTCGGCTGGGTTGACGATGTTCACTTCGCAATCTTCGTGCTGTTCATTGAGCGCCGTCTTGATTGCACTCGCCGCGCTCATATGTCCGAAGCCGAGATTGGATGTCATGATGAGAATGCGTTTTTTTGCCACCAAATTAGTCCTTTATTTGGTTCATGTGTGTGTAAATTCCTAAACCCGTTTACGCAGGCAAAGCTACGTTTGTTGTATCATCCGTAGTATATATAAGCAGTGTTGAGCTTGTGTTAGAGTTTATGCGTGATGTCGATTTTAGGATACATAACCTGAACGCTGGATAACGATTACAGATTGCTTGCACACAGGTCTTTGACGTATGAAAACGTCCTTTTCTTGTACTTGGTTCGGGCGCACTTTAGTTCGCCCCTACAATAGTTGTTTC
>JBCBKJ010000156.1:0-9743 GCA_038522085.1 Chloroflexota bacterium
TAGTATGCTGAATGGTCGCTACTATCATCTTCTGCGGGTATGACGATGACTTCTCACAATTCATTATCAGTCATCACAGGCACACTTACTACTCTGTTCTGAAATAAATCATTCCAACCAGGATACTGCAAAGTACGATCTAAGAAGTTTGCACGCATAGTTACAACAACACGTAAGCGACTATTTTCTGCCATCAGTGCATTATAGATCATCTTTAAGAATGTAAGTCGTTTTTGTCCGTCATCAACTAAGGTGAAGATTTCCTCGAATTGGTCAATCAGCAAAAGCATCTCGCCATTTTTGGGGAGCGCCTCGTGCAGAACGGCATTTAAATCATATTCATCTTTACTGATAGTTTCCATCATCTCGATACTAGCCTTCACCCCGATCTTTAGCACCGCACCTTCAAGACTACGCATAGGATTCACACCCGGTACCATGCTACTAATGTACTGTGTAGGCAAACCCATGATCTCTCCTCTGCGCAAGGCAGGAATCAGAACCGCCCGTACGACAGACGATTTACCACTCCCACTCGGACCCACAACCGCAAGAAAACGTCCCGCTGGACTCGTATCAGTCATGGCTTTCATCAGGCGCTTGGTGAGGGCGCTACGCCCGAGGAAATAGTCTGCATCAGATTCCCTGAACGAATTCAACCCTTTGTATGGATTGATAACCTTACTCAAATCAGTAGAGTCATCATCACGTTTGATCAATTGCGACGCCGGATTCGTGTCCGTTAAATCATTGTACATAACAGTGACCAAGGCTTTGAAATCTCTGGCAAAATCTGAAACATTTTTATAGCGTTGTTCTATGTCTTTGTGAGTTGCACGTCTCAGTGGAAGATTAAGTTGCTCTGGCAAATCAGGATTCACCTCCTGCAAGGGTGGTAATTCACTTTGCACGTGCATCTGCAACAATTGCAGAATATTTTCGTGATCGAAAGGCGGTTTTCCTGTCAATACCTCCCACATCAGAATACCTAAACTGTAGATATCGCTCTGAGGCGTTGTTGCTTTTTTACGCACCTGCTCTGGGGAAATATATTTTGGACTACCGTACATTGTGTTATTTTCTTCTACTGACAGATTGATACCCCTCTCAATATCGTGTGCAATACCAAATTCCGTCAGGTAAGCATTATCATCCTCATCAAACAGAATACTGGTAGGATTGATATCTTGGTGAACAATACACTTGCGATGGGCGAGTGCGAGTGCGCCTGAAATTTGATTGAGTAACTGCACTGCCTTTTCAGGTGGCATTGCACCTTCTTTTTCCAGCTTACTGGCGAGATGACTACCTGGTATGTAGCGCATAACTAAATAAGCCCCGCTACGGTCATGCCAGTAATCATATAGAGGAACAATATGCGGATGTTCTAACCGAGCGACTAACTCTGCTTCTTGTTGGAAACGTTGCATAAACGACGATTGTCGTTCATATGCAGGCAGTATTACCTTAATAGCAACTTTACGATTTAAAAGGTTCTGTGTAGCGAGATATATGTGTGAATATCCACCTATTGCAATTTGCTTGATGATTTCATATCCTCTGCTTGGTATTTCTTCCTGAGTCGCTTCATACTTTTTGAGTAAGTTATCGATAGATTCAAAAAGCTCTTCCTCTATTTCACTGTCAATCCCGCTCGATATGTCTACATGCTGTGTGACACTCAAATGGGTTCTCACCTTGGCTTTCACATCCTCTGGATATGGAAGTTTCGTAGGTCTCACATGAATAGGAAGGATGAAGCACTCACTTGACATAGCCTTCTCAAACTCTTCGATACAGTATTTCGATTTTAGTGAATCAATGGACACTAGAAATATGAAAAGATGGCACTGTTCAATTTCACTGATTATTCTCGCCCACCAGTCATCTCCACCACTAAGTCCTTCTTTGTCATACCAAAGAATATCAGCACCGTAATGTTCTCTGAGTGAATTTACGAGGTCTTTGAGTGGGTATATATCTTGTCTACTGTATGAAATGAAAATCTTTGCCATGATGTCTATTCTGCTATTGTGCGGGTGATTATTTTCATTATGTCTGTATTCGCTATAACCTGCAACAAATTAACTATGTAGGTTATAAGGTGCTTCGAGGAATGAGGTTATAACATTATCTCCAGCGATACGGTGGTGGGTCTTCTTCGTAGTTATCATCTTCACTATCTATGCTGAGTGTTGGTTGGTCATCGGGACTATCGCTAAAGAGCGATTGTTGCACAGTTGCTTCGGCATCATAATATGTCAGCACACGCACAATAAGCGGGGTACGTTCGCCTGTTTGCGCAACCGTCTCTTGGGCGAAACGTGCCGGATGCTTCGCTGATTTACGCCGATTACACGCTGGACACGCCACTGCGATATTATCAGCTGTATTTTCGCCACCACGTTGCAAGGGAATGATATGGTCAACCTCAAAATCTTGCCCTACCAGCGAAACCGTACACCATTCACACTTGCCCCCACTGGCATAAATACGGTCACGCAGACCAGCGACGGTCAAGCGCCCTGCCTTACCATCAGCTTTGGCACGGGCATTCATCGCTTGCACCTGTGTTTTGAGTTCGGTTTTGTCTAAAAAATCACTGTATTTCATGATATGAATGGAACTTTCTTGTATACTACAGCGTTATTTTACTAGATACACATCACACATGATATTCTATCCCTTGGGAAGGAAATAACTATGCAACACAAATTCATAATCATCATTCTGCTTGCCGTCAGCCTGAGCGCGTGCGGAATATTTGAAGCTGACCAATCAGACGAGGCACTTGTTGACCCAACAACCCCAGCGGCACGTTTAATTACCGTAACCGGTACGGTGATTGAAAATGAGATAGGTGTCCCAGCTGATGGCAATAATGTACTGACCATTGAGCTAGATAATGGCGAAACACGCACGGTACTCTACATGGAGGGTGGACTCGTACCCGCAGAAGTCGCAGAACACCAATGCAATAATAACGATGACGTGAATCAATTTGCAATGACGCTCTCTGTAGGCGATGTTGTGACTGTCAGTGGTATTCCTAGCGATGCCTATGACATTGACGTATGCAGTAACGAAGCATTCAGCATCACGTTGGCAAGGGACACAGATGCTGTTTTACCCTTATCTATTGAAGGAGGCACGCCTGCCCCTATTGACCCCATTGTGATTGACCCACCCTCTGAAGTAGGACATGGCAATCTGGAATCTCTGTTGGATGCCGATGGTAATGTCATCACCCGTTCGCTGAGTGGCGAAGTCGTCGAATTTATCAGTGATTGTGCGTTTGATGGTATTTGTGCGTATGTGGTTGAAACCGAATCCGGTGAGCAAGTGACGGTCATCTGGTCAGAAGGTATGAGTCCTAATTGTCAGAATGATATGTTCAATGGGGGTGATACCGATATTCAAGTTGGGGATACACTCGAAGCAACCGGACGTGCGATTGACGATAGCACGATTTCCGCCTGTGGTAACGACTCGTATAGCATCACAAAAACATCATGATTCGCCATCAAACCTAATCGCATGAAAAAACCCTGCTTGCTGTGGACAAGCAGGGTTTTATGCTCTTCATATCTCAGCAATAAACTAAGATTCGCACCCTGTTCCCTCAGTCGGCAACAAATACACACTTCTTTCGCTACATGTGAGTTCGCGGATATAGCGATTTTGTACCACCCACTCTTGCAACTCGTTCAATTGTTGCGGGAAGTTCCAAATGATGAGTGTGCCATCGTGCGATGCTGATAAGATTTGTCTACCATCATGGCTGAAATGCGATGTGACCACCCGTTCGGTATGTAAGTCATAGGTATAGACGGTTTCTGCTGTGCGGATATTCCACAAGCGCACGGTGGTATCGTTAGAAGCCGATACTAATGACCGTCCATCAGGGCTAAAGTCCACATGCTCTACACGGTCACTATGCCCTTCGTACACAAGAACTGTCTCGCCCGTTGCGATGTCCCACAAGCGCACCGTATTATCATATGAGCCTGTGCCAACTTGTGTATTATTCGGTGCGAGTGTGATAGACAACACACCATCACTATGCCCCGCAAAGACACGAATCACTTCGCCTGTTTCGGCATCAATCAGATGTAAATTCTCAGAGCGGGCATTTTCACCGACCAGCAATTGCGCCCCTGTCGAGATAAAAGCAGCACTCGCTAGAATGACATCATCATGTGGCGAAACATAATCAATCGTGCGGACAAGTTCACCCGTGCGACTATCTAGCAGAGTAAGGCTATCGGTTGCCACGACCAGCACTTCGTCATGTTGTGGGCGATACATCACTTGACGACAACCGGTATCGCTCATGACACGGGTTCCCCAAATAATTTCTGTGGTTTCCGCGTTGTAGGCTACTGTCGAACAATCCCCATGTGTGACCACAAATTCAGCGCGTTCTGGGTGCAATTCAACGCTGACAACTTCTTCTGGCGCGTTATCTTGGCGGGTGAGGACGTTATCTACATTATTACGGTCATAGATAAAAATCACGCCTTGCTCATCAATCGTGACGATATAATCCTCATTCCAATCAGCACGGTTGAGTTCATCACCATTGGTATTGATTTGGTCGTGCATGATGACAGGGCGCACTTGCCAAACACGCATCGTCGTATCGTAGCTACCGGATACCATACTCTGGTTATCGCCTGCCAGCGAGAGCGCATTGATACCACCGATATGCCCGAAGAAACTGCGTACAATGCGTCCCGACTCCACATCCCATTCACGGATGCTATTATCCCAGCTACTGGTGAACATCGTGCGACCATCTCCCGCAAAGGTAATCGCTGTCACGCCTTCATCATGCCCTTGATAGGTGCGGATAACAGAACTACTGGCAAGTTGCCATGTCATCAGTGTGGCTTCAATATCGCCAATCGCAACAATTTCCCCATCAGGATGATAAGCAGCCGACATGATAGAAGCAGCCGTGTTATCGTTACGGTAGGTACTAAGCATAACTTGTTCAACAAGGTCGTATTCAATGAGTGTGCCATCGTCTGCGCCAGCGACTGCCCGCAGGTTATCAGGACTAATTGCAATCACATTGAGGGACGCAGTGTGTACATATTCTACCGTTGCTATCGTATCAAATTCAGGAATCCACAAGCTAAATTCACCGCTCTCTGTTCCCATAAGAGCGAGTTCACCATCAGAAGTCAACGCACTGGCATTGATACCTTCGATAGCCAACTCGTACAGAATCGTGCCGTAGGTTGATGAGCTTTCATCAATATCCCATAGAACAACACGTTCATCTTCACCGGAACTCAGCAAGCGCGTGCCTGCCTCATCCATATGAATCCAACGCACTGTACCAGTATGCGCGAGAGGTGTCCCTGCATTTGCAACATCTTGTGATACGAGGTCGGGCGTTGTGAGGCAATTTTGTTGTGTGTGTGTCGCGTCGTCATATATGCAAATTTCGCCCGTGAAGAACCCAGCCGCGTAGCGTGTTTCGTCGCTAGAATAGACGACTGTCTGAATGACGCCCTGTGTTTCGATACGTTCTTCTGTACCAGGTGCATATGCCGCGTCGGCGAGTGTAGTCTGTACACTTGCCAATGGTTGGTCAGGGTTAGGATAGGCACGCAGGGCTTCGCGGGCGAGTACCAATGCGAGGTCAGGGTTATTACTGGCAAGGGCTTCGCTGGCACTAGCAGCAAGTGCCACACTACGGGCTTCACGTTCGCTCTCTTCAGCATCTTCACGCGCAATGACCGCCGTCGCTTGCGCATTCTGTGCAGCTTCACGAGCGACAACAGCCGTTGCTTCGGCATTACGAGCTTCACGCTCACTCTGTTGGGCATTGAACATTGCATAGACAGCGAATGCCGCTAATAACAAAGAGACTATTGCACCCCCAATTGCATAGGTCGCAATACGTCGTTGCCGTTGTGTTGCCGCATTCTGACTGGCATGAATATATTCGTTGTGTAAAACCGTTGGCGCGGGTTCTTTATTGTACGCACTCGATAACCACGCATCCGCATTTTGCAGGTCTTCGCCTTGTAGCAAGTAGCCATCTCGGCGTGCATTCGTATCCCACTCTTTTGCCCGCACGAGCAACCGCGTCAGCGTGCGGTTGTGTTCGAGATCTGTCTCGACACTTTCGATGAGCGTTTGGAAGGCTTGGTCGTAATTGTCACTTTCACGGAAGAAAATCCAGTTATGTGACGAGATGGCAGGATGCACTTTTTCTTTGTCTTCTGCCAGTTCGATTTCTCTATGTAGAAGGGGCAAAATACGTTTATTCGCGGCGACAGCGTGTTCGATTTCGTCACGGCAGATTTCACTACGGACGCTATCTGGGCTGATAACAAATACAAACGCATCAGCAGCGTCGATACCCGCTTTGATTTCGTTCCACCAATCGGCAGCTTTCGGAATATCTTCAAAGTCTGCCCAGACTTCTTTACCTGTCCCTTTAATATCATCAAAGAGTTTATGCACAAATTCGCTGTCTTTGCGCGAATACGAGATAAAAACATCAGACATGTTATAAATATCTGGCATGTGTATTCTCACCTAGTTTCTATGGCGTGCTTATGTCATAGCATGACACGTTTCTGTGCCATCTGCGATTTTCAGTTCAGCTTACAGTATTCAGTATAAATTCGGTTAGGATTGTGATTCATTAAGGTTCTGACATTCATGAAGACTTGCTCAGTTAGCATGGACAGTAAACCAGACGAGTGCTACCATGCGCCGACAATTTGACATCCCACAGCGAAGCCCAACACACTATGACTGAAAAACCAAAACGCAAAAACGACAACAAATTTTCGCAACGCCTATTCGTAGCTCTCGGTGCGCTGATTAGCATCGTATTTTTGGTGATTGCGTTCAATGGACTAGACCCTGCGGCTTTCTTAGATAGCCTGAGCGACATCAATCTTGCATGGTTGTTTGTCGGCGCGGCTGGGTACTTTTTCGCTGTTGCTGTGATTGCATGGCGTTGGCAATTTTTACTGCGTGCTTTACGCCCTATTAGCCTCCCTCCCCTAACACAAATTGTGGCGATTGGTTACATGGGCAACAATGTGTATCCGTTACGCGCAGGCGAGGCATTGCGCCTCTTCTTGCTAAAACGCAATCATGATGTGCCTGTGGCTGGGGCGGCGACCACCGTTGTTATCGAGCGCGTGTTTGATGGCATCGTGATGTTGAGCTTTATTTTGCTGGGCTTGTTGCTGGTCGATGTCACGTCAGAGCAAATTCAACTGGTACTCTCGATTGCTGTACCCGTGTTTGGGATTGCGGTAGTTGTTTTCTTCGGCTTGGCGGCATTCCCGAATTTACTGCGTCGCGTAGTCGAATTTTTTGCTGGCTTTTTACCAGAGCGCATCCGCGAGATTGTCCTCAGCTTGAGTGATAGCATCATTGAAGGGCTGGGTAGCTTGCGCAGTCCATTGAATTTACTGGGCGCGATTTTTGCCAGTTATGCAACATGGGCAATTGAAGCGGGTGTTTACTGGATTGTGATGTGGGCATTTGGCTTGGACTTGGGCTATCCGGTGGCGTTGCTGGTCGTCGGGACAGTCAACCTTGCCGGATTGATTCCAGCCTCACCTGGTATGGTCGGTGTATACGAATTTTTCGTGAGTGCCGTCATGGTTGCTGTCGGCATAGATAATGGTACGGCGCTCGCCTACGCGATTGTCGTGCATATTGTGATTTGGTTGCCTGTGACGCTAGTAGGTTTCTTCTTTTTAGTGCGCTATGGGCTAGGCTGGGATGCCATTCGGAATGCAAATCAATTGCAGGAGACTACTTCCTAGACGATTATTATACAATTTTCAGCTTGGCTTAGGCTCAGTCTGTCATTCTATTTGCAAGTGATTTACAAATAGCAAACAGGAGTCCCTATGTCAGACTTTGTTGTAGTAAGTGAAGAACACGCTAGCGAGATTCTATCGGCTAACGATATTACGCCTCAGCATCTGACCCGCGATGCCGAAGATAATACGTTCACGGCTACTTTCTCCAGTACACCCGCGCCCATCATGCGCGAACAGATTGCAAATGCGCACCCTGCTATCGCGCTGGTTGAACCAGAAGTGATTAAGGCGCGTGTGCCAAATAACGAGCCAGCATTACCTGTCCTTGTGCGCTTTGGCTTTTTGGAAAAACCGGAGTGATAATAACATAAAAACCAAATCAGCGATGCTCGTGATGAGGATCGTTTTTTGTTATCTACATCTAACAAGCATTAAATCCAGAGATTTTGTATAATATTATCAACGTAAAATGAGGGGACAATATCAATGCCAGACCAATACGATTATGTTGCAGATAAGTACGATAGCTTTATGGAAGCCACACCCTTTCGTCCGTACGTGGAAGCCTTCACATTTTTCAATGTAGTAGGCGATGTGACAGACCTAAACATTCTTGATTTGGCAACAGGTACAGGGTCATATGCCCGTGCTGTTACTAAGCGAGGGGCAAAATCAGTCACAGGAATTGATTTATCCAAAGAAATGGTCGCTCTAGCCCAACACGCTGAAACAGATGACCCATTAGGCATTCACTACGAAGTTGGTGATGCGACACAGTTCAAAATGGAACAACCTGTCGATCTCGCTATTGCTGTATACTTATTGCACTACTCACCAACTGAAGAATATCTCCAATCCATGTGCAGTAACATTGCATCCAATTTGTCATCTGGTGGACGCTTTGTAACTTATTTGGTGAATCCTAAAATTTCTACACAACAAGACTACTACGAGAAATATGGTTTGTTCGTGAGAACTAAGCCAACACATGAGACAAATGGTGAAAAAGTTGTTGTCCAGCTTGATCTTGGTGGCGAGTTTACGCCAGAAATCACCTTTTATCGTTGGAATAAAGAGACGATTGAGAAGGCACTCGAAAAAGCTGGTTTCAAGTCAATTCGCTGGGTTGACCCATTATTGTCGCCACGATGGGATGGTACAGAGGGCGACCTTGACCATTTTGATGATTACCTCGCAGTACCGCATGCGCTTGTGCTTGAATGCGAAAAAGCATAACCTGTTAAACCCTGTCACCATACTGTAAAAAATGAAAACAAGGTAGAGGTCTCTGCCTTGTTTTACTTTCTGCTATGCTATGTCATTCTGAAATACTCAATATTTTGTCTATGAATGAGCCTATTCCTTAAATTTGATATGATAAATTGCACCGTCATTGTCGGGTTCATCTTTGTTGAGGTACTCACGCTCAACTATTGGAAATTTTCCCTCTGGACGTAAGCGTTTTGCAACACTATACACTTCACCATATACCAAATCGTGCGGGTAAGCCCCTGTATCTGTGAATTTGATGTAAGAATCATCTACTTGTTCGATAATATACCAATCACGCGGTGGATTAACATTGCGTTGTACAACCGTGTTCATTGTATTGAACATATGGAGTCCATCTGGGATTGTTTGTACCTCGGGTGGTAAAGGCATAACGTCCAAGAGCTTCATGCCAATCGAAACCATATTTTGTGTCGTATTGTGACGCTCGGTCAAATCCTTCAAAAACTGTAAGGCTTCGTGCATCGGATACCATGCTTCTTGGTCAATATCATCATAACCGTATTTTTTGACCAAATCTTCAAAATCAAACAAATTTTGGCTCGCAGTGAGTGTCAATAACGCAACCCCTTGAAGTTCCGCTTCTTCATTAATTATTAGGAGAGCGACATGGTTAATTATCCAAAATATGAAATCAATGAA
>JBCBKJ010000157.1:0-9272 GCA_038522085.1 Chloroflexota bacterium
GTCATAAACAACGCCTGCTTAACATGCTACTGGTTGTCTTTGCGCCCCTATCCATTACCCTCTCTATCATTGATAATTTAAATATCAGCACAGGGTCTAGCTTGTTTGATAAACCCGGCTCTATTGCTGTTTTAGTTGGCATAATCATTTTTCTAGCAGGCGTGTTCTATTTCAGCCGACGTGGCGCATTCAACATCATCATTCCCATCCTTTTTGTCATTGCATTTGCTGTCATTTACTTCAACTCGTCTATTACCTCTTTGCCACATACCGAAATTATCTATCTGAGCCTCATTATTTTCTTAGCAAGTGACCTATTCCGTCCGTTGGTCACGCTGATAGTTGCAGGGATTGCTATCATGCTACTGACAATTTTCTTCTTGCAAACCCCTTCCCTACCTCAAGAAATGTACTCCGATATTCGCCTCTTCTTCATTGTGTGTACTGTCTTCACCCTGTTTATCTCGTATCACCGCGACCAACTAGAAAAAGACCGCCAAGCAATCATCATTCAAGAACGCCTGCGCTTGCAACTCGTCTTAGAAAATCTGCCTGTATTCGTATGGACAGCCGATAGCACATTGGAAACGGTTACGCTCAATGGCAATTCGCGCATGACAGCCGAAACAGAAAATGCATTACAAACCTATCTACACAGTGAACAAGCCTTGCACCATCATCAGCAATTAGCAAGCGCACCACACAAAAGCTACACATTTTCATTTTTTTTGGGTAGCGTACCATACGAAGCCAGCGTGCAAATGAACAAGTCATTGCTCGATGGTGAACAAGGTTATATCGGCGTGGCATATAATATTAGTGAACGCCTTGACCGAGAAATACTCCAACAACGCGAGAAAAATCAGCAAAATCAACAGCGCGTACTCGATGAATTTCTAAACAGCGTATCGCACGATTTACGCACCCCCCTATCGGTACTCGGCACATCGACCTACATCATGGAACGTACCCAAGACCCTGACCAACGCGCTCGGCAAATCGGCAAGATGAAACGCGCCACAACCCATCTACAAAATACATTCGATGCCATGCTAACCCTCGTGCGCCTCAATACGTCGAACGATACTTATCAACCGATCAATTTCAGTAAGCTAATTGAAGCGTCCCTTGATGAATTAGAAAATACACGTACAGAACGACGCATCACCTTTGATTGGCAACCAGCCGAAGCACCACTCAGCGTTCTAGGTAACGAATCACAGTTAAAACGTGTATGCCTCGAAATTACAAAAAATGCCCTGCAATATAGTCCTACAGATAGTACCGTTACTATCCGAACCTATGCAGAAGATGACTTCACTATACTAGAGGTGAGAGATACAGGTGTTGGCATGGACGCCTCCATTAGCGAAGACGCCTTCAATGCCTTCTTTCGCGGGGAAGGACACCGCCCTATCAATGATGACAATAATATCGGGATTGGCTTAACAATTGCGAAGCGCATCGTGGAGCGTCACAATGGGCAAATAGAACTCCAGAGCGCCCCAGCCGAAGGGACAAATGTTACGGTGCGTCTACCACGCATTCTCAAGGAATGATCCGCTTTAGCATTTTGTTCACATCAATTGAGTGTCTTCTTTGTGATTTGTGTTTTAAATGATTCTAGTCAATCACTTTTTGAAAAAATGGTGACTGCGCGTAGTAACTTTGGCTAGTTATGTTGGTCATTTATCCTTGAAGCTGAAACCTTATCTCTAAGCAAAAGGACAGACAATGCCAGCGAAAAACACGCGCCTTAGCAAAACACGCTTTGCCACTCATTGGATGCTTCTTAGCCTATTTCCACTTGGCTACAACTTGTCTGTCTTTTTTTTGTACCAAGATTTTGATGGAAGCTGGGTAAATCTCTGTGGACGGGTCTTATATTACGGGTCTGATTTCGCACTGCTGTTCTTATTACTCACGGCGTTTGCCGAACAACGTCTCATCAAAGCCTATCATGGTATAGATGCAAAAGGCTGGATATTAACAGCGTTTCTTAACCCAGCGCCTCTTTTCCAGAGCCTAGCACAATGGGCGATTTTACGCACACGCTTCAGTAGTGCATGGCTATGGTTCCTGACGGGCATTACAATCATCATCATCGGCTGGATTCTCACGTTTACGCACTGCGGCAATCTTGAACTCAGCCTGATATTTGTTGAAGATTCCATCATGCTCACACAAGGGGGCGGGTATTATCACTTCGAGGGCTTCAACTATGCGCCTTATGCGTCGGGTATTATTCCGCAAATTCTCTTTTATGTGGGTGTACAACTCATTCGACTCATCTTGATACTTACCATCAAACCTGTCAATCAAACAAAACCGCGTAAAACACACATCATAGAGCGTATATTTTTCTCAATACTGATGCCCATTCCTGTCATGATTGCCAACTATGCCACCGTCATTCTATTCAGCTTTAGTTTTCTTTTAGGCGTATCAGTACCACGCAATGATGCACTGTACACAACCTTAATTGCCATTTTATGGGGTTTTGTGTTTATCGTGCCGTGTGTGATTGCATTTTGGTTTTCTAAAAAGTGGACGTTACGCAGTATTTTTCTGATGTGGGTGCTGGCGTATCTTGCGCATATCGCTTACTGGATACCCTTAGTTTACTTACTGAATCGCTTCTATTGAGCAACAGACGCCTAGCAATTTTGCATTTTAGAATATTTGTGCTAAATTGATAGCATCAGCTAAATTATCAAGGAACGGCACACATGAGCTTGGGAACATATGTGGAAATTATCAATTATGTGGAAGATACCGCAGAAGCAGGCGCGTACTTCGCAAAACTCGGACTGAATAAAGTCGCTAAGGATGTCTACACAGATGGGCGTTATCATCTACGTATAGAAAAAGGCACAGGTGATAACCCTACTCTGCGCTATTACGGCAGTGACCTAGACGCCATCAAACAAGCTGGCTTGACCACCACCGATAACACGCTAACCAGCCCACAAGGCTTGACCATCGAACTCCGCACAGAAGAAGCCCCCCTTGCCCTACCCCACACGGACATCATGCTTGCACCGGATACAACACGGCTGGGCAAATTTGATGAGCTAACGAGCTTCGTCGCTGATTTAGAAACCGAGCGTGCGTTCTGGGAAAAATGTGGTTTCACAACTGGCGGTGTCATGACTGAGCCATATAACTGGGGCATCTGGTCGGATGACAAAATGCTGATTGGTATCCATGAACAAGACCTGAACGTGCCATTTGCCATCACACACTTCAAGCCCAATATCAAAGCGACCAATGATGCTCTCAAAGCAGAAGGCTTCGCAGTACAAGCCATCAAAAACGCCGAAGGCAAAAGCGACCTCACCTATGCAACCCTGACAACCCCCTCCGGCATCGAGTTCTACTTGTTTGATGGTGACATCACGAAAGAGAATCCGTAGATTGTGTGGCATTAATACAAAAATTCCGCTTCCATCTGTTGCTGAGGTTGTTCATTTATTTACCTCAATTTACTGATACCAATTAAGTGACCTTCGGTATGTAAGTGTAATTAGATGGTCGTTTATCAGTCCCGCCAATGATTTAAATCATCGGCTACCACACCCATTTTTGGCGCTGACGCGGATTTAAATCCGCCCAGCGTGGGGTAGGGTTTTTACTAGCCACGTAATTCATTGCGTGGCGGCGTGTGCAAACCTACATGATTGGCTTTTGTTACATACTTAGCGAATATGCTCTTAAATTGACAGGCGTGGGACACGATAGATCATGCCCCTACGACGCCCTATTTCGATAAGTATTTAAGCTCAAAATAACCAAGATTCGTAGTGACAGCATAGATGCCGTCCGCGATATAGCTGTTACATCTAAATTTCCACCATTTTCGATACACTACCGATTTTTTGCATGTCATTTCAATTTAGTGCAATTGCCCTACCAAATTGCCTTATTGCTTGACAAATTATGAGAGCCGACTAAGCTAAACGCAACATAGTGTTTCCAAAAATAAAATTCTTACACGAGCGAGGCGACCAATGCCCGACCAGCAAGCACATGTTTTTATCTCATATTCGCGCCGCGATTCCCAATTTGCAAGGCGTGTTGTCAACGAATTAGGGCGTCATGGGCGCGATATTTGGGTCGATTGGGAAGATATTAATGTCGCGGAAGACTGGCTACAAGCGGTCTATAACGGCATCGAAACCAGCGATACCTTCATCTTCATCATCACCCGTAATTCGGTTATGTCCGAAGTGTGCAACCTAGAAATTCAGCATGCGCGCCTGCACAACAAGCGCATCATCCCCATAGTACACGAACCCATCGAAGGCACATTACTAGAAGAAGTCCAAACCTTCTGGGATGATACAGAGTGGTCGGAGATGGCATACAAAAATTGGCAGACCATCGGGCATCTGAACTGGCTATTCTTTGTCGATAGTGCGATTTTCTCTAGCCAAATCAGCAACCTCGTGCGCGTCATTGATACTGACCTCAAGCATATCAAAGCACACACCCGCTTGCTTGTCCGCGCCCGTGAATGGGAAACCAACGCGCAGAGTAACAGTTTCCTTGCCAGTGGCGACGAACTCATCACAGCAGAAACCTGGCTCAAAGCCACCGAAGAGAACGAAAAAGACCCGCCGCCAACAGCACTCCACAAACGCTATATTGAAGCAAGCCGCGAAGCCGAAGATGCCATGAATGCGCGTATCAAACGCCTGCGACAGACAAGTTTGTTAGCAGGTATCGCAACGGGTTTGCTGGTGCTGGCGGCAATCGCGGCTGGGGTCATTTCGCTAACAGCCGTCAACAATAGTAACGCCGCCTCAACCCGCGTCGTTATCGCTGATACAGAAGTCGCGCAAGCACAAGCGGACATCGACCTTGCCCAAACCAGCGAAGCCGATGCCAATGCCCAAGTCATCCTTGCCAGCACCCAACTAAGCGATGCCAATGCACAGGTACAATCGGCAAACGCCACGCTCGAACCGATTCAGCAAACGCTGACACCCGTCGCTATCTCTCTGACTGATAGTGCGCTTGCACAAGCAACGGCAAATGCACAAATTATTCAATCCGGCACAGATGTTGCCCGCGCCGAAATTGATGCCATGACAGCAACTGTCCAACTTGCAACGGCGGATGCACAAGTCGCTGTCGCAGATAGCCAAATCGGCACGGCAGATGCTCAACTCGTGGTTGCACAAGGGCAAATCGCCACCGCTGATATACAAGTCACGCAAGCACAAAATCAATTGGCGACAGCCGCCGCTCAAGGCACACAAGCCCAAGATGAAATCGTTGCCGCCAATAGCCAGTTATCAGTGGCAGAAGAACAAATTGCAACGGCAAATGTAGAAGTCACACAAGCCCAATTACAAATTAGCACAGCCGATGCACAGATAGTCGTCGCACAAGCCCAATTAGCAACCGCCGATGTACAGGTCACACAAGCGCAAGAACAAATCGCCACCGCTGATGTTCAAGTGACACAAGCACAGGAACAAATCGCTACGGCAGATGTACAAGTAACGCAAGCACAAGCCGACCTCGCAGAAGCACAAGTTGCCCTGACACAAGTTGCCCCTGCCCTCACCCAAGCCAGCGATACGATTCAACTGGCAAGCACAGAAGTTGCCGATGTCCAAGAACAAATCAGCGTGGCAAGCACCGAAAGCGCCATTATCCAAGCCGACGCCGCAGAGAGCCGTCGCCAAGCGGATAGCCAAGCCCTCATTTTCAGCGCCGAACAAGCTATCGAAACAGGACAGCTTGACCTTGCCCTGCCCCTGCTCCTGCGCTCTTATGACATCAACCCGAATCTTGCCCAAACCCAACGCCTGCTGAATACCATCGCCTACACAACCGCACGCTTCATTGTAGATAGCCCATTTTTAGTGTTCAATCACGATGGCACAGCGATTGCCTATGCTGAAGAAAATACGGTTATCGTCCAAGACATCACTACCCGTAGCGAATTAGCCCGTCTGGAAGAACACACGGCTACGGTCACGATTGCTGATTTCAGCGATGATGGGCGCTACTTCCTCAGTGGGGATACAACTGGCACGCTTTTAGTGTGGAATACCAGCACATGGCAAGTTATCCGCACACTAGACGGACTCACAGGCGCAGTTGTCGATGCCGAGTTTGATGCCAACACCACGCGCATTGTCGCCATCTCTGATGATGAGTTGGTGATTGTCTGGCAAATCAACAACAGCTTTACCCCGCGTGAAATTCCAGTTAATCCTGGCACATTGCTCAACCGTGTTGCTTTCTTTGGCGATGGCTCGCGCTTGATTGTATGGGGAACCGATGGTCAGCAAGAGGTGGTCTACAATATCAATACAGGCACAGGCGCAACAGCGCGTAATTTCGACCTGATATACGAATCGCTCAACCCTGCTTTTGCCGATGACACGGTACGCTTTGCCCTCACGGATGATAGCGACCAACTCATTCGTTATGATGTAGCAAACGGCGCGGCGTTACGTTTTGAACGCGGGATTAGCTTCGGTGTTGATACTGTTGGCGCACGCGCTCTCAATTCGATTGGTAATGCGATAGCCGTTGTCATCACCGATGGCGAAACCAATCAATCACGGCTGGATATTTTTGATGCTGGCACCCGCGAAGCACGGCGCAACCTAATTTTTGAAAATAGTGCAGACATGCGTATTACGGCACTAGCATTCAGTCCCGAAGGCGATGCCCTGCTCGGTGCTGATGGGCGCTATCTCGTCATCTGGGATACAGTCAGCGGACGCCAACTCAATCGCCTTGCCGGACACGCCGACGACATCATCAACATCAGCTACAGCCCCAATAGCGACTACGTCATCACCCTTTCGCGGGATGGCAACCGTCGTGTGTGGGATGTTGCACCTAATGACCCCTCCGTGATTGCCCGCCTGACCACCAATTCACTTTATGAAGGGGTCGTCGCTAACCCTGCCCTCTCGCCGGATGGCACAGAAGTTTATTTCAATGTCGGCTTCGGCATCAATCGGCTGAATATCGCCACAGGTGAAAGTAGCCCTGAAATTGCCGTTTTCGATTTAGACTACGTGTTCTTCAGCGATACAACCCCACTAGCCATTAGCATCGTATCCACAATTAATTCGCTCGAAATGTGGGATGTCACTGATTTTGACTCGCGCATCTGGGATACCCCGTTGGGTGCGCCAGCTGGCGAGACGATGGAATCTATTGGCACGTTCAGCCCTGATAGCACACGCATCGCTGTCGTCATGACCAACGCCGTTCGTGTCTACGATACCAGCCGCCGCGTGACCCCCAGTAGCCCTACCCTGCTCGATAGACGCGGACTCGATATTAGCGCGGTTGCCTTCAGCGAAGATAACAGTACGCTCTACGGCGCTGTGAACACAGTCGATGGCGTCGAAACCTATGGCATCGCTGTTTGGGACATCGAAACAGGCACGCGCACACTGGTTAATATCCCGCATGTCAATCGCATCAACGCCCTTGACCTCAGCGCGGATGGCACACAACTCCTGACAGCTTCCACTGATAACACGCTCGTCTTGTTCGACCTTGCTAACGCACAAATTTCACGGCGCTTGTCTGGGCATCAAGGCGCGGTGAATGCTGTGCAATTCAGTCGAGAAGATAGTGTCGCACTCTCAGCCTCCGAAGACGGCACGCTCATTCTGTGGGATTTGGCATTGGGTGAACCCGTGCGCCAGTACATTTCGTCTGGCAACGTCGTCGGCTTAGATGTCTCGATAGATGGACGCCTCGCCGCCACCACCAACAACAGCGATTTTGTCACTATCTGGGAGATTCAATCCACCGACGAAATTGCGACATGGATACGTGCCAATCGCACCATTCCTGTCCTCAGCGCCGAACAATTCGGACAATTCCAAGCCGCCTGTGATTAAACAACCTATCCGGAAAATAATCTTGTAGGGGCGTACTACAGTGCGTCCGAACCAAGATAGTACAATTTACTGATAGATTCTAAACCAAAACGGGGTACTCAGCTTCGCTCATGCGCAGTGGCTCTTGTTCTTGTGGATGTGCTACTGCCATATGACGGCACCTCAACAACTTACATTGTCAGTTTTTTGTATACCAGAGCTAAATCTAATGTGATACCGAGCGAAGGCAAAGCAAGGATAGCATCTAAGCCTTTGACTTTGCTATACAACCAATCGCCTGAGTCCTGCCTCAAATAGCGCTCAATTTTTGCTTCGTCCTGTGAAATGAGTAGGTATTCCTGCACGCTATCTATAGCCGTGTACTCGTCTAATTTTACGTTACGATCTTCCAGTGCTGTTGAGGGAGACAAAACTTCGATAATTAGCTTCGGGTTCGTGATAATGTCTGTTCTATCTTCTATGAAAGTTGGTTCTCCACAGACAACCATCAAGTCTGGATAGCGATACGACACTTTTTTAGATTCAACTTTCAATTTAAGCTCATTAGATACAACAACACAGGGCGTATCAGCCAGAAGATTGTCCAGCGCAGTATGCGTATTGCCAGTGATGCGAATGTGATGCCACTTTGCTCCTGACATTGCATATACTCGACCATCGACATACTCATGCTTAATGTCGCTGTTCGCTTCAAATGCAAGATACTCAGCTTCGCTCATGAGGAGTGGCTCTTGTTCCTGTGATTGTGCTATCGCCATATGGCTACACCTCAACAACTGACTATCAACTTAAATATAGTATACCACTTCAAATAAAAACCCCCTCCCCCAGCCAGTCTGAGAGAAGGATCAATGTAATAAGACACCTCAGCGATTACAGCCCTTGTTATGCCTCAAATGCCTTCAATCTATTCACCACATAATCCTGTTGCTCTGCTGTCAATTCAGGGAACATCGGCAACGACAACAGCGTGGATGCAAACGCTTTCTTGTAATCAAGTATACTAACTGGTGAGGCAGATGGAGTACTCTGATATTCAGTTAAGCGCAAATCCCCAATAGGTAGCTAATCAATTCAAGGACATTTTTTATGGATAGCAAATCACAAATATCAACGATACTTTCAATATTAGACGAAGCTGATAGTAGCCAAAATATATGGAAGTGTCTGTATGATGCACTTCGAGTGTTGGAATTTTCGTTTCACAAGGAGCTTTCGTTAGATTTTTCAGATACATTCTATTTGAATCCTGTTGATGTAGTAATTGAGTTATTTCCAAATAAGTGAAACAAAGAAAGACAAAAAGGACTGAGTGATGCCATCTACCTTGATTTTTTGTTTTGTTGCAATAGGCTCTTCAATTCTAGCATTGGTATGTTTTCT
>JBCBKJ010000158.1:0-9074 GCA_038522085.1 Chloroflexota bacterium
TCAACAATCGACATCGCTTTGCGTGCTTTCCAGTTGTCAACGGCACCCAGAATGATTGCACTGCTGTTACGTTTGACGTGGCGATCTGGATCGAAGGGTTCCGGGATCGCTTCGATGTTGAGTCCAAGTGCCATGTTGAAGCGTCTTGCAAGTTCGATAGCCTTGTAAGATCCACACATCTGATTAGTGAATAATTGACGCCCTACATTCTTCATCTCGATTACGTCCGGATCGATAAATCGGATGGTTTTGGGAATGCTTTTATCACTGTCTTTCATCATACGGATGATGCGTGCGATAGCGCGTGCAAGTTGTGCGCCGGTTCCACCGCAGCCAACGAGGATGACCTCGTTCAAGTAATTACCGGGATCGAATGTCAGCATAGAAATTAATCCTCCTCGATGCCAAGTATTTTTGTGAGTGTGGTTTTTGCAGGAATGAGTTCACGTTTGGGATACACGCGCCGTTTGTGATTGTTGTGGAGTTCAATCAGGAACTTGCGGATGTCAGTCGGATGTGATTTGCATTTGTTACCGCATGAGTGATTGCCGAAGGCAGAGCCAAGTAAGGATGCCCAATCATCGCTGAGATCTAAGCTGTCATTGTTGGGTCGTGACACACTACCCCAGCAGATGCCGCCACCTGTATAGATATTGGGAAGTGGCAGGTTATAAAGTGCTACATTCAGGTTTTGTGGTTTGCCATAGGTGGCGAATGCTTTGTAATCGGGGTTAAGACCTCCTCGTGTTGTTTTGATGAGGATCATATCACATTTTGCCACGCCGTTTGCGGGCATCCGCAGGCAGGGCATAGTGCTGTAGGGTTGTGCTTGCATGTTTATGTCCGAGCTGTGCTTGCACATCGGCGAGGGGATGGTTGCTGCCTAGCAAATCCGTTCCTAGAGTTCGACGTGCATCATGAGTCGTGAACGCAATCCCACATTGTTTAACTGTCTCATCAATGACTTGATTCACAGCACGCTGATGCATGGGCTTATCCCCGCGAAGTTTACCACCTTTACGCAGACCACAGAAAATATACTCGCGCTCCTCAGATGAATTTGTTAATTGAATCGTGTACCAGTGGCTCAGTGCTGTGTGTGCTGGGTCATCGCGTCCAGCGACCATTGCCACTTCGCGGTACTTATCGCCTTTACCATGTCGCACGCGGATAATACCTGCCTCCCAATCCACATCCCGCCATTTTAGCGCAATCACTTCGGCACGGCGCATTCCTGTGTAAAACAATACAGACAGCAACGCTTTGTTGCGTGCTTCGAGTGGCGTATCCCCATCCCACACTTCCAGAATCTTCCAGACCTGTTGAGGGCGCAAGGCACGACGGGTGCGTTCTTCACCAGCGACTTCTTCGGTGGGTGCTTTCAGCAGACGCAAGCCTTCGTAGAGTGTCTTGAATTCAGGATGATTCAAATCGCGAGCGAGGACACGCGCTAATTTGCGGAAGGCAGAGAGATGGCGTTTGCGGGTCGCAATCGTCACCGGTTGATCGACCAGAAAAGCATAGACGACTTGCGGACGCATATCGAATGGATTGACATCAAACTCTTCACACCAGGAGAGCCAATTCTGATACGTCTGACTGTAAATGCGTGCGCTACTTTTGGAGAGCGTCAGTAGTGTGGTGTCGATGACGACATCAATATCCAGATCGGGGTAGGGGGCGTTCTTGAGGATGATGTCTGACATAATGAGCCTTTAAGTAATTTTATGAACTATAGTTACATTTTAGCACGCTTAAATAGCTACAGCAAATTAATATTTACTGTAGCTATTGAGCAAGATACATTTGCCAAAATATCGTTTACGCGCGTTATGTGAGAATGATAAGTATGTGCGTTGAGTAGGTCTTGCAAAACTTAGTAGGGCAGAGATGAGGTATCTGCCCTTTCCCAAACAAGGTGCTAGCGGGGTGCATCGTTTATGGCTTCCTATGGCGCACTTGTCACTATGAGGCTTGCAGTTACTGACGGAGCTGGGGTATTAATCGGTATTACCGTAGACATTACGGTTGGTGTTGTTGGCGATGTTGCCATTGGTGTAGCAGTATCATTAGGAATGAAAGTAGCTTCTGGTGATGTTGCCGTTGCCTCAGCTGTCGCTGTTGTAGTTGCTTGCATCGGCGTAATAACAAGGTTTTCACTGAGTGTCATCAATGCAGGGATACTACCCCGATAACCCGTTAGCGGAACGCCCACACCATCAAAAGCAAAAGCATTTGTTGGCGCACCTGCATTGTTGCTATCTCGCAGATACCATCGCCCATTACGATAGCCACCAATCGTGTCGATGCCATCTTGATTCCAGTCACCAACAATAGGTTGCCAATCCGGTTCGCCATACAAAAAGACGTTCGCTGAACTATTGCGCATATTAGCATCCGCCAATAGCCACTGCCCCGCGTTGTATAAACCAACAGTATCGCCATCGCGTCCATCCCAATCCCCGGCAATCGGTGTACCTCCCTGCCCCAAAGGATTGAAGGTAAACATCATATTTACTCCGGCACTATCAGGACCGTAACTGAGCATGAACTGACCATCTTTGTACAAACCAAAATCGTCAATACCATCGCCATTCCAATCACCTACAATAGGTTGCCAACCAGCTTCACGTAAGCCAAAATTAACTTGGATGGCTGCTTCGCCAATAGTTGTACTATTGCGCAGTAGCCAGATGCCTTCGTGATATAAGCCGATACCATCTACGCCATCACCGTCCCAATCACCGACAATAGCTTGCCAATTTGCGCCTTCTATCGACCAGTTAAACACCACATCTGCTATGCCATTTGCATTTGTTTCTCGGAACTGCCAGAGACCTGTTTGTGCATCATACAAGCCCACTGTCGTTGTCAGCGGCATTGGCGTGCGTGTCGGGAGTGGTGTGCTACTTGGTACAGGCGTTGCTGTTGGTGATGCTATTTGTTGCACGGTCAACTGTGCCATACCACCTTGTCCATCATTTGCACCGAGCATGATGTAGTAGGTAGATTCTGAAATGAGTGGCATTCTCAGAATGGCTTGTCCATTTGGTGCACTGTTTGTATCGCACCCTAACTCTGTCAGGTTGCCTTCTGTGCCCATGTAGACAACTAATGCGACATCATGGTCTGAACGAATCGTGTGCATTTGATACGTTGCACTTTCATCCGGTGTAAATTGATACCATAGATTTTGGTCGATTGGGTTGGCACAACTTGGTTGCGGGTCAGCAGAATCTGATTCCGCATATAATGTTGATTGCTGTGCGACAAATGGCATTGTAGTGACGGCTTGTGCATCTGCCAACGCATCATTTGGCTCGCGTGGTATGGATGTATTGGTAGGCGTCGCTGTCGCTGTTGGTGTATTGGTCGGTGTGAATGTCGCCGTTGCGGTCGGTGTATTGGTAGGTGTATGAGTCATGGTCGCTGTTGGTGTTGGTGTATCTGTTGGCACAAGCGTACTCGTAGGCGTTGGCGACGGACTATCGCACGACAACGTAGATACCGTTATCGGCTCTGATTTCTCTGAACTAATACCTACCGTTTCATTGTAAGCATAAATGCGAACCGTGAATGTTGAGTCACAATCTCTATTAACTACCAACGCAGATGTAACATTCGCTTCAGCAAAACTAAATAAGCTCCAACCCCATGAACGCTCATACTCAATGATGAAACGTGTCTCGTTATCGCTATTATCATCCCATGCAAAAGACAAGGTATTAAGCGATGCCTCAGTCAGTCTAAAATTCGCCGGTGTAGCAGGACGATCAGCACAATCTGGCAAGGAAATACTGGCTAATGATGAATATACAGAATACGTTACCTCATCCCGCGAAGGATAATTTGTATACTGAAGCGCCCGCACACGATAGGTCATATCAGCATCACAAGACGGTTCGTCGTCATCATGATAGCGATGCACACTATCAGGATGGCTAATATAACTCGGAACTGTACCTACTAGTGTCCAGTCACCACCTTCAAGTAAACGTTCGACTTCATAGTAAACACTATCATCAAAGAAAAAGGGATTGTCATCACTTACATTTTGTAAAATGTAGACATCATCCCAACTCACTCTAGTTCTAGCATAGGTACTACCCACACTACGTTCAGTTTGTAAGTTGAAATCAACCGTAGTCAGCGTGAAATCATAAGAGAAATCGCCACCCGCTACTCCATCTTCATCACCATCAATCGGTACACCAGCCCGTGAATATAAACCTTCGTCACAGAACAACAGACGATGCAAGCCCGTTTGTAGAAGACTTGTATCAAGGCTGAAGGCTGTCCGTGATAGGACCTCGTTATACTCAAATGCTACCTTATCGTAAGCAACATCATCGCCACGGATTGCCCGACACTCAACGGTATCAAATACACCATCTTCGCCCGCAAATACTAGTCGATACGCATTTTCGCGTGAGGCATCCACGACCTGTGTATCTCCAAGTGGATTGAGGAACGGTACGTTAAATTGCACGACAATTTCAGTCGCTTCGTCTTCAAAAATAGGACGTTGAATTATCTCATCGAGCGGTAATCCATTGAAAGTTATGCTAGTAACAGCGGGCATATAATTCATCTCGTATGCCCCAATATCACATACGCCTTCCGTGCGCGAATTGCCGTGTTGGTCAGTGGGTTCACACGTTGCCGGATTACCCCCATCATTGGCTGGACTACCCGGCAGGGGGGGGCGACGGGTGCAAGACCATCATTGTAGCTTGTGTCCATTGCGCCAAGAAGAGGATCACCCTTTAGGCTTGGATAGTCACTCAGCAAAATATCGCTTAGTTGCAGGTTTAACGTGCAATCATCGCCTATTTCGCCTATGATATTATGCCCAAGTGACGTCACTGCCCCTTGGCAATCAGAGCCTTCTAATTGCACATTGCCACCTACCAGAATACTATTCTGTATGGTGAGCGTACCAGCCGGCATAACATAGATATGGTCGCTGTAAGGGTCATCATTTGATGTGTTGTCGATCAGTGTCACGTTGTTGAGCGTGACATCCCCGGAATCAACGCGGATTGCGGCACCGATGCCTCCCTCGTTCTGCGTGAAGGTCGTATTACGAATATCCACCGTGCCATTAGCCGTATAGATTGCACCACCACCAGCATCGCTATTGCCACGTCCATCGGATACTTCGTTATTACGGAATGTACTATTTGCAATGGTCAATGAGCCTGTGTTGTAGATCCCTGCCCCTCGCTCACGCACATCACCGTCTACAATATAGGCATTGTCTAAGGTTAGTGTACCTGTGTTGTATATGACACCACCTTCGGTGACAGCGTTGCCACCGATAATACTATCATAGATATACGCTGTGCCTGCATTGCTCAGGAAACGCCCTAGATTGGAATTACGGGTTATGTTGGTTGCTGTAAATGTGCCACCACTGTCATTACTGACGCTGGAATATGTCCCTAAAAGTAAATCTCTAAGGGTAAAGCTAACCCCGCTTGCAACAGAGTAATTCGCATAAACGCCCACACCTGGTACACCTTGTATTGTTAAATCATCGGTGATGGCAAAACTAAGTACATTGTTAGATGCACCAATATTTCGACCAGTAAGGGGGTTTTCATAATCAAATGTGATGGTATTTACACCTGCTTGGGCATTGGCAACCGCAACAGCATCAGGCAAGGTACAATGCAAAACACCACAATAACCATCGAATTCGGTGGTGTAATTGTTGACTACCAAATCAGCCCCCGATTGTTGCGGGAAGACTTCAAATTCTAATTCAAAATCATCCCCTGAAATGCCATCAACATTGCCATCTAATGCTGTGCCAAAAGCATCTGTCATCGTGCTACAGACCCGTAGTTGATATGTCCCAACAGACAACCCCACGCCACCATTTACGACAACATTAGCCACACGACTCATTGTGTCATAGTCAATACTATCAATAGCGACGAAGCTATCATCACCAGCCGGATTCACACAGGTTGTCGTATCAATAATGCCATCCGCGCCTGCGTTCACGAGGGCGTAATTGCTTGCATTCGTTACACTGCCTGCGCCTATCTCTGCCATTACGCGGCTGAATGGTAACGTGAAAGTTGTAATAGGCACATCTACCTGTTCGCCATCCGTGAGCCGTTGGTCAGCGAGTGCCGCATCGGTTAACACATCTTGGATATAGGGTGGGTAATCCACCTGAACTGCGCCAATCGTACACGCCAATTGCTCACGAGGGTTGCCGTATTGGTCAACAGGTTCGCAGGCATAGGTTTCGCCAAATGCTGAATTGTTTCCTGCGCCAATCAAGGGACTGCCTGGCAACGGCATATGCGAAGGCACTGTGCCACCGTTCAATTGCAAAGGACCAAAAAGTGGGTCAGGTCCACCAAATATGGACGTATCAAAATAAGGGTCAGGTCCCGTTCTTTCAGCACTCCGTCGACAAACATCACTGCGCATATAGTTATTTGCGCTGTTAAAACCTCGTTCTACGTAACCGCAATCTGTTATGTCACGATCACGGTCTCCATAATTGCCGTAAATCACAGTATTGAAAATTGAGTAACTACCACTAACCGAACCAAGTTGAGTTTGATTATTGTACACTGTTACATTGCGAAGTATGCCACCTTCATCACTACGAATTGCACCATACCCGTATCCATTCGGACGGTCATCAAAATTTTCATATAGACCATTACTACTGACAGTGCTGTTAACAACCTCGTTTTTATGTCCATTAAAATAAAGCCCCATCAGATTATGAGTGATGGCAGAATTACGAATCAACAAACCAAAAGGTTCTGGTTCGCGGATATCTACAAACATATTCGAGTAAGCACCTATAAAATTCTGTGTCAGATGCACAGTATCTAGGGTGGCATATGCATAACTTGCTTGAACACCATACCAACCATTTTGTACGGTTATATCTTGTATCGTGACGTTTATAGCTGGATCAGCAGGTCGTATGTCAAATATCACTCTGGAACGGTCTATGCCATCCACAAAAGTCACATCTGCCCCTGCCCCAACGATAGTCAGGTCATCTGTAATATCGAAATCACCAACCGCACCAAAATCATCATCACCGTTGAACGAGTTATAACTAACATTCCCACCAGCCGTATTTTCATATGTACCTGGTGGCAAGATGATCGTATCTGCGCCAGGATTTGCATTAGATGCAAGGATTGCTTCACGCAGAGTACAGTGTGATTCAGTACAGAAGTAATCTCGATTTGTGGGGCTGTAACCCTCGTCGCTTTCTGTATTTACGGTGAAAGTTGGTCCTGTCTGTAAATCACTTGGAGGTGTTGTCGGCACAAATTCAACTGCGCCTATTTCGCACCCTGTACCTTGATCACGCGACACGCCACGTATATCTGTTATCGCAGTACATTCATCAAATGGAATGACGTCAATAATGGCAGAGTATGGATATATTTCGTAGGACTCTGTAGAACCACCATAGTTATCTAGTGGTAGAAGGTGGCTTACATACTGTAGAGTGAGTTTATCGGTATCACCGTTAAAAAAACACCTTGTTGCGCTCTGTGATACGACAGCATTGTGTCCAACTAGCGTAGCCCCATTATCATCACTAAGATCACACAATCCTGCGTTTCTGTAAAATAATGAAGATTCTGCGGTAAAAGTACCGATACCATAAAACCCGCTAGCCCCACTATAAGCAATATTATTTTCTATCGTCGAAAACGATAGATATAGCTCACTCTGAAACTGCAGATAAGATGCACCACCATGTCTTCCTGCGGAATTTTCGCCAACGATTGTATTATCTAGACGCACATCGGCTAGGGAATCAAGGTAAAGCCCGCCTCCTAAGCGATTTGCTGTATTGCGGGTGATAGCAGACTTCACCAGATTAATGCTACCAGCTTCAATGTACATACCAGCGCCATGTTCAGCAAAGCCAGAATCAGCAGTACCTTCAAATATAAAACCTGGAAGACCCATATCGTCTGCAAAAGTATTTATGAATAAATTCCCACCATACTGGCTTGGTGCTGAGTTACCTTGCAAAGTACCTATAAATGATGATGCATCAGCATCCGGCGATGCTTGCGCCGCTGTTTCCAGTGCGGCATTATCAATGTACAAACCACCACCATTCGCACCCGCGAAACTGTCTAACACCTCAAAATCAGAGAACGCAAAAATTGTATCAAAGATGCGCACGCCACCACCATCATCTGCGACAGAGCCATTGATGACACGCACGCCGTTGATATTCACCTGCTCGTTTAAATCACTTGCCGACACGCTATGAATATCGAAAATTCGGTCAATTTGGTTGGCGTCAATAATAGTCGTTTCTGGAGCGTCACCGACAATATCCATCGCACGTGTGATGTCGAGGTCGCCAGTTGCCCCTGAGTCTTCAGCTACTCCTGTAATGCTGAGCGTGTATGTGCCAGACGGAATAAATACGCTCGGCGTCCCTGCACCACTATAAGCATTCGCTGCTATTATCGCCTCGCGCAAGCTACAGTCGGTATCTGTACAAGTCCCACCGTTCGTGTCAGCTGTATCCGTCACCGTGAAAAATGGACCTGTTTGTGGTGTACCAGATTGTGCAAGTACAAAGCTGTGCGTCATAAACACAAACACACTGATGACTAATATGCCGATAGTAGCAACGATGCGTGTATGTGAATTGGTGAGAGTAATAGGAGAAGAGAATGAGTGATTCAATGCACTTCCTATGATTAGAAATATATGAATATTATAGTTTCATGATAATATACGTATAACAATTTGTCCAATCCGAAAATATCCATTGTATTACAGTTGGGAAGCACATACTGCATAAAATCTTGTCCACGCTCTGTTTCAGCAAATTTAGATCCCTATATGGGCTAGTTACGGCATATGTCAGAAAATCCCCCAAGTCATATTTGATCAGATAAAGATTAAGCATTGCCTGCCTATTTGGCAGAATTCTGTCGAGGTCTCTAGAGTAGTATGAATAACTCCATATAGGGTTTTGTCAACTTAACAGAGTAACGGGTTGAAACTGAGAGATAATGTGTGAGATACTCGCAATCATGTCGAACTCA
>JBCBKJ010000159.1:0-9052 GCA_038522085.1 Chloroflexota bacterium
AGTAGTGCTTATCAGCTTGACCAACAGCTATTCCCTATACTGACTCTTTTGGAGCTATCCTCGTTCGGAATCACAAGAGAGGAAGATCTTCGACATATAAAAGATATGCTCCATAGCTTGTTCCACTACACGACTAATCACACTACATTCCCTACTGATGAAACACCTGCTGATGATGATATTCCGTTGAACTTTCATTTTTCGAGCCATATTTTACTTTGGTATGTTTTCAAACGACTTGATGCTGTGTTCAGCGAAGAAGAGCTTATGTACCCTGTCGATATGTATGAAACTTTGAAAGAAGAATACAATAAACTTTTCATCACTGAGCATAATGGTAAGCAAATTTATAGTTACGCTACCGATGGCGCGGGTAATCACTATATCTACCATGATGCCAACGATATTCCGCTGGTGATGATGCCCTTGTGGGGGTTCTGCGATAAAGACGACCCTATCTGGCGCAATACCATTGACTTTGCTTTTTCGGACTCGAATCCGGGTTTTTACGATGGCGTGTTGGGGTCGGTACATACGCCTGCGCCTTGGGCATTGGGGGATGCGCAGGAATTGATTTTCTGCAAAGTGATAGGTGATAGAGAACGTTATCAGCGCGTGTGGGAACGGGTCGAAAAAGCGGCGCAATGGGATGGGGCATTGCCGGAAGCCTACGACGCACAAACTTATGAGGTCGTATCGCGGCACTGGTTCGCATGGCCTAACGCGATGGTCGCTATTGCGGATGGCATCGCGTGGGAGTGGGAGACAGAAGGGGAGTACGCACGATGAATATCGGGTTTGTGGGGACGCGCTTCGCAGGGGTTGATGGCGTCAGTTTAGAGACGCAAAAACTCGCGGGTGTGTTGCGCAAGTTAGGGCATGACTGCTTTTTTTGTGCAGGTGAACTGGATGGCAACGCCCAACCTGGCTATCTGATTCCCGAAGCACATTTTTCGCACCCTATCAGTAAGCAATTACACGATGAAGCGTTCAGTGCGCCTCAATTGCCCGCCGACTATTTCACGCGCTTGTACGATTTCGCAGATAGCATCCGTGCGGAGCTAGAAAAATTCATCGCAGAATATGACATCCATGTGATTGTGCCACAGAACGCCCTGACGATTCCGATGGGCATCCCGTTGGGAGTGGCTATCACCGAACTCATCAAGCGGACACGGATAAAAACGCTGGCGCATCACCACGATTTTTACTGGGAGCGAGACCGCTTCATCACGAATGGGATTCAGGATGTGCTGAATGATGCGTTCCCGCCGGATTTACAGCCCATCGTGCATATGACGATTAACCGTGCGATGCAACAACGCTTGCGTGCTATCAAAGGCATTGATGCGCTGTATTTGCCAAATGTCTTTGATTTTGCGACCCCTGCGCCCGAACCGGATGATTACGCGAATCGCTTTCGGGAGGTAGTCGGTTTAGCTGAGGATGACTTGATTGTGTTACAGGCAACGCGCATTGTCCGGCGTAAGGGCATCGAACTGGCAATCGAGTTGATGCGGCGACTGGATGATGAACGGCTCGTTTTTGTCGTCACGGGCTATGAAGGCGATGAAGCGGGGAGCTATGGCGATTGGCTCAAGATGCAAGCAGAACAATCCGGTATTCGCTATAAATTCATCGGGGATTATGTGGATTCGGAGCGCGGTGAGCGTAATGGACATCCGGTTTTTGATTTGTGGGATGCGTATCCGCACGCGCACCTGATTACGTATCCGAGTTTGTACGAGGGCTTTGGTAACGCGCTCATAGAAACGGTCTATTTTCGGAAACCGCTGGTCGTGAATACCTATCCGATGTACTTGAGTGACATCAAGCCGGCTGGCATACAGGCAGTAGAATTTTCTATCGACATCACCGAGCAAACCATCGCAGATACACGCCGTTTAATAGATGACGAAGCGTATCGTCAGGCGATGGTTGAGCATAATTACGCGGTTGGCGAAAAGAATTTTTCGTATGCCGTGTTGGAGCGCGTTTTGAAACACGGATTGGCGTTATTAGAAAGCAAATGACAATGACACAAACAATTTTAGGACGGATGCAAGCTAAACTGACGCGCATCTATGGCGAGGCAATCGGGCAGGCAACCTACGAAAAAATCACAGGTGACGATGCTTTACTCGCGCCGATGCAAGCAGGGCAGGCGGGCGCATTGTCGGTTGATGAGACAGATGTGATTCTCATTTGCTATGGCGACCATGTGCAAGATGACGAACGTCCGCCGTTGGCTGTGTTACATGATTTTCTGAAACAGCAGGTACATGCAACGGTTAATGGCGTGCATATTTTGCCATTTTTTCCGTGGTCATCGGATGATGGATTCAGTGTAATTGATTACACTGCCGTTGACCCCCATCTCGGCACATGGACAGAGGTCAATGCGATGGGTGAGGATTTCCGCTTGATGTTCGATGCGGTGTTCAATCATATTTCGGCGCAAAGCGACTGGTTCAAAGGCTATCTCGCAGAGCAAGCGCCCTATGATGACTACTTTGTCGCTGTACTACCGGAAACGGACTTATCGGCGGTGGTGCGTCCGCGTGCTTTGCCTCTGCTGACGCCATTTGAGACGGCTTCCGGCGTGACCAAGCACGTCTGGACAACGTTCAGTGATGACCAAATTGATTTGAACGTGCAAAATCCTGATGTGCTGATTGCCTTACTGAAAATACTGCGTTTCTACGTGGAAAATGGCGCGAGTCTTATCCGGTTGGATGCGATTGGTTTCTTATGGAAAGAGATTGGCACGACGAGCATTCATCTAGAAGAAACGCATTTGCTAATTCAGGTGATGCGCGATTTGCTGGACATTATCGCGCCGGATGTGGTGCTAGTGACCGAGACGAATGTGCCACACGAAGAGAATATCAGTTATTTTGGTGATGGCACGAACGAAGCGCAGATGGTGTATCAGTTCCCATTGCCACCACTTGTTTTGCACACGCTGACCTCCGGCGATAGCACGCACCTCACGCGCTGGGCGCAATCGCTGGATGCGCCTGGAGAGCGCACAACCTTCTTTAATTTCACGGCGTCGCACGATGGTATTGGCTTGCGTCCGGTGACAGGCATTCTCTCGTCTGAAGAAATTGAGACACTCGTGAACACGGTCAAGGGACAGGGCGGGCATGTGTCATATAAGACGAATAGCGACGGTAGTCAATCGCCCTATGAGATGAATATCACCTATTTTGACGCCATCACTGACCCTGCTATCACGGCATCCGACCCTGAAACAGCCGTTAATCGCTTCATCGTGTCGCAGGCGATACAACTCTCGCTGGCAGGTGTGCCGGGTATCTATTTTTCGAGTATGTTCGGGGGGCGCAACTGGCATGAAGGGGTCGCGGAGACAGGACGCAACCGCACGATTAATCGCCGGAAATTCAACTTTGCTGACCTTTCGGAAGCGATAGCAGAGGATACACTACAGCAAAGAGTATTTGCACAATACACAGCATTACTAGACAAACGGCGGGCGTCAGTGGCGTTTCATCCGTTAGCGAAACAGACTGTACTCAGTCTTGATACACGGGTATTTGCTGTGTTGCGCGAAGCTCAAGATGGCTCGGCAACCGTGTTGGCATTGCATAATGTGAGTGGGGAGACGGTCACGCTAGACCTGCCGGATGGGTTTGGTGATGAGATGGTGGAACTAAGCGCGTATGAGGTGCGGTGGGTAGCTAGATAGCTTAACTTTTGGCACATGCTATACTGAGAGTAAGTGATTTTGGAGTGTATTAGCTATGGCACAATCAACGCGCACCCGCATTACGGCACAGGCTTATTTTCAATTACCTGATTATGCCACGCATGACTTGATTCAACTTATTGAGGGCGAGGTCATACTGAGTATGCCCCCTATTTTGAAGCATCAACTTATCGTCAAGAAGATTTTGTCTCTGCTAGAAAAAATTGAAGCATCAAACGGCGGGGTTGCTTTTCCATCACCAACCGAAGTCAAGTTGAGTGAGAGCGATGTATACCAACCGGATGTGCTGTATATCGCGCAGGGGAATATGGCTATCGCGCAACAAGACGATAAGCGGATTATCGGTGCGCCGGATTTAGTGGTGGAAGTGTTATCACCAAGCACGGCTAAACTTGACCGTCATCAAAAATACAATGCTTATGAAAAAAATGGCGTGCGCGAATACTGGATTGTTGACCCCCTACACGAGACAATCGAAGTCTGGCATCGGGATGAGGCGGAGGTTTTTCAGCGACAGGGCGCATTTGGTGCAGAGGATAGCTTCGTGTCGCTTGTGCTAGAGACAAAAATTGATGTGACGCCATTGTTTGATGTGTAAAGTATACGCACGGCATACGTTTAGCTAAATAGGATAGAAGGTAGTCACAATTCATCTATTCTGGTTTCGGCTGGATAAAGCAAAAAAACACAAGTCATAACTGTCTATGTGTACGAGAATAATGTGAGGCATGTACTAATGGCGATACCTACACCAACCACTGCATTTGATGAAATTATCAATTTTCTGGCATCTGCGCCGACTGCCGAAGCCATTCTTGTGTATCAACCACCAGAGATGTTACAAGTACGGGCGAGTGAGCTATTGCATCGTAATCAAGAGGGCAATCTATCATCTGATGAAGTCATTGAACTCGACGAAATTTTGCGTATGAACCGTTTCATGAGTCGCCTTAAAGCAAAAACGAAACAAAAGTCGATGTGACGCCACTATTCGACGTATAAAGTATACGCACGGCATACGTTTAGGTGACGATTAGTAGCCTTTCCGACAACTTAGCAACCAAGCTGATATAGTAAGCCTATCTGAAGATGACACGATAGGCTTTTTTATTATGCGGTATGTGATAATGCTAGTTTTGCTGATGTTATGTGGGGGGATGGTCGGGGCGCAAGATGATACGGCAGAGTTAGCGCCCTACGAAATCGCGCAAGCACGCATCGCTGAGGCGTATGAGAGTGGGGCGACAACACTTGACTTGAGCTATCTTGAGTTAACCATTTTGCCACCTGAAATTGGGATGCTCACAAACTTGACTGGACTCGGGCTTGGGAACAATGCACTGACAGCTTTACCACCAGAAATCGGCAACCTGAATCAATTGGAAGAAATTATTTTATTCAATAATCAGTTAACCACTCTACCACCAGAAATTGGTAATTTGACGCAATTAACGAGAATAGCTGCAAGTGCAAATTTGATAACTCATTTGCCACCAGAGATAGGTAATCTTGAGCAGTTACATAGCTTGCTAATAGCCTTCAATCGTCTGCGGCATCTACCTGCGGAAATTGGTATGCTCACACAACTTGCTTCATTGAATTTAGAGGGTAATCCCTTGCAAGCATTGCCACCAGAGTTGTCTAATTTAGAACGACTGGATTCGTTACGGATAAATGGGAGTCAATTACGTGGTCTACCACATGCGATTGGTGGTCTGACTAGCTTGCAATATCTGTATATGGATGACAATCTGTGGGCGCAGATTCCCGATGAAGTCGAAGCACAAGGCACGCAAGCAGTGGTCGCGTATGTTCGTAATCAAGCACAGTGGCATCTACGTCGGATGTTGGGCAGCGGGGCGTTGATAGTAGCAGGCTTGGTGAGCGTGCTGTGGATGCTGGTGCGTCGGCGTCGGTTGGGGCGCAAAACAAAGCCGAAACGGGGTGAAGTATGAAACATTGGCTAACGATAATGATGCTGATGCTATGTAGTGGGATAGTTGGGGCGCAAGATGATACTGCTGAGTTAACGCCCTACGAAGTCGCACAAGCACGCATCGGTGAGGCATATGAGAGTAGGGCACAGCTACTTGATTTGTCGTTTTTAGGATTGACTGAACTTCCACCAGAAATCGGTAATCTCACTGAGCTTGAAGTACTGTACATATCAAATAATGTATTGGAGAGCCTTCCGCCTGAGATTGGCAACCTCACGAGCTTGACTGTTTTATCGGCATTTAGTAATGAGTTGACTGTATTGCCACCTGAGATTGGTAATTTGAACAGCTTACGTTCATTTTCGGTATTTGGTAACCAACTAACTGAACTCCCTCCAGAAATCGGTAATCTTACAGACTTAAATTTACTCTTTCTTGGTGAGAATAACTTAACAAAGTTACCTCCTGAAATTAGTAATCTGAACAATTTACAGCTATTGGACATACAAGACAATTTGTTCCGTACAATACCACCAGAAATTGGCAGCCTTACTAACCTTGAATACCTGTTTATGGATGATGAATTATGGGAACAAATCCCTGATGAGGTAGAAGCAAAAGGCACGTAAGCGGTGGTCGCGTATATCGGTAATCAAGCGCAGTGGCATTTACGGCGGATGCTGGGCAGTGGGGCGTTGATGGTCGCTGGGGTACTAGGAGTGTTGTGGATGTTGGTGCGGCGTCGTCGGCTGGGGCGTAAATCGAAGCCAAAACGAGGTATATAGCCATTTGTTAACGTTCATTTCATTGGCACAAGTTATCATCACTCATATAATACGAAGAACGCTAATATTTATATTTCTTTATAAAGTGTTGGCTGAGAAGCAAGGTTTTTGGGGTAGTATGCTTGTGGAAGATATGGGGTTGTTTTGTAGATTTTCTTCACGAGTAGCCCAACAGAAAATCATGGACGGCGTGATTCGTTCTTTGCGGACACCAAAAGCAAACGCTTAACGCCAATTATTTTTTGTTGAGTACAACTAGCCTATTTATTCATTAACCAGAGCATAGGGAGTTCACTAGTGGGACAAGAAACGCAAGAACAAGGGTCTTTGAATATTCTGATGGTGTTGGGCGTGATTGTGGTGATTGCCGCGCTGATTGGCGGGGGCTACGCATTTTTCGAGATGCAGAATGCCAACCAAGCCGAAGCAACAGCAATCGCTAATCAGGAAATTGCCGAAGAAAATGCTGCTTTAGCGACGGCTGCACAAGGGGAGGCGCTGAACGAAGCTGCAACCGCTATCGCTGACCGACAAAATGCAGAGGCAGAAGCGACAGAAGCCCTCATCGCACAAGGTAACGCAGAAGATAGCCAAGCAACTGCAGTTGCCCAAGCAACCGAATCGGCTGGGATAGCTTCAACAGCGAATGCTGCACAGAGCGACGCTGAAGAGGGTGAAGCAACCGCGTTTGCCCAATCAACCAGTGCGGCTGAAGCAGAAAGTACAGCCCTTGCGAATGCTACAGAAGCTGTTAGCGCACAGCAAGCCGCCGAAGCAGAGGCAACAGATGCTGTCATGATAGCCGAAACCGCAGTTGCACAAGCGACAGATGCTGTCATGGTAGCCGAAACCGCTGTTGCAGAAGCAGACGAAGCTCTCATCGCACAAGGCAATGCAGAAGATAGCCAAGCAACCGCCGTTGCCCAAGCAACTGAATCGGCTGGGATAGCCTCAACGGCTGTTGCGGATGCCGAAACGGCGCAAAGTGAAGCAGAAGACGCCATCGCCGCCCAAGCGACCTCAGATGCCGCCCTTGATGCGCAAGCAGATGTGGTGAGTGACTTAGAAGCGACTATCGAAGCACAAGATGAATTACTCGCGGCTGCTGACGATGAAGACAAAGGTGATGACGAAGGCGACGATAGCGATGATGAAACGACAGTCTTTGTGCCGATAGTCGATATTTCGCTGGATGACCTTGAAGATGAAGATTTTGATGTTACGCCATACAGCCTCGCAAACTTAGAAATTCCAGATTTCACGCTATTCAGTGAAGAAGATGGCTTTATCGAAGTCAATGTCTTGGGCGTCACGATTGCCGATTTCATGCTAGATGTGACGGTTGAAAATCCTGATGTGCAAGGTTTTTGGGATTACGGCGTTTTGTTCCGCATGGATGGTGATGGCGAATATCGTGTTTCGATTAATTCGTTCGGTGGATGGGATTTAGTATGGCGCGATGGTGGCGACTTCAACACGATTGATGAAGGTATCATGACTGATTTTGTGTTCACCGCTGGTGAAGAAAACCGCGTGCGCTTAATCACCGCCGGGGATGAGGGCTTGCTCGTTATCAATGACGAAGTGATCGAACTCGATTTGTCTGATAAATCGGTAGCAGGCGATATTTTCATCTCGATTGAAATTGGCGGTAGCTTTAGCGAAGAAGATGTACCTGTCGATATGAGTGAAGCCGTTTTATGGGCGCTAGGTGTGCCAGGCGATAACCTGCTTGGGGATGAGGCTGATGGCGAATTTGATTCTAGCAGTCAAGTTGATGAGTGGTGGTATTTCGGCGATGCAGATACGGTCGTAGATATTGAAGCATCTAGCGATGACGACAATGTAGACACCCGTATTCTCATTTACGATAGCTTTGGAGCGCCTGTGCAGGTTAGTTCAATCGAGGATGATGACGCATTCATTGAATCGTTCGTCCTGCCAAGTACCGGTTTCTATCGCTTGCTCATTAATTCACCAACCGGAGATACAGGCGAATATACGATTGAAGTTAGCGAGAGCGATTTTGAAGTGGTCGATGTCACCGGTGTTGATGGCGATGACGCAGAAGACCAAATGAAAGAGTGGCAAGATGGCGATATTCTCTATGAAGAAGATGATTTTGATATTGACCATGATACAGAAAATGGCTTTATCGAAACCATCCGTCTTGACCAAGGGATTGCGAACTTCTTAATCGAAGCGACTATCACCAACCCTTATGATTACGAAGATGAAGGGCAAAATTGGGATTATGGCTTCTTATTCCGCGAGGGAGAAAGCCTCGAATACTATCTCATTTTTGAGCCAGGTGGGCGCTGGGAATTGTGGTTGCGCTTCGGGGATTCTGACTTAGGCGTTTTCGAGAGCAAGCGCGTTGATGCTGGCTTCGTTGAGGATTGGGAAGACGACGAAGGCGACGAAAATGACTTCCAGCTAGGCGCTTATAATAATGTAGGTATTCTGGTTGTGAATGGCGAGCTGGTCGCTGTGCTAGATTTGTCTGATAATGTCTTGGAAGGCGATTTAGAAATCGTGACAGGCTTCGATGCCAATGCCGAAGTTGATGGCGAATCGACGCTCTTTGAAGATATAAC
>JBCBKJ010000160.1:0-8953 GCA_038522085.1 Chloroflexota bacterium
TGAAGTACGTGTTATCTAATATCAAATTAAACAGCCTAATGCTTAGACAGCGTGACAAGTATGCATCATAAATTATCTCATCCCCACGTCAAATCAGGTTTTTTAAACGGAATCAGTGCCATCACTACTGCCGGAACATAGTAAGTCGTGCGCGTGATCGCATCATCTGTGAGGATACCGATACTGCCTGTATTTTGTTTGCTATTATCGCGCTGGAAAACGATGTCATCTGCATGACCGAGTTCGTGTCCGTCACGCACCAATTCGGCAACTTCATCCGGCAGATAAAAAACACCTGTTTGGGCTTGCCCGATGCGCTCCCCACTCCGCACCACCACCCACGCAAACACCATCAAGCGCCCCTGTGCATCCGGTTCGATGCCTCCTTCAATCCCGATAGTGAAATCAGCAGTTGGTTGTTCGATAGCAGCATTTTGAGCGCGGTTAAAAGCCCCCTGTAATGTCTCTGCACTGGTCATCGGCTGGTCAGTGACCCCACTCGGCACGCTGATACCCGATACACTTAGCTTCCATGCTGGGAACATCTGCGAGAAGCCCATACGGGTGGCATCAATTTTAACTGGATTCTTTGAGGCAACGATGATGGTTGGCGATGATGTCATATGAGCTTAGGCATTCGGCGCTTTGAACACAATATCGCTGCGTAAACGCGCAAATTCGATTTCGTCACCATCCCGCAAACGATATTTCTGGTCAGCCGTCAACTGAAAGCCATTGATGCGTGTGCCGTTCGTACTGCCTAAATCTTCCAAATAGACATAACCATCGCTGAATGTGAGCTTGGCATGGTTACGCGATACCCCAAAATGATACGCGCCGAAATCGGTCAGGTCAAAATTGAGTACGCCATCTGCACTTTCTCCTTCGACAGCCCGCCCAATCATTACATTCTTGTCGATAGGTAATACTTTTTTCTTGTCCCCAATTTTGAAAATAACCGCCCAGCCTTCAGTGAGCATCGGTGCATTCGGTTGCGGGTCACGGTCTGTCATGGGTAGGGCATCGTCCGGCATATTGAGCATGGACGTTTGTATTTTCGCTCCCGTTCTGTTTGGGCGTCTAATAACTGTCCCACTGTCTTCGCTATCTGTATTTTCTGATAGATTGTCATTGAGATTTTGCTGTGCTTGTTTATCGTCTTCAGCCACGATTTTGTCCTTATGTTGATGGTATGCGCTATAGTATAACATTTTGTATGAGAACGGGTCATTTTGCAACTGACCTCATGCTAAAATGACAGTATCTAACTAAATTGAGAGTACGACTGCCTATGCGGACATTGCTTTGCGAGATATTATGCTCATGCTACCGACTTATTATTGAGGTGATGTATGCGTCATAAGCACAGATGGATAGGGACATTGCTGGTTTTGCTGTTCATACCAACGATGCTTGTACAAGGACGCGAGGTATTCAGCGCGGATATGTGCCGTGTCGATGCCGATGAGCGCGTAGTGGGCGATGTGTTTGCGCTCTGCGAAGAACTCTACATAGAAGGCATAGTCGATGGCGATATTATCGGTGCGGCATTACGCACGACGATTAGCGGGCATGTCACAGGCAGTCTCTATCTGGTTGGCGGGCAACTCGACATCACCGGACAAGTGGGCAAAGACATTCATTATGGTGGCGCAGTCTTACGCTACAATCCGCCTATTGAGCCAAACAATCCGCCTCGCAATGTCTTGACGGCGCGTTCTGTAAAAGCAGTTACTTTTAGTAGTACCTTTTTTGACCGCACCCAAATCCGTGATGGCGTGCTGAATGTCGGCTACCAACTCATCATGCGTGGCGATGTACAAGGTGAAGTCAGTTTTTGGGGGTCAGCCCTCGTCATTGAAGGCGATGTGACAGGCAATATGTATGCGATTGTCGGCGACCCCAATAGTGAGAGTTCGCAATTAGAGACGCTACTTTTGCCCTTTAACTTTGATGTGAATTTACTCAATCCAGGCTTGATTGTCAGTGAAACAGCAACCGTCACAGGCTTGCTGAGTTATCGCGGTCCTGAAGAAGGCGAGATAGCTGGTGATTTGCTCCTACCAGCAAATTACGAAGCACCACCTACTATCGTTCCTACACTCGATGAACCAGGTACATTTACGATTTATGCGCAAGCACTGGGACGCGATTTTGGCACCTTGCTAGTTATCGGCGCAGTCATGCTCTTTTTGGCAAACGGCTGGCTACAGTATCCTCTGCATAATTTGCGTTCGCGCCCCTTTGCAAGCCTCGCGGTGGGCATGTTGAGCTTTTTACTCTCTTTTCCTGTGGTGTTGATTGTGCTGGTGCTGATTGCGTCGCTATTGGGTTTCTTGTTTATTTTGGGCTTGCAGGGTGTCGTGCTGGGCGTGGCGATTACCTTTGGCGCAGTCAACATCGGTGCGGCGAGTGTCTTTTACTTTGTGGCGATTTTTATCAGCCGTGCGTTGGTGAGCATCGCCATTGGTCGCTTGGCTATGCGCTTGATATTCGGACGTTATGATGTCGATGAGCATCGCTGGTTACAATACACGGCGCTTCTTTTGGGCGTAACATTGGTCGCCCCTGTGATTTCGCTCCCGATAATTGGCATCATCATGAACGCGCTGGCACTCTTTTTGGGCTTAGGCGCAATCGGCATTGTCGTCTTGGCACAGATACAGCGTTTTCGCAATCGTGCGACACCTGTTGTACAACAATGGTATTCACCATCTCCCGCTATCATCCGTGAGCGACGCACAACCAGTGAAGTTGAACGTGTCCCGAGCATATCAGCAGGGGAAGCTGACCCCGACCTCAGTCCAACGCCTGTATCGCTTCCGGTTGCCTCTGCATCATCTGCAAATGATACTGATACTCTCGACGAACCGCCTAAGCCTGCTGGTATGGGTAATTTACCAGAGGGTTTTAGCTGGGATTTTTTCAAAGATTGATAGATACAGGTGAAAATTGAAAAGGTAAAAGGTGAATAGTAGTTGCAAGGTCGCTGGGGATTAAATCCCCAGCTATGTTTTTATCTATGCCACCTGAGCTTGTAACTTATTCTCATCAGCAGCATTGAGGAAACTATCGGCTGTCTCTTCGAGTTGCTGAATCCCTACAATGAGCGGATTATCATCGTCTAGCACACCATTTTCGGCTTGTTCGAGCTTGTTCAGCAATGACCGCCGTTGTGAACTGTACTGCGTGTACAGCACAAAGAGCGCCGTCGCGTGATTACGGCTTTCCATGAAGCGCCATCCGTAATACAGAATCAGCAGGGGACCCGCAAAACCCAGCACCACGATAGTCGATTGTGGAAACGGGATATAAGTGGCAATCAAATTCAGAACAATCAGATTCCATGCCAGCACGAAGAAGAAAATCAGCCCGTAATTCCCAAACAGGCGCTGAAACAGATGGGGCATATAGGGGCGCACGGCGGCGTGAACCGTGTCGAGTTGTTGGCGTGTGTGTTGAATCGTTTCTTGCATAGCTTGTCTCTCGTTAATTATCTGGGCGACTATGCCTCTCAGTATAAAACGGGGGGCGTGCTGGTTAAAGCATCGGTTTAGCCTACGGACATCCCGCGCTAGATAAACGATGCCTAACTGTTTATGTAAGGGCGCTATTTTTCCGTTATGATTGACAAAAAACAATGTGTGGAATCAGAAACTGTGATGAAAATATCAGGTAATGTTTTCGGGAGCAAATCCGAGAAATTAAACTACGATAGAATCATTAAGCAGTGGGGAGACAGGTATAATATCTATCATAACTTCCCATTCATGATGATTTTTGATATTAGTCCAAGTGAGGTTTCAAATACGGTTTTTCAGTACCTCTTGAAGACAAGCGTAGATTATGTAGTATGCGACCTCAATGATAGACCATTAATGGGAATAGAGTTTGATGGTTTCCAGCAGGGGTCAAATATCGGTACTGAATATGTACCCAAGAAGGGTTTCGATGAGTCAAGGAAATGGAGAATAGAAACGAAACTCCAAATAGCACAAGAATGTAATTTCCCTTTGGTAGTGACCAGCGACAGAGAGTTTGAGTTACTCTCTGATACAGGCTTAACTATTGTGGATGGAATTATAGGTGCGCTCACAAGTAGGATATATTTTAAAAGGGAATTCCAACAGAGCAACTTTGAAGAATATGTTTTCAAACGCTTTTCACTCAATCCCGAGGAATTTGCGAGGCTTGATAAGCGAGAACAATCAGAAATATTCGAATCTTTTGGAATCAGTATTGAAGTAGATTCAGACATGCAAAATCCCGTTGTGAATAGGAGGTGGCAGATACACGGAATGTTACGCCAACATTTTGGCTTATCTGTTGGGAAATTTCCTCTCTTGTGGAGTATGGGTGGTGTAAATGTTTCAGACCCTAAGAAATTCCGAGGTGGAAAATTCACATGGAAGCACCCCGAATATGGGGAAATCGAAACAATAGTTATATTACCTTTATTTGAAATAACAGACCAAAAACTCTATGTTGGTTCTATAGCCATAAATATCGCCGCTCTGATTGGGATCACTAAAATGGCAAAAAGAATGGGCGTTACAATTTAGTGGAACGATTGAGTGGCGTAAGAGCCTTCTGTACTGTCAACGGATGCTCAGTCAGCGTAACAATCGCTTGTACACCTTGCTCTTTCAGCGAGGCTAAATTATCTGTGCTGACGGGAATCCCACTGCCACAAATATGCTCATCTATCCATGTAATCCGCATGCAATACACTCCTCAATAGCCAAGCTCATTTTGCATAGGACGCACCAACTCGCCATCGTCGCCTACCACGCGGTCATAGAGTAACTCGTCGTCAATGTGTCCGGTAGCGAGGCGTTCTCGCAAGCGCACAAGGTCATCGTCACTCAGGTCACGTAGTACCGCGTCGATACGGTCACGTTTGCGTTTTTCGGTGTTATCTATGGGTGGCGTGTTGTTCTCTCGCCGTGCCTGATACTCGCGTTCATCGGCATAGGTCGAATCACGGAAGGCACTGAATAGTCCTTCTCTGAACCAGATGAGCAAGTTGATAAACAGCGTAAATCCGACGGCTAGACTGATAATTATCAAGCCTTCATTAGGTGGTTGGAAACCAATCCAATCAGCATTGAGCATCAGCCAACCAGCAGCGAAAATCCAGACAATTTGTGACAGTATAAAACGAGTTAATCGTGACATATTTCTTCCGTGTGTTCCTATATATTCGTGTGCTTTCTATCGTACTATACGTATAAAAATGAAAAAAGTTGCATCTCGTGTTATATATTTATTCTCTATCCTTGTAGCTAGGAATTTAAATCCCCAGCAATTGATGATTACACGCTATTACTGATTTGACCTTTTACGTTTTACGCACTCACCACTATACTATGCGCCATGGATACCACATTACAAGCAATACCAATTATGATAGTGGGCTTTGCGATGTCGCTGGGGTTTACGCCTTTGTCACGGCAGATTGCGATGCGCTTTGGCGTTGTCGATAAGCCGAACGTGGCACGCAAAACACACAAAGACAATAAACCGATGATGGGCGGGCTAGCGATTTTTGTCGCGCTGGCGCTGTCTATTTTTCTATTCAGTCCCCCACAACACATCCAAGAATTGCTAGCGATTATCAGTGGGGCAGGCATTTTGGTGGTCGTGGGGATGTTCGATGACCGCTATAACCTATCGTGGCGCTTGCGTTTCGGGATGCAATTTCTGGCGGCGGGGATTATTGTGCTGTATGGCATTCAGATTCGCCTGCTTGGTATTGCACTCTTGGATATTCCGATTACCCTCTTGTGGATTGTCGCCCTGACCAACGCGACTAATTTCTTAGATAACATGGATGGCTTGACGGCTGGCTTATCCGCGATTGCGGCTGGCTGGTTTTTGGCGATTGCGTTCTTGCAAGGACAGATACTCGTCTCGATGTTGGCGGCGGCGATTTTGGGCAGTGCAGTGGGCTTTCTGGCGTATAACTTCGCGCCTAGTAACACCTTCATGGGCGATATGGGCGCATTGCCATTGGGCTTCTTGCTGGCAACGCTCGCTATCAAACTCAATTTTGCGACTCAACCGTTGGGTGTCACATGGATGATTCCTTTGCTGGTGATTGCGCTTCCTATTTTTGACATCAACTTGGTTGTCTGGACACGGTTGAAAGAAGGGCGTTCACCAACCGAAGGCGGACGCGACCATACCTCACACCGTCTGATGGCGCTTGGCTTCAATGCACGGCAAACCTTGCTGATTCTATACGGTGCTTGCCTCTTATTCGGCGGGATTGGCTTCTTAGTGAGCATCGTACCAGCGATGTATGGCTTTCGGATTGGCGTCTTTGCACTGGTCGTGCTAGGGTTACTATGGCTGAGTATGTGGTGGATTCGTGCTAAGTATCAAAAACCAACGGCGTTAGGAAAATGATAATATGGCATTAGACGATAGCAGGGTCATCAAAGCAAAAGATATTGTCGATAGTCCGCGGGCTGTAGAGGCGATTACACGCCCCTACATCATGGTCACAGATACGGCTTACTCTGGCAAATTCGATAAGTTGATTGATGCCCTAGAAATTCTCGCACACGCTAATTTTGATGTTGTCAATTTCACAGGTGATACGACAACCGTGCTGGTCATGTGCAAAAATTTATCGTTCCAGCGTAAAAATGAAATGGAATAAACACTATGAAACTCGATGAGAGCAAAACTATTAGAGCCAAAGAGATTGTCGATAATCCAGATGATGTCTTTGGCATTACCTATCCGTATATCATCGTTACAGATACTAGCATGACGGGTAATTATAATAATCTGACAACAGCAATACGCATTTTGACAGATGCTAATTTTGATGTTGTTAATTTCACAAGTGATAACGCATCTTTACTGGTGATGATGGAAAATCTGTCATACAAGAAGAAAAATCGTTAAATATCGACTTTATTACACACGAATTTTAGGAGGGGTAGGGCATGACAACCTATGTTGTAACAGGTGGGGCAGGCTTCATTGGCTCGCATATTGCAGAACGTTTGCTAAAAGAAGGCAACGAAGTCCGTGTGGTGGATAACCTCATCACTGGTTCACGCGATAATCTAGCACATCTAGAAAAATTGGATGCTGACCTAACCATTCATGAGGTGAGCATCACAGACTATGACGCACTGTTGCCTATTTTCGATGGCGCAGAGGTTATTTTTCATCAAGCGGCATTAGCAAGCGTGCCAATGAGTGTCGATAATCCGCGCCTCAGTAATGAACATTGTGTGACAGGTACTGTCAATGTGCTAGATGCGGCGCGTAATAGAGGTGTGCGACGGGTCGTCTATGCGGCATCGTCGGCTGCTTATGGGGATGCGCCTGGCGAATACAAACACGAAGGCATCGTCCCCGCGCCGATTTCGCCATATGGTGTCGCAAAATTAGCTGGTGAATATTACGCGCTGGCGTTCAACGAAGTCTATGATTTAGAAACAGTGGCGCTTCGCTATTTCAATGTTTTTGGCGCACGCCAAGACCCCGATTCACCGTATGCGGCAGTGATTCCGATTTTCATCACGCGCATGTTAGAGGGCAAACAACCGATTATCTACGGGACAGGTGAACAATCCCGCGATTTTACTTATATAGATAATATTGTGCATGGCAACATACTCGCTTCCCAAGCACCGGACGCGGCTGGCAAGATGATGAACCTCGCAACAGGCGAAGTGAAATCACTGTTGCAGTTGGTCGATTCAATCAATAACGCGCTCGATACCGACATTCAAGCTATCCATGAACCTGCCCGTGCTGGCGATATTCTACACTCACAAGCAGACATTAGCCGCGCTCAAGACCTGCTTGATTTTGCCCCCATCGTAGATTTCGATGAGGGCTTGCGCCGTACTGCGACATGGTACAGAGAAAACGCGCTCTAATTCGCTGAGCCAAAATCATCATATATCATGGAAGCATGTGTGAGAGGATCTTGCACATGCTTTTTATTTTAGGGTTTTCCCTCATTTGTTGGTGTTTCCAATTTCATTAACTATTAGACTAAGACCTCGTGTTATTATGAAGATATGTTATGCGATACGTCACACAGTATTTCGCAAAAACATAACCACCTATAACTTCTTTGAGTTGTAATGATGCCAAAGCCAACAATTAGTCCTCAAATACTTGAGCGTCTACAGCAACGTGCTGAACAGAATAATCTCTCTGTCGATGCGCTTGTCGCAAACCTGCTAGATATGCCATTTTACATGGTGGGGTAGTGGCAGTGGATAGCGCTATCAAGACTAGTAGCGTATTCACCATCACTTTACCAGCCACCAATGTGATCATCCCCACGTCCTAATATCTCACGCATAGTGTATACACTTAGAACGTGGTCACTAGGTTAACAACGATAGCCTAGAATGACACTGCGCTCACCGTTTTTGTCGCAAATACCAGCTTCCAACGAACATCAGACCCAATGTGATGAGGGCAACGGATACTCCGAAAAAGACAACTAAATAGCGATATGATTGGAAAAAGAAAATGGTAAAAATACCCATCCCGATTATCAGGATACCGCCAACCATTTCTTGTTTCCAAGCCACATACACGAATACAAAGAGCAGAAGCCATGGCAGTGCATTAATGCTATTGCGAAGCACACCCCATAAACCGCCACCATAACCTTCTGCGCCTGACAAAAGAGCGAAGATAAACCAGAAAATTGCGACGAGTAATAACACCCCCCGCGCCACATAGCGTAAAATATTGGCAGTTTGTCTTGATTTCGCCATTATATAGCCTCCTACCTATACGTTTATTTCTATGATACGCCTCATTAGGTAGTCTGTGGTCATTATCCCAACAGGAAATAACTCACATTTTGCGCACGGTGAATGCCTAATCTGCGGTCAACATATGGGTAATCTCAATTTTGATACGCCATAGGTCGATCTTGAATCATGCTTGTCAGGAGGTTAAA
>JBCBKJ010000161.1:0-8938 GCA_038522085.1 Chloroflexota bacterium
GGCAAAGCTCTATTGTTCGGACGTTGAAAATATTTGCAGAATGTCCCACGCCATGCAATATCTTTGAGCCACGAAATATAGCCCTGAGATTCTAATCCAACCCACTCAATCTGATTGAGGGCGAGTACAACATAGTGTGCATCGCGTGTCCACGACAAAGGCAGAATCATGTGGTCTGTGAGTATACAATTTGTATATTCAATGTGTGTGTCTATAGAACAATAACTACCATAAATATAAGCACGCTTCGTCACTAAATTGTTTGATTCCGGCAGTTCAGCACGATAAATATCCAACGTACTTTTAAGTGTTTCCAAGAAATCAGATTGTGTTGGTTTTTTCTTTGACCATGCAATAACCAACCCAACCTCAAAATTTTCCTCAACTTCAATATCTTGATTAAGCCTAAGACCATCGGAGTCTGTATCCTCAAAATCAGTGAAACCAATAATTGATGCAAAACGGTTCAAAGCATCATTACGCAAAAAGCATTGGCTTTCATTATGTGGAATCAAAATCGTCTTTACTGATGGCATAGGCAATATGCCACCCTCAGTCAATTGTGTGTAGGAACTACGCATCAACCATACGTTTCCAGTTGCTTTGCCCTTAGTCCGTTGGCTTGTACGCCACATTTGGCGAACCCATTTATCATCTGTGAGCGTCACACACTCTGCAACCGTGCCATCTGCCAGCGTGAAGCGCAAAAACGGCACAGCATCTTCTATCAAGTAATATTCGCGCTCGATGATGTCTTGCTCAAATGCCAAGCCAAAACCCGCGTTCGTCACCAACGATTTACGATAGGCACGCACTTTCGCTTGGTCGTAACGGTCTGCATCAGGGAAGGGTGGCACACTCGTCAGCGTGACGATGCCATGTTCGGGATGGTAGCTATTGATAGCGATGAAACGCCCATCGAGATTGATGCTCCCATTGACGCCCCCACCCCCAAAATCGAGCGGTTTTGTCCCCTGCGCAGGGTCGAGTTTCCGTAGCCGATAGCCCTCTAAATCAAAGAGCATGATATGTTCGTCCTTTAGCGATATATAGCAAACACGTCGTATGCTTTCGGGAGCGCACGCAGGCACTCCCCTACAAAACAAACCTGTGAGTAGGAGCGAACCTATGTGTTCGCCCGACGACGTAAAGAATTATATTTCATTTTTGGATCATATAATTGCATTCCGTAGGGACAACATCTATGTTGTCCGCTGTCTAGCTACCAAACACAAAAATATCTATGGTTTTAGAAAATTTAGAAATGATGGACATCCCGTCGGATGTCCCTACAATATCATTTATGTAGGGACGCGCAACAGCGCGTCCAACAACTTGGGAATCTACTAACCACGTAATTCATTGTGTGGCGAAAACACTCCCTACCCCTTCACCGCCCCCGCTGTTAAACCTTGCGTCAGGAAGCGCTCAAAGAAGAAGAAAATCACGATAATTGGCACACTGACAATCAGCGAGCCCGCCATCAATGCCGTGACAGGCACTTCTTGGTCGTTCAAGCGTTGCAAGCCCAACGGCAATGTCCAGCGCACAGGCTCAGTAACCAAGAACAAGAAAGCATACAAAAATTCATTCCATGCAATCATGAACGTGTAGAGTGCAACAGAAGCAATCGCAGGCGTCGCCAACGGAATCGTCACGCGCCACATTGCCTCAAGGGGCGTACAACCATCTATCAACGCGGCTTCTTCAAGGTCTTTGGGAATCGTCACGAAGTAACTGCGCAACATATACAGCGCCACCGGCAAAGTCCCTGATAGATAGACAATTACCAAGCCCTCGACTGTACCCCGCAAGCCTGTCCGTGTGAAAACAACAAACAAGGGAATCGCCAACACAATCGCAGGGAACATATAAATCAGCAAAATGCCCCACGACATCAGATTGCGCCCCATATAATCTAAGCGCGTAATCGCATATGCCGCCGGAATCGCTAACAACAGCGTCAGCACAACCGTGATACCCGCCAGCACCAAACTATTGCCGATGAAACGCGGGAAACCCTGCTCTGCCAACACAATCGTGAAGCTACTCTGACTGAACACATTGACACAATTTTCTGGCAGATTTGGATTCTCTTCGAGTTCATCCGTGCCAAAGCGCAACCAACAGCCGACAGGGTGCATCGTAGTACGGATGTCTTCCATAGACGGATATAACTTCGTCGGATTGGTCTGCACATCGGCGGCTGTCCGCATACTCAGGTTGACCATCCAGTAAAACGGGAAAATCGTCACCACCGCAAAGAACACAATCAGCACCCAGCGCACCCAATAGGCGACATTCGTCTCAAAATCTTCGCGTGACCATTCGCTCTGTGATTGTGCCATGCTTACACCTCATCCACTAAGAAATAACGGAAATAAATTGCTAGAATGACCGATAGCACCAGCGCCATGATAATCGCAATCGCGCTCGCTTCCCCGACATTGTTCTCGGTGAACAACGCCTCGAAAATCTGAATCGGTATCACTTTCGTCTGTTCGATAGGACCTGTGAGCAAGAAAATGTCATCAAATTTATTGAACGTCCAGATAAAGCGCAGTAAGAACAGTGTCCCGAATACCGAACGCAACTGCGGCAATGTGATGAACCACAGACGTTGACTCGGCACAGCCCCATCAACTTTCGCCGCTTCGTAAATATCGTCAGGAATCGCCTGTAAGCGTGCCAGCAAGAATAAGAACGCAAACGGGAAATAGCGCCATGTCTGGAATAAAATCACAACAAGTAAAGGAATCGCTACGCCCAAGAACGAATCGCGTGTTCCCAGAAAATCGACATTCGTGCCGAACAAGCCATTGATAAAGCCTCGCTGTCGCAACAAGGCATCCCACACAAAGGCAACCGAAATCACAGGCGCGATATACGGAAAGAGAATGAAGCCCCTGAATACTGCCCGTCCCGGGAATGTCTCGCGTACAATCAAGGCGGCAATCAAACCGAAGAGAATCGCTAGTACCGTGCTTGCAAGCGTGTAGAAAATTGTGCGGAAAATCATCGGATAAAATTCTTCGTCTTGCGCACCGATAGCAAGCCGTTCATCCCCCTGATTGATACCCGTTAATTCGCGCCAACCGCGATAATCATCGAAGAAACGGCGTGGATTCACGTACTGAATATTCCCATCTTCATCGGTGAGGCATTCGCTACTGCCTTCTTCCATCTCACACGGCACGGTATCAAAACGCAAGCCAACCTGTGCTTGATAATTCTCCAGCGATGCACCCTCGAAGCTGAACAGTTCAACAGTTTGCAAATCGCGCACCTGAATATCACGAAAGCTGAAAATCACGTTCCAGACAACAGGGAAAACGACAATGCCGAAGACAATCAAAATGGTAGGGAGCGTCAGCGCGTAAGCGAGGTTGCCTGTACGCTGTTCAGTGGATTGTTGTTGATCATAAGCACCACGCGGAATGAAGTAAATCAAGCCGATGAGCGTCACTAGCAAAATGAACGACACCGCAATCGAATTGACAATCCAGCCAAAAAATGCCAGTGTCACGACAATGACAGCCGCCAACAACGCAATCGAGGTCGGTATCATGCGCACCCGTGTTTTGGATTCAGTGGCATAATAGGCAATCGCCATCAGCAAAATGACCGCCAGCCCGGTAGAAATCCAGACTTCAATACCCCAAAACGGCGCATCTGTTCCCATCAGTGTTGGCGGGTTCAAGCCCACCAGCAAAAACAGTATTAGCACCACTGCGCCAGCAAAGGTCGCATAGCGTTTTTGGTCGCTGGATAGCCCGTCTTTGCTTTTGTCACCAGTTTTGAGTTTATCGAGATTGCCACCAAGCAAATCCGGCAGGAGCAACATCGCAATCGCCAGCAAGCCAACAATCGTCACGACTGCGCTCAACGGACTTGCGATGATACCAACTCGTATCCCGCCGACCCCGACAGCCGCGCCCAAAAATGCCCCTAGCGCAATGCCTAGTCGTGTGTCGTATCCTCGTAAGAAAAAGGCGTAAAATCCCGGCACGCCACCAATCAATAGCCATAATAATAGTTCAAATACCATGCCACCCTCATTTCTACTTAACGCTAGGGTGCGTCATTTGGATGATGTATGAATGTATCGTCTGGGAAAAATATTGTTATACAAAAAAGCCGTACCCGCTCCGCAAACTACACAGAGCAGGCACAGCCTTACAGAAAATGCTTAGTTATCTTCGAGTTCCAGTTGCAAATCTTCGATTGCGAACTGAATTTCTTCGGCGGCTTCTTCAACGGTCAATTCGCCATTGAGGTAAGCGACCAAATTCTCTTGGATGAAGAACTGTGACCCAACGGCACTTGCGAGTGCTGGGTAGCCTTCATCGAAGCCCATACGGGTGTAGCCTTCAGAACCACTCACGATAGTGCTGAGGTCTTCTTCGCTGTAGAAATCAGACAGTGGCGCACGACGATCTACACCAACATCGAGCATTGCCCAGCTATCAACAAATGAGTTTGGTGCATCTGCCGTACCCGTACGCATCGGGAATTTACCCTCTGGTGCAATACCGAGTGCATCCAAATAGCCTTCTGCAAACCAGTAACGAGCGAAGTCAACAGCCGCGTCGGATGCATCTGGGCTGATACCTAAGTTGAAGGTGCTACCCCATGCTGCAGGTACATCGTTGCTATAGCCAGTGAACGCGCCAACGAAACCTGTATTTTCAGCGACGAATGCTGGATTGTCTTCACATTCTGCACAGCTTGGGAACGCGCTATCACGCAAGCCAGCCATTTCATCAAGGATGAACGGAGACCAAATCGTCATACCACAGTTGCCACCCATGTAATTCGCACGGGTTTGATCCCAGAACCAACCACTTTCTGGCTGACCACCAGTGGACATCAGTTCGTTGTAGAATGCCATCGCTTCTTGCATTTCTGGCGTATCGAAGGTGATATTACCATCAGCATCAACGAAGCTCGCGCCGTTTGCCAGTGCGATGTGTTCAAAGGTCTGCCATGTGTAGGCTTGGTCTGGTGCATTTGGACCACAGAAGCCGAAGAAACCATTGTCTGGGTCGTTCAGAGCTTGTGCAGCTGCGAGGATGTTTTCATAGCTATCTGGTGCGGCAAGTCCGTTTGCTTCAAATAGGTCAGCACGGAAAAGGAGCAGTTGTCCCCAACCATCGGATGGTACGGACGCATACTGACCGTCGCCAATATCTGCCAATGCCAATGCACCGGAACTGAACGTATCTATGCCGAGTTCGTCGATTAGTGCTGTAGCTGCTACGGGGTCAAGCGCGCCGTCGTTTACCCATGCCGCGCTGAATTGTACCGAGTGCAAAATAACATCCGGTGGCGTACCAGCCGCCAATTCTGCAACCATCAAGTTCGGCATTTCGTTTTCTTCAACTGGCACGATGACCACATCGACGCCTTCGTTTGCCGCTTCAAATGCTGCCGCGATACCTTCTTGCACTTCAAGGCGTTCTGGCTGAACTTCACTTGTCCAGAACGTAACTTCAGTCATATCTTGTGCCGTTGCTGGCACAACGAAAACGCTAATTGCGATTGCCAGCATCACGATAATTGCCAGCGATTTTTGCATCTTACGCATAAGTTGGATTCCTCCATAAAAGTAAAAAAGTTAAGTGTGAAAACTGAGTACGATAGTTTCGTTTGCATATATAACGACTATTTAGCTCATCGTAAAGACAACATCTATGTTGTCTGCAATGCCAAATCATTTTGTGCTAGAAACGAAACCCAATTGACAACATATCAACCCATCGCGCTCCTTTCTTCATCCACCTGCCCCACTCGACGCTCGGATGATGAGGTCGGGTTGGTGTAAATATTGGTAAAAAGATGTGGGACGCTCTTGGATAATACGTATCAGTTGGCGCGTCAGCCGTTCCCCAAAATCATGAATCGAACTGCGCACCGTCGTCAAAGGCGGGTCTGCATGGCGTGCCGCCGGAACATCATCATAGCCCGTAAGTGCGAAATCCTCGCCGACTGTGTAACCCCGCGCCGTGACAGTTGCCATCGCGCCCAGTGCCATCCAATCGTTACAGCCAACCATCGCCGTCATGTCTGCATGCTGGTCGAGCAATTGCCCTGCCCCAACACGCCCACTCTCATACGTCAATTCACCATGCACGACGTAATCTTCGCGGAACGGCATGCCAGCTTCCGAGAGTGCTTGCTTATACCCATTCAAACGATAGGGCGTGAAAGCAAGCGATGCCATCGGGAGTATGATGCCAATATGTTGATGTCCTTGTGTGATAAGATGCTGAGTTGCTAAATAGATGCCACGCTGACTGTCCACATCTATATAGTGGAAATGGTTCACTTCATCGGGGGCAGTACGCCCATGTACAATGAACGGACAATCCACATCACTTAGATATGCCAGCCGTGCATCTTTGCGGTACGTCCGCGCTACAATCATGCCATCTACCCGTTGTCCACCTACCAAACGCTGATAAATCTCTAGCCCATCTTTGCCTTGCGGGTCGGCACTCGTTAGCACATCGTACCCATGTTGCGCGGCTTCGTAGATAATGCCCTTAATGAGCAAACTAAAGAAATCATCGTCTCGTGTGTGTGACGGCGGTGGCATCACCAGACCAATCGTGTTGGTCTTGCGCCCCTGTAACTGACGAGCATTGAGGTTCGGTTGATAGCCTAAATTATCGGCAATCGACATAATGTGCGCCCGTGTCTCCGCGTTGACATCATCGTAGTTGTTCAATGCACGCGAAACAGTTGTTACAGAATACCCAGATTGTTTAGCAACATCTTTTAAAGTTATTCGCATCAAAAAACACAAAACTATTATTTCAACATAAATCCGAAACGTTTCGGATTACACTCAATATAAACTAAAACAAAAAACTTGTCAAATAGTCATGAAGATAAATTGGGCAATTTGCACGATGTAGTTACTCTAATGAACACGCTTTGGGGCGTGATGGTGGTTTGGTAGCACCATAGAAAAACGTAGACGATAGCTTTTATACACAGCGGATGCGATGCTGTCATGTCTCTAATAAGCACAAGAAGTAGGGACAATGCAGGCATTGTCCATAAACTTTAGCAAAAATCATATTGGAATCGTGATAGATATTCTGCTCTAACGTCACCGCCGATGATTTAAATCATCGGCTACTACACCCATTTTTGGCGCTGACGCGGATTTAAATCCGCCCAGCGCGGGATAATAGATTTTACTAGCCACGTAATTCATTGCGTGGCGATAAACTCAAATACAACTGTATATTATTTTTTAGAACTTGCCGAAACTTACATTAGCCCGAATAGGTCGTGAAATCACCCTGCTCAATCAAGGTATCTATCAAGCCTGTACCGTGCGAGCGTATCCGCTCAATCAACGGATTACCCGCATAAAAACCATGATAATCCTCTGGGAGCATACTCGCTATCGCACACATCAGATACTCGGTATAAAATTTTAGCTCCTCATCTTTGGCACGGTGCGACGGCAATTTGAAAGGCTTACCAACTGTCAGCGTTACTTTGGGACGCACTTTTTTCATGAACAGATGCGTGCCAGTAATCGCGGCTGGCACAATCGGCACATCCCGTCGGTTCGCAACGAAGGCGGTTCCCTCTTTTGCTTGCAACATGCCAGGTCGCTTGGCACGATGCCCCTCAGGATACAATGCCAGCGTATGACCCGCCTTGACCACCTTCATCATCTGCTTGATAGTCTGCATCTCCGCTTCGGTCTGCTCTACCCAAACAACACTCCCCAACGAGAAAATTTTGCCCAACCAAGTATGCTGAATCTTCTTCGCGCCCACGCCATACATTTCAAACGGCATCGCAGTCGCAAACGCAGGGGTATCCGCATGGTGTAAATGATTACTAGTCAATAAAAAAGGGGGCTCAATCAAATTTTCGATGCCAATAACGTTGAAATCGAACGATAAGTGTATAAACGAACTCATTATGGCACGAAAACCCGCTCTATAATGCGGGGCTTCAATGGTGTTACTCATGGCGATGTCCTCTAATGTAAGTGTGATACACAATATATTAAGGCAGTCAGTCTACCATCAGTGAAACAACCTGTCAGCGAATTTGTGTATCTATATGGGACTATTTTATAGGTAATCACCTGCTGCCAGTGATGATACATTCTCACCTTTGTTGAATGTCATTAACTAATATTCCGTTCCAAAAAACGTGGCTAGTTCATTAAACGAAAGTGTATTTGCAGCGGGGACTGCTTTCACCAAATCAACCTCGCGCTTTTCCCATGCTTTTACGATACCTCTAGCCAAAATTTGAAGCGCAGTTTGGTTATCAAATTTGGTGTCCTTTGCCTGCTTTAAATGTTTATTCAATTTCAATAGTTGCTCATGCGTTCGGACTCTGTCTGTCCTTTTTGTGCGTTTGACATCTAATCCAAGCTGTGTGTCAGCTAACGACGCATTAAAGAAAGTTGTACTTTGTGTTTTGATACACAGCCGATACAAAGCCGTAGACATACCATTCAATGAAATCTTTACACGGTCATACTGATTTCTGAGTGGTTTCTTTTCAATTTTATCTGCAAGAGCAATTCCCCCCAACCAAACATTCAAATAATAATTTTTCTCAACCCCCTCAGCAGTTGCCCACTCAGAATAGACTGCCCGATCAAATTTACGTGCAATATTTGCAGCCGAACTCCGAAAAATCTCGACACTCCGCTTATTGTTCCCATTCTTGCGCAGAAGTTGCGCGTATTTGACTAAGAAATGAAAATTATCTGGTTCCTTCTCTGAAAGTGCCTGAGCAATGCGTATGCCTAGCGCTTTATACTCTGCACCATTATTGTTACGTCTATCTGCAACTTCCCCTTTTTCATAATAATAAGTAGATAGGAAACTCCAGTCCTTAATTTCTGGGACAACCACTAAGCTATGTCCACTATCTATAAATAAAGTATGCG
>JBCBKJ010000162.1:0-8936 GCA_038522085.1 Chloroflexota bacterium
CCTACGTCTAGGATAAAATTTTCTGATGACGGGGCAATGCTCCTTATATATCACGTTAATAATGGGATTCGTGTTTATCATACAAAAGGGGCTGTTTCACAATTAATCAAACCTCTAGTGATATTCGACGCAGATTTCGTCAACCAAGAGCAACTTGTTGTATCAGCCGTTATTCCGTCACCTCATGCTCAGAAGCCACAATTAGGTATCGTTATTTACGATATTGGTTCAGGCGAGATAGTAGCTGAAGACTATCCGGGTGATGTTCGAGGTGTATGTGTTGATAAACAGAATCGTCGGATTTTTGCAGGCTTATTAGATGGATACAGTTTCATCATTTACGATTGGAAACTAAATCGACTATCTACAACTCAAATACCTGAGTTGTATATGCCTCTTGACCTTTCTGTATCCCAATCAGGAGAACGACTAGCCATTGGTGGGATATTTGTAGGCATTTGGGATGTTTCGAGTGACCCTAAATTTATTAAGGGGCAGTTTCCATCTGAAGGAGATTGTACGGGTACACCCTGCGAGGTAAATGCCATGGCTATGACACCTGATGGTAGCTATGTTGCTGCCAGCATTCATGGTGCAAAGGGTTCTTGTTTTGTTTTGGATGGCAAAACAGGCGAACTGATACGATGGTTTGGACCAGAATGGGATTTTATGACATCACCTGATCCGGGTCCCGTTTCAATTTCACATGATGGACGGTATATTGCGGTGTGCGAACCACCACATATAAAATTATACAATACAGCAGACGGCACAGTTTTTCAGAAACTCAAAGTGAAAAGTCGAGAGCCTTTTACCTTCTTACCTGTTGGCAATACGATTGCAATAGGAAACGGTGCATCCATCGACTTCTGGAAATATAGTTAATCAAGAATATGTTCAAAAACTGACTTCTATTGAAACGATATGTATTGATAGCTAATAGCTGACCGTACCTCACACATCTTTGTCGCCCTCAATGGCATGATAGCGTGTCATGTTAAAGAGATGGTCACTGTTGATATAAAACGTGCCACCCATGCGCCCGACTGCTGGATAAGCGTGCGGGTCAATTTTATGGTCGCCTGCATAAACATCTTCGTGTACATGCGTCATGACAATTGTACAGAGCATGAGGTCTGTGCGTCCGAGTTCATTTTGGAGTGTGACTGTCTGGTTCAGTGTACATTCAAATTGAATCGGGCTTTCGGCGACGCGGGGTGGGGCGACTTTTTCTGATGCCAAGGGGGTGACGCCTGCTTGAGCAAATTCGTCGGTTTCGGGCGGGAAAGATTTTGCTGAGGTGTTCATCGCTAGGGCTGTCGGGTCAGTCACCACATTGACCACACACTCACGGTTCGCCATCAAATTATTGTACGTATCTTTGAAGCCATCGTCATCTAAGCCAATGCTAAAACCAATCGTCGGGGGCATTACGGCAACGCCATTGAAGAAACTGAACGGCGCAAGGTTATACACACCGTCCGCACTTATCGTACTGACCCACGCTATCGGACGTGGCACAATCGCGCCTGTCATCAGCTTGTAGGATTGCTTTTTGGTGAGGGTAGACATATCGAAGCTGGGCATGTCAAAGTCCTAAATAGGCTGTACGGATGCGCTCATCTTGGAGCAATTCTTCGCCTGTGCCAGACAAGATGATTTTGCCGTGTTCCATGACATACCCGCGTTGTGCCATACGGAGCGTCTGCACAGCATTCTGCTCGACAATCAGCACGGTTGTCCCTTCTTGGTTGATACGCTCGACTACATCAAAGATGCCCTGCACGAGCATCGGCGCAAGTCCAAGTGACGGTTCATCCAGCATCAGCACACGCGGCTCAGACATGAGGGCGCGTCCAATAGCGAGCATTTGCTGTTCCCCACCGGAGAGCGTGCCAGCAATTTGTGTGCTACGTTCTTCCAGACGCGGGAACAAGCTATACACATATTTCATGTTCTCGGCGCGTCTTCCGCGTAGATGGGGCAGGAAGCTACCGAGTTCCAGATTCTCTTGTACGGTTAAGCCAGAAAAGAGCTTGCGTCCTTCAGCTACCTGAATCAACCCGGCTTCCACAATTTTGTGCGATGCCCATTTGGTGATGTCTTGTCCATCGTAGGTCACGCGCCCGCCCCGACTCTTGAGCAAGCCAGAAATGGTCTTAATCGTAGTCGTTTTGCCAGCACCATTCGCGCCAATCAGGGCAACCGTTTCGCCTTTGTTGATTTCCAGCGACACATCGAACAATACCTGCACATCGGCATAGCCAGCTTGTAAATTCTCAACGGTCAGCAAATTCAAATTCCTTTCCGAGATACGCCTCAATCACTGCACTATCACTGGCGATAATATCCGGCTTATTGATGGCAATCAGTTGTCCATGATGCAACACAGCAATACGGTCACTGAGCGACATCACCGCTTGCATAACATGTTCGATAACCAGTAGCGAAAGGTCAAACTGTACTTTGATGTCTTTGATGACCTGCACAATTTGACGGCTCTCTGTTGGTGTTAAGCCAGCCATCACCTCATCTAGCAAGAGCAAACGCGGACGGGTTGCTAAGGCGCGTGCGAGTTCTAGGCGTTTGCGCCCAGCCGTCGTTAAATTTTTCGCTAAACGGTCTGCCATCGGTGCAAGCCCCACCACCTCGATGATTTCGCGGGCGTTTGCTTCTGCCTCGCGGGGATTGCTAGTACGCATGAACGCACCGACTTTCACATTATCGACGACGTTTAAGCCAGAGAATGGCTTCACGATTTGGAACGTCCGCACCAATCCACCCTGCGCAATGGCGTGTGGTTCATGTCCCTTGATAGATGCACCATCGAAACGGATTTCGCCTTCTTCTGGTGAATATGTGCCACTGATACTATTGAACAGCGTCGTTTTGCCCGCGCCGTTGGGTCCAATCAAGCCGAGTGTTTCGCCTTCGTGAATCTCAAACGATACGTTATCCACTGCGACCAAGCCACCAAAGCGTTTCGTCACATTTTCAATTTGCAATAAGCTCATGCGGATGCCTCCTGTGGTGTGTTAGGGGAGGGCGGTGTTTCTCGATTACGCAGACGGTCAAGCCAGTTGGTTGCTGTACCCACCACACCATCCGGCATGAAGATGACGACAACAATCACAATTATGCCGAAAAGCATTACGTCTGTACCAGAACGCCCCTCAATGAAACTCAAGAACGCAGGCGGACTATCTTTCAGCGCACGGGTAAATACTTCCAGCGGTGTTAGCAAGAGTGCGCCCACCAATGGACCCCATACTGTGCCAGAGCCACCGAAAATCGGGCGTAGGAGAATATCAATCGAGACAGCTACGCCAAAGACCAGCATCGGGTCAATGAAACCGAAGCGTTGAGCGAAGAATGTCCCTCCAGCCGCCGTCAGTGCCGCACTAATTGCCACCGCGATAATCTTATAATTGAGCGCATCGACACCCAATGCCGCCGCCGCATCTTCATCTTCGCGGATAGCTTGCAAGTAAAAGCCGATTTTGTTCTGGTAAATCCAGATGCTCACCAGCGTACAGACCACCAGCATGCCTAAAATCAGGTAATAGTAGTTGATAGCTGTTTCTTCAAAGAACATCAATGCCCACGAATCGCCACCGATAATCGGAAATTGCAAGCCAATCGACGCATTGACGAAATCACTATCTTGCGCAATGAGGCGTAGCATTTCGGCAAAGGCAAACGTCGCCAGCGCGAAAAAGTGTCCTTTGACACCAAAACGGAAGGTCAGCCAGCCAGTGAATGCGCCGAACAGTGCCGCCAAGACCATGCCAGCGACCATACCAATCCAAGGCGAAATGCCAAAATCAATGTACATTACAGTTGATGTATACGCCCCAATGCCGAAAAATGCTGCGTGACCAAACGAGAATTGCCCCGCGTAGCCACCCATGATATTCCATGCGGTGCCGAGATATGCCCAATAGAGCATCGTCGTCAGAATATTTAGCTGAAAAGGCGATACAAATTGAGACACTAGCGCAAAGATAATCGTTGCGCCTATCAGAATCCAGTGGTCGCGGGAGATACGAGTGAGTGCGTTCATTCTGCCGATTTGCCTCCCAGAAGTCCCTGTGGTTTGAAGAGCAGAACGAGAATGAATATCACGAACACGCCCAACAATTTCGATGAATCAGGAAAGAAGATAATGCTCAATTCCTGTGTGAGTCCGATAATCAAGCCACCTAGCAACGCGCCGAGTGCATTCCCCATGCCCCCTAGCACCACAATCACAAATGCCGTGATATTGAAAATATTGCCAGCCGTGGGTTCAACACGATAGAACGGCAATACAAGGGCAGCCGCCGCGCCCACACATGCTGTCCCGATGCCGAATGTGACAGCATTAATCCAATTGGTATTGATACCAACCAGTGCCGCGCCTTCTCTATCTTGTGCGGTTGCACGAATGGCTCTGCCTAAATCCGTGCGCTGAATCAGATAATACAGCAAACCCGTCAGCACCAACGCGCCAATAAAGGCAATCAACTGCGGTAACTGAATCGTCACGCCAAATGGACGCAAAGGAAAGCTGATTTCTGCGCCGAAGAACATGAACTCTGCACGCCGATAACTCAGTTGAATAGATTGAGGTGTCGCTGTGAAAGCCAGCAAAAGGGCATTTTCAATTAGCAAAGTCAAGCCGAGTGTCAGCAGAAGTTGGTTATGGTGCGGGGCATCGCGTGCCGGATGGATAATCACCCCATAAACGACCAAGCCTATGACAAACAAGGTCGGCACTGTGATAAGCATGCCCAAGTAGGGGTCAACACCAACGTACTCAAATAGCAAATAAGTGAGGTATAGCCCGACGGTCATCAGCGCCCCATGCGCGAAATTAATAATTTCCAGCACACCGAAAATCATGGTCAAGCCGAGTGCCACCAGCCCATAAACGCCACCAATCAGTAAGCCACTGACCACCGCTTGATGTACCACCACATCGTAACGCTCATACCATGTTGTCGTGTTATCTAGCACGCAGACAGGAAAAAAGCCCTCTGCTTCCGGTTCAAGGCACGCTTGCCAATCGACTTGGTTATAAATCAATATCAAAAATAGCAGGAGAGCGACCAATACCCCAACCAACCAGCCGCGCACAGTTTCTGAGTTTGCCGTCACGATAATCTGCTCCGCATGTGTATTGCGATTATGAAAGCCTCACTACAATGCAGGTATTGTCTCTACAGAATTTGTGATTTTCGAGCATAAATGTTCAATAAACCAACAAAATGTAGGGACGGTGCTATCCTGTCCGAGCGGGCGCAGACACAGCAACACCCCTACGAAATTTCATTTATTTTCCAGACGTTACATCTGTAGTGAGGGTAATTTTTAAAACCTGTGTAGGGACATTCTTCTGGATGTTTGCTACTAAGCAAATTGTTTTTGCTATTCAGCGAACGGCAAAAATGCTGTCCCTACAAGTACATAAGTGTCTGTCCGAAAAACGGATGTAGGGGACGACTTGTGTGTCGTCCCGAATGGGCGCAGATACAATAACGCCCCTACGAAAGAAATTTACGGATAGATTCTAAATCTATTCCCAACTGGTGCAGAAACGCGGTTCAGCTTCTGCGATGTCTTCTGGGAATACCTGTACCACTTCGCCGTCTTGGACTTGCATCACAACAGGAAGCGCATTCGGGGTTTCCCCATCTTCAAAGGTAATTGGACCATCGTAAGGCAGGATATGGTCTGCATAGTCGGTTTCTAGGAGCGCCGCTTGGATGTCGGCTGGGTCGCCGGATTCCGCACGCATAATTGCATCTGCGATGACGTAGGTTGCTTGCCAAGCCAATACATCAGCAGCCGTCATGGGTTCTTCAAACATCTCTTCGTAAGCCGCGAGGGTTTCCAGCGCAGTTTCGTTGCGGTTATCCCAGCGATAGTTACTGTTGAAGAAGCATTCGGCGAGGTCGCCAGCATCTTCAACAAATTGCGCTTGGTCGTATGTACCTTGTGCAACACCCATCACGAAGCCTGTTTGGAGCGCAACATCTGCCATCGTTTCCGCAATGCTCAAGCCATCGCCATAGTAACCCGTGACCATCACAGCATCGAATGCGCCTGCGTTCATCAATGTCACATCGGTGGTGTATTCAACGCCAAAGTCGTAAGCGATGGTTTCGCCAATTTCAAAACCTTGTTCACCAGCCGCCGCTTCAAACGCTTCATATACACTGCGTCCGTAGTCCGTGCCACCTTCGTGCATGTAACCAACGGTTGCGAGTGGAATATCGTAAGCAGCCGCCATCTCGACAACATATTGTGCAGCCGTTGTCCCCATCACTTCTGCGTTTGGTTGAATGCGGAATGTCCATTGATTGCCATCTGCATCGCGTCCGGTTTCGGTGATGCTCGTCGCTGCTGCCACATCAATGACGAGAGGCACGCCTTCACGTGCAGAGACGGTTGCAACATTGGCGGTCACGGCTGATTGGAATGTACCGACGAGAGCAGAGACGCCTTCTTCTTCAATCAGACGGACAGCTTCTTCTTGCCCGATAGAAGCGTCGCCTGTGCTATCCGCACTGACGTATTCCAGTGTGAAGCCTTCCAGCATGCCGGATTCGTTGATTTCATCGACAGCCATTTGAATCGCTTGATCCATACCCAGACCATCATTTGCCAAACCACCTGTCAGCGGATGAATCCCACCGATGCGTACCACCGTGCCTTCTTCGTCTTGTGCCATGACAAGCGCGGTTGCCATCAATAACATGACGACCATCAGAACGTTACGGACTGCTTTGTGCATAGTACATGCTCCTTAAATAGAAAATCGTGCAAAAATACTTAAATGAATAAACAAATTTTGCTACGCAGGCGTGTTCGCTTTGATGCTGATAGCGGCGTGTTTGCCTGCGAGGTAGCCATAACCAAGGGCAGTGAGTAAACCATTGCCCGATAAATACCCAGCCGCACCATGTCCACTGACGCCCGCCGCCGTGCCACCTCCCGCATACAAATTCGGGATAGGTGTGCCATCTGCTTTACAGACGCGAGCGTGTTCATCTACAACCAAGCCACCTTGCGTATGAAATAACGCGCCCGTGACCTTCACGCCGTAGTAGGGTGGGCTGAGTGGGGCGCCATTTGTGCGCCCTTGGGGGTCATCACCATTGCCATTCGCGGCGGCGTTATAGGTTTCAATTGTTGTGTTCAGTGTGTCGGCTGGTAAACCAAAATGCGTTGCTAATTCAGAAACCGTATCCGCTTTGAAAATAGCCCCAGTGTCATTCGCACTGCGGTATTCTTCAAACGTCATGCCAAGGTCGTGTAATTTTTGGGGGTAAATATCCCATGCGATGCCATCCGGCTGTGCCAACACATCGAGAGCGCGTTCGCTGTAGCCTTGTTGCTCTGTGCCGAAGCGTTCACCGTTTTTATTAACTTGAATCCCGCCTTCGGATACCATCGCGTAACTGATGAGGATGTTATAGGGAATTGCCACTGACCCGTGCGCTTGATAAGCATCCATGTAGGCGGTTGCCGCGCCGAGTTTTTCGCCCCATACAATGCCTTCGCCTGTGTTGCCTTCGCCACCGAGATACAGCGCGTGTTGCATAGCATCCGGCAGATATTTGGCGACCATATCTTCATTTGCACCAAAGCCGTTGGTTGCCAAGATGACTCTTTGCGCTCGCACTCGTTCAACACTATCACCGCGTTGCACAACCACACCTAGCACAGCATTATCATCATCGGCAATGAGGGCGGTCACAGGCGCATCTTGAATCACATCGACATTATTCATACTGCGCAATTTGAGGCGCAAGGCATCATACAATTCTGCACCACTGCGATTCGGTGGAGCGTGCATGCGATGTTTGCTGTGTCCTGGATAGATAAAATCGTCTACGAAGTGCAAATCGGCTTCGACAACATCCATCAGCCAATGCACCACATCAACAATCGTCTTCGCAATGTGCAATGTTGTTTCGTAATCGCCTTCATCATGATTTTTTGCCATGATGTCAGCAACGAAATCTGCGGGGCTTTCATCGACACCGGCTTCTTTTTGGAGGCGTGTGCCACCCGCCGGAATCATGCCGTAGGAGCGTTGGGTATTGCTGAGGGGGCGGGCTTGCTTTTCCAGAACCAGCACTTCTGCTGTGCCATCTTGACCCGCTGCAACAGCCGCCGTCAGCCCACAGCCACCCCCGCCGATAATCACCACATCGGTTTCAAATGACCAATCGCCAGTATCACGTTCGATAGCCGTCATGATGTTTCCTCTGGGTAGGGTAGAGGGTGCTTGTAAATAAAGTCGCTCAAAAAATCGAGCATAAAATTATCTCAGTATATAATAAATTGTATTTGTCATGACTATAGCACTTTTTAGAGACAAATCCAAAATCACTCAATCTCTGCTCATTTTAGGCACTAAGTAAATAAATACTCTTAGACTATAGGTGAGTGTCTGTGTGCGCTCCCATCAGCATGGCATTCAAAAAATTTGAACATCAAAAAATCGGACGGAGCAAGCTCACATCCCTACATTTTGCTGATTTATCGAACCACTAAGCGCGAAAAATCACCCAATTGTGTAAGGACGATGCCTGCATCGTCCGTGATATAAACTGAGATTTGACTTTCAATTGGTATTAGCGTGGGCTAACGAAGCTGAGGACGCATAAGAAAATTCATGTCGGGAGAACGCCCGTCAAGGCACCCTCCCGACATGCAACCGCGCTTTGCTGTGTGTCGTCTATCACGATTTGGCAACCACCTAATAGACAGCACCCCGTTATTCGTGTCCGGCGGTGGCATCGTTCGCCCATCATGACGCAATGCTGACACCACAGCTTATAGTGCGGTTTGTCCCATTTATGATTGATGCCCTTCACGTACTGCGAATCTACCAGCCGTATACACAACCCATACACCTGCCAACCTATTAAGACAGGGGAGAG
>JBCBKJ010000163.1:0-8704 GCA_038522085.1 Chloroflexota bacterium
TTATCGCAGGGGCGCAGTACAATCCATTTACACTAATTTTGCATGATGATCCGAATGTACCGAATTATTCACTGAATAACACACATGAGGTAATACACTGGTATCAACATCATGGTACTACTGTTGGTGCGTTCTTATCAGCACTCAGGCACTCCCAGAATAGAACGATAATTAACCTATTTAGTCAGCTTACGCCTGCTCAGAAACAGGAAATTCTTAATCGACGCAATGGAGGAAAACCGCTCTTATTAATCGATAAAAGTGGAAAACTCATACATCAAAATATCAATGAGTTATCAGACTTGTTCATACAAATCTGGTATGACCATCAAATACTGTTAACGCTCTTCGACGACTCACAGGCTTTAGAAAGTGTCGGATTCCCTTTATCACAAATACTTGCTGAAATATGCGGAGACATTGTTCTTTTCACGTTAGATCATCTTGGTACAGAGGATTATCCTGGTAATGAAATAGCAAGAAGTTGGTACAATCTTGCCATAGATGCCCCGATATTTATTGCTTTACCAGACGATACTAGGCTCACCACTCGAAGCATCATAGAAGGACAAGCTGTAGCCAATAATTATCTTAGTTTTAAACATGACGTTATGACGATGACGGCTGCAACAGATGATTTCGGTGGCGTTAAAATAGAGCAGATTGAAAGAGAATTGAAAGAAGGAATAAATTCTTCACCCTTCCAAGTCTTTCTGCAAATTATCAATGATGACAGCCAATCTTTGCGAGATTTAATTCCAACTTTTAACCTTGCATGTGACCTTGCCTTAAACCCTGCATTGCCTCCCATAGTGATGAGTGAAGTACCAGAGGGTAAATCACGAACGTGGAAAGATATATATCCGCCACTACGTTTTATTGCAATTTGTCAAGCCTTTACTACCATACCACTTTTAACTTCTGAACCAGATCATAGCGAGTTGCAAGAGAAAATACGTGACATTTGTGAATTGAATATGTGGGAGTCTCCACTTGAGTTCGTTCACCCGTATAAACGGTCAATTCACCAACGAGACTATGCAAAAGATTCTACAACACTGGATGATCCAGAAGAAACTACTTTTTTATATGACTATATACTCTGGGTACAAAATCAAATGTGGGATGCTAGACAGACCGCATTACCAGTATTTGTTAACCGCGCTATGCTTAGTCTGGGTGAGTTAGCAAGAAAATACGTGGAGTTTGTGGTTACTACATGGGAAACAGATGCGAGATGGAAAAGACCACTCAATGTCTCAAGACAAGACAAAATGTGGCATAACGATAAAGGTAATACTTTTGGCACTAAAATTCTAATCAATGTAGCATTTGAGAACGCTCTATACGATTTCGTTAGCGATGCTGGCGATTTTGATATGTCTATCTATCCAACGAGTGTATCCAGTAACCCCTACTTCGTGCAGCCAATCTATAAGTTTGTTGGAGATGCGTTAGATATCAAGATACCATACACAGGTATGAGATTTAGAACTGAAAGAGTTCTGATAACAAAAATGATTCAACAATACATTAAGGATGGTTTGGTGACAGAAGAAATGATTGACGATTTTGTCAAGAAGCATCTTTATGGAGATTTTGGACAGGCTCACAAGGATATGGAACTTGAAAATAATTCTGTTATAGAAGCTGGTTTTGGATTGATATATAGTATTTTCATGGCAAATGATTTAAAGATATATGTAGTTACTACTATGTCAAAAGATGAAACATTCACGGTTATCTCAACTTTATCTGAGCTGTAAGTTTGTGTTTCGCTGATACCGTCGCTTACAAAACCCCACAAATGCTGCATCTGGGTTGGCAATGTGGGGTTTTCCGCTATCTATCCAGAAGCCACGCCAATCCTGTTCCAATACATAGACATCATAGTTGGGTGCAGCTTTTCGTGCCGCCTCATAGGTATCAGGGCGCAATATCGGAAATTCGGCATCATAGCCGTGCTGCTTTACCTTGCCCCGTCGCCTGAATTGTACGGTATCCTCACTGTTCATGGTGACATGGTAATCAGGCAGATGGTCATGCTTGACCAATGTACGTACCATCCGCCGAAATTCGCGTAAGTCGCCTGATGAACCGCATTTTTTCTGGAGCGTCGGCAGTGCAATCGCCCATTCGCACTGCTGTCCACAATGTTTACGGGCAATCTCATAGACGCGCCGTTCCAACGGTTTACGCAGGCGAAAATAATCCTTGCTGATGGTCAGCACTTCATTCCCTAACACGGAGTTATACATCCAGTGGGAGAGCATCACTTCAATTTCCACCATCCGCAGAGTTTTCTGGTCTTTGACGGTAATGCGCCACGCATCGACCAGCCCAAAGCCCGACACTTCCTGTTCGCCATTGGTGGTAATATCAGTGGTGATTCGTGTTCCTGCCAGCCGTTCAAAAGCATCACGGAGCAGTTTATAGCCCCGTCCACTGGTTTGCCGATTGGTTGCCACCAGCAAATCATGGGCTTTAAGGCGGATAGTACGGTTCGGCTGTTCACCCTTATTGAGTTTGGTCATCAACTGGCTGATGCAGTAAATCAGAATATCTTTATCGTGAATTGTAGCCAGCCCCAGCACACTCGGCGCAATCTGGATAGAGTTGCCGTTATTTTCGTATTGCCGAATGCGCGTATCTGGTTTGGTCGAGAGCGAAAATATGGGATGTTCCATACTCGCCATATCATCTTTGGGTACGGCATCAAGGATGTCGCAGATGAAAAAATCCCGATTGGGATGGCGATCTGGTAATAAAATATGTGCTGTTTTCGTCATTTCACCCACGCATAGCACTAGTTCGTCATTTCGTCCACAGCTTTCGTCACTTTACCCACGTTTTTTCGTCACTTCGCCCACGCTATTTCGTCACTTTACCCACACCCCATATTGATAACCCCACGTTTTATCGGTAAAAAATCGCCCTGATTTTTACCGTAACACAGTATTTAACACATACTAACACAGGGGAGGCTGTGGATAAGTCACGTTTTTGACCCGAAATTTCAAAAATTGTGCGGGTGAAAAAAGAAAAGAAATGTCACGGTTGAATCAAAGGCGAGTGCAATGGGGCAGGCTGTACTGATGATGAAAGACCGTTATCACGCTGCAATTGCCGTTCATACATAAACACAGCCGATACTATTAGCCCCACAAGCAGTGTCAGAGCAACTAAAAGCCATAGTCGGCTACTGTGACTACTGGAAGCCATGTTTTGTGGCTGAGAATCCGTTACATCGCTATCTGACGCATAATTATCAGGCTGATAGGTCAGCATCAGGCGTGTTGCCGTCTGATGCCAGCGATCTTTTTCTTCTTTCCACTGGTCACGTTCCTGCTTTAATTCGGCAATGCGCTCATCCTTATCACGTAACCGCTCTCGCAAAAGCTGAACTTCCTGTCCAGATTCCGACCTGTTTTCGGTGTTCTTTAGTCCGTTCTCTCTAGTTCTTAATCGTTCTTTAGAACGTTCATTATCGTTCTCGCCCAAGCTATTGGGAAATACACGAAAAAGCTCCGCAGGGTCAATTTTATATCCACTACTGTCGCGTGATACATAGCTCATCTCACCACTATTCAATAGTTTAGAGATAACGCTTTTACTTTTGCCTGTTGCTTTTGCTGCTTGGCTGAGGGTGAAATATGTCGATGATCGAGGCATGTTCTTACCGTAGTTACAAAGGGTTCGCGTTCGTTCTTAACGAGGTTCTAGAACGGTACACCAGAACGAATACCATGCCAAGCACTTTCTGTACATTTTACGGCTTCCTTGCTCCTACATGGCAGGTTTTTGTTGACATCGTGCGCCAATTGGCGCATAGTGAACGGATTATGAAAGACCGTATCCATACCCGTATTGACGCCGATGTAAAAGCCGAAGTCTCGCAAATCTTTAGCCGCTTAGGGCTTACCGAAAGCGATGCTATCCGCCTATTCTATAGTCAGGTGCAATTGCATCAGGGTTTACCCTTTGCCGTCAAAATCCCCAATGATGACACCATTGCTGCCATGCAGGAAGATTTGAGCAACGCTAAACGCTATGACAGCGTTGACGCACTGTTTGACGAACTTGATGTAAAGTAGTGTACAGGGTCGTTGCATCGACGCGGTTCAGACGCGATATAAAACGCATCCAGAAACGTGGCAAAGATCATAGCAAATTACGCCATATACTCCATTTGCTGGAGCAGGGGACAGCCTTACCACCCAAGAACCGTGACCATGCGCTCAGTTCCAACTGGCAAGGCTACCGTGAATGCCATATTGAACCTGACTGGTTACTGATTTACCGCATTGACAATGATGCAAGTGAATTACATCTCATTCGTACAGGTAGCCATGCTGATTTATTCAGTTGAACCGTTCGAGAACCCCTGAAAGAACGTTCACGAACGCCATCTAACCACCTGAATTTTTTATTTTTTCACCAGCAGGCTGTATTTTTCAGCTTATGCGAACTGGCTACGCCGTTCCTGCTGTTGTGCCATCAGATAGGCGTTTACATCTTTGTAGCCATTATAGAATCCAGAGCCATCCTGTACCATACATTGCGGTAAGTGCTGTTGTAATTCTGCCAATACCGCCTTACCCGCTTCATCATGGTCAAGATAGCATTGTAGCTGCTGTACACCGAGTTCTCTAATCGCCTCAGCAGCCCGTTCTGCCATCGTTACCCCGTTGAGTACGATTACAGGACAATCCAGCCTGTCCGTTTGCTGTAGGGTCAGATAGGACAGAAAATCCATGAACCCCTCAAATACACGTACCTGCTGCATATCCTTGTTCACTGATGCAGACGGCATCAGTAATGAAATATCCTTTGTGCCATGTACCCCCTGAAAATAGCGGGAACGCAATTCATAGCCTTCTATATCGTTCGCAGAACGGTTGGCGAACGCCAACGCAAAATAAGGTTTTGGCTGATTAGGCGACACCCGATAATGCAATTCATGCAAATAGGGATGCGCTAATGCAGGGTCAATGCCACGTTTCCGCAGATAGTCTTTTAAGGCGTAATGGTGCAGGGGACGCAGCGACGCGGTTTCCAACTTGCTATGTTGTTCCAGTGATTTATCTGCTACTACAGTCTGTGGCGCAGGAGATGCAGTGGCGGATACAGATGTTGTTGTCATCTGAGAGGGTTTCCCCCATAGGTCATCCAAATAGCGTAAGGCATCGGAGACGGTGGCAGCATCGGCATATGCCATCACAAAATCTATGATCGTGCCACCTTTGCCCAACCCAAAATCATACCAGATATTTTTGGCTGGATTGACGTGCATAGAGGGTTCAGTCTCAGAACGGAAAGGGCTGAGATACCACACATCACCCTGTTTCTCATGGCTGGGTGTACAGCCCAATCGTGAAAGAAACGCCGTTATAGGTATGCGTTTAGCATCCTGAATCCGCACATATCCCCCCATTCTTATTACGCCCTTATAGCCTTTAATGGTTATGCCACACCCATTGCGAAGCGTAAAGGGACACTACGTTCTCGCGCCCTTGACCCTTCGCAATTTGGGTGTGGCAGAGGGCTACCCATCGGCTGTAAGGGGCAGGGTGGTGTTGCACACCCTGTTAACCATTCACACTAATACAGGAGAAGCCTATGTGTCCCTCATTTGATCACCCCATGCTGAATAAACCGTCTTATTATTGGGATGAAACCCAAGGACTGAAAGATGATAAACCTCTGCTGGTGAAGCTGGTGGCTACGCAGCATCAGCGTCAAACCATGCCCAGCAAATGCCCATCGGTATTTGGAGTCACAGTGGGGTATACCCATCCCGTCAATGAAACTAGCCAGCAAGTCTTATGGCGCGTCATTCCCGCCAATATGGAACTGCGTGAAAGCGTGTTGGTATTTATCCCAACATCGCCCACAGGCATTGTCAAAAAGTCTGCGCCGCAGGCGGCAGCATCCAATAGTGATGAGCAGAAAACGCACAAAGACGAAAAACAACAGGCAACGCTGGAAAACCCATCAATAGATGAGGCATTGCCCTCGCGTGATACCCCCACTTATGAAGTGGTATATCTCGGTCGTGATGCGAAAGGTAAATACCATCCCGCACTGCGTATAGGTGTCACCTTTATGACCCAGCATCACAATCATCGTATGGTATGGGATGTGCTGCCATCTAGTGAAGCACTGGCAACAGGTGTATTAATCCTTAATCCGTATGATGCTGAGGATGAAGAAACTGCAAAGCCATCTTCATGGCTCAGTAAATGGCAACGCTAAAACCCCGCGTGGCACGGCAATTGCCGTGCCACGCGCCATCTTTTTCTTTTTATTCGTCGCGCACGCTCATTAATTCCTGCACCGTATGACGGGTAATCGCTTCAATCACCATCGCATCATCATCCACGTCATTATGGCGAAGCGGGTTATAGCAATAGAGTGATTTCACACGGTCATCCTGTAACAAGGGCAGCAATTCACGGGTGATGTGCCGCCCTTTGATGCGATAGACCGTCATGCTAAAGGTTAACCATAGATTGCCGTCATTGCTGGAATAGGCATCCACATAGTAGCTATAGCTGGGCATTCCAATCAGGTGCAGGTTGCCGTCGTAGAAGATCATTTTGCGTTGCCGCCGTGCAGCCGTTTGATAGGCAACATAGTCTTCACGCGGCGACTGTTCCTGCTCCGCCTGCGAGACAAGTTGCAAATTATTAGCCATCCTCTATGCCTCTCTCCATCTCCTGTTCAGGTGGTTCTAGCAGATCATGTTCGAGTCGTGCAATCTCGTCAGGTGGCACAAGTTGAGTCTGTTGCCAGTCGCGCTCAGTTATCGCAGCAAGGGGTGTGATGGTATCCATCACAGCACGTATCTCGTTTACCTCTGCAATATCACGGTTGATGTTACCAATACGGGTACGCAACCCGTCCTGTTCCAAATCCCACGCCCGTTGCCCCATATGCAGGGTAGGCACACGGTTAATTCCTTGCCGTTCATAGCTTGCCATACACACCCGCGCATCCGATTCCGCCGCTTCTAAATAGGCGTTCTGGGTTTGCTCCCATGTCGTCCGCCATTGTTCCGCGAGGGAAGGGTGATTCCATTCGCGATTCTTACGGGGCGACCACTCACCATTATCGTCAATTTCGCGCAAACTTAGCAAAATATGCCCGTGTGGTTGTGGCAGTCCATCAGACGCATCTTTCAGATGCACAGCAATATCGGCAATCATGCCTTGAGATACAAATTGTTCCTGCACATGCTCCCGTAGCAGGGCAATATTGTCATCAATGCTCAATTCACGAGGAAGTGCAACGACAATGCTCCGCGCAAGCTGGGAATCTTTGCGCGTTTCACGTTCTTCTACGCGATTCCACAATTCCTCACGATTATGCACCCAATCAGGGTAAAGTAGGGGAGCAAGTATTGCATTATACATTACATCTTCTCGGTCTGAATAATCATAGGTGAGGGATTGATTGCGATCATGTAGGGGTTCACCCGAACGGTAGGAGGCAGCCGCAACTACGCTCCGCACACGAAGCGTTTTGCCTGACTGATAGGATGCCATACCGACGCTGCTGCGCCGCGCACCACGTCCAATCAAACTGATGCGATAAGTGGCGTTGACCATCTCCCTTGCCTGTCTCTGTGAAACCAACATAAAGGCGGCTCACTGGCACTAGGGGGATGCACGCATCCCCCTAGACCATCTCTCCGCGCGGCTACGCCGTCATGCGCTAACCGAACCTCTATAGTCGAATACGTCCAAATTACGAGCAAGGTTGCAAGCGCAATTATACATTGGTCGCTGACGCTCCCAACGATTGCGCTTCGCGTTAGATACTATTTTTAGAAAAATAGGGAAAAGAAAGAGTTGCTAAACAGGTTAGCTACATATCACAATGTTGTTAAAGAACACGGGCTACACAACGGATGCCATGTGCCGAGTTTTGTTTCGCCTCATATCGTATATAAGCTGCTAAACCAGCTTCATTATTATTATACGTACCACCACGTACAATAATATCTGGGAATACTCCGTCGATAACATAGGAACTTACTGTCTCACGCCCGTCTGATGGGTCATAAGGATAATTAAGACCGAAGCTACTAGTCCATTCACTGATGTTGCCAATCATATCCACTGCTCCAACCCATGACCTAGCCTCCAATCGTCTGCCGACAACATCAGGCGCATCGCTGTTGAACACAACATAATCTGCAATAAACTCATTACCCCAAGGATACACTAAACTATTGACACCACGCGCGGTATACTCCCATTCTAATTCCGATGGTAGTGTCATACCACGCGCACGACAATACTCATAGGCATCTGTCCATGTGGCGGTTTGAACAGGTTGCTCCCAGTGTTCACTGTCAAAAATGGGATAATCTAGGGTATCAAACTGCCTATATTGTTCATTGGTGACCTCGAAACGATCAATCCAGAAGGGTTCAGTGATACATTGTTCATGGACAGGCTGCGCGGAATAATCACCAATCTCTGTTTCTCCTCCCATCATAAAACAGCCAACAGGCACAAGCACCATCTCAACACCGAAAAATTCTTCAATGACGGGCACCCAATCGTCCTGTGTTTCACTGAAATTAAGGGCTAATGACCGATAATAAGATTCTTGTGAAGGTACTACTCTAGTAGACCATACGACGTTATTTCGATAAACATCAGGTATCCACATACCCAGCAGCATCAGAATAATT
>JBCBKJ010000164.1:0-8612 GCA_038522085.1 Chloroflexota bacterium
GGACAGCATAGATGCTGTCCGCACCAAAAAATCAACACGTTATTTTATAGATACACCAAACCTGAAATTTACTCACAAAATCGGTGTTCTCACATCATTTCTTCGTGTCTTCGTGGTAAAAAAAATTAATGTGATTGTTCTAATGTTAGCAATAATGGCACAGACTTATCAAGTTGTCATGACTGTTATATGTGCGATGCGTGAATGCTCAATATATCACTTGGATATTATGCCTGTATTATGTACGGATGATTTCGACACTTTCGCAGGGTACACGAAAATCCGTTGCTGGCATATAATGATGGTATGTCAACAGCTCAATAGGTATAGCAATGAAAGTAGGAATTATCTCAGATGTTCACGGAGATTACGTTGCGCTAACAAATACACTCAAAAAATTGAAGACGCAACACGCAGTCTCCCGTATCTTATGTGCAGGTGATTTGGCAGGACGCGGACCCGAACAAAATCGCGTTGTGGATTGTATCCGTGAGAATAAAATCGACACGGTACGCGGTAATCACGACGAATGGTTTTACGGTATCAGCGAAGAAAATGCCAATTATCTGAAGAACCTTCCCATTGATTGGAAAGGCAAAGTCGGTAGTAAACGGGTGTTCATGTGTCATGGTAAGCCTGGCAATAATATGTGGGGCATGTACCGTGACCATCTCTCAGAGACGTACCTTAAAATGGTCTTGAAATCATTGAAGGTCGATATTTTGGTAACAGGACACACCCATATGCCACTTTACATGCGTGTGAATCATGGTGTGCTGATTAATCCAGGTTCGATTTATACGTTCAATAGTTCGCGTGAGACATCACAAACATATGGTGTCTTGGATACGAAAACCCTCGCCTTCAATGTGTTCTACACAGATGAAGAAGAAGTGGTCAGCGCGGAAATCGAATACGAGTATTGAACATCACATACGCTAGTAGCATTCTGATGACCGCATCCTGAGCGATGCGGTCATTTGTTCTGTAAGCACAGTACACGCTTCCCAAATACGCGAAAATGGCACTCATCCCACTAAAAACTGAAACGCCAGCATCCCCGCAATCGCCACCGCCATAATCGGATACACCGTCGAACGGGGCATATCTTCTAAGGCTTCTGGCAATAACTCATCAAACACCATCCAAATCATCGCACCTGCCGCCAAGCCCAAGCCAAACGGCAAAAAGGGACGGAATGCCAATACGAATAAGAATGCCGGCACAGCCACAAGCGGTTGTGGCAAACTGCTGAAAATACTCCAGCCAGCCGCCTTTAAAACGCTCGTCCCGCGTGGAATCAACACAAGGCTGATAGCTAATCCTTCGGGGATATTATGAATCGCAATCGCCGCTGAAATTAATGAACCAAATGCATTGCCGTCTCCCCATGAAACCCCCACACCGATACCTTCTGCAAATGAATGTACCGTCATCACACCCACGATTAGCAACATCTGAATCGCATCTGCGCCCTCTACATCGCCAATATGAAAATCACCTTCTCGTGATTCCAGTAATCTGTGCGCGACAACGACCAATACCAGACCAGCCGCCATGCCTGCAACCAATTTGATAATCGGGCTATCCACATTTTCCAAGATAGCCGCTTCCGCAATCAAACCCAAACTCGCCCCTAACATCAAACCAGCCGCCAGCGCGTTCCCAATGCCCAGCCACTGCTTATTGATGTCCTTCACGAAGAAAAAAGGCAATGCCCCCAAGCCCGTAAATATCGCTGTGATAGACGCCGCTATGAATACCGTCCAAACGGATACAGTTTCCATTTACGCTAGTCTCCCAATTTGTGTTAATTCAATTAATAAATATAATTTATCATTAAATTTAACCAGTGTAAATATTTTTTCATCCATGGCTTAAAAAGACCAGTATTGCGTATGGAAAATGAATGAATTTTCGTAGGGTCGTTGCTGTACTTGCGCCCGCTCGGATAGCGGCACAGCCCTATTCCTACAAGTTAAAAAATTTCTAGGACTCTACATACATGTAACCTTTTAGATTTAACTAAATCGAATCGTATTTACATAACCATCGCTTACAATAACTGTAATCTGCATCAATAGAGCGAGTGACTGTACACATGGGGCAAATCATCTTTCATACACAAGATTCGGTGGGCATGCGCTTTGCATATAGTCCCTTACTGGAACTCACCATTAGCTATTTCATGCTTGGCAGAGACCAAAATCGCTCGTTATATGGGCAATGGATGGAAGAAGCACGCATCGCTTGTCAGGGGCAGTCATACCCACTCATGGATAGCCTTATCCTCGATATGGATGTCGGAAATGTTGAAACGAGAGAACGACAAACGTATATCCCTGACTTTCTGACACCCGCGCCCAAACAGGCTATCAGCAGTATTGAACAGGCAATCGAAAACCTACGCGCAACTGATACGGCACTAATTCAGCGCGACATGCAACAACTCATCTGGTCAAAAGGGGAGACGGATTTACGGTGCTACTTTCTTGCGCATCCACACGAGGCGCTTGAAGCACTCATCACTGAGCTAACAGATTACTGGGAACGCGCCCTTGCCCATCATTGGAGCGCCATGGTTAGCGTGCTAGAAAACGACATCCTGCAACGCTCCCGTACCCTAACGCTAGAGGGCATCGCTGTTACCTTACCGGCTATCAATGAGCAATTTAGCTATCAAGATGGGGCTATCGTATTTGAACTTTCTAAGCCCAAGCTCAAACATGTTGTCGGGGCATATAGCCGAAAAGCACCCGTCCAACTGAAAGAAGAAGCCGAAAAAACGCTCGAATTATGGTCAGAAGCAGTACGCTTTGTCCCCGTGATTTTTGCAGGACATAGACTTTTTCATCAGGTTACAGATGTCGAAGACCCCATGATTATTTACAAACCTTTTGGCTCTGGTTTGTGGCATTATGAAGAGCATGACCCTGAAGAAGCCCTCATCACGACAGTTGGGGCGGGGAAAGCACGCTTGCTGATGGCACTCGGCACACCACAAAGTACAGGCGAACTTGCACGCGCACTCTCATTGACGGCTGGTGCAGTCTCACAACAATTAGGCAAGCTCAGTAGTGCCGGATTAGTCGCCTCACATCGCAGTGGTAAGCGCGTCTACTATCGCCTTACAGCGCGTGGCATGCAATTAGTCGCGCTATTCTCGTAAAAATGCATGCAGAATTCTGTCAACCAAACTGTGGTTGCAAGATTCGTTACATATTTTTTAGAATGCTCGCAAGAAACCCTAAAGCTCCTCTCTCCATCAGTGAGGAAGTAACGTCTTGGAGAGAGGTTGAGGACGAGGTCAATGCCCAGCCATCAGCATGTTCAATCACAAAAACATCGACACGCCAACAATCGCTGCCAACAACATACCCAAATACAAAATGAAGCACCCCACATGGCGCACCATACTATACGCACCACTGTTCGCACCAAACAATGCACCGATAAACGGACTTAGTATCGCGCTCACGCCCAACATACAAATGAACGGAATCGCTATCCCGCCAAGCTGTATATCGTAGCCTTCAATACCGAACAGCAATACCATGAACGCAAAAAAGAAGAAAAATAAGAACCCCGCACTCATGAACACGCCCCAGCACCCACCGACAATCGCTTCGCGTGCTTCGCCAAAAATACCCCCGACAGCGCCGCCTGTGCCACCTATGACATTTTCAATAATTTCGTCCATGTGTTTCCTGCCTCAAAAATTAATCATCATGTGCCATTTATACCACGCTATGCTTTTGCTGTCACAACACGCCATTGCGCCAACGTTCCCCAATCAGCGTAATTGACGGATAAAAAACAAGCTCTGGCAAGCTATCCCGCGTGAACCAATCGGCATTATCCGCATCGTCGCCTGCTTCTAAATTACCGCCTGTGATGCTCACCCGATACGCAATCACAATATCGGCTAGACCATCATCTTTTTTAGGAAAGACCTCAATCAAGCCTTCGATTTTGCCATCGAGATTGGTTTCTTCTTTAAGCTCACGTAGTACCGCATCCGTAGGCGCTTCATCATATTCAACAAAGCCAGCCGGACACGCCCACTTGCCCATGCCCGGATTCATCGCTCGTTGTACTAACAGCACCCGCTCATCTTGAATGACGACGGCAATCACGGCGACTTTCGGGTCAAAATACACGATATGCCCACATGCCTCGCACACTGGACGTTCGCGTCCATGCCTATCCCTGAGAACAAGTGCCGTGCCACAATTCGGGCAAAAATTCGCAAAACGCTTCATCGGTTCATGATGCCTGTCAGTGTTTCAATGAGTGCGACGACTAAGGCAAAGGCACGTTGTAATGGCGATGGCGTGATAGCCTCTGTTGTTGTAGTCTCAGCCGACATACTCTCATCTGCACCAAAATCATCGTCAGCCATATTGTCTGCCTCATCAACGACGACATCATCATCCGCAGACCGCGCCGTTGCAACGTCTTCTTCTACCGATTCTGCTTCTACACTGTCATCTTCTGCCTGAGAGTCAACGACAAGTGCCATGTCATTATCGACAGCAGGCGCTTCTTCGGCATCTGCCATATCTGCTTCGGCAACATCTGCATCCTCGTCTGCTGATGCCTGTGCGACATTCGCCGTTGCATCATTTATATCGGTTGCGATGGGTGTTGCTGTCGTACTCAAGGCGACAGCGTCACTTGTCGCGTTATATTGTATTGCCGTCGCTTCCATTTGCGCTGTCGCGGATTCTGCGTTTACTTCCGCAATAGGCGCTTGTGCTTCGGCACTCTGCGTTATGATGTCTGGCTCTTTTGTCTGGTCAATCGTCACCACAACACTGTCAACACTTGCACCCCCAACACCCGCACCATCACTTGGAGGCAGGGGGAGGGCAGTCGGCACGAGCGTCGAAGTTGGCAACACAGCAACCTCAGCCGCTTCATCCGCCGCAGATTCACCAGAGAATACAGCCGTATCCGCTTGTGGTGTATTACCGCCGTTCAGCAAGAATACGGCGCCAAACACCAACACAAACATCGCCGCCGCAGACGCCACCAACCAACCCGTATTGGCAGGGAAACGTATGACCCGCGATTTAGATGGACGTGTTTTAGTTGAGATGTTGTCAGTAACCTGCGCAGGCGCAACCACACGCGGACGAATTGCCTCTGCTTGTTCAACCGTCAGCGTAAAATCGCGTGGCGCACGTAACGTCGGTAGCTCGTTAATCCAAGCGACGGTTTGGCGCATGGCAACGAGTTCGCGGGCTAAAAATGGCTCATTCTCTAGCCGTGCTTCTAGCGCCGTCCGTTCATCATCCGTGAGCATGTCATCTATATATGCCGAGAGCAATTCAGCATCGCGCTCGGTCAATTCTGGGTAGTCATTTGATGTCGGTCTATCAGTCATATCAATACAAGATTACCAGTAGGCTATGCTTTCGCATAATCCCATTCATTTACTCTTCACCTGTAAGACGAAATTCAGCCGGTAAAAGTTCCTGAACCGCCTGCAAACACCGCCGAATGCTCGTTCGCGCCCGGCTCAAGCGCGATTTTACTGTTCCCAGCGATACATCCACGCTATCCGCAATCTCTTGATACGCATAGCCTTCTACATCGCTCATCACCAACACAATCCGCTGGTCGTCGTTCAATGCGCCAATACAATCCTGAATCGCTTGATTCAAATCCGAACGTTGCGCTTCTTGCTCAGGCGTAGGTGCATCACTTGGAATGAGTAGCTCACCGTTATCCGGTATCTTATCCTCCAGATAATCCTGCGGACGCCGTTTACGTTTGCGCAATTCATCGTAGCAAGCATTCGTTGTGATGCGTGCGATCCATGCCTTGAAGCTCCCGCCCTTGAACGTATCCAACTTACGATACGCTGACAAAAACGCATCTTGCGCCATATCCGATGCACTGCTCTGGTCATTCATGATGCGATACGCAATCGTGAAAACATAATCCTGAAAATGTAGCACGACCTGATTGAAGGCGTCCACATCTCCAGCTTGCGCAGATGTTATGAGATTGTCGAGTTGAATTTGCGGGTCAGGCATTGACTTTTCAGCTTACTCAGCTTAGTATTTATCAGCATCATAGTTAAGTTAATTGTGATTCAATAAATAACAATTAATTTTGGCTGGGTGGCCCAATGGCAGAGGCGGACGATTCAAAATCGTCATGTTGTGGGTTCGACTCCCACCCCAGCTACTAAAAATCAGGCAAACTTGCCTGATTTTTTATTTTAATGTGCTTCTTCTACGTTGCTTATTATACACGAGCCTCACAGATAACAACCCGCGTAATCTAACAAAATTGTATCGCACAAATGTTTGGTTTTTAGGCTGTTTTATGCTATAATTAGTATATCTGTTACTTAATGAGAATTTGTTATTATGCGCACTTACGAAGAGTATCATGAAATCCTCACCCTCTGGGAAATCCACCGTAATAAGAAGAAAATTGCCCGCATCACAGGCATTCCGCGTGCGACAGTCCGGGATTGTATTATGAAATTCGGTAACGTCTTTGGCTTAGAAGAACAAGCTAAAGAGAATGCCCGCATCAAAGGCATATCTGTGCTTGTGAAATCGCTCAAACAAGTCGATGACCCTGATAATGTACACCAAAATTATGCATACTTATTTGGCTTATATTTGGGTGATGGGTGCATTTCTAAGATGAATCGTGTTCATCGTTTGCGTATCGCACTCGATAAAAAATATCCAGAAATCATTGAATCTTGTGTTGATGTGCTAGAGACACTCTTTCCTGATAATCAGATTGGCATTGTTGATTGCGAAGGGTGTGTTAATGTGAGTTTGTACCACAAACATCTGCCAAAAATTTTCCCACAAGATGGTGATGGCAAAAAGCATGAGCGTGAAATCAAACTAGAAAAGTGGCAACAGCGCATTGTAGACGCACATCCACTCGAATTTTTCAGAGGTCTCTATCATTCAGATGGTTCACGGAGTGTAAACTGGGTGAAAGGCAAGAATTACCCGCGTTATACATTCAGTAACTACAGTAAAGAAATACTCAAACTCTTCACCGACACGGCAGAAAAACTCGGTCTGCACTGGACAACGGCTAATTCCCGTAACGTCGCCATCTCCCGCCGAGATGATGTCGCATGGCTCGATGAACACATTGGCGAAAAAGCGTAGAATGTATGAATAATACATATGCGTTAGTAAATCGTTAACTTAACAGATATAATCAATTCTTGAATCAATCTCAGTATAATTAGTAAGTTATCTACATACGAGTTTAATCAATAAAATAAGAGGCTTATTGTGGATCAATATCTTGATATCGAACAACGAATTAGGCTCTCTGTCAAAATTGGAGAGAGTTCAGTCAGAGAGTTTAAAAGTGCTTTACAAGGTCGTCCTGGTGAAAAACAACCTCGCTCTGCCAAAGATATAATGACTGATGTAGCATGCACTTTGGTAGCGTTTGCTAACTCGGATGGAGGTGAACTACTAATTGGGGTTGAAGATAATGGTCAAATCACGGGAGTTCCACATGATGAAAATACTATTAATACCATACTCGATGCTACAGAGTCTCATATACATCAAGATACTCCTCTACCAATTCCGCGAAAAGGAATCGTTTACATCGATAACAAAGTGGTGATTTATTTTTCACTTTCCAAGGGAACGAGATATGTTCACTTAACTCGTGATGGAAGATGTCTCAAACGACTTGATAGGGAGAGTGTTCCAGTAAGTTCGGAAGAAATCAGAGCTAGAAGGTTTGAAGACGGTTCGCGTGAATGGGATCGCCAGATAGCAGGTGGTGCTACACTCGCCGATCTAGATTTAGATTTACTGGAAGAAATCTCTAATCAAATTACACCGGGCGTTTCGATTGAAAAAAGTTTACAGTATCTTGAACTTGCTGAGTTCAGCCATGATGGACTGGTATTGAAGAATGCTGCAATGGTTCTTTTTGCTAAAAATATTGGTAAATGGCATCCTGGTTGTTCTGTAAGGATATTACACGTTGATGGAAGAGAACAACGTAGCGGTTCACAATTTAATGTGAAAGCAGAGCCAATAATTCAGAGTAATATTCTTAGATTACAAGATAGCTCATGGCAAAGATTAAATCTGGCACTGTCCCAAAAACCTAAATTCACCGAAAATGCTCAATTCCAGCAAACATTCTTGTATCCTCAAACTGCTTCACGAGAAGCATTGATAAATGCGATAGTTCACAGAAATTATTTGATTCAGAGAGGAATAGAAATTTACATTTATAGTGATCGTATGGAAATCATCAGCCCTGGTATGTTGCTTTCAACTGTGTCTATTGATGATTTAGTAAAGCTAACAGGTATTCACGAATCTAGAAATCCACTAATTGCCCGTGTGCTTCGTGAGATGGGATTAGTTCGAGAAATGGGTGAGGGAATCAGGCGAATCTATGATGTTATGCGGTCAAGTTCTTTAGCAGAGCCACATCTTAGTAACGATACTACTGGATTTACAGTAACATTGTATCATAAATCAATGTACGATCCGCGAGTTCGACTTTGGTTGTCAGAGTTTGAGGAAAATTATAAGTTGACCGAAAACCAAAAGGCTATACTTGCACTTGGTTTCGATAATCAA
>JBCBKJ010000165.1:0-8595 GCA_038522085.1 Chloroflexota bacterium
AGACTAAAACAATAAAACATGATCCAAAAGCCAGCCATATCTCCACCGCTGAGGAGTATTATAAGTAGAAAAGGACTCGCTAGAAGCAGGCAAAAAACGATCAAACGCCGATCTGGGAAATATCCGGCGAAGTCTGTTACTGTATTCGCTCGCACAAAAGTCATATTGTGCGCCCATTTCTGAAACTCTCCGACAGCTTTGGCAGTGGTGCGTCCTTCCCGCTTGTAGACTAGCTCAAATTTAATCGTATCCGCATCGACAGGCTGTAGCTCACTTGTGATATGCAGGTCATCAAAATGCGAAATAGCAGTTGCTACCTCGTCCAATGACCACTGCGAGACAAATTGTATGGCGTCGAAAAGTTGTGTTTTTTTCTTCGCTGGTTGCATAACCTGTGCTTTCTACCCGCTTTGATAATCAGCTAATGTAAATGGGGATGTAGAATGCACAAAATTCACATCCCCTGTTATTTTATGCAGTAACGATATGCCGTGCTAGAAAATCTATGACAAGCTGATTCACTCGTGTAGGGTTATCTTGGTTGGCGTTGTGTCCGGCATCTGGGATAATGTGAAATTCGGCGTGCGGTTCATTTTCATACCAGACAGGCATATCACGCTTGATAGACCCAGTTGTGTCTTGGTCGCCATGCACAAGCAACAGTGGACAGTCGATACGGAAATCCGGCAAGCCATTGGCATCGACAGCGAACATGACGGCTTCCCAAATACGCGAAAATTCTTCTTTGGGTACAGTCCGCACAGCTTCAAGCGCATATGCTTGAACAGGTTCTTTTATGGCGGTAGCTTGCGCGACCATTTTGGCAAAGCTGTTGTAAGGTATCAGCTTTATAATCGGCAAACTCGCCTTCAATGCCCACATATCGAAGCGACTGTAGGCTTTCGCTATCGGCGTTGCCCCAATAACAATCATGGCATCTATGCGCTCTGGTACTCGTTTATACAGGTACTGCGCCATATAACCACCAAGTGACTGTCCCATTGGAATGAACGTTTCTATATTGTGCCTATCCAAAATATGCAACATATCATCCACGAAGACATCCATAGAAATAGGCTCATTGCCACTCGGTTGTGATTTGCCATGTCCCCGCGCATCCCATACTAAAATGCTATAGTCGTCAGCAAGGACAGCAACTTGGTCGTTGAACATACGGTGATCCATCGTTGCGCCGTGCATCATCACGATAAGCGGTTTGCTCATGTCCGGTGTTGTCCAATAGTGAATCGGACACCCACCGTATTCAGCGACATTTTCAACTAGCAAAGACGGTGTGTTCAGGTAGTCCAAAGGTGTGTTTTCTCCTCAGTATTTTGTCAGAATGTCACGGGAATTGATTTGTAGCCATGAAAGGCTTTGTTATCGTATTCAAGTTCAGTCGTATCCAGTTGTAGATTCGGGAATCGTTTTAACAGTGTCGGGATAGCAATCGCGCCTTCTAAACGGGCGAGCGGTGCGCCCAGGCAATAGTGAATCCCACCACCGAAGCCGAGATGCTTATTCGGGCTACGGGTAATATCAAAAGTATCAGGGTTCTCGAATACCTCTGGGTCACGGTTAGCACTATGGAAACAGATGAACACGCCATCGCCTTTGTTTATCGTCTTACCTCCGATCTCGACATCATCAAAGGCATAACGCAGGAGCGTTGTCGGGGCAGGTCCGTTGTAGCGTAGTGTCTCTTCGACCATACCACCCACAATATCTGGATTGTCCAAATTGTTCATGAGTAACTTGCGTTGGTCAGCGTATTTGAGTAGGGCAACGGTGCCGTTGCCAATCAGATGCACGGTTGTTTCGTGTCCGGCGGCGAGGAGCAAGAAAATCATGGACATCAATTCTTCACGGTCTAGTGAATCACCTTCCTCTTCTGCATCGACCAAGCCTGTCAGTACGTCGTCTGGTTTTTCTGTCGCGCGACGGTCAATTTGAGCGTTCATGTACTGTGCAAATTCCATGCCGGCTAACATGCGCTCTTGGTCATCCCAACTGAAAATGAGTGCTTTTGTCCATTTACGGAATTTGTCTTGGTCTTCACGCGGGACACCGAGTAGCTCTGCAATCACGACTGCCGGAACGATGCCTGCATAATCGCTGATAATATCCATACGCCCTTGTGCTTCTACTTCGTCCAAAAGCTCATCACAGATTTCTTGGATACGCGGTTGTAATTCACGCACGATACGCGGGGTGAAGGCTTTATGGACTAAATTTTTGAGGCGTGTGTGATTGGGTGGATCCATGTTGAGCATATGCTTATCAAGCACTTGCATCCACTCAGGACCTTGAGGCCAAGTGTCTGCCAGTTCCGGCGGAAGATTGGTGCGGACTTCTTTTCCGATGCGCAAATCTTTGACCAGCGCGGCGCAATCTTCATAACGCATAATCCACCAGAAGCGATTGCCCGTCATGGGACCGATGGCACAATGCACAGGGTCTTCTTCGCGCACTTGTTTATAGAGTGTGTGATTGCCAGAATTTTCAAAAATATTATACGGATTGGGGTCAGTTGTGGTTGTCATGTCTATACTCTTACTATATCGACGGTGATAATCGCATTGTACATGATAATAGACATTGTGTCGTCTATTGTGATGAGATGCGTAGGGTTTTTCACTGCCACAACGCAAGAAAAAGACACACAACAACCTATTCTTGGGGCAGTCTAAAACGGATGTTCGTGCTTGTCAAAGAGGGGGTCGGGTCGCATACAATGAAAATATCGCACGAATGAGGGGGGACACCTTTGACTGCTAGCCGAAACACAAACGAACAAGTCCAACAGGTTTTGTTAACCACGTTGGTACTCAATATCATCGTTGCTATCAGTAAAATTATGCTCGGTTGGCTGACGGGCGCGTTGGCAATCACGGCGGATGGGGTGCATAGCCTGACCGATGGCGCGGGGAATATTGCGGGCTTAGTCGGGAATCATTATGCGGGGCGTCCGGCGGATGACAATCATCCCTATGGACACAAACGCTTTGAATCACTCGCCGCTTTGCTGATTGGGGCATTGTTGTTGCTCACAGCATGGGAGATGGGGCAGGGTGTGCTTGACCGCCTAAGTGCGAATATCCCACCGCAAATTACCACGTTGACGATTGGTGTGCTGGTGGTGACGTTGGTGATAAATATCGCTGTAGCGACCTATCAGACACGGGCAGGGGAGCGCTTGAAAAGTCAGATTTTGTTGGCAGATGCCAAAAATACACAAGCAGATGTTTTCGTGACGCTGGCAGTCATCATCAGTAGTATGACGGTTGCATTTACTGGTTGGGTATGGGTCGATTTAGTGGCGGCGTTGGTCGTTGTGGTGCTGATTGGTCGGGCGGCATGGGAAATCCTGCAACAGACGGGCTTGGTCTTGGTCGATACCGCGCCCTACGAAGCCGATGAACTCAATAAAATGGTAATGGATGTGCCAGCTGATATTGTTCGCGCCCGCAGTCGTGGCACACGCGACGCGCCCCATATTGATATTGATGTGCGTGTCCCGCCGGAGATGACCACTGACCAGACGCACAGTATCGCCTATGCCATTCGTCAGCAGGTGGCGGCTCAAGTGGGCGAGGTACAAGAGGTTGAGGTGCATTTTGTCCCGCATCATCCTTATGGACGGGATGCTGTACTGACGGCGCGTGCTTATGCCGATGCACGAGGATTATCCACACACGAAGTTCAGCTATTGCATGATGAACGGGGATGTGTGCTGGAAATGCATGTTGAAGTCGCGCCGGAATTGACACTTGTGGAAGCGCATACACTCGTAAGTGATTTAGAATCAGATATCGTCGAGGCGCTTGACCATGTTGATAACGTCGTCACGCATATTGAGCCCCAGCATACAGCGCCCATACTCGAACAAACAGCCGTGCGCAAAAAAGAGGCACAACAACTGCAAACAGCGGCACATGCTTTGCTAGTATCCACCTATCCTGATGCTGATTGGCACGATTTAACGGTGCGCCCCCTGCCACATGGCTATGCCCTCAGTTTGCATACCACCTTAGCACCCTGCATGACAGTTGATGCGGCGCATACCGTCGCGGAAAATGCCGAAACCCTTTTACGTTCACACATCGAACCCCTTCAGCGTGTTATCATACATACCGAACCGTTCGACCATGACTGAGCAAAGAGGCTGGGAATGCAAGGTAAACGTTCTATCCGCGAGATACTCATCCGACTCATTGATAATTTAGATTTGCTCTACGACAAGCATCATGAACTATACATCCCATATCATATCGCTTATATCGAACTAAGGGGCGTACTGAGCAAGATTTTAGGTACGAGGCGTGGCTATGGCGTGAATGGCTAGAGCGCACCTATCCACGAGATGCGGGGAGTAACGGTAAACCAGAGCAGAACAATTTACGTTGTGAACCTTTGAATTGAAGTGTGAGCAAGGTTTAGCTGAATCGTTTTTGATGAAGCCCTATCTATATTTGCAGATTTGACCAGAGTGTCTCTAGTCTTTCCATGGAAGCGTCACTATGTTTGCCAATGCGAAGCAGACCAAAGTCTTTTTTCTCGGCGTCTTTATCGACAGTGTAGCGTTCTTTTACAGCTTTCATTGAGTGTCGTAAAAAGGTATAAGCGTCTGTATCTAATGTACTCAAATCAATATGAGCTTGTCTAGCTTGCCAAGTTTTCTCTAGCATCACTATGGCGGGTTTGGCTTTCGCAAATTCACCCGTTGCAAAATACGCATACATTATTTCAGTCATCAATTGCCATATCCAATAGGGGGCTTCCCAAGTGTTCCCATTAGGAAAATGAATTGCACCTGTTTCAGCAGGGGTTTCTGGAGCGCGTGGGTCAATCAGAAAAGCGGCGCGTAATTCGGAAAGGTCTATGTGATTTTCTAAGAAGCGACTTCTACAATTCAGATAACTTTCACGTAGCCTATCTGGCGTATTGGGTAGTAGCTTGATGTTTACACTGAGTGATTTCACCGTTTCCCAATCAAATATGTCTACGACAGCACGATACTCTTCTTGTGAATGCGGGGTCATAGATATATATGTGGCGCTGTCTTCGCTTCCGATAACTCTAGCTACTCTATCAAAATCCCATTCTTCAATCTCATCATAATAATATTTTTCCCAGAACATCTCTTTGAGTTCCGATACAAATACCTTCCAACCGAACCACCGAACGTCCTCATTGATAAAAATATGTGTGTAACCCATTTATCGTGACCCTGTGTAGATTCATGCCTCGGTGAAATGAATGGTCAAGTAGAGGCTACCAATGCGGATTTCATCGCCATCATGTAGGGCATAGTGACGGTCTGTTTCGAGGTGCATGCCATTTAGCAACGTACCACTCGTGCTTTCGAGGTCTTTTATGAAAACGCCTTTGTCATTCGTGGTGATGCTGGCGTGCTGGCGCGAAACACCCATCAAACGGGCATGGTAGGGCGTGAGGTCAATGGCAATAGCTGTATCATCAGCTACCCAGCCGATAATCATCTCGTCTTGCACATCCACATGAAAAACACGCTCTTTATCCCATACTGAAAAATAAAAGATAGTCGGCGTTGTTTGTTGGGGGTCGCGTGGTTGTGTAACCATCTGTGGTTGTCCTTGTGTCATGCTCTACAAACCGCATTCGCATTTCATTGTACTGTATGTTAGCACAAATTGACCATGAGAGATGCGACAGTATATGTACAACTAACTCTTAAGCCTCAGTTGGTGGCTATTAGAGTATGCTAAAATCAGTATACACGTAGTATGGAGATTACTTTGAGACGATTACTAGGTAGTATCAGTTTGTTGTTGATGTTGATGGTCGTAACTGTCCCATACGTGAGTGCGCAACCTGATACAGATATTGAAGCACAATTAGAAGAGATTGCTTATACATTTTGGGTTATTGAAGATAATGAAGCTGTTCTGGATTTGATAGATGATTTACTGGATGAAGATGATACCGTTGCGGATGCGTATACGTATCGTGGGGCAATTTATCGCGTACAAGCGCGGTATCTGGTTTCGGAGATTGATTTTGAAACGGCTATTGAACTTGATCCTGAATCAGGGTTGGCGTATAGCATGCGTGCGCGCTTATGGGCAGATATGGGGTCATTCGATGATGCACAAGATGATGCAGAGCGTGGTGTAGAACTCGCACCCGAATCGGGCATAGTTTATTATAATCGGGGGCGTGTTTACTACGCATTAGGTCAAATACAACGTGCTTGGGATGATTTTGAAACATCGCTTGAGCAGGATGATTTTCCCCCACCTAGTTTAAATATGTTGTCGGCTATTGAACTCGAATATAATGGTGATATTTTAGCTTCAATAGACTACCTAGACCGTGCAATAGAAGAATTTCCAGAATATGGTTTTGCTTACTATCGACGGGGGACGCTCAATAATGAAATTGGACGCTTTATACAAGCCCTTGCAGATTTCAATATGGCGGAAGAACTGGGGCAAGAAAATCCTTACTTGTATCTGGGGCGTGGTATTGCTTATGCACGGTTAGATGAATACGACAAAGCGCTTCTCGATTTTGAGATAGTAGAAGACTTAGACCGCTTCAATCCTGACTTATACTACAATAGGGGAATCGTGTATGGGCTACAGGGTGAAGTAGAGGATGCTATTGAAGAATACACAGAAGCGATTCGGTTGTATCCAGCTTTTCCAGCTGCGTACTTGAATCGTGGGAATTTATATCGGGACCAAGGCGAATACGACTTAGCATTAGGAGATTACGATGCCGCCATTGCTGTTTTCCCCAATTTCGCGTTTGCGTATCAGCAAATAGGCATCACTTATAGCTACATGGGCGAATACGAAGATGCTGTCGAGGCGTTTGATACAGCCATTAGCATAGACCCAACTGTTCCTAGCTATTACTACAGCCGCGCGATTGACTTAGAAAACTTAAACCGTATTGATGAAGCAATTGATAGCCTAACACAAGCAATCACGCTCAATCCTGATTATCTTGAAGCCTATCAATTCCGTGCGATATTGTACGATGCTCAAGGGCAAACAGAAGAAGCCGCCGCCGACCTTGAACGTGTGAGCGAACTATCCGGCGAATAAATGATAGTCCTAATAACCGACCAGCATGATAAATGTCATGCTGGTTTTGTTTCTTCACTAGCTGTTATGCGCCAATAACGAAGTTAGGCGGTATAATCTAAGACACTTAATCACTTGCAGAGCATAACACATCGGAGAATAGGCTATGGAATGGGAATATTTGGTCGTGTACATCACGGATAGCAAAGTGGCAGAAGATGGTACCGAAATTGATGCCCACTTAGACGCTGACCGCTTTACCGACAAGCTCAATAAATACGGCGCGGCTGGTTGGGAGATGGTCGCTTTTGAGTGGGAAACCGATGGGGCGAAAGTCGCGTTCAAGCGTCAAAAGAGTTAAATCTTACTAGTAAAATATACGCCACTTAAAGAGCTTGTACATCGGTTGCAGGCTCTTTTTCGTTAGAGACGTGTTTGCAAAAATCACTTTCCTTAACGTCAGGTCAACATAGCCTACGATTTCGCACATCACTGTAGCCAAATAGAAATTTTACGATATAGTTATGCGCGGATTGTAAATACTAAGGAAATATTGAATGCGACGCACTTGGATACTTATGGTTGTGTTAATGGCGAGTTTGTCATTTACGGCAAACGCCACCGCACAGGAGCGCGATCTATTCACTGCATCGTGGAATGCTGATTACTTCGATAACCCTTATCTCTTGGGCGAGCCTGTTTTTTCGCGCACAGAAGATAGCATCAATGTCAATTGGGGCGAAAATATCCCAACTGTCAACGTGCCGGCTGATAATTTCAGTGTGCGCTGGACAAAAAGTGGCAATTTGCCAAGTGGCACATATCGCTTCATCGTGACGGCATCAGTGGGCTTCCGCGTGTATGTCGATGGTGTACTCATTATTGATGCGTGGAGTGGGGCGAATAAAGATGTTCCGACAGGCTACGACTACGAGATTGAAGGTGGCGACCACAGCATTCAGGTTGATTATTTTGCGCTAGATGGCGATACCTACATTTACCTTGATTGGGGTTTAGCACCCAACGGCGAAGTCCCACCTCAGCCACTGACTGACGAAGACGTAGACGAGAACACCGTCAGCGTGATTGTGAATATCCTCAACGTGCGCAATGCCCCGCGCATCGCCAATAACATCATCGGACAAATTTATGTGGGCGAACGTTTCCGCGCTGTCGGCAGGAGCGAAGACGGACGCTGGCTACTGATTGACCTCGGCAACGGCACGCAAGGCTGGATTAGCGCCGCCTTTGCCGTGTACATCGAGAGCGATAACTAAGTCGCTCTCGGACGTTATGTGTCAGTAGCTACCTCTGCTGGCGTATCGGCTCTGCCGTATGGAGTGCATGAATCATAAGCCTGTCCAAAATAAGATTTCTATCTTCACAAACAAGACCTCAACTATTATCACAGCAAATCTCCATATAATGAGATTAACTACTCATTAATTATTAGGAGAGCGACATGGTTAATTATCCAAAATATGAAATCAATGAAGAAGCGGAACTTCAACTTGAAGTTCCG
>JBCBKJ010000166.1:0-8251 GCA_038522085.1 Chloroflexota bacterium
ATGTGACACGTAATCCAGATGCAAAAGTATTAGGGGCAGGTGTAATTTCATTTGTAGCGAGTCTAGGCGATAAGATTATACCGATACTTGATGAGTGTGGTCTCTATCCAATAGAAGCAGAGAAATGGTACAACCAACAAACTGTCCTTGATGCTTACAAAAAAATCAATGATGAGAACTTTATGAACTTGGTGGCAGTCGGTATGAGTATGCCTGACCAAGTGCCATGGCCACCTGACATTGAATCTGTCCATGATGCACTCGCATCTATAGGGGTTGCTTATCAGATGAATCATCAAGGCGATAATCTTGGTGGTTATCATTACAAGAAGACAGGTGAGCGCACTGGTATCATGATGTGTGACAATCCATATCCAAGCGATTTTGACTATGGTCTAATTTATCGGGTTGTGCAGAAATTTCGTGATACCGATTTTCACACGGTAAAGCTAGACCCAGACAAGGAGAGTCGGAAGCGAGGTGGCGATAGTTGTACGTATATCATTTCTTGGTAGTCGATTGATTGTTCAGGCATGCGAGGTTAATGAAAGCAGTAAAGGGATGGTCGAATACCATCCCTTTTGTGTCGTTGTGTTTTGTGTGTGAATCAGCGTTTCATGGATTGCAATTCGCGGAAACCAAGCCCTAAGAAAATGAAGCCGAACAGAACGACGATGCGGTGAATTGGCATATTCCATGAGCCGAACAGGTCGGCGGTCAGGCTGGCTTGGAAATGTGCCGCGCCGAGAATGACGATTCCGATAACGATGTAGATTAGCGTGCGTCCAACAACGCCACCGACGCCGCGTGCAGCATACACGCACCATAACGAAATGACAATGAGAATAACATCTAATACAATGTTAGCTTGAAAAGGGGTAAATGGTACTTCCATTAGGTTGCTCCTATTTGCCTAAAATTTCTCTATATAATTCATCAATGCCGAGTTCGCGGACGTGTTGCATGATGAGGGCATCCATTTGTTTGTTGGTATGAGCAAGTTCTTTCTGTACGGTCTTGTTGCCCAAGATATGTGCGCTGTAATCAATGGCACGCGATAAAACAGCACGGTAAGTATCTAAATCGAGGCGTGTATCGGGCGTCTTTATTGCGCCAGCTGTGAAGCTCAACCCCCATTCATTGCGCTCACTCAATTCAGTGAGGACAACTTCCATATGGTCAGCGACTTTTTGCCCTGCCCAATTTTGCATCAGCGTATACAGCGCGTTAATTTGCGCTTCAAAGTAGCTATGCACATAGGTGATTTCTTGTGATTCAAAGGCAAGTGTCTGGCTAGGGATTTTATTGAGCGAGCTATCAGTAGACGATGGAATGGCGACAAATTCAATATCTGCGCCGACGAACGCGCCTTTTTCGTCAGTTGTTGCGGTAGCAGAAAGCATAACAGCGCGTTTATGACTGCGGGCATCGGTAATTTCGATTCGAATATCTGCTAATGAGCCATGCTTGCGCAAATCTTTCAGCAAGTTGTTGATTGTCTTTTTGGGGACACCTAGCAAATCGTGCATCGGTTTTCCCATGATTGAACGCGCATCGCTTTGACTGCGCTTGAGAATGCGCAAACAATTACTATCTACGAAGATGATGCGCCCGTCATCGTTAGTCATCATGAGGGCTGTCACAGTTTCGTCTTGGACTGCCATACCGCCACCGCCACCACCGAGCGCACTGGCAAGGGCTTTGTAGAGTTCACCTGCTGTTGCATAGCGTTCGGATGGTGTTTTGGCGAGTGCATTGTCGATGACGTCTTGCAGTTCTTCTGGCAGGTTAGGGTTTGCTTCGTTGATGCTGGGAATCGGTTGCATCAAATGAGCGACGATGAGTTGGGTTGGATTATCGGCATTGTAGGGCAGTTCGCCTGCCAGCATCTGATAGACCAATACGCCGAGCGCATAGACATCAATCCGCGTGCTTTCATCGCCAGGTCCACTTTGTTCCGGTGCCATGTAGGCAGGTGTGCCGATGATATTACCAGCCGTGATGTCGGTTGCGGATTCGGTGACTTTTGCCAAGCCAAAATCTGCGAGGTAAATATTACCATTATCATCGAGTAGGACGTTGCCTGGCTTAATATCTCGATGAATAATGCCCAGACTATGAGCGAAATCAAGTGCTTCTGCCATCTGCCGTGTGATACTGAGTGTCCGCTCGTAAGATATTGCCCCACTGGCAATCTGTTCGTTGAGCGTACCACCCGAAATATACGCCATTACGATATAAGGCATGTCGTCGTGTTCGCCAAAGTCATAGACAGGCAAAATATGCGGATGTTGTAACTGCGCAATGACTTCAACTTCCCGATTGAAACGTTCGATGAAGGTGTCGTCATGGGTGAAATTGCGTGGCAGTACCTTAACAGCAACATCGCGGCTGATGGTTTGTTGACGCGCAAGGTAGACCGTTGCCATGCCCCCCTTAGCGATATGTTCAGTGATATGATATTGACCTAAGTTTTGCCCGACCAATTCTGACATGGGCGTCTCCGATATACATTAATTTATCTAACGTTCATTATACACAGGCTTAGGTTTGTTTACAGGTAGGCAAGGGCTGTAACGTCCAAAAGTTTCAAATTATTTACAAGTTTTTTTGCAAGAAGCGCAGTAAGACATAGAATTAGGGCTATAACACGTATTATGGATAAACAAATTATGAGGGCATCTATCTTATGGAAGCGATACTCGCAAATGCTACGGATATAGAACGCTGGTTGGATACTATGCTGGCAGTTGCGCCGGATGAGGCACGATTTGCCCAAATAGCTAATGTATTCGTCAAGCATCCTGATGATGTGCTGTTTTTAGGTGTGCTGGCACGTTACGAAAATACACCTGAAGGCTATTTGGAAGCACAATCTTGGCAAGACTTAGCAGAAACCTTATTGCTCTATGAAACGCGCTTACGTGTAAGTGTGACGGCAACCGTGAGCGAGGCGTATCTGCATTATGTGGTCAATACAAGTGCGCCGATTCCTGTTGGCACACAAGAAGATGATTTTGATGTATTTGCCTATGCCCAACGCTATGCGGGTTTATTCAACATCACGCTCGAAGAAGGCACTGACCCGCGTACAGGCAAACCAGCAACCCTCATGACAATTGATGACCCGAACGAGCCGATTGTGTGTGCGGAATGGGGCGCGATTGCGGGGAAGAGCAGTGCGGAGAGTTTGCGGGCAGTCGCAGCGGAAATCAATAAATCGCGTTATGGGCGCAACGATGTCATCGCCAGCACATTTTTCCCGTATGATGTCAACCAAGATGCTTATCAATCAGCATTGGCGATGCGCCTCGCAGATATGAGCGACCTTGCTTATAACAATCCCGAATACATCGCAGAAGAAACAGCACGGCTGGGATTTTTAGAGACGGTGTTCATCAATAACGACAATACTGATACACAGTTATTTATTACGCGTAATGCAGATGCTGTCGTTGTTTGTTTTCGTGGTTCACAACAACGTGCCGATTGGCTTGGTAATCTCAAGGTGCGTCTAATCGCATTTCAGCCACCGACGCCCATCAATCCGACCCAGAAAACAGGCTCGTTATGGCGACAGATACTTCAGATTTTAGCGTGGATTTTCAGCTTGATTATCCGGCGACCTTCGGAGATGGGCATGGTGCATCGTGGGTTTTGGGCGGCACATGATAGTGTGTGGCGTGAGGTATATGAGCAGGTTCAGGATTGGCGCAAAGGACGCAAGCTATACATCACAGGGCATAGTTTGGGCGGTGTGTTGGCAAAGTTGAATGGCTTTGTTTTTGAGAGTGTCGGCGAATCTGTTGATGGGGTGTATGTGTATGGTGCGCCCCGCGTAGGTAATCAGGCATTTGCGACGCGCTACAATGCGCAACTTGGTGATAAGACATTTTTGCATATCAACGGTGGCGACCTTGTGCCGAAATTACCCCCGACATGGTTATTTTATCAGCATGTCGCAACGCATAATATTCGTTATTTTGCTGATGATTCGCATCATGTAACTGTTGGCTCGGCAACGGCACAGTTTGAAGAAAATCCTGAGTTGCCAGGTGATGATACTCCCGATACCGAAATCGAAAAACAAATCGCTCTCGAAGTATTACAGGAGCGCACCCGCGAGACGCTCTATTATAGCAATCTGCATCGGGAGCGCCGTTTCATCATTGATGAGCAATTGGAGGATGTGAGTTACTCAATGGAAGAAGAATCAGGTATTCGAGCAGACCATTCGATTAGTGAGTATATGTTCAAGCTGGCGTGTGGCTTAATTGATGTGCTGTTCGACACACTGAATATTGAGCGTAAATCATAGATAAGGTTTCCAACCGTTAATTTACAATGCGCGACGTGGGCGTAGTTTTTGAATAGGCGCGGGTTTGGGCGCAACAGGTGGTTGCTCAATCGGTGTCTTTGGCAACGGTTTAATTTTGGGTCTTGGTTTGGCTTGTGCCTTTTGCGGTGCTTTTGGTGCTTGCGGGGCAGGGCGTCGTTTTTTCTTGCGTGGCATACGTTTGGGTGTGAATGCAATTTCACCCCGCATACTACGCTCTTGTTCGAGCAAGAATATGTTTACTTCACGCTCAGTCGGCACATCAATACCAATTTTGTCCATGAATGCCACAAGATCGGCTTTCATGTTCGATAGTTCTTCTTCTGTTGCCAGACTACAGTCCTTAATTTGTTGGACAGCATCGCGGTAGGCAGGGTGAATGCGGAAACGCAGTAAAAAGTCGCATGTGCCTTGAATGAATTTGGTAGGCTTGGTCGCCTGACCCTCAAGAAAGCAGTATAGTGTGGTCATATCCGAAGATTCATGTTGTAGGCAACCAGTGACAAGTTCCTGTGCTTGCACACGAATTTTTTCTAGCCCTTCTAAATGATCTACCGTTAATTGCTTACGGTGATTAATCATTGCTGTTGTTATATCTATGATGAATGTGCCGTATTCAATAATGTTAGCCATTGTCGTGCCTTAACTTGTTCGATGACCTTGTTGTGCATGATGTTACAGAATGTTATCTTTCATACGTAATATTACAATAATTGCCGATGAAAATAAATTAAAAAATAGATAATTTGTTTATTATAACCTAGTCTTTATTTAGTATTCATGATGCTCGGATTATGAATAAATTTCTTATCACTAAATCAAAAAAGACGGTCATGCAAAATGACCGTCTTTGGGTACTAGGATGTGGAGATTTAACTAGTCGCCGGAGGTAGCCAGCAAGCCAGCACCTTCAAAACCGCGCCCTACACCACGATAATTGAAGCCCATTTCGGTCATGACGGTTGGTTTGTAGATATTGCGTCCGTCAATGAGATTGGGTTTATTGAGCAAGCTCTTGACGCGCTCCATATCGAGTTGCTTAAATTCGTTCCACTCTGTCAGCACGAGTAAAGCATCTGCACCGTCGATAACTTCATAGGCGTTATCCATCAGTTCGATTTCTGGCATTTCTTCGCTCACATTTTCCATCGCTACGGGGTCGTACCCGCGCACGGTTGCACCTTGATTGATGAGCATGCGGGCGATAGTCAGGGCAGGGGCATCACGGATGTCATCTGTGTTGGGTTTGAATGCCAAGCCGAGAATGCCGACGACTGCGCCATCAAGTTGTTCATTGAGCATTTCACGCACTTTGAGCGCGATTTGCTTACGTTGGAAATCGTTAATTTCCATGACCGCGTTCAGCAATTGCGGGTGCATGCCGTGTGTGAGTGCCATGTTTGCTAGTGCTTTCACATCTTTCGGGAAGCACGAGCCACCATAACCCACGCCTGCATTCAAGAAGTGTGGACCGATACGCTTATCGAAGCCCATACCGCGTGCCACTTCTGTTACATCGGCGCCTAGGCGCTCACATATTATACTGATTTCGTTGATGAAGCTGATGCGTGTTGCCAAGAAAGCGTTGGACGCATACTTAATCATCTCAGCGGTGCGAATATCGGTGATGACCGCTTCCGCGCCGAGTGGTTCATAAAGCCCAGCGACTTTTTCGGCTGCTTCTGTGTCGTTGCTACCGAATACGTTGCGGTCTGGGTTCATGAAATCAGAAATTGCCGAGCCTTCGCGCAAAAATTCTGGACAACTAACAACAGCGAAATCAATCGGAGTTGTTTGGGCGGCGGTGATAATTTCCGCTGTCCAATCGCCTGTACCGACTGGCACGGTTGATTTGTTGACGATGATTAGCGGGTGTGTCATTTTCTCGCCGATGGTTTTTGCACTCGCACGGACATATTTCAAATCCGCTTCGCCATCCACCGCAGAGGGTGTTCCTACGCAGATGAAGACATAGCCAGCATCTTTCAAGCCTTCTTCATAAGAGGTGGTGAAGTGCAGGCGACCTGCTTCAACGTTGCGTTCGACCAGTTCTTCCAAGCCTGGTTCGTAAATCGGCATGATGCCATTGTGCAGTTTTTCGATTTTACGTTCGTCAATATCGACGGTGACGACTGTATTGCCCAAGTCCGCAAAGCAGGTTGCAGTGACCAAACCAACGTAACCGGAGCCAATGACGCAGATGTTTTTCATATGTACCTCATGTGTTATGTATTGTGTGTGTGATGCGTGCCTATCTACACGCGCATCAGTGATTTTCCTCAGATACGGCAGTGTATCACAGACTAGGTCGAAATTTAATATAGGCTCATAGTCTTGAGGATACGAATAATATGGTTGTATATTACGACGAATTACAGCAATGTCAATCCGCGTTCACCGACATCTAGACGCCTTCAACCTGACGATTCCTACGTATTGGACTTAATGGGTAGTGCATTGGTTATAGAATATGCTATGCTACGGCTAAGATTGCACTTTTATGACCCGTTAACAGGTAATTAGATAGTGGATGGTATGCAGTCCATTCAGTAGTGTATTGAAAACGTTAAAAATTTAGATACGCGTATTTTATCGCGGATGCCGTCCCTACGAAGATTTGTCTTTTTGGTGCAAATTCCTAATGAGACAGTGGGGACACGATCTATGGTACAACCACAAGATAGCGTGGCGATTATTTTTTCGGCGCGGACAACATCTATGTTGTCCCTACAGAACCATGATGAATCGTAGGGACGCGATCTATCGCGTCCGCATTTCACCAAATGACGCCATCCACGATTTTCTGCGGTGCTACCTGATCTATCGTGTGCGAAAATTTTTACCGAGTTGAATATGTTACAGGTATGCAGTCCATTTGCTGCTTAGGTGATTGTTAGACAATTGTCAGGAGTCTCGGATGCCCACCCTAAACTTGCGCGTAGATATTGACCGCAACAGTGCCGAACCGATTTATAAACAACTCATTCGCCAAATTCAGATGCAAATTGAGAGCGGTCAGTTAACAGCGGGAACACGCTTGCCAGCCAGCCGAACGCTCGCCAAGCACATCGACATTAGCCGTATTAGTGTCGTGAATGCCTATGCGGAGTTGCGTGCAGAGGGCTATTTGAGTGCGCATGCGGGGCGCGGGACATTCGTGGCGAAAGATAATAGTCCAGCGGCGCAATCGGTTGGTGTGACGATGGGTGATGTAGAAGCGAATTTGCCTGACCAATCTCTGCGCGATTTGATGCGCTTGGCACGCCGACAGGGCATTATCAATTTTTCGCATGGTGCGCCACCGCCAGAATTTTTCCCTGTACAGATGTTACGCGATGCTTTGAATACGGTTCTTGATAGAGATGGCGCACGCGCTTTGACGTATGAGGTCGCAGAAGGCTATGGACCGTTGCGCGGGGCAGTGCGCGATTATGTGAGTGCGTTAGGGATACAAGTGCGTCCCGACCAAGTGCTGATTACGGGGGGCGCACAACAAGCGATTGACCTTGTGATACAGGCATTGGTCGCAGAAGGGCAGACGATTGTCACGGCGAACCCGACTTATATTGGGGTGATTGATATTGCGCGGGCGCGTCGTATCAAAATTCATGGTGTGCCAGTAGACGAACACGGCATTCGCGTGGATTGCTTGGAGCAATACCTGATGGAGCATTCGCCGAAGATGATTTACATCATGCCGAGTTTCCAGAACCCGACAGGTAAAGTGATGCCCTTGCATCGTCGGCGGCGCTTGCTGAATATCGCGCAGGAATATGGTGTGCCGATTATAGAAGATGCGATTTATCACGAATTTCGCTTTGAGGGCGATAGTATCCCCTTACTAAAAGCCCTTGATGAACACGATAACGTGATTCACATCAGCGCGTTTACGAAGATGCTTTTACCTGGCATGCG
>JBCBKJ010000167.1:0-7851 GCA_038522085.1 Chloroflexota bacterium
TTTAAGTGGATTATGTTTCCGATTGTATGTAACGAAAAAGCGGGGGATACGCAACAGGGGTGGGTGAATCTTTATCACTACAAAGGCACAAAGAACACAAAGACATGAGGTTCACATGTGCGTATACGTGGTCAACGTGCATTGTCAGTTCACATAATAGACGATTAGTTTATAATCTCTGAGTGTCTTATTTTCATTTTGCGACTATTTTTGTATGCAGTGGGTATTTATTATTATTGAAACCGTACTGCGACATACTTGTATATATTGCTGAGGTAAACGTAACTGATGACGAATTTCGTACATGACGAGAAATTGGGTGACATTGTTGATTTTGATGGTGAAATCCGCCCTGCGATGCGCCAAACTTATGACCTTCTGTTGCCAGAATTTCACTTGTTGGAGGCAATCGAACTCGGTTTAGAGATTTTTGATTGCGAGCCATCTAACATGGTATCTTGCGGGGCGAGTATGCTATCGTGGCTGATGATGGTAGCGGCAGATGAGCATGAACTGGCTGAGGAGCTAAAAGACAATATCTTCACACTCGGCTGGACAGAAGAACACGCGGGGTCTGACTTGTTGAGCCTGAACACGGCTGCGACAAAACTCAACGATGACCCCGATGATAAGATGTATCATATCAAGGGCGACAAGTGGCTGATTAACAATTCTGGTCATGCGGATTACCATATGGTGGTGGCGAAAGTGAATCCTGACCAAGATGGTCCGCGTTCGCTGTCGCTATTTCTTGTGCCTAAAAGTAGCGCCAAAAATTGGGAACGTATGGAAACCCATATTCTGCGCAATATGGTGTTGGGCAAGTTTGATATTGATGGACCCGGACGCTTGATTGGTAAAGAAGGGCATGGTCTGCAAATTTTGCAACGAATGGCGATGCCGAGTAAATACACTTGCGGGTATCAGGGCATTATCATGGTTGACCAAGCAGTGCGGGCGACGATTGACCACCTCAGCACAAAGACCATTTTCAAAGAACAACCTGTTAATTTCAATAATGTGTTCCGTCAGCTATACAACCTCGCATCACAAGCGGCGTACCAGTATTTCGTGTTCTACCGCGCTGTTGTCTTCAGTGATAGTAGCTTTTTGGCGTTTCATGGCACGATGCTCAAATCATTTTTGCTCTTGCGTGCCAACGAAACCATGACACAAAATCTGCTGGTTGCAGGCTCAAAAGGCTTCCTGAAAGAATCGCTCATCGGGCGCAATGCTTTTGACTCTTTCGTGTTGCCCGTGTTTGATGGTCACTACACTATCAATACGTTGATGACAGCGAAGCACATGGATAGATACCTCAATGCGACAGATACGATCAACGCACAAGAACGCATTCAGTATTTGCGCGATATGCTCTTTGTGCGCCAAGCAGTTGACCACTTGAACCGTAGCCCGCGTGAAATTCGTAGACCAGATTTCTTCGATTATGCGAATTACTGGGGACAACTGGATGTGCCTGTCGAAATTGATGTCGAGGCGATGCTCCAGAGCGTGCGTGATTTGCTGGCGACACTCAATGAACGCGGCTGGGATTCCGATGTGGAATACAAGTACAAAATTGGTACGCTGGTGCATTGGCTAGAGAGTGTGTTGGCGGCGGCTGAGATGTGGAAAGTCTTTGAGAATGACAATTATCTCAACGTGATTGTGTACCAGTACAACAGTCTGGTGAAAGCCTTCAATGACATCGTGGCAGAAGGGGCAATCGACATTGCTTTCATGTCGCCAACCCGTCAAATGCCATTGCCTGAGATTGACGATAATACGGCTTTCTTGCGTGGTTTGATGAACTTACGCGAACAGCTTGCGCAAATCAGACAACGCCAATCGGTGGCGAGTGATTAATCACCGATAAATATCTGTGGTGATGCGTATCAGAGTATAAAAATAGCGGATGTACAGTGAAGTGTGTCCGCTATTTTTTATGCGCTTTGTTGTTATGCAGTTTTGCCGAAGCGACGCCAGCCGAGCCATGCCAAACCAGAGAGCGTGACGAATACGGTGGTGATGAGTGCCACTGTTCGGAGTAGGGGGGTCTCGCCTGTGTTCGGTAGTTGTGCAGGGATGACGAGCGTAGCGATACCATCACCTTCATTGGTGGCTACTGTATCGCCGATGAGGACGAGGTTACTGACGTGTACACTAGCATCAGGTGATTCGAGAATTGCCGCGTTCGGAATGACATCGCCTGCGTTAAGGGTCGCTACTCGTGCAGAAACGACTATCACGGCTTCTTCGCTTGGTTGTAAACTGAAGTTGCTAACGGACAGCGTATTGTTGACAAAGTTGCCTACACCATGCGTTGTTGATACGAGTTCGACATCTATTAGGCGTTCGTCAAATACATCGTAAATCACGACTTGGGAGAGGGGGGTTGCTTTCGGATTCCGCGCCCGAATCGTATACGTAACGGTATCGCCTTGGATTGCAAATGGGACATCGACTGACTTGGTGATGTATTCGGGGTCGCCACTGATACTCGTTGTGCCACCGACAATCTCTGAGACGGTGACAATCGTTTCGCCACTGGGCAAGGTAATGGTGACGACATTCAATTCATCATCGCGGATAATGGCTGTGAATGTGACAACAGGTGGCAATTCAACTGGACCACTGATAGCTGTGATGCCTAAATCAACGGTTTCGACACCCTCAAAAATCGTATCATCGAGAATATCTAAGGTGATTTGCTGGGTGATAGTTGTGCCGGGAACAAGGCTTGCATTCGCAAAGGTGAGATTAGCAGGCGCAAACGCTGTGTAATCTGCGCCACTGGTGGCTGCGCCTGAGCCTGCATCGGAAATCGTCAAGTTGACATCGCCCGTGCTGGCAAAGGTTGCGGGGACAATCACTTGGATATCAATGGTCAGCGTACCAGCGATTTCGTCAATGATGGCGCTATTATCCACAAAAGACGCAACTGCTAAATCGACAGCATTGTTATCGTTGATGACAACCGTGTGCGTATTGGGTTGCCCGATGTCTGCCGCGCCTGTCAGATTGCTAATTTCTAGGGCGAAGGCTTCTGCCCCTTCAATCGTTGCGTCGTCAATGAGCGTGATATTGACTGTTTGCGTGAGGGTTGTTCCGCCAGTTAGTGGACCTGCGAATGTCAGGGTTGTGGGTGCAAAGGCAGTGTAATCTGCGCCACTGGTGGCATTGCCAACGCCCGCATCTGAAATGGTGACATCCACATCGGCTGTGTCAGTGAATCCGGCTGGTACAACAAGCTCCACCGTTGCCGTGAATGTGCCTGCGTCTTCGTCTTGGACTTGCACAATGCCCAATATAGACGCCGTTGCAGATGCCCCGCCAATACAGGTCAAATCATAATCGACGGTGGGTTGGCTTGGATCATTGGTATTGAGGGTGAGGGTTGCGGTGCGTACCCCTGCGGCGGATGGTTGACAGACAATCGCTAAATCTTGTGGATCGTCGCCATTTGCGATTGATGTATCCAGCCCAATGACGGAGAAATCACCCGCATTCGCACCTGTGATGCTTGCCAGCGTAACATTTAGCCTACCACTCGCTGTTTCGCTGATTTCGAGGATGCTTGTAATCTGTGTGCCGACGACGGTTGTTCCAAGATCAATGGTGCTTGTCGGGATGGGGTCGGACGCAAACCCAGCGTCTAGTGAAAATTCTACCGCACCAATATCACAGTCACCGACGGCTGGTGTATTGAGCAGTCCATCCGCATCGAAGCCACGTGCAACCCCTGCTTGGTCTGTTGTAGGGCAATTGGTAATATTCGCCGAATCGAGGGCGATACTACCGACAGCGAGTGCATGGGTTAGCGTATCGCCTCCATTATTCGCCAGTGTGGTATTAATCACGGTACTGGTTGCACCGGATAGCAGAATATCACTTGTGCCAACGGTACACCCGCCGTTATTGCCATTGCTACCTAGCACATTGTTATTATCTAAGGTGATGACACCGCCACCGAAAGCCGTCCCGACAGCACAGGCATTTCCCGCCACGTCTTGGTTATCGCTGATGATGGAATTATAAACCTCTACCGTTGCACTAAAAACATCGCTGAAAATTGCCGCACCGTTACCACTCGCGGTATTCCCAGTAACCGTTACATTAAAAAGTTGGTCGTTTCCTCCGCCTGCCGTATCGGTATTGAAAATCGCTCCCCCATCACCTGCCGTCGCACTATTCCCGCTGAGGGTGCTGTTGGTAATGACTAATCTTGAAAACTCATCCCAAATACCCCCGCCTTCACCCGCTGTATTGTTACTGATGGTCGTGCCTTCAATACTATTCACACCGAAGGTTGGACTACTTATATATATTCCTCCACCCTCGTCAGTGGCAGTGTTATTATCAAAGGTAGAGTCTATAATAGTCCGTGTGTTATTTTCAAAGTATGCACCACCACCACGAAAAGCAGTATTCTGACGGAAGATTGTCCGAGTGATTATCGCTTGACCAAGGCGCACTTCGATACCGCCTCCATTAGCGGTTGCTTCATTATTAATGAATTGGCTATCAGTAATCATACATCTCGTCCGGGATTTTGAGACGACTCAATGCCGCCTCCATCAAAAGCAGCATTATTGGTGAAAATTGAATTATTGACCTCCAGTGTACCACCTTCGTTGTAGATGCCTCCCCCACTATCAAAGGATGCGACCACACGCCCATTAGTCAGTGTCAGGTCATTGACAACCAGCGCACCCTGACTATGAATCAAGCGAAATTCTGGCGCTGCACCATCGCGTGATAATGTGAAGCCATTCCCATTGATGGTTACAGTTGAGCCACCGTCTGTCTCAATAACGGGCAAACCATTCGGACCATCGGCTGTGTTATTAACCGCAGTAAGTGTGATGCTGGCTGTTAGGTTGATGGTATCGTCTTGGGCGTTGGTGTTGGCTGTGTTGATTGCCGTGATGAGTGCTGCAACTGTCCCTACATTGAAGGTGGCGGCTTGCGTTGGCAACGCCAAGGTAAAAAGCATCAGCATGCTGATGAAGGTGGCTATAATGCGCAATAATTTCATTGTATTCCCCACAAATTCGCATATTATACGCTAGGCTTGGTAGCGTATAGATATATTCCCTATGTTAGATGGTACAAAATATAACAGGTCGGCAAGGGTCTGTATAGTTAGTGGAGGTAGGGATTACCAAAAGTTTACAATTGAATCCTAAGAATGGTGTCCTTATAGACCTTCCTCTGAACTATAATGGTTCAGAATTTGAACATTCTCCTTTCCGAAACTGAGGTTCGTTAATGCAAAGCTCTAATGAAGAAAACCTCGTCCAGCGATTGCTCTGGGCGTTTTATGTTCCCTCGATATTGATTGCCGTTGCCTATTCGGTGCTGACGCCCGTATTGCCTTTGTATGCCTCTGATTTGACGAGCGCCTTTATCGTCATCGGCGTGATATTAGCGGCTGAGTCTTTTGGGCGTGTGATAGGGGATGTGCCGACAAGCTGGGTGATGCGTCGTTTTGGCATCAAGCAAACAATGATGATTGGCTTGTGGGTGGCGCTTGTACCGATGGTGATGCTGTTTTGGGTGCGTAGTGTGCCGATGATTATTGGCTTGCTATTTGTATCAGGGATTGGGCATGCCTTTTACAATATCTCGCGCCATGCGTATATTGCTGTGGTCATCAAAACAGCGATTCGTGGGCGTGCGATTGGCTTGCTGGGGGGTGTCTTTCGGATAGGAGGGTTCGTCGGACCCATCATCGGTGGCTGGGTTGGGGCGCAATTCGGCTTGCCATCTGTATTTTTGGCATTTGGTGTTTTGACGATTGCGACGATGGTATTTGTGTGGCTTTTCATGCGCTCATTGGATGCCGACGAAAGTGCATTGCATGGCGAAAAACGTCCGTCGATGCGGAAGATGCTCCGTGAGAATGCAAATGTTTTAGCGAGTGCGGGCAGTGGGCAAATTCTCGCGCAATTGACACGGCAGGGGTCGAAAGTGCTGATTCCACTCTATGGGGCGAATGTGCTGGGCTTGGATGTACAGACGATTGGTATCATTCTCGCTGTCGGCTCGGCATTGGATTCGACCTTCTTCTTAGTGAGTGGTGTGATTATGGATAGGTTCGGGCGCAAGTGGGCGATTGTGCCATCGTTTGTGATTCAGGCGACGGCGATTGCACTGATGCTTTTGACAACCGATGCGCTGACACTCGGCTTGGTTTCTGCGATGATTGGTTTTGGGAATGCGCTGAGTGCTGGCACGATGATGACGGTTGGTGCGGATTTGTCGTCGCCAGATAGCCGTAGCGAGTTCTTGTCGGTATGGCGCTTGATAGGTGACTTGGGCTTTGTCGGTGGGTCGCTGGTAGTAGGCGTGGTTGCACAAGCCCTCGTGATACAAATGTCGGTGGTTGCTGTGATGGGCGCGGGTTTTGGGGCGGCGAGTTTGTTTGCGTTTTTTGTGCCAGAAACACTGCAGCGCAAGCGTAAACATGAATGAGCTATCGCTTAAACACATCGCGTTCGTTACAATGAATGTACTTAATGACAGATAATAAATAAGGCAAGACGATGTTAAATACGACTATCAATGTTCCATTTGTGGATTTACAGACGCAGTACCAGTCCATTAAGCAAGAAGTTGATGAAGCCGTGTTGGCGATTTTTGAGCGTGGTGATTTCATCAATGGGCGCGATGTGCAGTTGTTCGAGCAACAATTCGCGGAATGGTGCGGGGTGAAGCACGCGATTGGTGTTGATAATGGTGGGTCTGCGATTGATGTGGGTTTGCAGGCGTATGGTATCGGCATGGGTGACGAAGTGATTACGGTAGCGAATACGTATATCGCAACGGCGCTGGGTGTATCGTCGGCTGGGGCAACGCCTGTGCTGGTGGATTGTGACCCTGTAACCTACAATATCGATCCGCAAAAAATCGAAGATGCGATTACGGACAAAACCCGCGCGATTATTCCTGTGCATCTTTATGGGCAAGTCGCGGAGATGGATCCAATTCTGGAAATTGCCGAGCGTCATAATTTGCTGGTCTTTGAAGATGCTGCACAAGCACATGGCGCGACCTACAAAGGCAAAAAAGCGGGTTCGATGGGCGCGGCCGGGATGTTCAGTTTTTATCCTGGCAAAAATTTAGGCGCGTATGGTGATGGTGGGATGCTCATCACGAATGATGACGAGGCGGCAGACCGTGCGCGGATGATGCGCAATTATGGGCAGAGCGAAAAATATCATCATGACATCAAAGGCTTTAACCGTCGGCTGGATAGCGTACAAGCGGCTGTTTTGCGCATCAAGCTCCAATACATTGACGAGTGGAATGCGGCGCGGAATCGTCATGCTGAGTATTACACGGAAGCCTTACAAGGCACGAGCTACATCACACCACAGGTCGCGGAACATTCAACCAGTGTGTGGCATTTGTACGTCATCCGCACCGAAAAACGCGACCAACTGCGCGACTATCTCGGTGGGCATAATATTAGTTCGGGCATTCATTACCCGATTCCGATTCATATGCAGGGCGCATATAAAGAAGAGATGGAGCATTTAGCAGGTGCGTATCCGGTGACGGAAGCCCAAGCGCCTACGCTGGTATCTTTGCCGATGTTCCCTGAACTGACAACAGAGCAACAAGATTATGTGGTGGATAGATTGAAGGCGTTTGAGGCACAACAAGGGCTGTAATCGCTGAGGTGTCTTATCAAGTTGACCCTTCTCTCAGATTCGCTGAGGGAGGGGTTTTTGTGCTATGGTGTTTTACAAGGAACGTTACCAAAATAAAGTATGTTTCCCACACCAATATGTGGAAATCAAGACCAGACAAATATCTTGAGGATTGTACTACCCACATAAGATA
>JBCBKJ010000168.1:0-7722 GCA_038522085.1 Chloroflexota bacterium
GACCGTGTGCAAATTTTCTTCTCGTCACTAGTACACCAATTTGGGGGGATTCGCTTTAAGCCTTTTAGTACGATTGAAGATGCGCTCGACTTCTTACGTGGAGCGGATGATCAGTTGGACGAGGCGCTTGGGTCAGATTATGAACTTGGTATTATTGAGAGTGCGCGGGTAGAAGGTACATAAGCACCTAGATTCTCATCAAACATTGGCTAGTCCTGCTGACACACGCTGTTAAAATCAGAATCATGACTTATTGCACGCATTAAAGGGACAATTTATGCGGACGTGGTTTCTGATTTTATTACTGGCTATCCTCATCACAGGTGTTAACGCACAAGATGATGATTTGAATGCTAATCGTGTGACGATTGATACACAAGTCAATGCCTTCGGTGTAGAAGAGCAGGTTATGCGCGGTTTCGTTATCAATCGTGGCGAAGATGCTTATGAAAATGTACAAATCTTTGCCGATATTCTCAATGAAGATGGGGATGTCATCGGTGAAGGCTTCGGCTTCTTGGTTGACCAATGTGGCGATGCGATTCTCGATGCGCCTCTCGAACCCGCGCAAGAAAGACGTTTCCTAGCAACTATCGACCTCTTTGAAGACGACGATATTGATGAGATAGCGGTCTTTCCGCAAGGCACGGCTGTCGATGCTGAAGCTGACCCTGACCGTGATATAGACGATGCGGTACAACGGGTAGCAGGTGGAGAAGTTGTGCTGGTCGAATGGGAAGATGATGCGACGTTCCGCTATGGCGTCGGTTGTGATGAAGATGTGTTCACGACCTATGATTGGTATCGCTACGATACCGTCGCAGATGTGATTCTGCCACTTGATGAAGCCCCCAACGCCGAATTTGTGACCGATGCCTTCCTGACGCAAACAGGCATCACGCGCTTTACGCAAAGTGGCACAACCGACGATACACTGCTGAACCGTTCGTATCTACAATTCCCGACCCAATCCACTCGCGTCGTTTTCCAAAATGACATCAACACGGTATTTACCTCAGAAGTGGATGGCTCTTTCCGGCGTGTGATTCACGATATTCTCAGTCAATTTAGCTTGCAAGGCTATGTATGGTCGCCGGCTGGCAATTTTGTAGCAGCATATTTTGGAGCATATGGCGAACCCGTCCAATATTTCACGGCATCATCTATCAACGGACGTATTTCCGCACTCTTGCCAGATAATACCCCCTCTGTCACCATTCCTGGACTCACTAATGACGGACGCCGTGTTATCATCAGTGGCACGTTCCAAGACAACGCAACTGGCACAGACATCACAGGGTATTATTTGTCGTCTGCAATTACCCAACAACGTGAATTGCTTTTTGAAGTCGATGACTTGCCTGGTAACAATTATCCCGCGCCAGCCTACCATCTCGTCAACCAAGAGCGCCGTCATATGTACTTCATCCGTCCGATTGAGGGCGTACCGACGCTCCAATGCTATTTCCTTGAAGGCGATGAACTGACGACCCTCACTGAATTGCCTCTGCAACTTGACATAGATGAACGGGCATGGTCGTATCTCTCGCCGGATGCAACCTCGCTAGTGATTTCTGCTAATGGCGATCATGGTGGCTTGTGGTTGGTCGATTTAACGGCTTATCCCTCTTGCGGACAACAAGATGCGGAGACAGAATCCGATGATAGCGAAGAAACCGAATCTGAGGATAGTGATTAATACCATTAGTCAGCCTTTCAGCAAAAGCGGTGAGTTCTTGCTAACAAGCAGAAACGCTGAGATGCCATCCATAAGCGAGGTTACGTATACTGCCACGCAATGAATTACGTGGCTAGTAAAAAATGTTGCCCCGCGCTGGGCGGATTTCAATCCGTGTCAGCGCCAACATTGGAATGAATAGCCGATGATTTAAATCATCGGCGAAAGTGTGAAACTAGGAAATATAGAACGATTTGGACACGATTTTTGCATTTGATACCTATGGGACACTCTTTATGGGTGTCCGACGTCTTTACACGCACCGCTCAACTGTGTATCGCAGACATATAAGACGCAACAATCGACTGCAAGTCGCGCACTTTGAAAGGCTTCGTCAGGTACGTATCTGCCCCGGCATTCATAGCGCGTGAAATATGCTGATTGTTCCCAGCCGTGATGACAAGAATTGGAATCTCGCGGGTATCTTCGTGTGCTTTAAGTTGCTGAATCGCATCCCAACCTTTGATGCTATCCGGCAAGAGCAAATCCATGATGATAATATGTGGCTGTAACTCATCAATGAGGCGCATACCTTGTACAGCACTTTTCACAAAGGCAAAGTCTACTGCTTGCTTGGTCAGCGCCATCTCAATCAGTTTATGAACAGATACATCGTCATCAATGACCAGAATTTTAGTTGATTCGCTCACACGTACACGACCTCACATAAATGATTAAGTAGTTGCCTATGCGCTATCCGGTCAAATGAGTACGGTGGTTAGCGGGGAAACGTACACAAATTAGTGTACCAAAAATGCACATACTGGCAGAATATATAACATCATATCACAGTTTTGTGATGGGACATGCGATACACGTACAAAAGTCATGCCTTGAGAGTGACCTGTGACATTTATGTAAATGTAGTCTGCATGATGAATGATTTATTCTTCTAAGCCAAGTTCATAGACCACACTTTTCTTCCAACCAGACAGTGCCGCCACTTCTTTTGCCGCCCGTGACAATGATAAACCTTCTTCGATTTTGCTTGTGAGTGCCGCCCGCACGGTTTCTTTGTCCCAATTAGCGGGTTTCTCTGCGCCAGCAATTAAGAGTGTGACTTCACCTTTGGGGTTATGACTGCTGAAATACACTGCGCCATCTTTCGCTGTCCCACGCCAAAATTCCTCGAACTTCTTGGTCATTTCGCGGGCTACACAGATACGCCGTTTATCGCCCATCACCGATGCTACCTGACCTAATGTATCAGCGATGCGGTGCGGACTTTCATACGCAATGAGGGTGCGTGGGTCATTGAGGAAGCTCTTGAACAAGTCTCGGCGGGCGCTCTGTTTTTTCGGCAAGAAGCCAATATAGGTGAAGCTATCGGTTGGTAAACCCGATGCCACCAGCGCACTGGTTACGGCACTCGCGCCCGGCACAGGCACAATCGTATGCCCACGCTGAATCGCCTCGTGTATCAATTCGTAGCCAGGGTCACTGATGCCAGGTGTGCCAGCATCACTGATGAGCGCCACATCGCCCGATTTTAATTGCTGAAACACATGGTCGAGCTTCGTCAGCTTGTTGTGTTCGTGGTAACTAGTCATCGGTGTATCAATCTCATAGTAATTGGTCAGCACGCGGCTGGTACGAGTATCTTCGGCGGCTATCAATTGCACTTCGCGTAAAATCCGTATGGCACGAAAGGTCATATCTTCCAAATTGCCAATCGGTGTCGCAACGATGTAAAGTGTCCCCATAGTGATAACCTCCTCGATAGAATCTGAACAATGATGAAATGGCTATCACTCTAACACTTTGCTAGGTTGCTTTCTATGCTTTTTAACCTAGCCCTTTGCTTGTTCATGCCCCCAAGCCTGACCATCCGCTTACTAGGCGATGACTAGCATATGACCCGCGCCAATAGAATGTCTGGTTGTAGACGCTATATTCTTGGGTATGCAAGATAGTAAAATTTTCTGTTTCGAGAATCGCTAAGCGTTGATAAGAATGATGTGTCAAAAATAGGGCGACACATGCACCATTCGGAGAATATAGTACACGATAGCTGGTGTATGCGCCGTCGGCTGACATTGGTATCGGCAACAGTATCGACTGCTGTAAATCAAAATTGAGAGCATTGAGACGTATATCTTCTTGGTCGTTGGGGTTGCGATAATGTGTAAAAATCCATGCGCCATCCGGCGACACACCTTGCACACGAGTATCTGTTTGTATTTCGGCTATCTCACCTGTCGCAAGGTCAACGCGATAGAGCGACTGACTATCACTGAAATTATCGGTATACCAGAGGGCATGGGGTGACCAGAATATGTTATAGGTGTATGGGATTGGCTCAACAAAGGGATGTGCTGCACCTGTGCTTGGGCTGACTGGCACAATATGACGGTTGTGTTCGTCATCATGGATAAGCATTAGTACCCATTCGTCATTTTGTGACCATGAGAGGGGGGTGCTGAATAAATCAAAACCAAGTGCATTGTCACTATATATCTCTCCAGCTAAGATGGTTTGTTCACCTGTGGTGGTATCCACAAAAATGGTTTGTGCATGTTCGGCTTGCCAATCGTAGTTATGTACATAACGACGGGCTGGGGATTGGAAGCCCGAACCAAGCCCTGTATGGCTATCGAAGCGTTCATAAAGCAAATCTCCTGTTTCAGCGTCTAGTTGCCGGTGCCATAGCCCATATGCAGGGTTGTATTCGCGCATGAGCCATAGATTGATGATACTGCCATCCGGCGACCACACTGCCTTGGTGATACGCTCTTCGGAACGGTAGACAACCTGTACAGGTTCGTCAGGTGCTTGCACACCTAAATAAGCAGGGTCATATGCATTAAAGCGCGTGTCGTAGCGTAGGGTTTGCATACCATTCGGCGCGGTGTGCATATTTTCAAGTTGCTGACTATGGTGGGTACTTTCGCCTGTAAGAGGATGAATTTCTATATCACCACGATAGTCATCTTGGCTGATGAGTGTTGTGTCGCAGATATTCGCGCTATCGTCTGGTGTATTATGTGCGCTTGTGAGGTGACTGGCACTATTTACCCACAATAGAAAGCATAATAACCATAGTATCCACCGAATAACTGTCATCTTGATAGTTTGCCTTTTTCTATTATCGAATCACTCTATAATGTTGGAGTTTACGCAGTTGAATAATATTTTCGGGAGCGCACGCAGGCACTCCCCTACAATTTTACTCAGGTGCGTTGTTGCTAAATCCTAGACACACCTATTTGCCGAATCGTTCCCAAGCTATGAGTACCTTATGCCTGATATTTCGCTGATTACCTCGCTGTATCGCAGTGATGAACATCTCCCAACCTATATAGAAGCTGTCGAATCTGTTGCACGCGATTTAGCTTTGTCGCTAGAAGTGGTGATTGTCGCTAATGATGCTACCGACGCCGAACGTCATTTGCTAGATACCTTTGCCTTGAGTGACGTTTTGCAAGTGACACTCATTTATTGCCCCCGTGAGACGCTCTACGCCTCATGGAATCGGGGCATTGCATCCGCTAATAGTGACATCATAGGGTTCTGGAATGTTGATGACTTTCGCACAGTCGAAGGTTTACAAACAGGCTATACGCATTTGTCAGGTTCAGCCGAATTAGTTGAATTTGCCTTTGAGGTACGCGAAGGAGAGACTACAAAATCGTATCCCCCACAGTACCAGCCGGACAGTCTCTCACCGAAAGCCTGCACAGGACCTTTCTTCATGTTTCATCGGGAGGTATACACACGCGCAGGCGAATTTAACCCATATTTTCGTATCTCCGGCGATTACGAGTGGTGCAAACGCCCCCCTGTGCGCGAAGCAAATGTGGTGCGCTCGGATGTAGTTGGTGGTACATTTATCCAGCACGATAGCAATCTCAGTGGCGGACGCAACCCGCGCCAGCATATTGAGTACGCAATTGCTCTGCTTATGAACGGAGGCTATCATCTTTTGCGCCCGATTGACCCCACGCTATTCCAGCAAGTATGGGCAGAATGGGGCGATAATACGCCGGCTGCTCTGCCAGAAGCCCTTGATTGGTTGATTGGCGATGAAGCTGAGGCGCGTTATGCTGACTATGAACATTATCGACAGGCATCTGTGTGGGAGCAACGTCGCCTCACATGGACAGCCCGTTTACTCGGTAAACCCACACCCGTTGAACGCTTCCAACCACCCGCATCATTGAAAGCACAGGCAAGCTCATGAGTGCATTGGTTAGTATCGTTATTCCAGCTTATAACAGTGCGGATTTTATCACTATGACGCTTGATAGCTGTCTCGCACAGACTTATCCGCACGTAGAAATCATCGTTGTCGATGATGGTTCGACGGATAACACCGTCGATGTGGTGCGTGCCTACGGTGATAAAGTGTGTTTGATACAACAGGCGAATCAGGGACCCGCCATTGCGCGTAATACAGGCGTGGATGCCGCACAAGGCGAATTTATTCAGTTGTGTGATAGTGACGACCTCCTACTCCCGACCAAAATAGAACGTTGTGTGCCCCTCATACAAAATAAACCAGAGGTGGCGTTGGCATTTTGCCAGATGATACCCGTTGATGAAGCAGGTGTCGTCGTTTCTGATACTCAACCGTACCCCATGGAAGACAGTGGTTTTTTCAGTAATGATGACCTGTTCTGTAAAATCCTGCGCTTCAATGGCAGTCCGATACAGACCAGCACATGGCTTATACGCAAAACGGCATTGCAAGCTGTTGGTGGCTTACGAGGCGATTCTGATTTGCGCGGGACAGAAGATTGGGATGTGCTATTGCGCCTTGCATCAGCCTATGAGTTTGCAGGCATTCCAGAGATACTCGTGCATTATCGGCATCGTTCCGGCGCATTGACCCAGCAACCGATTAAGATGGCAAAAGGTCGCTTGACTACGATTCGCTATGCCCGTGATTACGAAGGACGCACAGACTGTTTTTCCGATAGCGAATACGATGCCCTAGAAGCCAGTCGCTATCATGTATTGGCGATGACACTATGGCACGCAGGCGACACAAAAGGCGCACGCGATGCCTTCCGTACTGCCATTCGCATCCATCCCCCGCATGCACGGATGCGCCGTTTGTACACTTGGCTCTCGTACATTGCTCCCGCCTCTGTGGTCAATCATATCAACGCAATATTGAGCTAAAGTAGCAAACAAAGCACAAACCCATTGTTAGTAGTACACCAGAGTGATTGCGTCCTACGCTAAAATTTCTTACACTGAATCTAACAAGTCTTACTAGAGGTGAGGTGGTTTTTTCATGAGCAATCCCAATGCCTATCGCACACAAGAGATTCAGCGTATCAAACGCGAGAACGACGAATTAAAAGAAGAAATACAGGGCTTGCGTCGCTTTGTGCAAGCACTCGATAGTTTATACAACGCCACAGCAGAATTTGATGATGATAGTGAATTATTTAGCTTCATGCGCAATGCCCTAACGAATGCGATGCAATTGCTGAATGCCCCCGATGGCACAATGGCACTCGTCGATGATGAAACAGATGAGATTGTATTTGTTATCGTGAATGGGGCGCTAAAAGGACAATTGACTGACCATCGTATTCCAACCTCCGAAGGGGTTGCCGGATGGGTTGTGCGCAATGCAAAACCAACGATGGTACGTGATGTGCGTCGTGACCCACGTTTTCATTCGGGGATAGACGATCATTATTCATTCAAAACCCAATCAATCGCAGCCGCACCACTCATTGGCACACGCGATGGCAAATCTAAAGTCTATGGCTTGGTAGAAGTGCTGAACCAACCTGGCGACCAACCCTTCTCCGAAGATGATATGGTGATTCTCAAGCTATTTTGTCGCTCAGTAGGGGATGCACTGGCACATATCGACCAGATGAAATCTGATAAAGAGGATGCAGATTAAGCATTTAGAGCGTGTGTGCAAAAAAATAATTCTGTAGCTTGCTTCGCCAAAAGTTTTTGTCTGAAAATGAAGGTAAGTCGGCTGAAAGCGACTCAAAACCCCTTTGAGTGGGTTTACC
>JBCBKJ010000169.1:0-7671 GCA_038522085.1 Chloroflexota bacterium
GCCATTTTTGATGCAATATGGCATTAACATCTGTCCGTTATGGCGTAGAATAAGCCGTTCGCAATATCAGGAGTTATCTTAATGCAACGTCAGCAAATCTGGATGAGCATCACCTTAATATTTTTTGTCGTGATGTCAAGTATATATGCTAACATAGTGCCACGTTTCGAGGCATCCGACGAAGCAGAGCATTTCATTTATACGCATGTCATACTCGAAACAGGCGAACTCCCGCGCATCCAATCACGCATTGATATGGCAAACCAGACCGACCCCATCCTGCGCTGGAACAACCAGAGCCATCATGCGCCCCTCTATTATTTGCTCGGCAGTGCGCTCATCTCTTGGACAGACCGCAGTGATTTAGCGAGCTATCTCACGCCCAACGAACTCATTTTCTTACGTGATACGGTTGAAGATAACCCCAACAAATGGTTGCATCGCTACGGCGAACCAACCGGACAGACGCACATTGCACTCTACATTTTGCGAGCGTTCAATATTTTAATTGGTGTCGGCACGCTCATCATGGTTTATCTCGCCGCGACCCATACGCACAAAGAGCGCGTCATTGCGCCATTGGCGATGCTGTTTACGGCACTCATTCCTACATTTATCATCGTCAATGCCAGCGTAACCAACGATGCCCTGACTATCTTTTTGTATAGCGCGGGTGTGTATTGGCTACTGCGCGTGTGGCGACGAGAAAAAATCACATGGCGCGACACAGCGATTATTAGCTTGATTCTGGCAGGGATTTCACTCACTAAATTAACGGGCGTCACGCTCTTTGGGGTGATTTACTTGGGTGTTTTCGCAGGGATGCTACGCAAGAAATGGACATGGCGCACCGTGTTACAGGTCGGTATCGTCAGCGCATTGGCGTTTGTATTGCTGGCTGGTTGGTGGTATCTGCGGAATTACAACATCTACGGCGACCCCCTCGCACAAGCGGCTACGGCATCTATTTGGGGGCGTATGGAAGGCATTACGCTTGCGGAATATGGCGATAATCTTGTGCGGATAGCCATGTCTTTCTGGATGATGATTGGTTACTTACACCAACCTGTATTTTTACCGCATGCGTTTTACTGGTACTGCGCTGTGCTGACGCTGGCAGGTATAGTCGGCGCAATCGTCTATGCGTATCAGGCAACCGGCGATGACCGCGACATCATGTTCATTTTGGCAGGTGTCTGTATCGTTGTCGCCGCTTTGTTGCTCTATGGCACGCTCTCGGTGGATATTTCTTATGGACGGCTTTTATTGCCAGCGATTGCCGCCTTTGCGCCCCTTACCATTATCGGCTTGTACAATTTCATCAACGGTTGGCGTATTCCACTTGGCATTTTTGTTCCGTTGCTGATAAGTGTCCTCATGACGCCATTTTTGGTCACACTTTCGTATAGTAATATCCAAGCCGTGTCTGATGTGCCAGATAGCGCCCAACGTATTGGCTGGCAAAATGGTAATTTGGAAATTGTCGCTGTGGATACACAACCTGCTGATGCTGGGGCAGGGGATACCATTTACGTAGATATATATTTCAGGGGCAACCATCCCGATAACCCCGCGTTGACCGTCACGGCGGTTGATACGATTCAGGTGCAACGCTTCGACCATATCGAAATTTTTCCTGGCATGGCAGATATGCGTCATTTGCCGGATGACCAACTCTATCGCACAACAGTTTTACTAGATATTCCGCAACCGCAAACATCGCTACCGCCGCGTGTTGTCAATATCCTAATAGAATGGATTGACTTAGAAACCAACACACATCTTGTTTTCGATAGCGGAACGTCTTTACTGGAATTACAATCTGCGACCTTCGTAGATAGCACCTACAACCCGCCCAATTTCGCAAATCGTGACCACATTTTCTTTGGGGATGAAATTATTGCGTTGGATGATTGGCAAGTGCCGGAAAGCGCCTCAGCAGGGGAGACAGTCGAGCTTGCCTTCGTGTGGGAAGCCTTACGCCCAATTGATGCAGATTACACGCTCACGCTACAAGTATTCGACGCTGACAACAATCTCGTAGCACAGAACGATGGCATCTTGTGGTGGTATCCAACGTCGGCGTGGGCAGAAGCCGTCCCATTTGAAGATCGTCGCACCCTCGAACTCCCCGCTGATTTACCAGTCGGTGGCTATGAGATACGTGTTGGCTGGTATCGGGATGATGGTGAAACCTACCCGCGTCTATCAGTAGATAATGCCGTTGCTGTCGATAGCCTCTACACACTCCCACAACCGCTGATAGTAACAGAATGATACTATACACCTATCTACGAACTCCCCTCTCCGCACACAAAGCGCGAGAGGTTTTAAGGAGTAGATTAGGTGCTTTGTCTACGATCTACGCAAGAAATCATGGAACTCCCCTCTCCATCAGCGAGGAACGAGTGACTTGGAGAGGGGACGGGGGAGAGGTTAATACCTTAAACACACATACAACTGACGACTGAAAACTAAAAACTGACAACTCTACTTACCCCGTAATAATCGACCAGACAATATTCAACCCACGCTGTAGATTCGGTTTTGCCTCAAAACGGGCTACCGATTCTATCGCGGCTGACATGATATTGTTGGCTGGGTCAACGCGGTTAATGGGTGCGCCAAAACTCTGCTGAATGACCGTTTTTTCAATATGCGCTTCGTCAAACATGGTCGTATTATTCACGAAACCGATGCCACTCTGTACATCGTAAATATCTTGTCCGGCAACCCCACCCCAAGGCGTAGAGGCAGTCGCATACGCGACCTCACCAAAGGCATTGATAGCCACTGTGCCATAGCGCATGTCCTCGACAGCATGATTGACAGCATCCGCAACGGCTGTGTCGTCCATCGCTTTCGGATGCACATAAAGACTGCCGACGAGCGTTCCCCATAGCACCTCATTTACAAACGTGACCGCACTTGCGAGATAATCTGCTACATTTTCACCGTCGATAGCCGTTTCCGCACACAAGCCACAGAATGCCTCAGTTGTGAACGCGATATTATCTGTATCCGAGGCATCGACATCTGTGATGTACGTCCAAGGGAGATGACCTGCTTTCGGCTCACCAATTTGATGGGCATCGGGGTGTGCTTCTATGAACATCGCATGTCGTTTGTCCGCGTTAGGGTAATACGCATAGCGCGTCGGGATACCAGTCAGCGTATCAAGCACGGTCTGATTAAATAAATCGCGGTGTTCCCAGCCACGCATCGTAATGACTACTCGTGGTGTTAAACAGTTAAATCCGGCATTGGCAACCAGTCGCCCCGCAAGATTTTTCGCTTGCATAATCGTATCGGATTCATCCCAGCCGGTAGGCACAATAATCATTGGGCTGATATTGCCGAGTTCTGATGTGAAGCGTTTTGTCACTTGCGGATTGCGCTCTGCTTTACGGCGTTCACCCTCTGCGCCTGTGCCGAATACAATCGCATCGTGCGTCGCATCTGAACCAGTGATATGTAACTCATCAACCAAATCATGATGCACGAGATATTGCCCCTCATGCACACCACCATAAGCAATCTGCAAGCAACCACGCTGAATTAGGGGCGCAAACGCACGCTGAATCCACTTGCCCAGATAGTCGTTCACAGGGTTCATCTTGAGCATTACAACATGATTTTCTACGAAGATTTTGTGCAGAAAATCACCTGGCACCAGTGCCGATACATTGCCTGCCCCTAACACAAGCGTGACTGTGCCTGTGTTCTCGTTTAGGTTCTGATAGGGACGCGCCATCGCCTCCCTAATTTGCGTTTCGTGTAAGCCTTTTTTGAACCAGATTGTGCCTTTCAGCGAGGTATAAAAGAGCTTATCTTTCGTGAATTTTGGGAATACATCGCATATCACACGCCCATCATGACGGGTATAGAGGGGGTTACGCAAATCAGGTGCGCCATCTTCATGAATTTCAGTCAATGTGACCATCAAGGCGCGTAATTGCCGAAAAATAACCGTCACAAATGCCCAATCTTCGGCGCTGGTGGGGTCATCTTCTGTCAGATGTTTGGCTTCCCAACTGGACGCGACCCAGTCATCAGCGACTTTTTCCATCCTGTTCATCACATCTGTAATGAGTTCGATGCGCGTTTTGACATCCGTTCGCGCCCATTCATCTTTATGAGCGATTAGTATGTTTAAGGCACTATCCATCTCGCGTTCAGTAGACGCGCTAATGTTTGGCTGGTTTTCAATGGCGACCATGTGGCGATAAGCTCCCAAAGTAAATATGCACATCCCCATCATACTCCAAGAATGGGCATACAGAGCTTAATCTATCGTGACTTAACTCCAGCGTCGCCAATCTGCTTCGTAAAATTGAGGCAAAATCGGGTTATCAAGCGTGTTGACTGCATCAAAAGCAACGGGGTCATCAGCAATATCAGGGTCGAAGAATCGTGAGGCGTCCAAACCTTCATCTGTCAGATAGCGATAGTCAATATCCGGCGATAGCGTGATGTCTGGCATTGTGCGTGGCGTCCCGATGATAAAACCCCACTCGCCAAAGGTCGGCACATACACATGCAGAGGTAGCGTATCAAAACCAGCCGCTTCAATCGTGTTATGAATTGTCCAGAAACTTCGTCGCGCAAAATAAGGCGATGTGGACTGCGTGACAAACGCACCATCAGGTGTCAGCCGATTTTCTAGCATTCGATAGAAGCTATCACTGTAGAGCTTGCTTAAACTCTCGCTATTGGGGTCAGGTAAGTCAATGATGATGACGTTGAATAAGTCTGTACCATCTTGAATGTACGAGAACGCATCTTCATTTCGGATAGTCACGAGAGGACTGTCAAGTGCATTTTCATTCAAACGTGCCAAAATAAGATGACCACGCCCAAGCTCGGTAATCGCTGGGTCAAGGTCTACAACAACAACCTCCTGCACATCTTCATATTCCAGCACCTCACGCACAGCAAAACCATCACCACCACCTAGCACTAAAACACGCTCACGCGAACGTGATGCCATCATTACAGGATGCACCAGCGTTTCGTGATAGCGATACTCATCAAGTGTGCTGAATTGCAAATTACCGTTAATAAATAAGCGATAGTCTTCGCCACGTACCGTCATCACAATACGTTGGTAGGGCGTTTGCTGGCTATAAATGACATTCGCGCTATATAACGATTGTTCCAGTACCCGTGTGATGTCTGTTGATGCCAGCGACCCAGCCAGCATAATTATCGTGATGCCACCACCAGCGAACCACAAGCGCGTAGACCACTTTGGTACAAGTTTATGACGAAATACCCACAGCACCATCACCGCGACGATGATATTACACAAGCCCATCAAGAAGGCTGTCTGCGTCACACCAAGCAGAGGTAGCAATATGATCGGGAATGCCAGCGAACCAATCAACGCACCTAAGTAATCAATCGACAGCACATCGGATAGTGCCTCGCTCAATTCTGCACGGTCAGCGACGATGCGCGTCAGTAAAGGAATCTCTAATCCCACACAAATACCTATTGCCAATGACACACTAATCATCACCGGATAGTAGTACAAATCCAGCCGACTAAAAGTCGCGTATAGAATCAGTGCGGATAAACCACCGAATAACGCAATCGCTAACTCAACCATGATGAAATAGCGTAGGGTGTGCCGTTTGATGCGCCGTGATAGCAACGAGCCTAAACCCATCGCAAATAGAAAGAACCCTATCGTAAACGAAAATTGGGTGACGCTATCCCCCAGCAAATAACTAGAGAGGGTAGCGACAACCAATTCATAGGTCAGCGCACAGACTGAAATGATGAGTACCGCAACGAGCAAGGTCGCTCGTTCACGGCGCGTTGTTGTGATTTCTACTGGTTCGTGGTTACTTGCCAAAACCTGGTCCACCACCTGGGAATATGAAGAATACCCCCCGCGAACTGGTCGTGCTAGTTGTTGTGCCACTCGTCACCAAGCCAACCCCTGCATACGACGCATACGCCGACCCCGCAAAGCCCAGCAACAGCACCACGAGTACACCTATCATAATCATACGATTCATTGCTCTCTCCTGTAAAATTTTCCCTGCTTATATGTTAACCATTGTATCTTAAATTGCTTCTGATTCCCCTCGCCCTTGATGGGAGAGGGGTCGGGGGTGAGGGTGATAATGTGCTAATTATGCGACGGACGCTGACCACTCGCCATGATTGCCAAAATACCCGCCATTATTAATGCACCGACACCGTAAATCAGAAACCATATCGGCATGATATGTTGGCGGCGCACGTTAAATAGCAACTCGATATCATCATTGTATGTGCCATTATAGCTTACATCAAACACATGCTTGCCACTTTGGGTCGGTACAAACATATCACTCGTTCGATAACTGCGCGATACCCATACACCATCCTCATCACGACCTGTTTCATGCCAGAGTTCTTGCACAAACAAATCTTGCGTCGTGCCATCAGGTGATGTGATACCCACATCAATATCAACAGAGGTATTCTGCGGCAATGTACCATCTAATTGTACGGAAACAATAGCCGGACGTTGTGTGCGGAAATCAACATCAAAAGACTCAGTATCGCCTTCGTTGCGCAAATCCACTGTAATCGGTTCTTCGCGCACACCCGTAAAGCTGACGATGCCCGCAATCACAAAGGCAATCACCGAAGCGACCAGCGCCATCACTGCACTACGATTGTATGCAGAGCGCCGTTCTTTATAGCGCGTGACCATTTTCAGCCATGCGTCGTTACCAAAGGCTTTTGCCAGCGCCATCTCGCTGACTTCTTTGCCTTGATAAAGGCTCAACTCTTTTGGTGATTTAGAGATGCTATATTTCGCGCCTTTGCCCGCACCATCCGCAAATAACATTGAAGACCCAGGCTTCGCTCGCCAAGTTAGCTCACCTTCTGCGCCATAAATTTGTGCTGTATAACGTTCGTGAAAAAAGGCTTTCTGCCCATCACCAACATTCAGCATGACGACGCTACGCGGATTCACTGGCTCACGGAAACGAATCTTGCGCGAAAGTGACCAGCCTTTTTCATCAAGGCTCAACCACAGAATCCGTCCGTCATCACCCCCTAGTTGCCATTCATTCCATGTGAAGGCAACCCCTTCATCAACCCCTCTGTACATCACCCGACCCAACACTACATACTCAGTGCCACCAATTGTTGCTTGGTCTCCTAAATTAATAGGGCGTGGGGCAGGGGGTAATTTCTTACCTGGACTTAAAATTTCTAATTCTTCAACCCCTACCGTGACGTGCGAGCCACATGTTTGACACACAATCGCCTGCGATGTTGGATTAAATTGGTCTATTGGGCTACCACAATTCGGGCATTCTAGCCGTGTTAATGCAGACCGTGTTTGCGTTATCATAGGTTGATGAGCGCGGAAACCCCGTAGCTTGCTACGGGGAGGAGCGCTTCTTTCCTTCCTTTAATTACATTCTATGAGTAAGTATAGCCATCCAGTGCGTGACGAATAGTACAGTAGTGGTGGCTAATCCCTTGAATCGTACCTGTTTTAGTACGAATGTTGAAACTACCTGACGCACGTACCGCCACCCGTCCAACATATGTGCCTATTTTCTTCCCTTTAGTGACAACGGCTTTCACCATATCGCCTGTTTGAAAGCCTTTGACCATGCGAGTGCCTTTCGCTGAGGTACGCGGAAACCCAAATTT
>JBCBKJ010000170.1:0-7447 GCA_038522085.1 Chloroflexota bacterium
GATTATTTTTGTGGAAACCGGTTTCAATACAACCTGTTAAAGAGTTTAGAAAATTTTTATGATGGCAACACAAAAACAATCTAATTTTCATCTACTGTCAAGCAATTCATTGAAATCGGTTTCAAATATGCCGTTTGCGTGCAATATGGGGTTTTTGCATACCTCTAGAAGAACCTCTTGGTGATGATTACTGCTGTGCGATTATCATAGTATCATCGCCTATCCTACTACAATATCATTTATGATGGTTGCTGTCTGATAGATGTCATATGTGATATTTGAAGACAAAAGAGCCTAATCACGTTAGGTTCATAGCCAATCGGAAGCCACGATTATTCGCACGGAAATCAGGATAATTCATCAGACGATACGTTGTCTTTAGATTTTCCTCTTTGCTTTTATACCAAGACCCACCCCTGACTACACGTGGACGTCGCCCATCGAGTTGGTTCTCGTCAGTTTTCCACTCAGTCAAACACCATTCCAGCACATTCCCGCTCATCTGATACGCGCCACAAGGACTTGCACCACTTGCGTATTCCGTCACACTCACTACACCCTTTGTATTGTGACACACATAACGCTCATCGAAATTATCACCCCAAGGATAGGCGCGTGGTTCGTTACCTTGTGCTGCTAATTGCCATTGTGCCTCCGTTGGCAAGCAAATTTCCTTACCTGTCTTTTCGCTCAACCAACGACAAAACGCTATTGCCTCGAACCAACTGACATTTGTGCGGGGCAAGTTTGCGCCATGTTCGGCAGATGCTTTTGGTTGCTTATTTGCGTCACGCCAATTATCCGCATAGGGTGAAAAATCCCACCACTTTGGGTTACGATAGCCATCATCAGCATCAACAAAACGCTGATATTGCGCATTTGTCACTGCATATTTAGCAATCTTGAACGAGGCAACACTGAACACCCCGCCAGTAGAACCTTGCATATGAAAATACCCACTGGCATCCTCAACTTCGACATCCCGCCCTTCCACATCACACCATTCAATCGGGTCGCCAATGAGGTCAACGACTTGCTTGGTCGCAAAGGCAGGGAAAACATTTTCGGGGTCATAATTCGGAAATTCAGCCTGAAAATCTGAGATGGCGCTCCGCACCAGTCCCGCATCTTCGTGATTCGCAATCACCTTGATGACAGTGTAAGCGTGTTCACGCTTCTCCTCTTCATCTATGGACGCCAGATATTCATCTACTTTGAAAAATGATGGAATCTCATCGTCGCTATTCTTGATATTATCTAATAGCTGGCGTGTTAGATGCCATTTTTTCTCCGCACGATAGCGATAAAATTTGTCGATGGATTGGTCAATAGATAAGCCTTTAATTTCTGGTGTGCTATCATTTTCGTTTTCACCAGCCGTCGGCAATTTATCTACCTGATAGTTAATCGCACGAATGAGTGGCATCACCGCCATCACATCCGAAAAGCCTTGTGACAGATTGATAAAGTGTATCTTCTCCATCGACTCGCGCATGTCTTCGAATAAGTTTTCTGGATACTTGGTTTTTGGGCGTACCACAACAGGTAAAATCGGCTTACCAAGCGTATGTGCATAGCGCAGTTCTTTCTGACAATACTCGCTTTCCAACGCATCGTTAGAAAAAAGCGCGATGAAAATATCACATTTTTCGATTTCTTCTTCCAGAACACGCCACCAATCCGACCCACCCGGAATCTCACGGTCATACCAAAAATGGTCACGGTTATAGGTACGTTCTAGTATATCTATAAACTGGCGCAGAAATTGGTCATCTGCACGACTATAACTTACAAAAAAGCGTATCATGTGCCACCCTACCTACAGCACTGTGTTTACAAAGTATTTTTGACTACTGTCATTAACATGACCCTGCATGGTGGACGCCAAAGATGACGTCCTTACGAAAGCCTAGTAGTGTCACTCTTCCAATTCTTCGTAGCGTTCAACCACATCCTCTCGTGCATCGTCGTCAGCAAGCTCGATATATGTTTCGTAGTAAGCGAGTGCCTCATCAAAGTCTTCGAGTTCATAGTAAATATCACCCAGCGCGGCATAGATAGGTGCAAAGTCCGGCGCGGCATCGAGTGCAGCTTCATATTCTTCGATGGCACTATCGAATTCGCCCCCGTAGGCATACGCAGCCGCCCGCACCATGAGCGGTGCAAAGTTTTCAGTATCCCGTGCCAGCACAATCCCGTAATTATCAACATTACCTAAAGGCTCTTCATATTCGACATCAAGCCCATACTGATATAACAAACGGTCATCGTTATCTATACCCGTCTGATAGGCTTCAAAGGCATCTTCTTCACGCTCAAGACCGAACAATACCATCGCATAATCGGCATAAATGAAGAAATCTGTAAGCCCAAGTTCAAAGGCAGTTTCGTGGTCTTCCAATACATCTTCTAGGTCATTGCCATTCGCATAAGATGCAAATGCTCGCCAGCCATATATATCAGCAATGGTCAGCCCAGAATCTTCATAGTCTTCAAGTACGACTGTCAAATCCTCGATAGCAAGCTCAAAGTCTTCTAGGTAGTAATACGAGATGCCCCGTAGATAGTATGAGAAAGCAACTTCGTATATGAACGCTTCTTCTTGGGTATCAATGAACTGTGTATAGAGGTCTACCGCAAGGTCATAGTCATCCTCTAAGAAGGCATCAAAGGCGAGGTCGTATAGCTCATCTTCGTCTACATCCAAGATAGTAGATACAAAACCAAGTTCTTCAGCAGTTGTCGCTTCCCAAACACTTATGTCTTCAAACACCGTTGATTCACCATCAATCTCGGCATTTGTATCGAAGCCTGTCACAACTTCCAAGTCACCTGGCATCACATTGTCGGATAAATCCAGCACAGCGATAAACTCGCCGTTTACAAAGAGAATGCCGACATTGTTATATGCGCCGAGCATGATGTCATTTTCGTCGCCTTCATCATCGTCCCAATCATCAATTGTGCCAGAACTAATCCGCTTACTCTCGAAAATATCTAGGTCAGTATCTGTAAAACGTAACCACAACTCCCAGCGCCCCTGTGGCTCGAAGATAAGATAGTAATCTTGGTTAGTGCCATCGCGGAACAAGAAACCGTAATCCCAATTTCTGCCTTCATCTTCAAAATCATAGGGATTGATCACCGTCACTTCAATTAAGAAATTCGCCAAATTCTGCCGCAATCGGAAGGTTTCGATGAAGCCATTTTCGCTATTATGGGGAATCTCTATCTCATCTTCTTCGGCGATTGTTTCACCAGAATCCCAGACATCCACTTGCTCAAAGGCATCATCTTCGTCTATTTCCGTCAGGTCTACAGTTGCAAAATCACTATCATTGACACGAATAGCATATTCGCCCCTGTCCCCCGATGGGGAATCAATCAAAATGCGATAGTAGCCTGTACTCGGCAAGATGAATGACTCAATGAGTGCATCACGTGAATTATCTGAGCTAACACGTACTGGCGTCCCAAAGCTATCATAAATGAAGATACGGGTTGCAACATCGTCCTCACTCGTCGCTTCAATGTTTATAACATCATCCGCATCACCACGATACCACCATTCCTCAACGTCATCGCTGGAATCAAGTTCACCTTCAGCCTCATCATCAAACTGATTATCACCCGGCGCACCAATCGCCCATAATACAGTTTCGGACATAGTGACTGGTATCTCTTCCTCGTCGAAACTACCACCAATCTCAATCGAGATAAAAATATCGCCAGGTGCGGTCTTATCAGACAAATCAAGTTCAATCACTTCGTCATTGACGACCAGTAAGCCTTCTTCACCAAATGTAATCAAACGAATGCGATTCTCATCACCTCTACCATCCTCAAAGTCAGATAACGACCCCTGATCTACTGTGATAAATTCACTCTCATCACGAAGCACCAAGCTCCATTCACTCTCATCATTGACCAGTACGCGATACTCACCTGTACCATCCATACGGAATAAGAAACCGTAATCCCAATAGCCACGAATATCAGGATTCTCAACTGTCACATCTACCATGAAATCAGTAATCGTGATGCCTAAAACTTTAACTTCAATGAAACCATCTTCTTCACTGATTAAGGTGAAATCTGGAATTTCTAAATTTGCTAAGCTATACGGTTCAATATCGAAGTCTTCATCTTCTAGGTCATCCAACGATAAATCGACGCTGTTTATCACAACCCGTGTAGGTACAGATGTGGGTATGGGCGTGGCATCATCTGTGTCGCCGCCAGAGCCAAGTGATTCGTTTTGTGCGTCAACTGTCGATTGCAAGGCGACTCTGGTAGAGACTACTTGTGTATTTATTGCTTCTGCTTGCTCTTGTGCAACGACTGCGGTTGCCGCATTGGAATCAGACGTCGCCGCAATGATAGCTAAATCTGCGGCTCGTGCGTCTGACGTTAAAGCAAGATTTTCAGCTAAAATCTGTACAAACTCAGCTGTTGCGGCACTATCTTCTGCTTGCCCTTGTGCGACGGTTGCGGTGGCAGCTTGCTGAGCTACATCAGTGGATGCTGATTCTGCATCTTGCTGGGCAACAACTGCCGTTGCTGCATTAGCAATAGAGGTCGCCGCTATGACCGCAGAGTCGGTTGCTTGTGCTGCTGCTGTTGCGGCGCTATTTTCTGCTTGCCCTTGTGCAATGATTGCGGTTGCCGCATTGGAATCAGACGTCGCCGCAATGATAGCTGAATCCGTTGCTTGTGCCGCCGCTGTTGCCGCACTATTTTCAGCATTACCCTGTGCAACCGTTGCAGTCGCCGCTTGTTGCGCCGCATTAGCCGATTCTAATTCTGCTATGCCTTGTGCCGTGATTGCTGCCTCTTGGTTTGCAACCGCCGTCGCTTGTGCTTGATTAGCATTCTGTAACTGAAGGAGCGAGAACGCGACACCTACCAGCGAGGCAATCACAACAGCTACTCCAAGCATGATAGCAAGGTTACGCAAGCCCTGACTGCGTGTCGCCAGCTCAACAATTTCGACGTCTTTACGTTCGAGTTCTTCCACCTGAACAGACCGTTCGCGTTCGGCTTTCCAATTCGTGTTAGATGTCAGAATGGGTTGTACTAGCCGGTCATGCGTCAACTCTAACAGACGCCCACCTGTGCGCGTTTCACCACGAATGAGAAACTTATTTTCCAACATAGCAACGGCTTCTTTTGGCAAGCCAGCCAATTCGTCCATATGCGGGTCTTGGAATACCGAACCCCGTCGCCCATTGGCAGTAATCAGTGTGGTTGCACTGAACCAATTGCGCAATAATTCTTCGTCTACGCCTGTCTGCTCTATCGTTTCTTTTATCGCATTTTCATAGAACGCCGTCAGTGCAGAATCGACATCGCCAAATTTTTCGAGTTGTTCGTCATCAATCACACGAATATCTGACGGCAAATTATCCCAAAGTGTGCGACAGACAACCTGCAATTGCACAGGTTCTACAAAAGGAACGTGTACTTGCTTGGTTTGCCCATCTTCGGTGACTTCTTCGCGCTGAGACAATTCCTCGACCAGTTTTTGTGCAACCCCCGGCGCATATTCACGGCTTGTCCCCTCAAGGGGTTTTTCAACGGCGCTCAATGCTGCTTGCGGGGTCATGAACTCGATGCGATAGGGTTTCACACGGTCAACGAGTAAATTTTCGTAAGGGGTCATCTCTGCGATGTAATCTTCACGGATGATGAATACAACGCGCAGGAGTTTACCGTGTTCGGGATATTCATAAGTCAATGAAGCGTTTAGGTCATCAAAGAAGGCTCGCCGTAACTCACGGCTTTCACCATAAAAGCCGAAAAATTCTTCAAATTGGTCAAAGATGAGCAGACGAGGCATCGGCAAATTATATTTATCCAATAGCACCGGACGCTCGCGCAAGAAATCATACATGCTCATTGAGAGCAAATCGCGCACATCACCTTGATTTTCCGACCAACTAATCAGCGCGTTCAGTACAAAAGGGTTTTTCACATCTGCAATCGGGATGTCATCAGGAATCAGCCCACGCACCCGCGCAATCGGCAGAATCTCGAACGGTTCTTCTTCGAGTTTGGGAATCAAGCCCGCATTGAGTAACGATGTCTTGCCTGTACCAGATTTCGCATTCAAGATGACGACACGGCTGGACATCACATTCGAGTAAAAATCATGAATTTCGCGTTCGCGCCCAAAGAAACGCTCACGATGTTGTGTTTCAAAGGGGCGTGGACCAATGTATGGATTCTGAAAAACAACTGTCTCAGCCATGTGTACGCTCATCCCATCTCTGTCTTAACTCGGTAACAAATTCTTTTGTCGTTCCCCAATAGGCTTTCATATCTTTGCGTTTGAAATACTCTTCAAGATAGCGTTGTGCTTCATGTGGTTCGAGGTCTTCATCATCTTCTGGTTCAGGTGGGAACTGAATCGTAACGTTAATCTTGCGCGTCGCACTATCTTTGAAATTCACTAGCCCGCGCAAAATCGAACGGAAGCTCCAATCCATCGGACGATATCCGATGAATAAGAGTGTATTCGCGTTGATTGCCGTCTGAATATGTGATGGAATTTTGCGGTCATCACGCGACATATTGACCAAGAAATCAAGATGATCATCTTCTGTAATTACAATAGATTCACTGACTTCCTCGAAGCCATGTGCGTAATACACAATCGGTTCATTTATTTGCGGGTCTACCACTTCATACTCGTTATTTTTCGGCGCGAATTTACCGTAGGTCAGCAAGTTATCGGGCCATGGGCAAATCTCTATGCTTGGCTTTTTGCCCTTATTGCGCAGGGCTTGGAGCAATAAATCATTATAGTTCGTGGTGATATACACAGGGAAAGGCATACTTGCCAACACACCATGCGGTTCATCCGGCACATCAAAATCAACTTCGTTAGCAGATACCTTCAATTCTTTGCAAATTTGGTCTTTTACAAAGATAGGGTCTTTATGCACCGATAAATATTGCGCAACGTGAACCAAATCGTCTTCATAGCTCTTAATTGGATAGCGATATTCTTTCGCCCAACGCCCAGCAATATGCTTCCCAGATGGTATCAAGCCCTCGAAAACCCCTGCCCCAATGAACGGTGTGCACTTCTTTGCTTCGATACGGTCAAGCAATAAATCCCAATCAGAGTCGTTGAGTTTACCTATCATCATACCCCCAGCCGTGCAAGCTACGATGCGCAAAAGAATCACGTAACAGAAAAAATAACCCTCAGCTAAATCGCAACAATATACACATAATCTATTAACGTTATTCAATATTATATTGGTTCTTAGGAAATGTGCCAACAATTTGATAGCAATTTAAGATGCGCTTTACGAAGCTGTCTATAAGTTGCGAATACCATACCTTGATATAGCCTGATGGGTACTGTGGAGTAAACAAAGGACACACAGCAAATACCGTGTGTCCGTCTTTGAAAACCTATATTTAGCTAACCCATATC
>JBCBKJ010000171.1:0-7234 GCA_038522085.1 Chloroflexota bacterium
TTTATCGTGCGATTGATCAATACGGAAACATACTCGATATTCTCTTGCTAAGACGGCGTAATCGGGATGCAGTGTTACGCTTCTTAAGGAGGCTACGTTCGACTTATCAACGAAGACCACGTGTGATCATCCCGGACAAACTCCGCAGCTATCAGGCGGCTATGCGATCAATCTTCAGCGGTATTGAACATCGGCAACATAAGGGCTTGAATAACCGCATCGAAGCCTCACATCGGCGGACACGCAAACGACAGCGCTCCATGCAGCAATTTTCTTCCCGTGCATCCGCACAACGCTTCTTGTCCGCTTTCGAATTCATTCAAGATTTCACGTGTCCAAAACGTCATCTGAGTACCGCATCAGCTTATCGCTCGCAGAGAGACGAGCGCTATGAGCAATGGCGCAACCTGACCGACCTTGCTGCTTAGGTCTAGATCAGTGCCCTCTCAATCTGCCTCAATCCATTGCATGTCAAACTTAAGTTGACAAAACCCTATTAGCATATAATCTAGTCTATCTTGGTATGAATACATATATTGGCTATAAAAATCATTCTAACGAATATATAAAGTTGAAGGCTATAGAGCTAATCACAGTTTTAGAAGAAAATGGGTTATGAGTATTTTAAGTGATGCTACGTCAACTTGAGTGTACTTTATTTCAACTAAATAAACATATTGACTATCACTACAATTCACTTGTAGCCAACCGATATAATCATACGAAATTTGTGATTATATCGGTTGGCTACCCTCGCTTATAAATGTTAAAAATAAGGCTCAAGAATCCTTATTTTATACAGAGCAGAATATGACCACCATCGGCTACATTCGGGTCAGCACTGAAAAACAAGATTTGGACAAACAGCGCCATCTTCTGTTGGAATATGCCCATCAGCACAAAATCACTATAGATGAATTCATAGAGGTAGAAATCTCATCGCGCAAAAGCCAACGCGAACGGCGTATCACGGATTTGATCGAAAAATTGGATAGGGGAGATCAGTTGCTGGTTGCGGAACTAAGTCGTCTGGGGCGTAACATGCTGGAGACGTTGAATCTGATCAACACGCTCAATGAGATGGCTGTACAGATCGTTTTATACGTCAACCAGAGCTATCAACGACGGCTTCGCATTCTCAATTACTGTTGGCGATATATAGCTATTTCGCACAGACTGAGCGCGAGTTCATTTCGGTAAGAACCAAGCAGGGGTTGGTAACCGCCAGAGCGAAAGGGCAGGTGCTGGGTAGACCGAAGGGAAGTTGCAACAAAGACCGTCCGCTAGATGCTCATCGGGAAAGTATCAAAGCCTACCTGCAAACAGGTTTGTCGATGCGCGCCATAATGAAGCTGATCAATCGACATCTTAATATGCCTCTTAGCTACAATAGTTATCGCTATTACATCCAGCAAGATGAAGAACTTAGTAAACTTCGTAATTAGCCAGATACTTCATGTTGCTTCTTTAGGGTGAGAAATCTGGCACATATTGTACGTGTACCATCACTTCTATATCTATTAACCTCGCACTCATCTTTGAGTTAGTAAATCGTTTCTTCGTGTGCTAATTTACTAACCTTTTTGTCTGAAAGTAGTGCTAACAATTACAATCTCGTTTGCCATTACATAGAATGGTTCTTTTGAAAGAGTAGACGCTTATGTGGTGAGACACATAGGCGGTTTGGAGCAATAATATGGCACAGCGCATCCTAGACCGTTCGCACCTCTTTTCGTCTCTGCACGCATCCGCTTTACCACCCGTCATCACCATAATGGCTCCGTCTGGCTACGGTAAGAGCGTGCTGGCACGTCAGATGGCATCACATTTGGATATGTCTATCGTGTGGCATACGGCTACCCCTTGGCAACGAGACAGCACCCGTCTTCACAAACGTGCCGTATCAGCATGGCAGAGCAAATACCCTTTGCTGGTGGTTGATGTAGAAGGACAAACGCCGGAAAACCACGCCCTCGCTCTGACAGATGCGCTACGAAATGCTGTAGATCCACCCACTCTCTACTTGCTGGATGATGTGCATCATCTGGCGGACTGCCGTGAAGCAGAACGCTGGCTAGAAACCATGATTGCGACCAAACCTGAGCATATCACGCTGGTGTTGGTCGGACAGACCGTACCGAATCTCCGTTGGCGTCAACATGTACATGACGCGAGTGTACACGCGCTCACCATAAACCATCTGCGCTGGACAGCAGATGACATCATACAACAGGGTAGGGTAGATGCAGAACGCGCTCACTACCTCGTAGAGCGCTATTCAGGCATGGCTGCGTCATTGCGGCTTGCCATTGACCCCAGGCTTCAATCGGATGCCTCAGCCGATAAACAAGCAGACCGTACTTTTCACCAACTCATGCAAAGTTTTTTGGGTTCACAAACTCTGAAAGCCCAACATTTGCTCCTGACGGCGGCAACAGTTGAGACAATTACGCCCCGTATATCAGGAACACATTTTCGGTTGCCTGATCTCATGTCTTACCTGAAACAGTTGCACGCCGATCATATGCTGGTATCTCGCACAACAGATGGCTATCAGTTGCATGCCTTGTTCCGTGACTTCCTGCAACAGCAACTCAAGACGACATATCCAGAGCGATTCACACAACTGCATATCCAAGCCGCCCACTGGTTTGAGGGGCAAGACAAGGTAGAACAAGCCATCGAACACTACATCGCGGCAGAAGTATGGCAACAAGCCATTCGTTTAGGAGAAATGGTTGCTGCTGAGTGGCACAAATGTGGGAACTGGCAATCGCTCTTGTACATCAATCAGTTGCTTCTACACCAGCCCACGCCCCGGCTGCGTTTACTGAGTGCCACTGCCCTGTGTGATATGAACCGTGTTGCTGATTCGCATGCCCAACTGAATGAAGCTGAATGCCTGTACAAAGCGCAGGGCAATGAAGATGCTGTCCTGAAAGTGATTGTGCATCGTGCCCATAACTTCGCATGGGAGGGTGACTATGCCCTTGCCTACGACCTGTTAGCACCCTACGAAGAAGATGATACCCCTCCGCGCCTAACCCAAGCGTGGATTGCCCGCACGTTGGGACGCATTTATCTAGGACAAGGGCTATATGACAAGGCAATACAGGCGCTCGAACGCGCTGTTGCTTTGCTCGGTGATGGCGAAAAAGGTTATGGACAATCGCAGTATTTGCAAGATTTGAGTGAAGCCTACATCCGCAAAGGGGAAGTGCAACAGGGTATCGCCATATTGCAAGATGTGGTCGCTTTACTACGCAAAAGCACGAGCCCAATCGCCGAGGCACGCGCCCTGAATAATCTGGCGGTTGCCTTCATGAACAGTGGATATTACGCCGAAGCGGACACGACACTGGCAGATGCTGAACACTTCTTGCCTGATCCCTACAGTCGCACCGCAGGGTATATCCAGCAAAGTAGGGGCGACTTATATCGCGATATAGGCGATTGGGAAATGGCAAGGTATGCCTATCACCAAGCAGATGCTGTCGCTACAGTACAAAACACAGGTAATGCAGAATTGTGGCATGATTTGTTACTCAGCCGAGTGCGGTTGGCATGGTGGCAGATGGATTTTGATGCGATTGAGGGCTGGATTACCATTGCAGATATACCTGACACGCCGCAGACCCCAGCGCATCATGCCCTGCATCTATGGCACATCATCAGCACCAAGCAAGACGCCCCACATGCGTCTGTATGTGCTATTGAGGAACATATAAACGCATTGCACGATGCGAAAGCGTGGCTGGAACTGAGCAAAGTAGTCGGGGCAGTGACATGGTTTGCGTTGCGTCACACGCTAGACGAGCTACAAAATAGACTCTGGACACTTATCGGACACTTACCGGACACACTCTGCCAACCCTTGGCAGTGGATGTCAATCATGTTGCTTTGCTTCGTGAACATCTTCTATCGCAGGCAGATAGCTGGGCAAAAATCGTACCGTATCACGCACAATTATGTAATTACCAAGCATCGCTGGTTCTAAACGCATCCCCGGTTGAATACCAATCCCTGTATTTACGTGTATTGGGTACAGAAAAACTGACCCTGAGCCATACAGCACTGCCAGCGTATAGCTGGGCATCCCCGCTGAGCCGTGCGGTATTCTTCTGCCTGTATTTCTATGGCGCACAGAATAAAACAGAGCTAACCGAGCGATTGTGGCATAACTATGATGTTGCTAAAGCGCGGAATGCGTTGCGTGATGTGCGGAAGCAACTCAAAACGGTGTTACCAGACGCGGTGATATATGTGGATGGTAAATATCAACTCAACCCTGCGTGGGAAATTACGTCTGATTACAAACAGTGTCATACGCTTGTAGAACGTGCCAAACAGCTACCGGAACGTGACCCACGTACCGAATCACTCTATTTGCAGGCACTTAATCTTGCCTCGCCCAAAGGGTTGTTGCCCCAATTAGACGGCGAATGGTTGATTCCCCTGCGCCAACGAGCTGAACAAGATTATCTAGATGCGCTATTGAGGGTAGCTGCGTGTGCTACAGTACGCGAAGATTATGGCATGGCAATTGAATTGTATGAACAGCGACTGCATCATGATCCCTACAACGAATCCCTTGCCCGCCTCATCATGAAAACATACGCTCGGGCAGGCAAAATGCCACAGGTGCAAGTGGCGTATAATCAGTTGGTATCGCGTCTCGATGAAATAGATGTATTGCCTGACCCTGAAACGGATGCCTTGCTGAATCACTTATTGGTCTGAAAATCATCGTGTAATTTCCCTCTTATAACACAGGCTTCATAATCCCCCTCACACCTTACCCCCCACCTAAATTCTAGGCTGTCAGCAACATACAGTCTAGTTTTGAGGTGTGGCATATGCTAACCCAAGCTCTAATTGATCTGCGTCCTTTTGTATCTACCCGCATGCTGACCTTGTTATTTCTTGCTTTGCTGGTCGCGTTCATGGTAACACCCGAAGTAGTCTTCGCATCTGGTTCGACAGGAGGTACTGTCTGTACCGGATGTTAAGTTATCTCCTGCTTACTTGAGTATATAATGGGGCATATAACCGAAGCCAACTGATTGGATACCGGATGACTGCCCCCTTATTGTCTGCTCATGAAGATTACCAACTCAATCGACTAATTGGTCAGGCACTAGCTCATCCTGAGATTGCACAGCGTTTACTAACATGCGACGCCAGCTTAATCTGTGAGTTTGCATTATCACCCCGCTTGTGGACATTGATGCAAAACGTGCAGGCAAGCAGTGTGCAAGACTGGTGTACAACATTTGTAGCTATGGAAAGTGCTTACAGTGGGGACTATGCCTGACACACCAAAATAAGGAATGGTGTGGTGTGTTAAAAAAACGGCGCTATCCACCGCGGTTACGCATTGACGACGTGATTGCAGCACTTGATAGCTTATATTTTGCTTCTGATAACCCGGATGTATGGAAACGCTTTTACCGCCTACAATGGGTGCAGTGCCAACTGCAAGAGACAAGCCATATTCTCATTGACCAGAAAGCCTTGACGCATTATTGGATACAACGCTACCTCTGTACATTAATTCACGACCTGTTGCAGAATCAACAGCAAATATTACATATTCCCACGATACTAACGATAGAAACCGTACAGGAGGCTGAACAGGCGATTCAAGCTAACGTACAAACAGGCTCAGCGCGCTTGATAGGGTGGAGTATTTTGTACTACGTCTATGTGCGACGTGATTTGAATATCACGCTTGGTGGATTCGCAATTATGGCACATTTGCACGAGCGTACCCTACGCCGTTACAAGCATCAGGCGGCTCAATTCTTACTTCATGAACTCATTGAGCGTGAAATAACTGTGTATCAGCAGGCTAATGTGTAAATAGTATCGAGTTTATTTCTTTAATGACGGGTGAAGAAGTAAGTGAGATTGTTTGGCTATTGTCAGCGACATCTAAGATTGCTGGAGGGCAAGCAGAATAGTCCAGTGGAGTAGCAAAGCGAGACCGGAATCTGCTTGCTCAAACGAATGCGCGATAAATGATTTGTTGGATTTACAGGTGAGGGCACGTAGGGCATTTAGATACTGCTCATGTTCTTCCGCGGAATAACCAGATAGTTTTGATGAGAGCGGTGTATTTAACTGTACTTGCATAAACGTAATGACATCCCCCTCGGAGATTTGTGCCATGATCATAGATTTAGTGATGGCTTTATCTGGATAAAGGGTTTTAGCGTGAATGATGATGCTTATCATTTGGATGGGTAACGGTAGCCTCATTAAGCACACATTCATTGTATGATTTTCAGATAGAGTGATGTTACTATTTATACGATATTATATTACAAAAATAAATACACACCATATTCAACGAGTTACATAGATGTAATTTAGCATCACTTTTGCTACCTTGAGATCCATTGAATAATCTATGGATGCTCATGTACACAATACAAATTGTAGGGTCAACTGCAAGTAATAAGTAATTCAATATAGTCCAAATCGCCTCACGTTAAAAATCTTGTTGCTAAATAATTAACCTCAGCGAGCCTCTATTCTGCAGATAACGTGTTTTCAATGTAATAGATGTTGTCCGTTTCAAGATAATGCTTACACAATCTTGTACTGATATACAATTACTTGCTGGTCAAATAAACACGTCCTTAATTAGGTTTCTTTAACCACGTACCTCATATCCCATATCCAAAGCAGCTTGCAATGTTTTGGGTGAATATTTTTTAGCAACCACAGTTTCAGTTCCGATGCTCCGGTCTAGCCTATAGTATCGAAATTGGTCATCTTTCATTTTTGAGAATACCATATTTGCAGCACGGATTACCTCTAAGCTATAAGTCGTTGCAAAAATCTGGATATTCAATTTTTCTGCAACACTTGCAATTACCTCCCAGAGTCGTCCGTGTACCGAAAAATGCAGACTATCTTCAATACCATCTATCACCAGTAAGCCGTTGCTAACACTTGGTAGAGCTAGAAGTAAATTAGCTATGCGCTGAAAACCGTTTCCCATGGTAGTCAGAGGAATTAATTGTGGCTTATGCTGAACATCTACATAAATACCATCAGATAATAAACTAATATCTGTTAGGCGTGGTTCAATAATCTGTAGAGCTGTAACAATGGTAGCGATGCGTTTTTTCTTCTTAACGAGACTGAAATTTTGATTCATATCGCTATAGTTGAAGCTAGAACTAGAACCAATTGACAATGTGGGTAGCAATCTATCTGTTATTT
>JBCBKJ010000172.1:0-7195 GCA_038522085.1 Chloroflexota bacterium
TGATTAATCAGCGCAAGATTCCCATATTCTTTAGGCTTTATTCATGAAAACTGTCCGGCGGCGAGGTTCACAACCGACATGCGACATAAAGCAGGCAAAACGACACAAAACGGTATTTGCAAACACCCTCTAAAAATAATGACAATTATCTTCCATTAATTACGCATATCCGAGACAACATACGTTAGATTATACCAGCACTCATCACACCTACGCTTGCAATCCAAGACAATCGGCATCATCATCAACGCGCATACCGACCCTCACAGGAGATAACACTACATGACAACCCTCTGGCTGGTACGACACGGTGAAACTGATTGGAACGTGCAACGGCGCTTTCAAGGCACAAGCGACCAACCCCTTAATGCAAACGGCGAAGCACAAGCAAGCTCCCTTGCCCCGCGCCTCGCAAAGATGACCTTTGATGCTGTTTACGCCAGTGACCTGATACGAGTTCAACGCACGGCTGAACTCGCCCTCAGTGGTTGCTCTGATATGACTATAAGAAATGAAAAACGTCTACGTGAACTCTTTTTTGGTACATGGGAAGGTATGACGATAGAAAACATACGCGAAACATTTCCTGATGAATACGCGCTCTGGTCTGAAGATGGTGAGCAAAATGTGCATGGCGGGGAACGCACCTCTGATGCAGTAGCACGCCTAAACGCTTTCATAGCTGATATACGCGACCAATACGATAAAGGCGACCAGATACTCATTTTTGCGCATGGTGGCACACTCGCTATTCTGACCTGTATTTTACTCGGTACTGACCCCGACCAATGGTGGAAATATCGCTTCAAAAATTGCAGTCTGAGTGAACTAATTATCGTCTCGCGGGGGACAGTGCTATCACGGTTGAATGATATGGCACATTTTGATTCGCTTGCATGAACATTATCGTGTAGCCAGTATGAGGAATAAATCGCGGACGGCATAGATGCCGTCCCTACTGGTTATTTTGAGCTTTCATTTTTATGAAATAGAGGTCTGTAGGGACACGATCTATCGTGTCCGAAAATTTCCACCAAAACAGATACTGCATACATAAATTCATTTGCACACATCGGCAAAGCGGGGTATACTCTCTGTATCCTGTTTCGTTGGTAGAGGGACGTTGCGTCAACAACATCCCTCTGGTAAGACCCTTTACAGGATCAACACTCAACAGCAGTATACCGCGCTCGTCCCTGTCTTAATAGGTTGGCAGGTGTGTGAGTTGTATATACGGCTGGTAGATTCGCAGTACGTAGAGGGCATCAATCATAAATGGGACAAACCGCATAGCTCTATGTGTTGTTTGCTTGTTGCAGAGGCATAAACATGCCACCGTCGGATACGAATAACGGGGTGTTATTAGGTGGTTGCTGAATGCGTGATAGTGAACACACGCCAAATCGCGGTTGCATGTCGGGAGAATTGCCTTGACGGGCGTTCTCCTGACATGAATTTTCTTATTTTTCCACGATTTTGCATATATGCATTGATGGTACACTGATGTCATTATGTACATATTTGTATAGGCGATGCCATCATGACCTTACATCTATCCGCGATTAGCGTCGGTTCTGGCGACCCCAATCATATTACACTACAGGTACACAAACGCTTGCAAGCTGCCCAACTCATTTTTGCCTTACGCACTGAGCAAACAGGCGCAACCATCGCCCTCGATATTGCGCGTCCGCATCTCGATACAAGTAAGCAAGTCATCGTGCCAATTGATGTCCAACGTGGACGACGCGCTGGCGAACGTGATGACTTGTGGCAATTTGTCGCAGAAACGATTGTCGAACGCATGAAAACCTATGCCAGCGAACATAGCGAAAACGACCATGTTATCGGCGCATTTTTGCAACTCGGGGATGCGACACTTTACGGCACATTCGATTATCTACGGGCGAGATTACCGGATGAGGTCATATTTGATGTGTTACCAGGTGTTACGTCGTTTGCGGCGACAGCGGCACGGTTGGGTGTTTCACTGGCTGGCATTGATGAGCGTGTTTGTATTTTGCCCGCTGCCTACGAAGATGACGCCACCATTCGCCAAGCCATCACCGACTATGACACCGTCATTTTGCTAAAGACAGGCTTTGTCCGCGGACGGATTCTTGCGCTCCTGCAAGAGATGAACGTGCTGGCGAATACCATCTATGCTGAAAATGTCGGATTGCCCGACGAGCGTATCGTGAGAGATGCGACTACCCTACTAGCCGAAGATACAGACAAACGTGCGCCTTACCTAACGATGATGATTGTGCGGTCTTAGGTTACAAAACAGACATCACCCATAGCGTAAAAAAACAGCCTGCGCTATAGTCTGCACCCGACCAACCAACATATATTCCGAAAACATCATGCGACAATGGCTTTTACAAAAACTGACCCGTGAGCGGCTTGACCTCTTCTTGGATGAGCAAGCTCTAACAGCACCCGTGCTAGAGGTGGGGGCATCCAGTCGCGCCCAGCGTGAGCGTTATACGCCACTGATTGCCAGTGATATTATCTATCACTCTGAGTTAGATGTCGTCCATGATGCGCATCACCTACCCTTTGCGGATAACAGTGTGCCATCTATTTTGTGCTTGGAAGTGCTGGAACATTGCAATACACCCCAGCAAGTGATAGACGAGTTTTATCGTGTTTTGCAACCCAATGGCACGTTGATACTCACAACACGTTTTATCTTTCCGATACACGATGCTCCGCATGATTACTATCGCTATACGCAATACGGGTTACAGCATCTCATGCGCGATTTCTCAGAAGTGACGATTGTGCCAGAAGCGCATACGGTGGTCACAATGGGCGTGCTGTATCAACGGCTGGCGTATCAAGTAGATTGGCATGTGCCTTTTACCAAAATATTTTTCTTGCTGATAGCCAAGCTGATGCCTCTGCTACAGAAGACATTAAAACGCGAATACGGTGACATCCGTAAAGACACCACCGTATCCGATATTCTTGCGTCTGGTTATTATGTCGTCGCTAAACGCTAGAACTCGAAATCATCAAGGTCATCAATTTTGTCTTTTTCAGGTTTCCAGTTCATACTATCACTGATAGCTTTACGTTCATCTTTATCCAGATTTTTGAGTTCCTCATAGCTATTAACTGGTACGCCACTCTGTTGCAATACACCCACAAACATATCTTCGGCTTGGTCAGAAAAATCGTTGACCATACCATTCTTGGGTTTGCCTTTGGGTTTATCCTCATCCACAAATGTGGGTTTCCAGCGCCGGAAAAAGCGTATCAGGAAAAATAGCATAACCAGCGTTATCGCTAGAATCACGCCACCCGTTATCAAAAAGCCCCATAGTCCCCCACTCGCACTAGGGTCAATTACCGAATCAGCAGGGTTATTGGGGTCAAAGTAGACCGAAATATTATCGCCTACTTCAAATTGCGCTGCAAAATTACGCGCCCCGATGCCATCCCCTGTTAAGATATTGCCACCAAAGTAAGGACGATTACCAAAGTAATTTTGCCCATCTACACGAAATTCGTATTCAACAACAGGGCGATATGTTGTACCATCTTCATCACGACTCTCTATAATTTCTACATTCGTGACAACCGCTTCTGCCTGTTCCCAGTTATTACTGCGCATGTAATCGACAACATCACCACCTACTGCCAGCATCATAACCGAGCCTAAGCAACCGCAAAATGCCAGCATCGGCAAGACGATACACCCAGTAACCGTCTTCGTAATTGTCCCTTTACCCATAAAATTTCCTGTATCCAATTAACTGTAATATCTTCTCTAAGGATAGCACATTCTCTGCTTTAGCACGCCCAAAATCCAGAGATAGCGCCCTATTTTTTACAAGATAGTGATACTAACAAAAAATCCCCTGCCAAATGACAAGGGATTTGAGCAATCTAGGTCTGATGCTTAGTGTGTGCCATTCGGTGCAACGCCCGCGAGTTCTGGTATCACATCAGTCTCTACTTGTGTTTCCGTGCTGATGTCTACTGTCGGGACATCTTGACGACGCAAAACCGCTTGGGCAGCCGCCAGCCGTGCAATCGGTATGCGGTACGGTGAGCAACTCACGTAATCCAAACCGATTTCATGGCAAAATTCGACACTGCTTGGCTCACCGCCATGCTCACCACAAATGCCTACTTTGAGGTCAGGCGATGTTGATTTGCCTTTTTCTAAGCCCATTTTCACCAACATACCCACCCCATCGCGGTCAAGCACTTGGAAGGGGTCGCTGGCAATCATGCCTGCTTTGACGTAGGTCGGCAAGAAGCGGGCGCTATCATCACGGCTGATACCAAAGGTCGTCTGTGTGAGGTCGTTCGTACCAAAGCTAAAGAAATCCGCGTGTTCAGCAATTTTGTCTGCAATCAAGACTGCGCGTGGCAATTCAATCATCGTGCCGATTTTGTAGGCAATCTCAAAGCCGTATGTGCCGATGACGCGCTCTGCGATATTTTCTACTAGCTTACGCTGTCCAGCGAGTTCGCGTTCCATCGAAACCAAGGGAATCATCACTTCTGGATGAACTGTGATGCCCTCTGTGTGCGCTTCGCATGCCGCTTCAAAGAGTGCTTGTGCTTGCATCTCGGTAATTTCAGGAAAGGTTGTTCCTAGGCGGCTACCGCGATACCCTAGCATCGGGTTCACTTCGCGCAAGCGTTCGACCTGTGCCATCAACTCTTCTTTGGCATAAATTTCGCGCAGGGTGTCGTCCATCTCACGAAAATTCGGGGCATCTTTGAGCTTGAGTTTCAATTCGTACAGTTCAACTTGCAGTTGTTCATAATCGGGCAAGAACTCGTGTAGGGGTGGGTCAAGCAAACGCACCGTAACAGGCAAGCCATCCATCGCACGGAAAATATCAAGGAAATCGGCGCGTTGAATCGGAAGCAGTTTTTCGAGCGCGGCTTGGCGTCCGGCTTTGTCATCTGCCAAAATCATCTCGCGCATAATAGCGAGGCGCTCATCAGAGAAAAACATATGCTCAGTACGGGTTAGCCCGATGCCCTCAGCACCAAATTCACGCGCTACCGACGCATCGTGTCCGGTATCCGCATTCGCACGCACACCCAACACGCGCACATCATCTGCCCATGCCATCAGTGTTTGGAAATCGCCACTCAAATCCGGCTGAATCGTAGCAACTTGCCCTATCAGCACATCGCCTGTTGAGCCATCAACCGTAATCCAATCGCCCCGTTTGACTTCGTAGCCATTGACCATGAAGTAGCCTTGTTCGAGGTGAATGTTAATCTCGCCTGCACCCACGATACACGGTTTACCCATGCCACGCGCAACTACAGCCGCGTGTGAGGTCATGCCCCCGCGAACAGTGAGAATGGCTTCTGCCGCGACCATCCCATGGAAATCATCAGGACTAGTCTCGTGGCGCACGAGCAATACTTGTTCACCATCTGCGGCAAGACGTTCCGCTTCATCAGGGTTGAACACAACTTGTCCCGATGCCGCACCCGGACTTGCTGGCAAGCCACTGGTCATCAGCGTGCTTTCTGTGTCAGGGTCAATCATCGGATGCAATAGTTGATCAATCAAACCTGTATCCACGCGGAGCAATGCCTCTTCTTTGGTGAGCATGCCTTCTTCTACCATCTTGACCGCAATATGCACTGCTGCCGCGCCTGTACGCTTGCCTGTGCGTGTCTGGAGTAACCACAGCTTGCCTTGCTCAATCGTAAATTCAATATCTTGCATATCACGATAATGTTGTTCGAGTTTCTGGGTGATGTCTTGGAGTTGGGCGAATACGAGGGGCATTTCACGGGCGAGTTCGTTAATCGTTTTCGGCGTGCGGATACCTGCGACAACATCTTCGCCTTGTGCATTCAGCAAATATTCGCCATAAATTTCTTTCTGCCCTGTCGATGGGTTACGGGTGAAGGCGACACCTGTACCACTATTCCAGCCCATATTGCCGAAGACCATCGCTTGCACCGTGACAGCCGTGCCGAGGTCATCAGGGATATTGTTCACACGACGGTAATCTTGGGCGCGTTTCCGCATCCATGAATCAAATACAGCAGAGATTGCCATACGCAGTTGTTCGTAAGGGTCTTGTGGAAATTCTTTGCCGTGTAATTCGCTGAAAACAATGCGCTTATATGCCGTGATGACTTCTTCGAGTTGTTCTTCTGTCAGGTCAGTATCTTGGCGACCCGCTTTGGTGCGTTCTAATACGCGGTCAAAATTCTCTGAACTGACATTCATCACGATATGCCCAAACATCGAAATGAAACGACGATAAGCATCGAGTGCAAAACGACGATTGCCTGTTAGGTCAGCCAAGCCTTCAACCGTTTCGTCGTTCAAGCCAAGATTGAGAATCGTATCCATCATACCTGGCATCGAAACCACTGCCCCAGAACGCACCGAGAGCAATAACGGATTCTGTCTATCACCGAATGTCTTGCCTGTTTCTGCTTCGATACTTTCCAGCGCCCGACGCGATTGTGTCCACATACCTTCGGGGAATTGACGACTGTACTGATAATAGGCATCACACGCTTCGGTAGTAATCGTAAATCCGGGCGGGACGGGTAAACCGATATTCGTCATCTCAGCGACGTTTGCCCCTTTGCCACCTAGCAAGGGCTTCATCTCGGTCTTGCCTTCTTCAAACAAGTAAACCCACTTGTTATCTCGTTTTTCGTAGAGCATCTCTGCCTGCACCTCATTGATTGATTAGTTGTCTAGGTACACCCCTCTGTGACAATGCCACCTGACTCTCTGCAAAACTACAAACGCCACATAGCACACACAGTGCAATGTAGCGGTGTAGTGAGATAGGGAGAGACTATTCAGATGACATGGTTCAGAACAGTAAAACCTGTCATTTGTGTACAGTGCATAGGATACACGCATTTAGACAAGGGGAAATAGCACAAACAGGGGCAAGTTAAGAGGCTTTTTTCATGCAAGGTGTCTTAATTTGCAGAAATCAGCCTCGTTTTATTACTATGCTATACCAGAGATGAGTATAAGATAAATCGTACAAAGGTCTCAAATAAGATATATGAAGAAACACAATTATTCTTCAGCAGCATTAAATATATTATTCTATAATTTAATTTTTAATTAAATGTTTTTGAAATATTTTAGTAAATATTATTATACTGTTAACTACACATGTTCAAATCATTTTACGTAGCTAAGGTCAATATGCCCATATTGACC
>JBCBKJ010000173.1:0-6962 GCA_038522085.1 Chloroflexota bacterium
CAGTAATATAAATTATAATGCAAAAAAAAGAGAGATAGTTGAGTCCTTTACAGATTTTGGTAATGTACTTTCTTTAACACTACCAACACATCCAAGCGGACGGAACAAGGGGTATTGTTTCTTAACTATTGAAAACACAGAAGATACTAGCAAAGTTATCTCAAAGCTGAATCAATTCAAATTTATGGGGCGTACTTTAAGGGCGCAAAAGCAACGTTAATTCATTTTGTAATATTTGTGATAAAACTAGTAACGTCGCTATCTCCCGCCGTGACGATGTCGCATGGCTGGATGAACACATCGGCGAAAAAGCGTAATGGGTTATCACAGGTTTGTATAAATGATAAAGTCAATATGCGGAATGCGTTGCTAAGGCTAAGGACGCATAGCAACAAATATCATACGTTTGCTTTCGTCTTGAAAAGCACTTTTATGCCAATCGCCGTATACATCTTTGATGCTAAACCCTGTATCAATCAATGACCTGCTGATTTCTTCATACCGCCGAAAACGCAATGTACTTTCAGAAATGATAACTTCACCTGTCTCGTCAAAAACATTATGACCTTCAAAGCGCACAAGGTTATGGTTCACCTCTATGATCTCAACCCAAGTTGACATAGCGCCATGCGGTGAGTCAAATTGAAAATAACTATCTTCACGATTCCATTGTTTCCACGCTTCTGCTTTGGGGTTTCGGCTCTCAAAGGCAAGATGACCGCCTGATTCGGGTACATTATGGATAGACTCAAGTGTGGCTACCCACTCAGCATCTTCAAGAAATACCTGCGCGACGTTGCCCGTCATGATAACAAGGTCAGCTTCCAACGAATGAAGTGCCTTGGCGTCCCCCTCAATCCACGTCACATGTTCAGCATCTGGTTGTCGTTTAGCGAACTTTAACATAGCAATAGATGGATCAACCCCAAATACTTTACGGTGCGGTGCTACCAACTCGCGCGTCAACAAGCCTGTACCACAACCCAAATCAACAATCTGGCGGGCATCAACTTCATTTGCCAAATTGAGATAGAAATCCGTGTCGATACCACGAGGATTTTCAATGTCGTAAATGTCTACTAATCGTGGCTCAGTGTAATGCGTATCAAGTTGTGTCATTCTATTATGCGTTTCAGCAACCGATGAGTGCTAAAGATTGTAACACAGTCTCAGTTTGTGAAGATACATTTCCGAAGACAGATTTCGGGCATATTATAGATAAACGTGTACATTACGTGATGATGTCGCATGGCTAGATGGACACATCGGCGCAAAAGCATACCAACGTGCATTATCTTTGTAGCGTATTTGTGTGTACAATCAAAGAACATACAGGTCGTAGGTAATGACAAAGGTTGGCTATGTTAGCCTCAAAAACAAATGCGCCATCGCAAGCACTCGAAAAAGATAGAGATGGTACCTGGCAAGTCTATGGTTACGAAGAAGCCAAAATCCTTATGCGTGGCTCAGTGACGCAAGCAGGCTTCAATACAGAAAAAATGCGCGACAGCCCTTTCATTCCCTCTCCGATTCCTGCCATTGATGGCGATGAACACCGCGAGCGACGCAGTGGCATCGGTAAATTCTTCACGCCCAGCACCGTCAACAAACAATACCGCGCCATGATTGAACAATTCACCGATAGGGCAATTGCACAGATGCCGCGTGGCGAAACATTCGATTTCAAAGATTACACAACCCAAGTTGCATCAGATGTTGTCTGTGAAATTTTGGGCTTAAAACATAGCACCAAAGCCGGATTACCAGACCGCTTTTTGCACGTCGCAGAAAACCCAGATGTGGGTTCATTGGCGCTATCCATAGACGAAATGCGTCGCACACTTTGGTCCGCTAAGATGTTGCTCAATTTTTGGCGTTGGGATGTCCAACCGGCAATTAAAGCGAACCGCAATAACCCACAACATAATCTTATCTCGCACATGATAGCAAAAGCATATTCTCCTTTCTCCATCTTAATTGAATGTATCACCTATGCCTTTGCTGGTATGACAACCACCCGCGAATATATGTGTTCTGTATTAGAACTCTGTTGCCAAAATTCCGACTATAAACACATCATGCTCAGTGATAATCAAGAGGCACGTACCCGTCTACTGTACGAGATACTGCGCTTGAACCCCGTCACCTCACATCTGACTCGTCGCGCAGTAGAAGATATTACCGTTGAAAGCGATGGTATAAGTTATCAGATTGCGCAAGGTGAGTTGATTGTTTTCAATATTTTGGAAATTGATACCGACAGCCGTGCATTAGGTGATGATGCGCACGAACTCAATCCTCAGCGCGATTTTCGCTCGCGGATTATGTGGTCAATGTTCGCCTTCGGAGATGGCAACCATCGCTGTCCTGGCGAAGCCCTAGCTATTCTCGAAACAGACCTCCTGTTACAGAAATTGCTACAGCACAATATTGAAGTCATCAGCTATCCGTCACGTAGCCATAATGACCCGACGAAAACCAATGAATTATATGATTTTCGGATACGTTTATCGGATGCTTAAAGCGCATCATCTGATAATATCAGCGGATAGCGCACGGTAAACGAAAATGTTGTGCCTTCCCCGACCACACTCTCGACATCAATCCGGCTACCCATCAGCTCAAGGATGCCGTGTGCAATTGCCAAGCCCAAGCCTGTCCCGCCATACTGTCTTGTATGCGATGTATCCGCTTGCACGAATGGCTCAAAAAGATTCGCAATCTTATTTTTTGCTATCCCCATCCCTGTATCTGTAATCGCAAACCGCACACTAATATCGTTCTTGGTTTGCTCAATAACCCGTGCTGATACAGTTACCGTGCCTTCCTCTGTAAATTTAATCGCATTATTGATGAAAACACTCAATACCTGCCGTAAGCGATTTTGGTCGCCTTCGACAATCAGCATCATTGGAATTTGGCTATCAATCGCTAAAGTGATTTGCTTACTATCGGCTTGTCCCTTAAAACCTAACGCCGTCGCAATAACGGCATCCTGTAATACAAAGGGGTAATCTTCTAAAATCAGTTTGTCGGCTTCAATTTTCGAGTAATCCAAAATGGTATTCAGCATCTCCAGCAAATAATCAGACTGGTCTTGGATGATGTCTACCATCTCGCGCTGTTCGTCGTCGAGCGCAGTCTCCGCAATAATCTCGTTCAGACCCATGATAGCGTGCAGAGGTGTGCGGATTTCATGGCTCATCATCGCCAAAAATTCACTTTTCAACTCGGATAGCTCCAACGCCTCATCCCGTGATTCCGCTAAAGACACCAGCAACTCACTATACGCCGTAATATCGCGCATCGAAAAGACAAGCCCTGTGACTTCGCTCTCACTAGATAAAATAGGCGAACACAAAATATCAGCAACCAACTCTGAATCGACATACTGCGTGACGACTTCAACTTCTAGGCGTACCGCTTGCTTGCTCGATAGGGCATAGCTTACTGCCTGCTGGAACATCTCGCGCCCATTCTGCTGAATATACTGTGCGATGGGCATCGCAAACGCTTCGTCGCGTTGCAAACCGAGTAATTGGTCAAATGCCGGATTGGTCTGTGCAATGTGTCCGTCCAAGGTCGTGACGATAATGCCGTCGTTGCTATTATTGACAATTGCCTCTAAATGGTCGCGGGTGCGTGCGGTACTCTCTTGGATAGCAGATAGAATCGTCTGCGTGCTGATGAGTTCCGTAATATCTGTCAACACGCCAATCACCCGAATGACCTTGCCATTCTCTAATACAGGGCGCAACCGCGCATCAAAAATATTAGACTGTGCTTCAATGCTTAAATGCTGTTCTTCGCCCCTTAATGCCAATTGAATCGACTGCACAATATCGGCATCATACGCATAGACACGCAGAATATTGTCCGACAATGGGCTAGGGTTCTCTGTCGCCTTCGATAGTTGATGCTGATAGGTCAACGTGCCATCTGGTTCACATGCCCAAAGCACAATCGGCGCATTACGCACAACCTCCTGCAAATAATCTTGCTGACGCTGTACTTCGGCTTGTGCTTCGCGTAAATGTGTCACATCGCGCATGATACTCTTGATGAATTTTTTCCCCGATGCTGGGTTTTCTAGCAACTCCAACGATACTAGCGTCGTGATAGATGCTTGATTCGGAGGATGTAACACGCGCTCGTATACAGGAACATCGTCACCACTCATGATAGCGCCAAATCGAGCGATGCTATCAGGCAAATCTTTTTCATTTATGAAGGCACGCGCATCACGCCCAATGAGTTCACCCTGTGAGCTAAAGCCCAATGCTTGCACAGCTGGCTTGTTCACCGCAATAATTCTCAATGCCTCGTCAAAAATAAACACCAGCGCATCTGGAATATCAATGCTCGTCTGGCGCAAAACCTCCACTAAATACTCGCGCTGTTCCATGAACTGCAACACAGCTTGCCAGTTTTCCAAAGATGGCACTACCTCTGCCGATAACCCTAGCTCAGTCAGCAACTCTTCTAACCGTGTATACGTGATAAACGAGGTATCCATCACTACCTAACCTCAATGTTCTAAACCATTTCTTTAAAGTCCCTCTCCGCCAGCGAAGCGCAGGGGTTAGATGCAAAACGTTAGTAGGAACAACGCCTGCGTTGTCCGAAAAACGGCTACAAAAGCCTCTCTCCCCACAACAGCCTCAGCGTCCACTCAGCAAATTGTCCACGGTACGAATCATATCCCGTGAAGAAAAGGGCTTCGTCAGATACAGATTTGCCCCTGCTTCTCGCGCCCGCACACGGTCATCATCTTGGCTACTCGCCGTCAACATGATAATCGGCGTATCGGCATAAGCTGGCAACGCCCGCAATTCAGTCAGCAACTCAATCCCATCCATAACAGGCATCGAAACATCCAGAATCATCAAATCAAATTGCGTATTGCTGACGACGCGCAAGGCTTCCTCACCACTGTTCGCAGATTGCACAATATGCCCATTTTTAGTCAACGTATGTTGCAAAATCCGAATTGCCACTGCTTCATCATCTACAATCAATATCTCAGCCATTGTTACCATCCTTAAATACTCAGCTCAGCAAGTCACCACAAAACAATCTCATCAGTCCACAGGATTTTTGAAGTCCCCTCTCCACAAGCGAAGCGCGAGGGGAGGGGTAAAATGCCTGTCCCCAAACAATCGCATCTGTCAAAACTGCTTAGTCAAACGCCAGCAATTGACCTTATTCTCGTGCGTATATGCCACATCATCCATGATTTTCTTCACCAACATCAAACCCATACCCCCTTCTTGCAAACCCTCCACATCCGGCTCATCCACATCCGAGGCATCAAACCGGATACCACTCGTATCGTATAACTGCACCACAAATTTACTCGTGCTAGCCAGCACCATATCAATGCGTATCATCTTAGCCGTATCATACTTATACGCATGCTCAATGATATTCGTACACACCTCATGCACCGCCAGTTGCACTTCGTAACTCACAGTGGACTTATCGCCATCAATCTTAAGATGCTCCATCATCGCACCAATCGCGGCACCGACGACGTTCAAATAGCGCACATCGGCTGGGATGCTCATTTCTACACGTTGTTCGCTTGTCATATCAGTTCACCCGCTTTATGACTACTATAGTTTGGTCATCGTCTTGTATATGGTGTAAATTGGCAGCTTTCAGTAACATCTTGCCAATCTTCTTCGCGGAACTATGCCGATATGCCTCAATCATATCCAGCATATTCTGATAGCCGAGCATCGTCCCCATCAAATGCGTTGCTTCCGGTATCCCATCCGAACTCACGACCAACACATCCCCCTTTTCCATGCGAATCGTATGGTTAGCAACCATTGTCTCATCCAGTACACCAATCGGCGGACTATCCGCTTCCAAAATACGTGGCACGTCATCCACAGGGCAATAAATCACAGGCGAATGTCCCGCGTTCGCATATGTGACGCTATGTGTCACCAGATCGTAATAGCCCAAAAAGAGTGTTACAAACGAATGCACCCGCGAAAAATCGTCATATAAATGCTCATTGAAGCGTTCCATGACATCCATCGGTGTCGGCTCTTTTAGCACCTTCAACACCGTCCGCGACATCGCCATCAGCAAAGCCGCGCTGATACCTTTCCCAGCCACATCACCCAGCGCAAACCGAAATGATTTGCCCCGTTGCATGAACTCATAAAAATCACCCCCCACTTCCAAAGCCGGACGACAATACGACCACACATCCAGCCCTTCGATAGATGCCGGCGGGTCAGGTAACAGACTCATCTGCAAATCCCGCGCCACCGACATCTCCACGCTGATACGTTCCTGTTGCAAACGCTCCTGAATCAAAAAGGCTTTCTGCACATGCGCTGACCCTTGTTCCACAATCGCCCGTGCCATCTTAATTTCTGGCATCGAAAAGGTGCCTTCGTCGCGTATGACGCCCATAATCCCCAGCGCACGGTCATCCGTCGTCACAGGCATCACCATCACCTGCGATGTATGCTTTATCGGACTCGGCATCAGGACATATTCATCCGTACTATCCAAATTGCCATACCAAGAGGCAATCACATCTATCGGCACGTAACCATCGCCAATTTGTGCCAACTGTGGTTTTTCCGCCAATGGGTCAATAATGACGAACACATGAAACACATCCAGTAAAAGTTGTGTCTGCTCGGCTAAAATGTGCAAAATATGTTGCAGCTTAGTCTGAAATTGTAACTTCTCGTTCAACTCGTACAGGATCAGCAGTTGGTCTTGATACTGCATCACTGTATCCGATAACTCGCCAATATCACTCTCACGCTGACAAATACGCGATAACAACGACGCATCAGCAAATAAGCGTGTCTGATGCGCTACCTCGTTAATACCCACAGCACATAGTAAAAATAATGGTAGTGGTAAGACATTGACTGATGAGACATGAGAAAGAGAATAAGAGAGAATTTCCACATAATCTCTAAAACTCA
>JBCBKJ010000174.1:0-6737 GCA_038522085.1 Chloroflexota bacterium
GTTCTTGGCAAGTATCTATCTCACGCTAGCTGAAGATAAAACAAAAATAACACATGCTAGGACAAGTAGTGCACATTTTCTTGGCTATGACATTACAATGTCATGGAACAACACAAAGATGACAAAACACAAAAACAACAGAATGAAGACGCGCTCAGTAAATGAGAGCATACAACTATATGTACCTCAATCAGTAGTCACAAGATGGGTAAGGCGATACACAAAGAAAGGAAAAGCCAGACATCTAGGTTATCTTACCAATCTATCAGATTACGAAATTGTACTCACATATGGCGCTCAATTGAGAGGTCTAATCAACTACTATGCACTAGCAAGTAATACAGGCAATGCTATTGGAAAAGTCCGATGGTACTGCATGGAAAGCTGTCGTAAAACACTGGGTGTAAAACATAAAATAAGAAGCACAAAGAAGTTGTATAAGAAATACTACACGCAACAACAGAACGTAAAATACTGGAAACACATAGAAATTGTAATCACGAGGGAACATAAAACACCACTTGTCGCCCGATGTGGTGAAACACCAATCGTTACTCAAAAACTGTCATACACACCAAATGATGAAATTCCCCCATTGGTTATAGCGGGAACAAAAAGCGAACTTGTCACAAAACTTCTAGCAGGTGAATGTCAGCTATGTGGTAAAACTTCCAATCTGGAAGCACATCATACCCGCAAGCTGAAAGACCTTAAGAAGCGATGGCAGGGACGTTCCAATCCGCCTGCATGGGTACAAAGCATGATTGCGAGAAATAGAAAATCTATCGTAGTCTGCAAGGAATGTCATAATGACATCACATTTGGTCGATATGATGGTAAAAAGTTGAATTAAGAATACTGGCGAGCCGTGTGCGATGAAAGTCGCAAGCACGGTTCTGAGGGGGCTTGTCTGGAAAAGTGCTTTGCAATTTGCAAAGTAACTCTCTGGCTTGCTACCCTACTGAAGGCACGATGGAACACACCGCTGTCCAGTTGATGAGTCGTAAACAACGCGCTGCCAAAATCCTCACCGGGGACACCGGTTTGACTGGATTGGACGCGCTCACTGAAGGGGAGGGCGGTTTTGAAGCTGCTTTGCTCAATGCGATCACTGAAACCGATGACCTCATTGACCCGCGTGACCTGTTCACACAGGATGCGGTGGATGATGAAATCACCAGCGAAGACAATGCCTTCTGGAATGTGGAGGTCGATGAAGATGACGACGCGAATCAGACCTTGCGCACTTTTGATCCTGCCATTCTGGAAGAAGTCGCAGATGATACTCGCATTGCCATAGATGTACCAGAAACTCAATCAACGCTTGTTCCTGTCCATGTACCTGTCGTATCACCAACGGCTACTACAGCCCAACGTCAACTGGCAGAACTCATCGTCTCAGATGATGAACTGGATGACATCCTCGCCTCACTCAACACCCCACAAGAAGCACCTGTGACAGCCGAAGATGATCTTGTAACTTTCGCAATCGAAGAACTTGGAGGCACACTACGCGAGGAAGAACCACCAGAAAATGCGATTGCCACCAGAGCAATCACACCACCTGAGTATCTGAAGCAAATGCAATATGTAGATCAATATCTCGCACAATTCCCAACGACAAAGGCACAAGGTAAATGGACAATTGAATTGTTAACGCTCATCCGCGATGGTGAATGGGATGACAAAGAGGATGTCCAAAAAGTTGCAGGCATCGAGGATGACTACTTCCTCACATCAGAATCTATGCAAAAAGCCTTACATCGTCGTGTGAAAGTGCGTCTCAAGAAACGTCGCTTAGTCCCGTACGATGATGTGAGTGAAGCTGCCAGACATGTGATCGAGTTGTCACTGATGGCACTCGGTAAAATCCCGATTCAATTGGATATTTTTGCCGCACTGCGCGTCAACAAGCAACAGGAAATTGCACGCCGGGCTAAGAAAAATCACGCAAGTTCACCGCCAGCTAAATCATCCAACTCAAAGCGTCGCAAGACCAAACTCGACTTGATGGCTGTACCAACCGATGTTCCTGAAGATGAGAAATCTTCTCCGCAAGCACGCAGCGCCGCTACTGAATACGAGGAAGAGCAACCTAAACAACTCGCATTCTTCTAAAGGTGATCCGCGATGCAAAGACCTCTAATAACACGACTGCTAGAGAAAGCAACTCACCTCCGGCAGTCACCCTATCTCACATTCACCATGATCCATCCGACGGATCGAAAACAGCGCGTGCCGTCCCGTCACATTCATACCTGCAACACCGATGATATCTACAAAACACTAGAACTCATCCATCAAAGCAATGCCATGGGGTGGGGCGCATACGTTGGTATCGGTTATCGGAAAAACGCGCTCCCCAGATACACGCGAGGGGGGAAAAGTGATATAGTCGCTTTGCCTGCCTTATTCGCAGATGTGGATCGACCCCCTGAACAAGTCTTACCACAATTGAAAACCGTGCCAGAACCCAGCATCCTTATCAGCAGTGGGGGAGGGACACATATCTACTGGATACTGGAGAGTCCCACCACAGATCTCGAAGCGGCAGAAGAAGCACTCAAAGGCATTGCCATCTGGCTCAAGGCTGACACCACTATGACAAGCGACCAGATCATGAGACTGCCGGGTACAAAAAATACCAAACCACATCGCAACAATGCAAACTGTGAGATTCTCTCATACACCTCGAGTGAATATACCCTCGATGACTTCTTTCCATACGCTGTACTGACGACGCCTCTCGTCCCACAATGGCGAACCTCATCAAAGATACCGCAACGCACCAATCAACACCCATCTGACAAGCACCAACTCAACCTCACACTGTCAGAGGTTATCTTGCGAGAACTTGAAATGAAATATGGCGCAATCCGTAAACCGAATGGTTGGTATGCCTGTTACTGTCCCTTCGACCACTGTTGTGATAAATATCCTGGCGATCATGCTTTCTATCGCCCTGACATTGGTCTGTTCAACTGCTTCGGCAAACACGGACAATTCCTCAATCATGAGCTTGCCACTGAACTACACATCAATGTGAATGATTATGGGGGAATTTACACAAAGTAGGTGCTATCAACGCTATCACTCACAGTAGCAAAGTCGTTGTACCCCATTGGGCAGATCTGTTACTTCAACCATCAACTTAGGAGAATCACCCCTCATGACCGACAAAGCACAAAAACCAAATAAACAAACAGAAGAACCAAAACCGACCGTTGTCACGCTCGTGCTTCCAGTAGACAAAACCAAACCTGCAAGCGTACACGTCCAGAACGGCGACATCGGACATATGTCGACCTTCACCTACGATGATTTCAAAGACATTGTTGTGGCACTCAATGGTGGCATGACCGCATTCGTCGAAAAAGTCGTACCGAATCCACCCACACACATCAAAAACACGCCACCCAAATCGACCACGCACAAATCGAAGAAGGCGAAAAAGACGAAGAAAGCCAAAGCGCCTGGTAAACCGCCATTTAAGCTGATGGATGCCACTGGCACGCAACGGCAACTCAACAAAATGTTTGATCCCTTTGAATTACAAGAACGCTTCCACAAAACCAATCCAAAATTCCAGTTCAAAACACTCGAAGAGGCAGTTGAAGTGGCGACGATTCTCATTGATGCTGGACTCGAAAAGCGCATTAAGATCACCTACGCCAATGGTAAAACAGCGCAGGAACTGCCTGCTAAAGCGGAGGAGCCTATATCACAAAAAAGCACTGACAAAGCTGATGAGATCAATGAGGACGAAGAAACCGTCGCTAGTGTGACTGACGAAGATGCTGACGATGAGCAGGTAGCTAATCCTTCTGCTGAATCTCACGAAGATGTGGGCGATGAATCGGCAGAAGATGATATCGATGACGAACCCGAAGATGCTGATGACGATTCGGACGACGAATTTGACGATGACGGCATCAACGATGAAATCGATGAAGATGCAGGTGATGAACTGGAGGAAGATGACATCAATGAAGAATCCGACGATAATGACCAGCAGGAAGCCATCGCGATTCCTGAAAGCATTGCTGATTCATCAGACGCGATCCGTGACATCTACCAGATCGTGAAAAATAGTCATCTCGCTCAATCGATCCATGAAGCCATCCTCAAAGGCAAACATCATGGCTGGAAGAAGATGAAAGCGAAACAGCAAAATGTCAAAGGCATCATTGCCATGTACGTTGATGGGAAAGAAGAGAGCGTTGAAGCGATCTATCAGATCGCACTTAACGCATTTGAATACGATGATCCGCCACAGGAAACTGATTTACAACCCAAGAAACAACCTGCACCTGTTGTTGCATCAGTTACATCATCAGAGCTTGTAGCGGAAAAAGGTATTCCGACACATCAAACCTTCACGCTCGCAACTGACGATGATGATGACTGACATTACCGATGATCTTGATGTTGTCAAGGAAAAAAGAACTGTGCCTGATGGACAAAAAGCACGCTTGTAAGCTCACGGGCTATCGTTTAGCCGCACACGAGCGTGGGCATATGTCATAGACACTCGCGATCTAAGTAAAAACACACACTCAGAAACACACAGGTTGTCAGCAGGCAACCTGTTTTCAATTACAAACAATCATTCAAACAGGAGTTACCACCATGTCAGACAAACAACAAACTGATGATCAGAACATCGACACCAGCCAATTACAACGCATCTTCGTCATTGGCAGTACACGTATTGTTGAAGACGAACGGCTCATGAACCTGACCAATGAAGAAGCGAAGACGATGCTGTCCTTCGCGCATCCTGAAATAGAAAACGCCAACATGACTACCCGCGTCAATGGCGATAACCTCGTGGTGGAATTTTTGACCAAACCAGGACGCAAAGGATAAACCGCGCACTGATCCAAAATTTCGACTTTTCAACTATAAATTACGGTAATGATGAAGATAGTACAGAGGAGATTGTTGAGTACTATCTTCAATATACCCCAGATCAACCTTCGAGGCAAATCAATTATGAAAACAAACATCACATCACAAAAACTTCAAGACATCATCGCATCAGTTGCACCGCTTGAACTCGAAGCATCCGATGCGCTGAAACAACAATATCAGCAACCCGGCGCATTCTTTCCAAGCCTCGAAGGCATTGATCGTGAACAGGTGATTCGCATGGCAAATCAGGTACGTGAGTACACCGAACGTTCATGGCGTATCGCTAACCGTATTGCGGATGTTCCACCGGTGGCTACAGAAACTGTTTACATTGGAGAATTCGGTCTATGAGTATCGAAGCCTATCTCCAACAAGTTCAGATGCTCAATCAAGGATTAACCTGTGATGCGCGAACGCTGCTTGCACTCACCGTTGGCTGGCTCGACCCACTGACCATTCTCGGTGATGTAGAACATCTTGGTGACGATCACATGGAAGAAATTAACGACGCTTACTGGCGAGATGACGCAGTAGGGCAGGCACTGTATGTCACCCGATCATGCTTCCCTGACATTCACGCACAGGCAATCAGCAAGATTCGAGAAGGTATCAATCTGAAAGATGTATGCAATTTCATTGATGCACAGATTGAAAATCAGACAGGGTTACCTGTGGGCGATTATGAAGAAGAACACGCCTACGCATACGGAATTCCCATACAATTCTATGGCTTTAATATCTACGATTCCGAGTTCTATGAGAACCATGCAGACGAATGGGAAGTCATTCAAATGTTTGGCGTAGAAGCTCCTGAAGATGATGAAGATAGCATTTTCGGTGTGACACTCGATGAAATCCCCTCACAAGCATGGGACATCGCATATGTACTTCAGTGGAGTTTGTGGGATCTTCGCCACTCACCGCTTCATACTTCATTACGCTGGACAATTGCCTATTGCTTCAGCAATTCTGGCAACAGCTCTGTCGATTTCAGCTATGAGGAAGCAATAGAGTGGCAGCCCCTGCAATGGACACCTCATGATGTCGCGTTCGCAACTGACATAACCAGAGAAGCACAGGACATTATGGCGCATGTCGCACTGGGATTAGAACATCTCAAAGACCCGACCTTTGTCGAGACTGTCCGCAAAAACATTGCTATAGCAACCGAATACGTCCACAAACATCAAGCGAAAGGCAAGAAAATCCATGACGACACCTTCATCTCACACGAATCTCCGAACCCCTTCAAAATTAGATGGGATGACCTATGCCTTAGCTCTTCAGGAGAAACCCAGCCTACAACTGAGCTTCTTCAGTTACGGAGCGATGCTACGTAAATGGGACGACGGCGCAGTCTGCGAATATCCGGTTGATCCTGGACTCGTTGCACAGGCACTCATTGGTGAAATTACATTTTCCAGTGGATTTGTCCCTGATGACGTAATCTATCACGCCCAAAAAGGTGTGAAGAAAACGGTTGTCAGCTTCCGTAAACGCCAGAGAACAGGTATCTGGCTGGAAGGGCGTGAAGAAGCATTGCGCGTGCCACTCCCTGATATGATCCTTATCAAAACAACACGTGGAGGCTTGAATCCCGATTACAAAGCATTCGCCACCTACGGTAAACCGCAGAATCTCGATGTCCCACTCTATAACCTGCCACTTCCCAATATCTATACCGGTGGCGGCATCTGCTGGGGTAGCGTGTCACGACCAAACAATGACAGCTTAGATCTCAGCGATGATTGGGCATCCTTACTTGGCTCTGCCTTCGGCAATCACTCATGCGGTAACAAATGCAAATCACATCCGACTGACAT
>JBCBKJ010000175.1:0-6264 GCA_038522085.1 Chloroflexota bacterium
TCTATTTTGATAAAACCAAAACAAAATAACCACTTACAGCACGTCTACACCCCCATAGATAAATCTAGGGGCACTGATGCGCATTTTGGTAGGGGAGTGCCTGTGTGCGCTCCCGAAAAATTCATAGCACATACAACAGGTAGCTCATTATGAGTTGCCTGTTTTTGATTTGCTTTCCAATATAATTATGAAAATTTTGCTTGATTACGAAAAAATGTATAGGCGTAAATACCAAAGGAGAGCAAGGCAATTCCTAAGCCGAGCATGTTAAAGCTCAAACCATAGAAAATAATTGCAACGAGGAAAAACACGAGCATAGTAATCATTGCCCACTTTTTGCGTCGCTTAACTTGTGGGACAACAAAAAAAATCAAACAAAGGCACAGCAATATCACGATGCTATCAAGAAGACCCACAGCGAGCGGGACTGATGAGCTTGCGACGACCCATATTAAACGACTGCCCGCCAGCATAATTAAGATACCTAGCATGAGCTGTGTGAACCACATCACGTTTATGAGGTATTTCTGAAATTGCATATTTAGTGTAGGAGATGGTTTCTGAGTTGCCATTTTCGTGTATCCTAACTACGTTTATTTTTTTGTTTAGTGGATGCAGACTGTATTTCCTCGCGCAGTCTACTGATTGTGCTTTTGCCTGACCATTGCTGAAAGAAACCGTAGGCAACCCATCCAGGTGCTAAGAAAATGGCTGGAAAGAGTATCAGTAAACCTAGCCCTCCTGTCATGGCAGATAACAAGATTGAGCCACCTATAATGATAACACCACCAATAATGCCACGCTGTACATTGTCGATACCTGCATCAACTTCATGCTGTGCTTTTTCAATTTGTAGCCTGTTGACCATGCGCACAGCAATATCTCTTTCAAGCCCATACTCTGTAAGTGTAGTAATTACTTTTGATGCGTCATTGGTGTAGCGTAAATCGTCGCGTGCCAAAATCACCATCGACTCCATAAATTCTTGATAGGACATATTTTTATTCACTGTTTATCCCTACTCAACTTTATCCATAACAGACAGTCTCATTGTTTTGTGTCGTTGGGATTATATGACATCATTTTATCAAATGTTGATAAAATGTATCCTAACACTCTACCCACGATTAAGCCCCTTTCAGCAGACACTCACATCCTGTTGGCATACTAACTCCCAGTATTCAAAGGAGCTACAAGTATGCGTGTTATTATCGCGGGTGGAACAGGACTTATCGGGCGTCCATTAGCGAAATTATTCAAAAATCATGGCTATGAGGTTATCGTACTCACTCGCTCACCCCATAAGCATGATTTGTCTGCCGGTGTCAAACTCCATCAGTGGGATGCGGAGACGGCTGACGGTTGGGGACACCTCATACACAAAAATACTGCGCTTATCAATCTGGCAGGCGAAAATCCGGCGGTGTCTGTCTGGACAGAAGAACATAAAGAGCGTGTGCTACAAAGTCGCCTGAAAGCCGTTGGGGCGATGGTTGATGCCGTGCAATCTGCACACGAAAAACCAGCCGTGCTATTGCAAGCCTCTGCTGTTGGCTACTATGGCAACAAAGGCGATACGATTCTCACTGAACACAGCCCACACGGGCATAATTGGCGGGCAGATGTCTGTGTGCATTGGGAAAATGCCGCCAAACCCATCGAAGATATGGGCGTTCGGGTGTGCTATATGCGCATTGGCATTGTGCTTGATAAAGAAGGGGGCGCGTTGCCGTCGTTCATACAAGCTGCCAAGTTACTAGGGCGTCGGCTGGGGGATGGTGAACAGTGGCTTCCTTGGGTGCATAATACCGAAATTAGCCATATGATGCGTCATTTGATGCTCAAAGAGACGGCACACGGCGCATATAACCTCGTTGCTCATGAACCTGTTACGAATACCGTCTTCATGCAAACCCTCGCGGATGTGATGGGGCGTCCGGCACTCTTGCCCGTGCCACAATTCGCGCTCAAACTGGCACTTGGCGAGATGGCAACCACGGTGCTGGATAGTCAACGAGTGGTGCCTCAGCGGTTCAGTGAAGAGGGATACGAATTTCAATTTACTGATTTGCATAAGGCACTAGCAGATGTGATGCAGTGACACGACAAGGTTGTGCTTTTAAACCACTGCTGACGTGTTTTCTGCGGATTCTGATGCTTCCTGATAGGGTTGTGTCACTGTCAGTAGGATAAGCACAACGACTGTACTGATAATATCTGCACCTGTCATGTATAGCCGTATAATAGGCACTAAACCCAGCATAAAGAGGGTAATGATGATGACAGGATGCGTTGAGCGTCGTAATATCAACGGCACAGAAATAGCAAATAACAAAATCAGATGATGCCAGCCGACATACGCATTAACGAGCAAGCCTGCAATGGTCACTAACATCACACGCTCGGCAAAATCTGTCGTCTGGCGCCATAAGTAGACAATCCATCCCACTGCTACAACACACAAAGAGACAATCCAGATACCACTGAGTTCTGCAAAGCGGGCGACCCCGATAATGGTGACATCCCACACAGGGCGCTCTGATGGACCGAGACGGTTTAGCGTTGTTTCAATAAATTCCATAATGAGCGCGTAATCGACAATTAAATTCAGCATGCCAATGGCGAATGGAATGAGTAGCATTTTCCACCACTCTTTTGTCGGCACAAGGTAAAACAGATAAAAAGCCAACCAGATGCCACTTGGGGGCTTCAAGCTCAAAAAGAGCAACGCAATCCCAGCATACCATACATAGTATTCCTCTTTACGAGCGACTAATACGGTCAGCAGAATACTCGTAAACGTGAATAAAATGTCTATCTGAGCCAACCAAATTTGGTTCAGCACATATATATTCAAGGGCGACAAGAGTGCAAAACCAATGAGTAAACGTTTGTTGTCACGCAAGAAAAGTAGCAAACCTGTATATAGTACAACGAGGCTTCCATATTCCAGCAAAAGCGCACTTGCATTTAGACCCAGCAACATTAAAGGCTGAAGTAACATGAAAAACCACGGCGGACTATAAATACCCTCGACCATGAACGGACTATCTCCGCTGATATAGGCATCAAGCGCAGGGTAGAAGAAATATTTCCAGTCTGCATGCTCCAAAATGCCAAGACTGCCGATGATGGCTAACCAAGCCAACGGCAACAACCACCTTATCAGTGACCAAAATCTACGCACATTAGGGTGCATACTTGTTTTTGAAGGCATCGTTGAAACGCTCGCTTTCAGGATACGAATAGGCTATCAAATTATTTTGTAGGTGCTTATGTCTACTGTGTGATAATCTGCCAAATATCCCCACTTGGCTCAAGTTGAAGCACCACACCGTTCGATCCACTAATATATATCGTTTCTGTGCCACCAACACTTGAGGTTTGTATGAGTCCCTCAAAAGCAATCGCATCTGCCAAGCCCAAACCTAAACGTGTACGGACATCTTCGTTGGTGCGCCACACATAGCCTAGTTCATTCACAGGCTGAATCCACTCTGGGGGCGCATTCGGGTCACGGCTCTGATGAATCTCTGGATTGTACTGATTGAGGAAGCTCAACCACGCTGGACGGTCTGCCAAACCATCGTTGAATAGCGCGTAGACCAAATTACTCTCCTCGACAAAGAGCATGCGTCCGCGTTCCAAAGACATATCAATGATTTGTGTCGATACGGCTTCATCATCGGCGCAATCTGGCGGGGCAGGCACGAAGAACCATTCGTCAGGGCATTCCAATGGCACGACCAAAATATCTTCTGTGTAATCCGACCCTTCACCAATTGCCAATGCAAAGCGTAATGTGCCGCGTTGGGCATTGCTGGTCGCGATGGTCAGGTTGCCATCTGGCACAACATTATATACCTGCGAGCGTGTCCCATCGCTCTCTAGGCGATAAATCACCGCCGCATCGACATTGCGCGTTGACCAAAAGAGCGTAATATCGCCACCTGGCGCAACACTCAGAATATCACTCGTAAAAAAGTCGATACGTGGGGCATTCGGGTCAAAAGGACGAGTTGCAGTCGGGAAATCGTCTGGTGCAGGTGTGCGGGTTGCCCCCAAAAGAGGCGTTGCTGTTGCGCCACCTGTATTTTGCGAAACGGCGGCTGGTGTCAATGTTGGGAAAGAGACTGCGCCCACTGTTGGACTAGCCGATGGCGTGAACGTCGGCGCTTGGGTCGGCGCATCCGTCGGGATAACCGGTTGTGCCAATGGCGCACAGGCAACAATGGCAAAGCACAGCAAAAATAATGTTGAAATACGTAAAAAGCGTCGTGGATTCATACAGAGCGCAAGCATCCTAATCAGCAAATAATCGCTTGCATGATGACCTATAACCGTGTAGTGCGTCAATAGTCATGCACACACAAACCAAATATATACGCTTCTGTTCTTTAGATTATGTTATGCTTCGATATATCCTCATGAGACGAACGATTACGAAGAGAGAAACAACCATGCCTGTAGAAAAAGCCCTCGTCAAAGCAGAGTTAGCGCGTTTAGAAGCGGATAATACCCGTGAAGCAGAAGCTCGTGCCAAAGCCTACGATATGCACGGTGGCGATAACCCATTACCGATGGAAAAACCGATGCCAAAAATTATCGCCCAATTTGGTGATTGGGCAGTGACGCCCTTTGGCGTAGAATGCTTGACCTATGCCTATGAGATTCAGTGGGATAGCTTGCTTGACCCCGTCACCCGTGATGTATTCTGGCTGGAAAAATTAGCAACCAAGTCCTTCGTCAATAATATCCACGACCTCGCAGAAGCCATCCGCGTCGGGCGACAAGTGCATCGCTATCTACAAAATATAGACGATGCCTGATTTGTTCGGGCGTGATGTTACAATTTGCTATATGCGCAATCTTTAGCCTGTTGGCAGTCGCCTAGATGCTATACTACAAGCATAGCTTGAGTGACGTTAGCATCGTAGGAACCTATGAACGTATTGGTTACAGGTGGCGCAGGCATGCTCGGACGTGAAATCGTTCGGCAACTGCTAGAAAAAGAATACACGGTGCGGGTGCTTGACTTACAATCACTCGCAGACGAATTTCCTTCGGTAGAATGGATAACAGGCAGTGTCGCAGATGCTGATACCGTCATGCAAGCGTGTGAGGGCATGGACGCTGTAATGCACACCGTCGCGCTCATCAGTCAAGAACTCGGTGAACCCCCACATATGTATGATGTCAATGTCAAAGGCACAGAGCATATCATCACTGCTTGCCAAGCACACGGCATCCCAAAACTCATTTACACAGGCTCAATAGATGCGGTTTATGATGGCACGCCGATAACAAATGGCGACGAAACGCTACCATATCCTGCTAAACACCTCGATTATTATGGTACGACCAAAATGTTAGCCGAACAAGCCGTCGTCGCCGCTAATAGCGACACTTTGACAACTGCTGTCATCCGTGCCGCCAGCATCTATGGACCGCATGATAAGCATCGCTTTCCGGCGATTCTCAGCACATTGCTTGATACAGGACAATATACTCGCATCGGCAATGGACAAAGTGAAATCTCGCATGTCTATGTTGATAATATAGCGTATGCACATGTGCTATTACTCGAAAACCTCGCGCCAGATAAACCAACGGCTGGGAGCATCTATTTCATTACTGACCATGCAGCCGGTAATTTCTTCGACTTCTTTCCACCTTTTTTGGAAACACTGAGTTTAGACTATGAAGTACAGCAAATTCCACAGTGGCTTGCAACGACGATAGCCAACCTGTTGGAATGGCGCTATGCCTTGTTCCCAAGTGAGAAAAATAAGCGCATTCGACTATCACGTTATACTGTCAGCGCCGTTACTAAAGACTTTTCATTCAGCCATGCCAAAGCCACCCGCGATTTTGGCTATCACCCTATCGTCACGCAAGAAGAAGCCTTCAATGCCACTGTTGCGTGGCTCAAAAATGAGTGGCTTCCACAATATCAGCAAGATTAAACCGAACACTGCTATATCAGGGAGACAACAGAATATGCCGATTTATGTTCGCTGGCTTGTAGAAAATCAGGTCATGCTTGTTCATATGGTAGGTACTATAGACGCTAATGATGTTTTAGCCTATCTTGAAAGGTCTTTTGAGATGCGCGACCAAGCAAACGAAGTAAATGGCGTGAATGGACCGCTCGTACATACCATCAGTGACACAAGTGCTATTACGCAACAAAATATCGACTTGAAAACGGCTCAGAAAATAATGACATCGCTGAAATCACAAAAGATTGGCTGGTCACTGTAT
>JBCBKJ010000176.1:0-6180 GCA_038522085.1 Chloroflexota bacterium
AATCTTGTCCCTGTTGTCTCTCAAGTATAAAGGCAGGCTGTTTCTGCGCATATTATATGGCTGTTAAATCTCTGTTGTGCAACCTTCTTCGCACACTTACGTAAACACACATACAACCACACAGGAGACACACACATGACCATGCTTGAACCCATCATCACTTGGATACAAAAACGCCTCACAGACCCTGATTTCTATAAAGGACTCGTTTATCTCGCACTGAGCTTCCCACTTGGACTGGCTTATTTCATCGCGCTTGTCGTTGGCTTCTCGCTTGGCGGAGGCTTGCTTGTCATTGGGGTAGGCTTGGCTATTTGGGCATTGACCATCGGTTTAGCACGCTTGGCAGGCAATTTTGAAGCCTCACTCGCACGTAATCTGCTCAATGCTGACATCGCTAAAGGCAACGATGGCATGCTCGTGAATAGTGGCAGTGTCGTATCATCGGCAAAAGATACCTTACTCGATACCAAAACATGGCGCAGTCTAATTTTCGCCGCGCTCAAATTTCCATTTGGATTAGCAACGTTCATCAGTATGGTTGTTACTACAGCTATCACAGGCGCTTTCTTGACCGCACCCCTGTTTTACCAGTCCGCAAATATTAGTATCGGCAACCAACTCATTGATACCCTGCCAGAAGCAATCGCCGCATCGGCTGTCGGTGTAGTGATGATACCTGTCACGCTCCTTGTGATGACGCTCTTCATGACAGGTTGGCGTGCTTTAGCAGAATATTCACTCCAGCCGTCCAACCGTCAAGCGAAGCAAAAACGCAAAAATACAGTTCAGCAAGTTAATAACCGCACCGCTTACGATATTGCCTCACGCATCGAAGACGAACTCCACCGTCGTACACGCTATTCAAACCCTGATAGCGATGGCGAACTCATCTACGAAAGCGATTACCGCACTGAAAAAGCGCGTGGTCTACTGACTGGCTAACGAAAACATCTACCAATGGGGTCATCCTCGATCCCATTTTCGTTCTACTGCTATCCTTAAGGTATACAAAAGTGTACACCACCACCGCAAGGTGATATATTCGGATTGTACCCCGTCTGAGGGGGCGTTTTGTGTCCGTCGTAGCCACTACCGGACAGCGCAATTTCTGTTTCACGAAGGATGCGCAAACCTTCTTGTAAAATATTTCTTGCTGCATTGTGGTCACGGTCAAGCATCAATCCGCATTGCGGACACTCATAGGTGCGTTCTGACAGTGTGAGGTCATCGCGTTTGCCATCACACTCAGGACAACTACATAGCTTTGAGGATGGGAAAAAGCGTCCCACTTCACAATATATGCCGTGACGGTCTTGGACTTTGCTTGCTATTAGGTCACTTACTCTTCCCAATGAAGCATCCTGTAAGGCTTGGGCAAGACGGTGGTTTTTGGTCATGCCTTTCACATTCAGGTCTTCCATTACCACAACATCGTAGTGGCAGGCAATATGAGTGGTCATTTTGTGCAAAACATCGTCACGAATGTTACGGATTTTCTGATGTAGTTGGCGTATTTTTCGCTTGATACGTTCCCGATTACGTGACCCTTTAGCTTTACGTGCCAACACCCGTTGCAGGTTGGCTAAACGATGGAGATGATTTTTCAGCGGACGCACATTGTCATAAATCGTGTTGTCGCTGAGTGTCGCTAGATGCGAAATCCCAACGTCAATCCCGCAGGCTGTGTTCTTCTTTTTGACAACCTTATCGGGCATCTCAAGGCTGATACTCGCAAACCAGTGAGTGCCATGCTTGCGAATCTGAGCTTTGAGTATTTTGCCATGAAAGCGTAGCTTCTCCGCCATATTAACCCAACCAAGTTTCGGCACACGAATCCAATGTCCAGATACCCTGAATTTGTCATTTGCTAGGTAGAAGCTGAAATGTCCGCGATTGCGACTTTTGAATTGCGGTTCACCATTTTGTCCCTTAAAAAAGCGCGATACCGCATCACCAAATGCCATAAAGCCACCTTCAGCCGCACACTTCGTCACCTCATACGCCCACTCAGGTTTGATGGCATTGAACTGTTTCTTCAACTGCAAAGTACTGGGTTTCTTACCCTCTATCACACGCCATTTTTCCACTGCCCAATTATAAGCATAGCGGGCTGTCCCTGCTGCTTTGTAGAAGTAGGTCTCTTGCTCAGGGGTTGGATTCAGGCGAATTTGGTGACTGCGAATCATTGACAAGTGCTTTCGATAAAAACAAACTTTATATCAATCTTTCATATCTACACTTATTTATTTTAACGTACAATTACATATTATTTTAGGCACTAAGTCATATCTCCCTACGCTTCCTAAACGCATCCCACATAACACATCTCATCACCTTATAGTCTGTTATCGTGTACCAAGCGCCTTGTCCGGTAAATCTTTTCGTAGGGGCGTTGCTGTGTCTGCGCCCGAAATATACGAAAACACTTCTTGATTGTTTGCCGGATGAAATACCAAGCTGTACAAATAGTGTTAAAAACAAAATTTGAACATGTTCATTTTTAATAAATTGTGCTACAGTTTGTATAAGTCAGAAAAAACATCAGACAGGATAATCACATGGAACGTGCAATAAACACATTTTTCTATGTCGCAATTTTGATAGCCTTAGCAGGCGTCGTTTTAGGCGCAATTTATGGTGCTGTCGTTGGTACATTTGTGTTTGTGCTAGGGGGTGGAACGTTTGGTGGAATGCTATTTGGTGGCTATTTCGGTGCAATTGGTGGTGTACCACTCAGTATTGTAGTTGGCATAGCCGTCGCTATCGCCCAATCACGCTATGAACGTCCCTACACAGCAGAGCAAGCACGCTTCATCGGGCGTGTCGGCGATGTGATAGCCCTCATTATGTGCATAGCTGGTGTTGTTTTCTTGGCTGGCTCAAGCGGAGACATAATTTTTTTTGGCATCCCTGCCATTATCACTTTTTTAGCTTGCCACTGGATTATTTTACATTACCTGCGCAAACACACGGTTGCCAGTAAGCCCAAAGCTAAAAATATCGCATAAATCTCACATTGTAGAACCTATTTAGGGACGCGCCTTGGTGCGTCCGCCGAGCAAAAACTTTGCTGTTGAATACAAATTTGGAAAATTCTACGCTTAAATATAATTCAGGTTAAGTCACTAAAATAGGCAGACAGGATAATCCCATGACACGAGCAATAAACACCTTTTTCTATGTCGCAATTTTGATAGCTTTAGCAGGTGTCGTTTTAGGCGCACTATATGGTGCGGTAGTGGGTATCGTAATTGGTGCTGGTACGGCGCTAGGCGATTTCGGTAGTGGCTATTTTGATTTGATGGTTGTCTTCGAGTTTATAGCAGGCATGGCTGGGCTTGCTTTATTGGGTGTTGTATTCGGTGGTTATTTCGGTGTAATTGGTGGCGTACCTCTTGGCATTGTAGTTGGCATAGCCGTCGCTATCGCCCAATCACGCTATGAACGTCCTTACACAGCACAGCAAGCACGCTTCATCGGACGTGTCGGAGATGTCGTAGCACTCATCATCTGTATCGGTGTGACAATCATCGGTTCACTATCCGGCGAGGGAAGCGTATTTATGCTCGGTATCCCAGCGATTATTGCCTTTTTAGCCTGTCACAAAGTCGTTCTGCGTTACCTGCGTAAACACACCCATGCCGGCAAATCCAAAGCCAAAAATATCGCATAAATCTCACATTGTAGAATCTATGTAGGGACGCCATTCTTGGCGTCCGCCGAGTAGAAACTTTACTTTTGAACACGCATCTTGTCACATGTAACGCTTAACCAAAATTCAAAATAGTGAGGATTTTGATATGAAAACAGCAATAAAAACATTTGGCTACATAACGCTTCTGATTGCCCTAGCCGGAGGTTCACTCGGCGCGATATATGGTGTGGTGGTAGGTAGCTACGCACTCATAACAACAAGTGGTGTCGGCGGACTGCTCATGGGCGCATGGTTCGGTGCAATATTTGGGGGCATTTTCGGCGCAAATGCAGGTGGCTTAATGGGAATCATTGTCGGACTCGCCGTCGCCATCGCACAAGCCCCTTATTCCCAACCATACACAGCCAATCAAGCACGTTTCATCGGACGTGTCGGAGATGTCGTAGCACTCATCATCTGTATCGGTGTGACAATCATCGGCTCACTATCCGGCGAGGGAAGCGTATTTATGTTCGGTATCCCAGCGATTATCGCCTTTTTAGCCTGTCACAAAGTCGTTCTCAGCTTTCTACACATGTACACCCGCGAGAGCAAGCAAAAAGTCAAAAGCATGTCATAATCATTTATTAGCATAATTCAGAGGGTATAGGTTATGAAATCTGTGAAAGCATTTTTTTACATCGCATCTCAAATTCTGTTTGCAGGTGCAATTCTCGGCGCAGTATACGGCATTGTCTTCGTCACAATAGGCTTCTCAATGGATGGCTTGTTTGATGCTATGGGGGCGGGCATTGTATTAGCTGTTATCGCAGGTGGCTTACTAGGTGCTGGTGCAGGGTTGGGACTTGGCATCATTGTTGCATTCGCGGTCACACTTGTTCAAGCTAACTACGAACATCCCTTCTCGCAAGGCGAAGCAACCCTCATCGGACGTGTTGGTGATGTAACGGCGCTTGTAGTCTGCATAGGCACAGTCATAGTAACCGCTGGCTCAGGCGAAGAAGTATTTTTCATCGGTATCCCTGCCATTATCGCTTTTTTAGCTTGTCACTGGATTATTCTACATTACCTGCATAAACACACAGATACCTCATCCGAAAAAGCGAAAAGCATCTAAACTCCTTGTCCGATGAATCTTTTTGTAGGGGCGTTGCTGTGTCTGCGCCCGAAATATACAAAAAAGTTTTATGATCATTTACTGTGTGAAGCACTAAAAACGCAATATCAAAAAGTGTGCTTCAGCTTTTTGAAGAATGAAAACGGAAATAAAACTAACTCCCAAATTTATCCATAAAAGAGCAATTGAAGTCCCCTCTCCGCAAGCGAAGCACGAGGGGAGGGGCTAAGAGTGAACTAGCAGTATCGCTCTAATTTCCGTATTCAATTTTTAACTTGCATAACTGCGCCCGCAATACCTAAAGAAGCTACTTCAAAAGTATAGTCACTACCCTATAAAACTTGATACTTAACCCTAAAAAGAGGATTTGAATGAAGATTTTCTCTGTGCCTTTGTGCCTCTGTGGTTCAAAGCATTTGCTACCTATCTTTGTATATAAACACAGTATATTGTTTACAGCCTTCTAATCGGGTACAATAAACGGACTGCAGTCCGATTAAATAGCTGTGAGCAAACATCATGAACATTCCTTTACTGCAATCGCATATCAAAGATGGCTTTGTACAATCTGCGCCGATTCAACATTTTTCAGCGGATACCTTCCCCAGCATTCATCCCGTACACTGGCTACATTCGCATTTTGCCGTTGGTGGCTGGTCGCCTTTGCAACGCCTGAGCGGGATGCTAACCGCACACATGACCCGCATTGCACCGCGCAATGGCTTTTCGTGGCATCCCCACCGCGGACTCGAAATTTACACATGGGTACTCGAAGGCACGCTTTATCACGAAGATACAACTGGTGGCGCAGGTGAAATCCATGCTGGCGAACTTCAGCGCATGTTTGCAGGCGACTACATAGAGCATCAAGAACTCAATCAGAGTGATGACCCAGCCCGTGTGATTCAAATTTGGTTCATTGCTGATTTAGAGCATCGTGGGTTGCCACCGCATTATCAGCAACTGAGCAAAGCCGAATTGCCTGTGCGTCGTTTAGGGGATGCCGATGTATATAGCCTCGTCGGTGATGATTCGCCAATGGATAGCCACGTCTCAGCGCGTCTGACCGCAACATGGGTCGATAGAGGCGGGACAACGTTCATTGAAGCACCCCGCGAAGGCGAAGATTTGTTTCTCTATGTCACCGATGGAGCAGGTGAAGCACATTTACCTAGCGCACCAACCGCACTTGGTCAGTATGATGTTTTGCTCGCACGTCCCGACACGCCCCAAATCACCATCACATCCAGCCATGACCAACCCTTGCGCTTCATGAGCTACTATCTGAAACCCTTCCTGCATTAATGTCTGAATCCATGTCCCTACATTTTGTTGGTTTATTGAACATCTAGGCTCGAAAAATCTACCAACTTATGTAGGAACATCGCCTTGGTGCGTCCGCGAT
>JBCBKJ010000177.1:0-5787 GCA_038522085.1 Chloroflexota bacterium
CAGAGGCGGTGTCACCTCACTTGCAGTATAATAGAAAGCACAACCTTGCTGATGGAGATTTAAGATGACAACACGAACACTAGATGCACCACAACCTGAAGAGACACACAACAAGTCCCTTATTTTCGCAAGTTTAGGTTTACTCATTTTTCTCGTATTAGGTATCTGGGGTGGCTTACCACCAGAGGGTGAACGAGCAACCTTCATCGGAGGTATCCTGTTCTTGGTTTTGATGTCATTCTTGTCCGGTGTCGCCACATGGCATCTGATGATCCGCCCGCTACCTGAAGGCTACAAATCAACCACAAGACCTTTGATTAACCCTGTGTATCGGCAAGTGATGGCGATATTACTTGCCATCTCCACGTTGAGCCTCACCATCGGTGGTGTGTGGGATGAAATCTGGCATCGCGATTTTGGCATCCCGTTCGGGGAAGATCTCTTCTGGCGACCCCATCTGATGATGTATGGTGCGTTTCTGATCGTGATTGGTCTAGGATTTTTTGGATGGTATACCATCATGTCTCGTGGACGTGGCACGATACAGCAACGGTTTCGCTCAGATCCTATCTTGTCTTATATCACATTGCTGGGCACTTTCCTGATTTACTCCTTACCCTTTGACCCACTGTGGCACCTCATTTACGGTGAGGATATTTCTGCGTGGAGTGTTCCACATATCATTCTAGGCGCTACTTTTCTGCTGGTGACGATCCTCTTTTTAGCATCGCAACTGTCTATCCTGCCCAAACGGCAGTGGGGGAGTGTGCGCCAGATGAATTTAACCACGGTAGGTTTGATCATCGTCCTGTCTTTTTTGACACCTCCCTTGTTGCAACTGTTAGTATTGGAATGGAGTCAGACGAGTGGCACAGTATCTCCCACAAGTATTGTAGCGCAACGTCCTGAGTGGATGTTACCCGCTTTGCTGACTTTCGCCGCTTTGTTTATCTCGAATCTCGTTACACACGCGCTCAAACGGGTCGGTATCGCCGTTCTCGTTCTGGGTGCCGCTTTCTTATTCAGAACACTGCTCATCAGTATGGCAACCAATCCCAACATCAGTGCTGTGATGTGGTTGCTTGTCATTCCGCCTGCTATTGGTGTCGATTTGGCTTATCTGATTGGTTATTGGCGTACAGGTCAAGTCCCTTCGTGGATTTACAGTGTGCTTGCAGGGACGCTGACATCCATTGTGATTGGTTTACCTGCCATCAATGCGATACTCGTCATACCAGAAATTGGTTGGGGCGATCTGTTCATAGTCATGCCTGCTACGTTGATAGCGGCAACGGTTGGTGGATGGATGGGATATACTCTCGGCAATTTCACGACTGAAATCGATAATCAGTCTGAAGGCTACGAAGATCAGTTACGACAGGTGCGACAGGCATTGCCAGTGGCGCTGGTTTTGTATCTGGTTTTTCTTGTGTGGTTCATCATGACAGCGGTTCCCCCTGTTGACCTGGCTTAGCAGGTGATTACAGATGATTGAAATACCTATGCTGGCTCATGGCGCGCTTGGTGTGTGGGATGAGGTACTGTTCATAGGTGTAGCCGTTGTATTTACAGTCTTCATGTTCGTGAGCTATCTGACGAGTCGTAATTTTGAACCCGAGCTGGAAGATGATGTGGCGAATGAGACAGATCATCGCCAATAACGCTTCGAGTGAACACAAGTTATATGACTAGTGTACAGGTCTAGCGTGCTAGACCTGTATTTTTTATGACATAGTGCCTGAAGTTATACTACTGATTAACCACATTGTACTATTTCAAGCGTATTTGATGCTTGCAACAAATCTGTGAGCTAATCTCAATACTTCTATTGATCTTTATCAACTATACTGTGGTAATCTTTTGTAATGACTGTGTACAAATACAAAACCTACAAAACAGCTCACAGGTGCAGCGAGAGCTTAGGTATGGGAGCAAATTATGGCAAATGTAGTGACAGAAGTAGTATCTTCCGACAACAACGCGTTATCTTCATGGTTGCAATTTCTAATCAGACCGGCAGTTGGGCTCAATCAAGAAGAATATGAGCGAGCAAGTGCCTTAGCAGCACTGAGCATCGTCTTCATCATTCTGGCAGTTGTCTCCGTATTAGTTGGTCCAGTTCTTAATTTACTGGAGGGCGAAGGTTTCTCCTTGCCTGGATGGCGTTCAGTAGCGGCAATTCCGATTGTAGCGGTAGGCTATGCTCTCAGTCGCACCCGCCATTTCATGATCGGTGCCTACATTGTCTCGTTAGCATCTATTGTTGCCATTCTGATTATCATCCTCACATCAAGCAATCCCGTCCCGCCTGAGACCTTGTTCTTTCTCGCACTGAGCATCATCATCAGTAGCTTATTGCTAGACACACGTGGTACCTTTATCGTTAGCGGTGTTGCGGTTACCACTTTGCTCTTCAGCTACTTTTACACACGCGAGTTAGCGACTTCGTTCCCCGTGACACCCGCTATTTTTATCTCAGTCACGGGTATTCTGATTATCTTTGTGAGTAGATTACGCGAGCAGAATCTAGAGCGGTTACACCGGACTCAGCAAGAACTTCAACAGAGTCGTGACGAACTCGCCGCAGTGAATGCGTCATTGGAAGTAAGGGTTGCTGAACGGACAGTTGAATTGCGAGAAGCACGCGATGAAGCACTCGCCGCACAACGCATAGCGCAAGAGAATTCCCGTCTGAAATCCGAGTTTTTGTCCATGATGTCCCATGAGCTTCGTACACCTATGAATGCTATTGAAGGCTTCACCAGCATTATGCTCAAGCGAATGGCAGGGGTCGAGTATAACGATAAAGCCGAACGCTATCTGACGAAAGTACAATCCAATAGCAAGCGCTTGTTAGCCCTGATCAATGACTTCCTGGATCTATCACGAATTGAATCAGGTCGCCTGGAACTAGCGCACTCACCCATGTCGCCTGATGAGATGGGACAAACATGGCATGATAACTTGAGTTCACTGGCGGATAACAAGGGCTTAGAACTAAGCGTAGAGGTTGATCCTGATTTGCCTGGTACGGTATACGGCGATGAGGAATCTGTTACCAAGATTGCGATCAATTTGATTGGTAACGCCATCAAATTCACAGAAAGTGGCACCGTCTCAGCATCATTACAACAACACGGTGACCATATGGCATTGATTGTCCAGGATACAGGTGTTGGCATTCCGCCTCATGCGCGTGATTTTATCTTTGAGGAATTCCGTCAGGTCGATCAATCATCCAAACGTGTGCATGGTGGCACAGGGTTGGGTCTGGCTATTGTGCAGAAGCTGACCCGTGAAATGGGTGGTACAGTCACCCTACAAAGTGAAGTGGGCGTTGGTAGTACATTTACTGTGCTCCTGCCCATTCATACCCATCCTGAAAAATAACTATTATCATAGAGGAGATAAGATGAAAAAAATACCAGGCGATTTATTGACAGGCTGGGATATTGTTGTCCTTGATGATGAAGAAGATAGCCTAGAAGTGGCAGAGATTATCCTACTTGAGTACGGAGCCAATGTTTATACTGCCTCTAATGGCGAAGAAGGTTTGAAAACAGTCCGTGAAGTTAAGCCACACTTCGTCATTTCGGATCTTTCTATGCCCGTCATGGATGGCTGGGGCTTCATTGCGAATATGAAAAAAGACCACGCATTGGCTGAGATTCCCGTCATTGCGCTGACCGCGCATGCAATGACAGGAGACCGGGAACGCGCGATTACAGCAGGATTCAACAATTACCTGACCAAGCCATTGACGGTTGATACCTTTATGACAGATTTGGTTCGTCTCCTGGTTGATATCCCTGAGCTGATTGAACATCTAAATATCTGAGGACTTATGCTGAGATCAAATGATTTACTGATAGGATGGGACATCGTTCTCATAGATGATGAACCAGATAGTGCCGAAGTCGCCAATATCATTTTATTAGAATATGGCGTCAATGTGTATCTTGCACATGATGGCAGACAGGGCTTGAGGTTGACGAAGCATATTCAACCTAAGCTGGTCATTACAGATTTATCCATGCCTGTGATGAATGGCTGGGAATTCGTCATAGCAATGAAAAAAGATGAGAAGTTATCTAAAATCCCTGTCATTGCGCTAACAGCACATGCTATGAAGGGCGACCAAGAGCGGGCGCTATCAGCAGGATTCACCAATTATTTAACGAAGCCGCTGACGGCTGATACTTTCATGGATAACCTGCTGAAGATTATCCAAGCCATACCTGAATTAGCCAAAGATTTACATGTATAGGAGATTGAAAATGACACAAAAACGCATTCTGATTGTTGAAGATGATCCCGATGGGCAAGAGATGGTTGCGACGATCCTTCAACACATGAGCTTTCAAGTGGATACCGCTGATGATGGTGAACAAGCATCTGCTATGCTCGCTAAATCAGGTGAGGTGTATGACGCAGTCATCATTGATTTAGCACTCCCTGGAAAAGATGGCTGGGAACTACTCACGGAGATTACAAACAACCCGAGAACCGAAGATTTGCCCTGTATTGCTGTGACAGCTTTCCATAACTCGAAACTACGTGAAGATGCGTTGCGAGCTGGTTTCACTGCATACTTTCCCAAACCAATTGATGGGACACAATTAGGACGGGAACTGGATCGCATATTATAATTCATAGCACTGGGACAGCTTCATAGTGACCTGTCCTCCACTTAACTACCGAAAAGGTAATGGATGTCGTATAACTTGAGCTGGCACATATCTGAACACGTCTTGTATCTCTCAATAGAAGGGAAGCCTAACCTACAAGAATTAAAGGCTATCAATCAAGACGTCACTAATAAAGTTAGGCACTATAAAAAGCTGAATATTATCTTTGACACCACAAAAATTGAGGCAGGGTATTATACTGCTAGGCAATTGCGCGAGACACAAACCTACATGAATAGCTTTTCGCTTGATACAGTTTATTTTGTAGATACTAACAAACTCCACCGTCTCATCACATTGATGGCTTTTTCTACCGTACGGGTAAAATTTTTCCAATGTCAGACGCTTGAACACGCGGAGAATATGCTCAAACAACGTGGTTTCACCACAGAACCATGAACAGTGGTGGTAAAGCTTCAGTTTTATCACCTAGTTGATCTACGGTTAAACGATGAGCATTTGTATGAGGCAATGGAATTTTTGAAAAGAGTGTTGGAGCGTGAAGAAGATTAGAAAAGTACAGAATCGCCTCCTTCTCCTGATTTTTCAGACAAAGATGGTGATAGTCAGGAAGAGACATCTATGGCCCTAAATATCGAGGTGAATGTGTACCTACGTTCCTGTGCCAAAATCGCTTTGAACGTCCAAGACACCGCCATGTAACTGAATGATCCGCTGGACAATCGGGAGACCCAAGCCAAAGCCACGTGTTGAATGCGCTTCATCAACGCCGAAGAAACGATGAAAAATTTGAGGTAAATGATCTTCTGTAATACCAACATCACTATCCACAATAGAGATAGCCAACATGATCTTACAGGCAAGTAGCACCGTGAAAATCTGTGCAGGCATAATTTCATTCTCTTTTGATGAGCTTCTTGGTGCTTGTCTCTTCCTTCTTGCCATTTAACATATTTACGCACTTTATCCTCATCAATACCGACTGTACTTACACAATAGCCCCGTGACCATAACTTGCCTTCCCATAAACGTTTCTTCACTTCGGGATAGCTTTGGTACACGCGAACCGCAAGCTTACCTTTCAGATACCCCATTATTGACGATATACTGTGTTTAGGTGCAACTACATGTACGTAGC
>JBCBKJ010000178.1:0-5694 GCA_038522085.1 Chloroflexota bacterium
TATGACCTTTTCGAGATTGAACGTACTGAACTGCTACTTGGGCATACCTCTAAGGTTGATTTTTCCGACTATACGACAAAATGATGACCTGTTCAAAGTTTTGAACAGGCTGTTCAAAACTTTTGACAAAAGAAATATCTTCTATCGTGATTGTAAGATGGCGGGCAACATGTTGTCCCTACAGAGGGTCGCAGCAAGAAAAAGACTTAGGCATAAAATGGTGGACGCACAGAAATGTGCGTCCCTACACGGGTTCTACCCTTTAAAATGGTTCAAAAATTGGACATTTCGTTATCCGAAACTGAGGTCGTCAGATGTTATTCGACAGTAACCTCGAATGCCCATTCGCCAACGATACGGTCTACTAATGCGCGTTGAGAGATGTAGTTGCGTGCTTCGCCAGTCGTTATTGTGTCGGGATGTTCATCTATGGTGATGAGCATCAGGCGTAGGTCGTTATCGCGGGTAATCGGGACAACAGCTACATTCTCCCCTGCGTCAATGACTGGTGGCGCGATTTCCTCGTAGCTCACGGTGAAGCCTTGTGTTGCAAAGTAAGCAATGTCAGCTTGGATAGCTTCTTCGTCGATTACCTCGTAGCGTCTGATTAAACCATCAACATAGATTGTCATTGTGCCTGTATCGCTAGTGAAAGGCGCAGCGGCAAATGCTTCTGCACAGCCTTCGCTATCAGCACTCATAGGCATGATGCCCCCTGCATAGAGCCGTTCGCCATCGGGCATTGTGCGTGCTAGAGCATCATTCACATGCGCAGATTCTGGCACGTTGGTATCCAGTAGAATTGTGGGCATCCACTCATCAGCAAAGGCATCTGAACAAATAGTGAAAATTGTCATAGAAGGTGTCACTTGTACATCACGAATGCTGATGCTTGTGTCATCAATTACGAGTGTATCGTCTGTGACAGTGCCTTGACGTGCTGGCAAAACAGGCACAGAAAATTCGTAAGTGAATATGCGCTCTGGGATGTCTTGTGGTGCGACAGTTGGCATGGGTACAGGTGTTAGTGCATCTTCTGACGATTCACCACCGCCTCCGCCCCCACCACCTGAGCCGGATGTAGCATTCGGGAGCGCGCCATAACGCACCGTCAGCACGAGGTCGAGTGTTTGGGTATCCGCGATATTTTCTAAGGCGCGTGCATCAAAATTCAAAGTCGAATATGTACGAGCAGTCTGATAGTTAGGACTATTACTGCCCCCACCTCTCCCACCACCACCAAATTCTGATGGAATTTCTGTGCCATCAGCTGTGGCGAGGGTTGCGCCGAGCATATTGCCACCCTGTACCTCGTCACGGTTATAGACTGCGCCCCAGCTGACGGCAATGCGATGGGCATCGGCATAAGCCCACTCCAAATTGACCGTCAATCCATCAATTTCTTGTTCTTGGTTAATGGGCGTCAGTAGGTCTTGGGGAATAGTCATGATGACATCACTCAATTGCCATACTACCGCATAGCCAACCGCACTCATCATCAGTATGACAACAAGCACTGCTGCTACACGCCCTGCTTGAAAAAATAGCTGTCGGGTAGCTGAATGTCGTTTCGTGAGTTGTTTCTGTATTTCGGGCATCAAATCCACGTTTGTTACCTCCTCTTGGCTGATTGTTGCTAAGTGTTGTTTGATTGTTTGTTTATCCATTGATGACCTCCGTCCGATTTCGCGCTCGTCCACTGAGCAGACCGCGTAAGCGTTTCCGTGCTTGATGCAAGCGCCATTTGACTGTGCCTTTGGGCGTATCCATTTCGTCTGCCATCTCTGCCTCGCTCATATCGAGGTAGTAGCGCATGACGACTGCCGCCCGTTGTTCCGGCGAAAGCGCATCTAACGCTTGCCGAACCCGTTCTCTCTGTGCGGCGGTTTCTAGTTTATCGGCTGGGGTGCCGTCTTCGTCTTGTAGTAGTTCCTCAAAGGTCACATCGTCACCTGCATTGTCGTGTAGCGATAAGACTTTGCTGTGTTTGCGCGTTGCACTTATCGCCGCGTTGACGACGCTCCGCATGAACCAAGGCTCAAACGGACGTTGGATGTCAAATTGATGTATTTTCTTGTAAATACGGATGAATGTGCTTTGTACCACATCCTCTGCGAGTGCTTTGTCGCGTGTAATCAGGGTAGCCGTTCGCACTGCTTTCAGCTGATATTGCGCAACAATCACTGACAGACCGCTGATGTCCCCGCGTTGCATACGGGTTATTGCGTCGCGTTCAGTCACAAACGCCTCCATGAATTCATGTCTGTGTCGAGTACTCGCTTTACATATGCAGGGATGGTGCAAAAGGTTGGGAATTGATAGGAACATACTCAAAATTGCGTTCTTGATAGCCATGTTACGCTAAAATGAGTATTAGAAAGTGTGGCAAGATACAATTAGTAACCCATCCGGCAGATAACTATGAAACTTTTTTGTGGATTTCGGGCGCAGACACAGCAACGATTTATTACACAAGGCAATTAGCTAAACACAGTAGGGAATAAAACTATGGCAGACAATGACAACAAGCAATCAGTATTTACCAGCCCACCCGTTATCGGCGCAATGATTACGGGTGTGGTGACGATTATTGTGGCAGTTATTACGCTATCTTTTCAGGCGTCGCCTGCGCCTGCCCCACAGGTTGTTACAGCAACCCCCGTGCCAGAGGTCGCACGGGCAACTGAGGCTATGACTGCGACGCTAACCGATATACCGATGCCGACTGCTACTGATAGCACAGAGCCTACTCAAGAAAATATAGCTTCGTCGATACCACCAACCCATACATCAGTCCCCGAAGTGATACCCAATATCACGCTTTTGTATGATGATGTGGCGTTTACGGTACATAATATCAGTGATACCGCGCTTGACCTGAGTAATTTGAGCTTTTCTAGTAGTACACGTACATGGAACAGCACCCAATGGGGCGCGAATCTTGTGTCGGGTTTGCCTGCAAATAACTGTTTGCGCATGCGTGATGTAACATCTGGCAATCGGCAACCTCCGGCAGTATGTGGCAATTTGTATGCGTTTGTGACAGTGGCAGAGAGCGTGTTATTTTGGTTGGAAGGCGAGACATTTGCGGTTATTTATAACGGTGAAACGATTGCTACCTGTGATAGCAATGCAACAAGTTGTGAGGTAGCGATTCCATAGTCAAAGGTAGTTAGCGCAACTTTGCCACTGCGAAAATCTCAATATCAGCGGGGATAGGCATCTCGCGTTCGCGGGCGAGTTCTGATAAGCAGACGCTTTCTATCAAGTCAAAGGGGGTATCGCGGAAAATAGTGTGCAAGACTTTTTCATTAGCGATTGTGCCACGCGGTTCAGTGACGATTTTACTGAAAATCATGCTGTTTTGTTGGAAATTATCTATGCCTGGCAAATACGGAAATGAGGCAACAAGGTATGCGCCTGATTTCATGACGTGTGGGAGATAATCGAGTAATTCTCGGAATTTTGCCTTTGTCACATATGCGCCTATGGTGAGCATAATGTCGCTACGGCGGGTAACAATTTCATGTAGGTGCTGGTTGCTTAAGTCACCATCGCGCAGGCGCAAATTACGTGGAATGCCTAAGGGATAGAGCATGCGTCGCTTATTCTCGATGACTTTGGGAATGTCTACTTCAATGAATGATACATTGTTATATTTTTGTGCCAGCCAATAGAAGACAGGGCTATAGCCACCGGCTGGGTCGAGGACACGCTTATTGGTTGCTTCGCTTGGCTCGCCCAATAAGCTCTCTAGCACGTATTGCATGGCACGCGGACGAAACGCGGCGTAATTCATCAAGCCATCCATGCGTCCCTTAAACATATATTGCATTGTTTGTGCGGCGATACGCCCACCGAACGTACTGAGTGCTTTGGTTACAGGCGAATCAATTAATTCGGCACGCGCCCCAGCTTGTAATTGCGAGCCTGCGCCTTGCTCTTGATTGATGCGTAAGACGGTTGCGCCTGTTGTGTCGATATAAAATGGATTGACCATGTGCTATCTGCTAGATTAACGTTAATTAACAGTTATAGCATGGTTTATTCACGCTTGTTTGTCAACACGATGAAGGTAACAATTTGTTGCCCATAGTGAATACGCTACGGGTTTTTATGGAAATCAAATGGCATATTGTGTAAGCACTTCTAATCACACATCGTCATATGTGTTGTAGACGTTAAATTGTCTCATTGAATGATGCACAAGTCGCATTGCTTAGTCGTGGGCTAAGAGAGGACATATCTGTATGGCAAGCATCCAAGATGTAACGGATAGTACGTGGCAAGCTATTGTTGGCACGCACCCTACCCTTGCGCTGGTTACGACAGGCGATGGTGTGCGGGGTGATTTTATCAGTGCCTTCAAGAAAGTAGCCGTCGGTACACAGGATGTTATTTTTGTGCAGGTCAATCCTGATAAGAATCCTGACCTTGCAGAGCGTTTTGACTACCAAGGCAAGCCGCTGATGATTGGCTTATTGAATGACGAGGTTTTACTGCGTCGTTCGCGCCCTTGGGGAACGGATGTGCAACCATCAATCGAGACATTAAAAGAAAAAGCTAAGGAGCTTGAACCTATTATGACAGACCAACCTAATACAGACACTAACATCGTAGCTGGTGAACCGGTAGCGATTACAGCCGATACCTTCCAAGAACAGGTCATTGATTATTCACACGAAATGCCTGTTATCGTTGATTTTTGGGCAGAATGGTGTGGTCCATGTAAGATGGTCGCCCCAATTCTGGACAAACTCGCCGCTGACTACAATGGCAAAGTGCGCGTTGCTAAAGTCGATACCGACGCCGAGCAAGCATTGGCGCAATCTTTCCAAATCATGAGCATCCCAACCATCATGATTTTCAAAGAGGGACATGTCATTTTCTCGCAACCGGGCGCACTCCCAGAAGAAGCCTTCCGTGACCTATTTGACCAAGCAATCGGCTTGGATATTCAGAAAGCGATTGCTGAACACGAAGCAGCACACAACGCTGACGAGAACTGAGCAATTAGCACACTAGCATTTTTGACTGCCTCACGTTTTATAGCGTGGGGCAGTTTTGTCTATTATGAATCATGGTTCTCTTGCACTGGTTCAATGTCTCTCATCCAATGAAAATTGGGATGTTGTGGGTCAGTGAAACGACTCATGTCAATATTCTCGTTCCACTTCTTGCCATCTGGTAAAGTAACACCGGAAAGATTGGTGTTACTAATATAAGCACCTGTAAGATTTGCCCTCCAAAGACTCGCATCGGACAAATCCACATCTCTGAGATTCGTGCGTTCCAAGTTCGAACCTGCTAAAAACGCACGATTCAAATTTGCTCCCCAAAGATCAGCACCTGCTAGACTTGCATCTGATAAATCTGATTCAGCTAGGTTTGCGCGTCGCAGATAAGAACCATTGACTGAACCATCAGTCAACCAACCTCTGTGTCGTAACATTCTCAATGCACCTTTGGCTGTCACGCGCTCATCACTGCCTAGTTGAAATATTAGCTCACTTTTTCGTTCAGCCTCACTTTGTTTTCTGCTGGCACGCTCAATGATGAGTACAGTAATGGCTATACTGATAAGTTCAGATGAAGCATTAGCATAAAAATCAGCAATTGGATTGTCTAAAAAGTTGAGCCAGTCGCTTGCTACATATTGTTGTATATATCCAAAAATCGCAGCAACTGTACCAC
>JBCBKJ010000179.1:0-5520 GCA_038522085.1 Chloroflexota bacterium
CAGCCTTAAATGTTGTCGCTTTCTCGCCATCAAGTTCGCCATCGCGCAATTGATGGCGAGAAAGCGACAACATTTAAGGCTGTTGAGGAATTGCTACAACAGAATCATGACGTAACATGGTTTAAGGCGTTCAATAAATATAGGCAATATAACCTAACAGGAGATAACTGAACGCTTAACGCAACACTAAAGGTTAATCCAGTGAATTATAAAATTCTTGTAAAGACAGCATTAAGGCTGTAGATTACCCTATCTATATGAGAAGACTATGATACGATATTATTGCAATGTAGTTCGTTAGAGTAATGAGTACTCGCCTACATTGGTGCAAGTAGCACCCAACAACCTAGTAAGAAGCTACACAAAAGGTGTTAGAATCTTCATGTATCACAGTTGCATCCTGAGTAATGCGGATTTGTGAGTACAGCAGGTTAAGGCAAAACCGAATTATTTTCAGGAGAAAAATCACATGGCAGAACGTTCACGCGGTACAGTAAAATGGTTCAATGCAGAAAAAGGCTATGGCTTCATCATGCAAGAAGGTGGCGATGACCTTTTCGTGCATTACTCCGAAATTCAATCAACCGGTTACCGTAGTCTCGACGAAGGTCAGACTGTAGAGTTTGAGGTTACGCAAGGTCGTAAGGGCTTGCAAGCTAGCAGTGTGACGGTCGTTAGCTAACCGCACCCGCGTATCGAACGCTAAATTCGATCATTCAGAACGTGCAGGTAAAGCTGTACGTTCTTTTTATTTAATGTGGTCGCCAACAAGCATTGTCAGGTGTGCGCTTGGACGTTAACATGTAGGGCAATCGTACCAAACTGAAAAGACATACCAAAAAGCCTTTGAACCACAGAGTCCTAGAAACACAGAGAGAATCTCCATAATAAAAACACTCATTTTGCAAAAACTGTATCTTTTGAGAACCGAAAATTACGCAAAATCTAGGTGTTGTGGCTTAATTTCTTCGTGTTCTTTGTGCCTTTGTGGTGAAGAATGTGATTTGTATACATGTAGCTATAGCTGAATTATGATTTGGAGTTGTAACGAGAGTAGATTATGAGCGAAACTGAACCCCGTAAGTCAAACTTTATCCGCGATATTATTGATGAACACAATGAAAATGGGCGCTTTGATAAACGGGTGCATACCCGTTTTCCGCCCGAACCAAATGGCTTTTTACATATTGGGCATGCCAAGTCGATTTTCATTAATTTTGGGCTGGCAGAAGCCTATGGTGGCTTGTGCAATTTGCGCTTTGACGACACGAATCCTGCCAAAGAAGAACAAGAATACATCGACGCGATTATCGAAGATGTGAAATGGCTGGGCTACGATTGGGATGACCGTCTGTTCTTTGCGTCGGATTATTTTGATCAATTGTACGATATGGCGGTGCAACTCATCAAACAGGGTGATGCCTATGTTGATGAACTGAGTCCTGATGAAATCCGTGAGTATCGCGGCACGCTCACTGAGCCAGGTAAAGATAGCCCCTACCGTGACCGTCCGATTGAAGAGAGCTTGGCTTTATTCGAGAAGATGAAAAAGGGTGAAATCGAAGAAGGCAAAGCGGTATTGCGTGCAAAGATTGATATGTCGTCGGGCAATATCAACATGCGTGACCCCGTGTTGTATCGTATTTTGAATGCAGCGCATCCGCGTACAGGCACGGATTGGCATATTTACCCAATGTACGATTTTGCGCACGGACAATCCGATAGCTTAGAAGGTGTGACACATAGCATTTGCACGCTGGAATATGAAGACCATCGCCCGCTTTATGATTGGTTGATTGAGAAGCTAGGGATTTTCCATCCGCAACAGATTGAATTTGCACGGCTCAATTTGACCTATACCGTATTGAGTAAACGCAAACTCATCCGGCTGGTGAAAGAAGGCTTTGTTAAAGGCTGGGATGACCCGCGTATGCCGACGATTAGTGGTTTGCGACGACGTGGTTATTCACCTGCTTCGATTCGCAATTTTGCAGAAGGTATTGGTGTCAGTAAACGTGATGGCATCGTGGAAATTCAGCAATTGGAATATGATGTGCGCCAAGATTTGAACGCGCATAGCAACCGTATTATGGCAGTGCAAGACCCGCTTAAGATGGTGATTACAAATTATCCAGAAGGGCAGGTTGAGTACATGGAAGCGGTCAATAACCCTGAAGATGAGGGGGCTGGCACACGCGAAGTCCCGTTCTCTGGCGAGCTATACATTGAGCAAGCCGATTTTATGGAAGACCCACCGAAGAAATTCTATCGCCTTGCGCCTGGACGTGAGGTACGTTTGCGCTGGGGCTATTTCGTGACTTGTACCGATGTTATCAAAGATGATGACGGCAATATTGTCGAGATTCATTGCACGTATGACCCCGAAACGAAGGGTGGTCATGCGCCGGATGGACGCCGTGTGAAAGCGACCTTGCATTGGGTATCAGCAGAACATGCAGTAGAAGCAGAAGCACGCCTATATAATCATCTGTTTACAGAAGAAGTACCAGATGGCGATGACGAAAAAGATTTCACTGAGTTCATCAATCCAGAATCCGTGGAGATTATTGACCCTGTATACATTGAACCCGCCGTAAAATCTGTAAAAGCAGGGGATCGTTTTCAGTTTGAGCGCCTTGCTTACTATGTCGTTGACCCTGATTCCACAGATGAGAAACTTGTTTTCAACCGCACGGTGACATTGCGTGACCGTTGGAAAAAAGAGCAAGCAAAGCAGAAAAAAGGCAAGAAGAACAAGAAGAAATGAGCGCGTTAGCCCCTTCTACTGCATAGAAGGGGCGTTTTTATACCTAGTCTGCCTGTGCTTTTGGGCGTCCAGTGACAGCGTGAAAAATGTATACAACAATTGCTGCACCAACGACTGCCAAAATTAGGTTGGCGAAAACCAGCCCCAAGCCGCCGTCTGGTGTGCCGATGCCGAGCAGACTAGCGACGAAGCCACCTACAAATGAGCCGACAATCCCAAGTACCCAATCTGATAGGCAACCTTTGTTTGCAGACCCCATAATGCGCCGTGCGATGTCACCAGCCAGCGCCCCGACAATCAGCCAACCGACGACGATAAATGGAAATGTGATAATGAACTGAATCGTATCTCCGATGAATCCCATAATGTGTAATCTCCCTTGTTATGTTTTGTGTACTGTAGCGTGCTTTTGTAAGCGTTGTATATGAAGTTAGCAATTTCTCATTTACAGGCTGGCAGGGTGGGTTTAGACTGCGATGGCTTACATAAATAGTATTGTGTGATTTTGTTGTTATTACAGGTTGATTCACTTTATCTTTTGTAGAACGAGGAGACAAACTAAATATGGAAATGGTCGGAGCAAGTACGCTGAATGTGGTGCTGGATGGTTTGATGCGTCGTTATCGGGAACGTGTGCCGGATGTTGATGGTGTCATCAAGGCAATGATTGCTGAAGGTATCATCAGCGATGCGAGCGATATTGAAAATGACCACATTGCGTTTCGGACGATGGGTGTGCCACAGTTGGGTATTCAGTCCTTGGAGAAAATTTTTTTGCACTTGGGCTATGAACGTCGTGATAAATACGATTTTGCGGCGAAAAAACTGGATGCTTACTGGTATGCGCCACCAGAGGACCATTATCCGCGTATTTTCATCAGTGAGTTGCGCGTAGGTGATTTGCCACAAGCCACCCAAGACATCATCACAAACTATACCGATGAAGTAGCAACTGACCCGGTAGACGCGCTTAATTTGGATGATGGTCAGGCGATAGATGCCTTCTTGCATCAGTCGCTATGGCGTTTACCAACGTGGACAGATTACCAAGCATTAGGCGCGGTGAGCGAGTATGCCGCATGGGTGATTTACAACCGTTATTATCTCAATCACTTCACAGTGAGCGTTCACAATTTGCCGGCTGGCTATAGCACCATTGAGCAGTTCAATACCTTTTTAGAAAGCAATGGCTTCAAGCTCAATGATAGTGGTGGTAAAGCAAAAGTCAGCAACGACGGCTTGCTGATTCAGAGTTCGACAGTTGCTGAAATGATTGATGCCACTTTTGCTACTGAAGACGGTGGTACTATCACGCAACAAATCAGTGGCTCATATGTTGAGTTTGCCGAACGCCGTGTGAAAACCGAATATGCCAATTTGGCAGGCGATGATATTGCCCGCGAACATCGTCGGGATGGTTTTGAGGCGGCAAACGCAGATAAAATCTTCGAGAGTACCTACAGTGACCAGACAAGTAAACGTGGCTAAGTTGCTATTTTAGGGCGACCCATGATGTAATCGAGGTCGCCTTCATTACCACTCGCATCAACATAGCGGATTTCACCAACGCGCTGGAATCCATGACGGGCGTATAATTTTTGTGCGCCTGTATTTTTCTCCCATACATCCAAGTAGACATTTTCAGCGTCTGCTAACAGTGGGTGCTTGAGAGCTGCTTTTAACAGGGTAGAGCCAATTCCTTCATTTTGCTGGTCAGGATGTACATAGAGCCGTTGCAAGTAGGCACTGTTGTCTGGGTCGGCTGTGGGTAAAGTGTCTTTGATGTTGGCGCCTGCTTGGCTGATGTGACAATAGCCGATAAGCATACTATCTGCGATAGCGACCAGCACGACATCGTCTTTGATAAATGTCATGATGGCAGATGCAGACAAGGTCGTGTCGATATGCGCTTGCAGTGCCTCATCTGACATAGATGCCCCAAACGCAACCTGATAGGTCAGTTGTGCGAGTTGCGTCAGGGCAGGGGCATCGGCTGGGGTGGCGATGCGAATAGTTGCATGAGTGGGCATCGTATTTGTCATCAATCTTGTGTGGTGGCTGTGTGCATATGTGTCATACCATCATGCTCGTGTTTATTGGTTTGGTAAATACTGAAAGCGACTTGTCCCAGCATGATAACAGCGATGCAGGTGACAAACGCGATAGAACTCAAGCCAACAAGTGTGATGCCAATTATTGCGACTAGGATAGCCCCAACAATATGTGCCAGTGCTTCTTGTATCTGAGGCTTGGCTGTTTCTTCATCATTTAAGCCAAAGTCTATCAATGCAAGCGCGACAAGATACATGACGATAGCTGTTGTATAGAGAATACGATATTTTGGGTCGAGGGCTTCGCCGGGATAATTGGCGGCTTCGGCAAATGCCTTTTTAGCAGCGACACCAAATACCACCAGCGAGGTGGCAAGAGGCATGTGGCTGTAAATCCAAATAACTGCCTTGCCATTGCTAGCAAAATCTACCAATTTCCCCGCTGTATCAGAGAAGTAGAGCCACCAGAGTGAATACAAAACTAGCAAGCCGACGGTGCTGAATAGGAGTTCATCAATCCCTATCATTGTTCCCTGTGCATCGTCTAGGACTTTAACGAAAGCCTCGCCCAACACAATAATCGTGAAGATACCAAATCGTTCAGAAATATGATGAATATCAACTGTCCATGTGCCGTAGGTTCGTCGGACATTTGGCAAAGTTGGCACAATGAGTTCTACAGCAATGGCATTGCTGTAGAAC
>JBCBKJ010000180.1:0-5435 GCA_038522085.1 Chloroflexota bacterium
GCTCGAACAAAGTGCGGATAATCCAACACAAACAATAAATATTATTAATGGTTTCGATATGACAGATGATGACCGTGCAGTCACTTTACTTATTAAGGTTTTAGAGCGCTACGAACATATTGCTGTAATCTGTGCCGTGCTTGACTTGCTTTCGTCCTTCTCTAATGCACGTATCTCGAATATCCTAGAACCTTTTGCTTCACATTCACATCCACAAGTTAGAGAATTTGCAGTTAAAGGTCTTGATAAATTGTCTTGATATTGGGTTGTACATTTGTCGAGGTTCTTGCAAAGTACGCTAGCTCAAAAAATCCCTATCTGCGCAGATAGGGATTTGACGTATGTGTGTGTAGCAAGTGCTGTGTGTTTAGGCTTTGACGACGCGGGTGCCAGCCATGATGTCGTGCCATGTGCGGCTTTGGTCATCGAACAGCGCCCAGATGTAACCGAGTGAAAAGACCAAACCACTTACATAATAGCCCAGCGCCCGGATGAGCGCGTCTACATCACTCAATTGGCTACCATCGGCTTTGATGACACGCAAGCCCATCATGCGTTTGCCGGGTGTTTGTCCATCTTGGCGTGTCCAGAAGTACCAGTTGTATAGCACGCCGACCACCAAGCCAAGACCGCCCCCTGCTTCGCCACCTGCGCCAAAGAGCAAGCCTGTAATCAGACCCAAAATGATGCCATCAATAGCGATAGCGATAAAACGTTCGCCAACGTCGCCTAATTCGTAACCCATGCCAACCTTCATCTTGTTCATTATTAGTAATTTCCCCGTGTATTTATCTATCTGTAGGTTTCTACTCTCTTATACGCGATTGCTGTTAGATAGGTTTCAGAATTTGGGGACTTTTACACTCTTTTTATAGTTTGTAAAACATGCGTGGGCAATTGACCAAACTCAGTTAGAATAGAGTGTATTGTTTTTATTAAGTACACAGTCGGGAGACATAGTTAACGATGACATGGTATATGAATAGCGTCATTTATCAGGTGTATCTGCGGGCGTTTCGTGATGGTAACGGTGATGGCAATGGTGATTTCAGAGGCTTGCGCGAAAAAGTCGATTATCTCAAGTGGTTAGGTGTGGATTGTGTGTGGCTGATGCCTGTGTATCCGTCGCCACTCAAAGATGATGGTTATGATATTGCGAGTTTCTACGGCATTCATCCCACCTATGGCTTGCTGGAAGATTTCCGTCTGACGGTTGATGAATTGCATCGTAATGGCATTAAAATCATTGCTGATTTGGTAGTCAATCATACCAGTGACCAGCATCCATGGTTCATAGAAGCCCGCCGAAGCAAAGAATCGCCTCTGCGCAATTATTATGTGTGGAGCGATACTGACGATAAGTATACCGAGACGCGTATCATCTTTTTAGACACGGAAGAATCTAATTGGGCATACGATGAACGCACAGGCGAATATTACTGGCATCGCTTTTACAGTTCCCAGCCGGATTTGAATTACGACAACCCAAAAGTGCAACAGGCGATGCTCGACATCATGAAATTCTGGCTGGATTTAGGCATTGATGGCTTCCGTGTGGATGCGGTGCCGTATCTGATTGAGCGCGAAGGTACGAATAACGAGAATTTGCCGGAAACACACGACTACCTCAAACGCATGCGGGCAATGGTCGATGCGCATTACCCGAACGCTGTCTTACTCGCAGAAGCGAACCAGTGGGCAAATGATTTGTTGCCGTATTTCGGTGATAACGATGAATTTCATATGTGCTTTCACTTTCCTGTGATGCCCCGTCTGTACATGGCACTCGCCAAGCAAGATAATAGTAGCATCATCGACATTTTGAACGACACGCCCGAAATTCCGGCTAACACGCAATGGGCAACTTTCTTGCGCAACCATGACGAATTGACGCTGGAGATGGTCACAGAAGAAGATCGTCAATTCATGTGGGAATATTACTCGCCTGACCCCAAGCAACGCATTAACTTAGGGATTCGGCGCCGGCTTGCCCCACTGATGGGTAATGACCAGCGCAAAATCGAACTCATGCACTCAATGTTATTCACGTTACCAGGCGCTCCTGTGCTGTATTATGGCGATGAGATTGGCATGGGCGATAACATCGGTTTGTTTGATCGTAATGGTGTGCGGACACCGATGCAATGGAATACTGAAATAAACGGCGGGTTCAGCGAAGCAAATATCGAACGCCTGTATGCGCCTGCTATCAGTGACCCTGAATATGGGTATAACCAAGTCAATGTTGAGGCACAGATGGCTGACGAAAGCTCCTTGTTGCATCGTGTGCGCCGTATGATTCGTACCTTTAAACCGTTGTCGATGCTCACTGAAGGTACGCTGACATGGCTGGGGGATACAGACAAACGTTTGCTGTGCTTCTGGCGCGAAGATGCCGAGGGCAAGCTGCTTGCGATTCATAACCTGAGCGACCAAGAGGTAGCGATGACACTCCCAGCCGACGCCAATATGTACCGTGATGTTGTGCATCCTGATTATGACCCGATGAATGGTGAATTGACGATTCCGCCGTATGGGTACTATTGGCTTGTGCCAGATGCATGAGCGACAAAATAGGTGATTTAGTGCGCTAATTGGCTATCGTTTTGTGAATGTGAGGCGATGATGCCTGCTTCAAGCTAATTGTCAGAACAAGCAAAAATCCTCGTCTGCATATTACAGGCGAGGATTTTTTGTTTTGCTGTATTTGAATTATGGTAAATCTTCTACCGAGGTGGGGCGGGGTTGATACTTACCAACCATCTCGCCTTGCATCTCGCCGTTATTGTACACGCAATTCCCACGCACAAAAGTCGTTTTCACTTTACCTGTGACTTCAATGCCTTCAAATGGGGTGTATTGCTGTGCAGAGAACGAATCTTCGCCGTGAATTGTCCATGTTTCTTCGGGGTCGAATAGCACGAGGTCAGCATCATAGCCGATTTCAATATCGCCTTTGTGGAGCAGACCAAAGCGCATAGCGGGGTTGTAGCTCACCAACTCGACAACACGATTCGGTGACAAGCCACGTTTTGTCCCTTCGCTGAAAATACCTGCCAGCATGTATTCTGTACCTCCAAAACCCGCTTTAGCTTTCCAGACATTATCCGGCTCATCGGCATCAACTTTCAATTCTGGCGGACAGTTGGCATGGTCAGTGATGAGCCATTGTACCGTGCCATCCATCACTCGCGCCCACAGGTATTCTTTATGATGGGGTGGACGCAATGGCGGGTTCACTTTGGCATATGCCCCCATATGACAGGTTGTATCCAAGAGCAGATGCCCAGCCGTGACTTCGATGCCAAACTCAACATCAGGATAGGCTTCTCGCGCTCGTAGTGTCGCTTCCATCGCTTCGATAGAGGTGACGTGCAAGATATTCACTTGCTTCAAGCCGGCATCATGCGCCAATGCCCCAACGACCTGAATGGCTACGGCTTCGCTGTGTGGTGGACGCGCCGCGCTGTAGCCTTCTAGTCCATCGAGTTCGCCTTCGTTACGGATTTTTGTCTCGTAAGCCCGCAGAATTTCCGGCGTTTCACAGTGCCAGCTAACCTGAATATACTTTGCGAGATTAGGGTATTTTTCTTGCAGGCGTGCTGCTTCCCGACAGATAAAATCAAAGTGCGCGACATCGTAATGGTCATCTTCTTCGAGCATCAGCCAGCTAGATTGCTTGTCGGATTTGCCATGCAGACCATGACTGCCGTAGAACATGAATACTTCGCCATAGTTGGGCGCACCGCATTCAGTGGCTAAAAATTCCATTTCGGGGATTTGTGCGCCGGTAATCGGAGACACATGATAGCCATAATCGACATAATAGCGTCCCTCGCTTTGTTCCATCAACTCTGCCCAAAAATCTTTGATAGACCCCCCGCGATTCAAGTATAAACTCCCTGTCCGCACATACGGAATGAGCGTCGTCACGCCTCCTTGCGCGGCGGCTGCGGATTCTGTGGGCGCGTCATCATGGGGGGGTACGTAAATGCCAACATGCGTATGCGCATCAATCGCACCTGGCATTGCCATCAAGCCGTTGCCATCAATGACAGTTTCTGCTTCGCTTGCTTCGATGCTATCCGCAATGAGCGCGAATCTGCCATTTTTAATCGCAATATCTTGGGTGGGCGTATCCGTTTTGTTGGGGCGCACAACGCGCACATTTTTGATGATGGTATCGTAAGTAGCCATAAGATGCCTTTCGTTTTGTGTAATCAGTAATCAGTAATCAGTTTTCAGTCATTAGTCGTCAGTTTGCTCTTAACCCCTCCCCTAAATCCCCTCCCCCCTGCGCTTCGCTGGCGGAGAGGGGACTTTAAGAGCGATTCTTCGTTGCGGGCTAATTTATTTCCGTTCTCATGTTTTATACAGCATCCGTGCATAGCAATAAAATTAAAATATGCTTTCCTCTTAAATTCATACAAACCATCACGCATTAATTGCGCCGATTGCCCGCATGTTGTTAATATGATATTCAAACCTATCGCCACGATAGAGTGCGAACAGCAACTCAATTGGTGTGCGGGCGCTGTCTGTGCTGTAGACAACCCGTTTGACGCGCAAGAGAGGGACGCCAACAGGCACTTCCAGCAAATTAGCGACGCGCTCATTGGCGGCAAGGGCTTCTAGGGTGCGGTCTGCCATACTTTCATTTAAGCTACCGAGCCGATGCAAATAGCGCAACGAGCCACCTGTCGTAAAGTTGCTGTCGTCAATATGTGTGGTGTAATCAGGGGCGACATACGCTGTGTGGTAGCCAATGGGCGTGTCATTTTCGAGCCGTAAGCGTTCGAGTCGATAGACATTATTGCCTGCTTCGATGCCTAAGGCTGACGCGATACTATCGGCAGGCATTGTCCAACCGTTGTTCAGCAAACGCCAACCTGGTTTGATGCCTTGTTCGGTCATGTAATCAGCAAGTTGTGGATAGCTATCGGGATGATGGCTCATTTTGGGCTTGGCAACGAATGTGCCGCGCCCGCGTTGACGGACGATTTTTCCGGCGTCTTCGAGTTCGCCCAGTGCTTGCCGAACGGTTGTACGGCTGACATCGTAGGTGTCTTGGATTTGTTGTTCGGTGGGGAACGCATCGCCAGCTTGCAATTCGCCACTCTCGATTTTTGCCAGTAATAAACGGTGCAGTTGATAATATAGGGGCATTGGGGAATTACGGTCAATTGACATGAAAAACGTACCCGCGCGCATAAAGTTATATTGTCATGACTATATATCTTTTCAAATACAATTGCCAGCACATCCCCTGAGCGTTCCGTGAAAAAGCGCAAAAGTGCGTTATAAAAAGTAGAACTTCAAATATGAGGGGTAAATCACGGACGGCATGGATGCCGTCCCATGCCTGTCAATTTAAGGGATTTTTCAGTAAATGAGGACAGTATATACAATTTTCTTGCCTGACCCCCTCCGTCGCT
>JBCBKJ010000181.1:0-5041 GCA_038522085.1 Chloroflexota bacterium
GGTTCTCAAAGTTATGACTCTAACAACCAATATGGTATACAGTTTGATAAATTATTTGATGCAATAGTAGCTAAACATCCAGAACTAAATGATGAATATGAATTGACTCGGGTAATTATTCGTGAATTGAACAATATGAATTTAATTTCTAATCTTCACCCAAATAGAGAAATGATGACTAGAAAATCGAATACACCTGAGATTACTAGAATTGGTAGGCGATTCCTGCAATTCTTAAAATCCCCTATCAATACAACCGACTAACGTAAAAATTGCTCATTTAGGAGCTACAAATGGCAACCCGTATCCAAACAACCGAAACCCGCACCGAACTCGAAGCCCTCGTCAGCGAGTGGAATGCCCGTTGGCGTCTGCGCCGTGCCGTGCTGTATTTCCCGCGTGTAATGATTGCCGCCATGATAGTCGCCATGATTATCAGCGTGGTGATTGCGACCTTCCGCTTATTGCCCGCGCCACAGATGCTCTTTGTGACGGGTGTTGGTTTTGGTGCAACGCTGGCACTTGTCCTGAGCGCAATAGGTATCTGGAGCAGAGACGGTATCGAAGCGGCACGCCAATTTGACACACTATTCGACTTGCAAGAACGCCTAACAACCGCTTACGAATTAATCGAAGGACGTATCAGCACCACCGATGCCCTCGCAGAACGTCAATTACAGGATACGGTCAAGCGAGCAAAGACAGTCGATGCTAACGAAGCCATGCCTTTAGATAGTAAGGGCTGGGACTGGGTAGCGATGCTATTCACTCTCATATTCATGATTTTCATTCTTATCTTTGCAACCTTATCGACTATCAACGTGGGGCAAGAAGGCAATAGCACACAAACCACTGCTGCTATCAATGCCGCCGCTGATACCGCCCGCGATATTACAGAAGGCGTAGCAACCGATAGCGCCCTATCGCCCGAAGAACGCCAATCCCTCCTAGAATCAACTGAGCAGACGATTGACGAGCTTGAAAATCCAGACATTGATACCGATGAATCTTTTGCGGCAATGAGTGACCTCGAATCTGATTTGCGCGAACAAGTGGAGAGTATTCGGGAAGACGTCCAAGATAGCGAAACCAGTCTACAAAATGCGGCGAATGCCCTCTCTGGCGAACAAGATGACCCCAGCGAAACGAGTGCAGGCGATGAAACACTCTCGGACACGCTGACGGACATTTCCGATAGCTTAGACACTGCTACAGAAGAAGAACAAGCCGAATTAGAACAACGTCTTGAAGAAGCCGCTACTGCGCTTGAAGAAGAAAATAACGCCCTTGCTGAGGATTTACAGGCAGCCGCCGATGCGCTCAATAGTGGTGATACCGCAGGCGCACAACAATCATTAGATGATGCCGCTCAAGCCGCCGCTGATGCCGAATCGCAAAATCAAACACGGAGCGAGAGTGCTGATAACTTAGAAGCCGCCGCTGACCAAGCGAGTGAAGCTGCCGGACAAATAGCGACCACCGAATTTAGTAACGAAGCGCAGACAGATTCTGAGGTTAACGATGTCGGACGTAGTGTGGAAGACCTCGCGCCCTCTGCTCAACTCGATATGGAAGAAGACCCAGGTAGTAGCCCCGCCCAACCAGGCGAACAACCAGACCAAGGCGAATCAGGGCGTTCGGTTGCCAGCGACCAACAAGGCGCACAATCCGGCGATGCGCCACAATCCAGTGGTGATACCAACAGCGATAGTCCACAAGATGGCAGTGGAGAATCCAGCGATGGCGCACAAGGCGATGGCGATAGCGCATCATCAGAGCAATCACAAAGCGGTAGTGCCAGTGGCGATACCCCAGACCAACAAGGCACTGGCTCGGCTGATGGTGGCGAAGGTGAATTTGACCCCGTTTTCGCGCCCGAATTTAGCGATGTAACTACTGGCGATACGACCATAGAACTCGAAGCTGACGCGGATAGTGCCTCCGTCGAAGGTGAGTTCCAAGATAATCCTGATGGTACAAGTAGCGTACCCTATAATCAGGTGTTCAGTAGCTATGCCGAAGCTGCTAGTTCCGCGCTCGATAATGGCTATGTGCCATTAGGCGTGCGCGATGTCGTACGCGATTACTTCACCTCACTCGAACCAACAGGCAATAGCACACCACTAGACGACAGCGACGAATAGCTAACGTATATATCTTTTTTCTACGAAATACGCAAGAAAGCATAAAGCTCCCCTCTCCAAGACACTCGTTCCTCGCTGATGGAGAGATACAAGGGTCTGGGGGGGCAAGGGTAGGTCTATTATTTTTCTACCCTACTTGAATGAACCAACCATTGTAGGGGCGAACTACAGTGCGCCCGAACCAAGTACAAGAAAAGGACGTTGTCATACGTCAAAGACATGTGCATAAACAATTCATAAGCTCCCTTTCTCCGAAGTGAGGAACGAACGCAGGGGATAGGGGTAAATGCCACAAGCATGCCCAAAATACGACTATTATTTACAGATTCCTACCCTTGAGAAGGGGCTGGGGGAGAGGTTAACTACGCCTCCCGCAAAACATCCGTCACCCACGCCATCTCACTCATGCGTATGCCATGATACTGCGCCAGACAAACCCCCAACTTCATATGCGGTAACGCCTCTGGATGCTTTTCAAGCACCGCTTCATATGCCTCGCGCAAAGATAAGCCCTCGTCTTCCATCAAAATCGCCATGCAAAACAGGGTTGACCGACTGATACCCGCGCCACAATTCACGAGAATCGTTTTACCAGCCGCCCGTTGTTCTTTGAGGAACGTCACCCCCTGCGCTACCTTCTCCTGTCGCACAGGCACGCCATCATCAATCGGCAATAACAACTGCGTGATACCTTCATGCTTAGGAATATCATCAATCAAGCTCAATTGCGCCGTGATGCCTTTTTCGCGCAAGTACGCCCCCTCCCGCGCCGAACGATACCCACTGATATATAGCCAGTCTCTAATTTGGTCTATCATGTGTTTATCCCCATACATTTATGCGATTTCATTTTCGGACATGATAGATCATGTCTCTACGAGATACCTTGTTAACATGAATTTGCATCGAAAATAACCTACATTCGTAGGGACGACATCCATGTCGTCCGCGCTTTTATTTACTACATTCGCTAAAGATTTGTGTAACTCATAGTAAACCAACTTTCCTATATAAAAACAAAAGTCCCTGATAAACAGGGACTAACAGAGTATCTATACGCGATAGTCGGCTAATTAATTACCATCTTCGGCTTCATGAGCAACCAGTGCGCGTTCGAGGTCTTTTTCGCGGTGTTCTTCATTCGCACGTTGCAAAATCATCACCTTGAAATACTCCGCGTATTTCACACCAACCCGTGCGCCACCTTCTGCATTGCGCTCTTCGATGAATTGCATCACGCCATTGTCAAAATCTTCGCCCTCACCTAATTGCGAAACATGCGCCCGTAGTGAGTCAATTTTCTTGTCCCATTGGTTTGTGATATCTACATAGTGTGTTGGCTCTGGTGCAATCGTTAGCCATAGTTGGCTTACTTTGTGTGGTTCGTAGCCTTCGTCCAGTAGTTCGGGGAAAATCGGACGGGTTTCACTGCTTGGGAAGGTCGCGTAAATGGCTGCTTCACCGGCTGCCCGATGGTCAGGGTGATTGATGTAGCCATCACCGAAGAAAACGGTTGTCGGGTTCTGTGCGATGACCCGTTCTGGTTTCACTTCACGGATAATACGGGTCAGGTCACGGCGCAATTCGAGCGTCGGTTGGAGTGTGCCATCTTTATAGCCCAAAAAGCGAATATCTGTCACGCCAACAGCCTGTCCTGCTACAATTTGCTCGGCTTTGCGCTGTTCAGCAAGTTCTTCGCGGATGATGCCTGGCTCATTACTACCACTACCACCATCTGTCACGATAACATACGTGACTTCTGCGCCTTCTTCTACCCATTTCGCAATCGTGCCAGATGAGCCAAATTCAATATCATCGTGATGAGCCACAATCACGACTACTTTCATCGGATGGTCAAGGGGTTTTGCTGCTTTTACAAACTGGGGGTCTGCCATGTAGATTGTCTCCTGTGTGTACAGTACGGGGATTCATTTGCTCCCTACTCTACTGCATTAGACCATCTCAGCGCACAAAGTCTTACAGACTGTTCATTCTGAACGAAATGTTTTGAAGCCGAACATTTTGAAATCAAGTGCGATAAAACATATCATACCTACCCACACTTGGCAGGCACACAATTCATATTCAACCATAGATCGGCTTTGTTATTTTGTGTGAATAGCTGAATATCATCGCGTTTGACAAAAGTCTTGGTCATGGTCGCAAGAACTTGTGCCAACGCAGGTTGTACAACGAGGGCAATTTTCACATCAGTAGTTTGCTTTTGTGCATAGAACGCACGTAATTCAAAGGCGAGGCGTTTCAGTGGTAACAGATAAAAATCGCTTACATCTAAGAGAATGTACAGCGAATGCTTGCTGGCTTGATGATGTGTTACGTCTATTGATTGCAGTGTATTCTTGACGCGCCGCGCAACAAGCTGGTCAGTTGTGCTGGTAGGGCTAAATGTGACTGTATGTACATGATGCTGTGAAATATGGTGGTTCAGGGTCGTCATTGTGTGTATTAAAACTCCAACATAAAGCAAATATGTGCATGATGTAATCTTAATATCGCTATCACAACGTCAATGTTTCTTGATATAAAGAAATTCAAACATTATTAAAACAAATACTAATCTATTTGTTTTGAAAACAATTGAAAACACCCTACCTGCTTAACTGATAGGGTGTTGATTTCTGTCATATTTGAATGTGACGCCTACTTTTGCATGTGACGCTTAAAAATATAAGAATCGCCATCGTAAGAGATAAATTCAAAGCCTGCCCGCCCCACTTTAGCAAAAACCTCGTGCATCGGTAAAACTTTCCAATCATTGACTTTTTCACCACTGGCACGGTAGTTCATCCCATAAGATTTGACGACGCCAATGAACATATATTCCCACTTTTGCATAATGTAGTGTCCTTTCGTGTTTATTTAAAACACTGAATTAA
>JBCBKJ010000182.1:0-4630 GCA_038522085.1 Chloroflexota bacterium
GTTAGCGCAAACTTCGCGTCTTGAGGTAAGCAGTTCGAGTGTGGAAAAACGTTTTCATTCTCTTGGAACATTTTTGTCAAATAAGTGAGGATATGAGCGTACAAAAAATCTCTATTGTCGATTTGAAGAACCCAATTGATAACCTCTTTGTGTAGCAATCATTGTTCAAAGAAAACTAGTAAAAATTGATATAACTCCACCATTCCACCAGCTTTTGCGTATCCAGATAGTATCTCAATAATTTCATCGCCATAACTCGTTAATGGTTGCTCTTTAGTATCAAAATGATAGTAGAACGTCGGGCGTGAAACATCAGCCAGATCAACAATCTCTCTGATCTGAATTTTAGCAAGAGGTTTCTTCCGCAACAATTTAATAAGCGCATTTTGCAATAACTTACGTGACCGACGCACATGTCGGTCTTTTTTCCTTAATGTATTAAGGTCACAAGATCTGTAACAACAGTTGGGATAAATTATCTCATCGACCTAAAAATCAGCAAAATCACTCTCCATACTGTCCGACTCCCACCATAAGTAGAGGTATTATTTGATTTGCAAACTCATCAGACCTTTGCTTGCTATCTGACTGTTGTCCCCAGAGTGCAACAGCGCCGAAGACCGCCCCTGCTATGAACATTGCCAATGTGCTTGCTTCTGCTTTCGATATATTGAGTTTGTTCATCCATGCCAACACAACTTCATGGATACTGTTCTGCATCTCGGTCATGATGAGTGGTATCAGTTCACTCATTGACGTTGGCTGACAATCTTGTGAGATCTTTACCATCAAATTACCACTAATCAGGATCAAAGTGCGAAGATTTGTTTCTGTGAATCCTGTCGAATCACCCAGACCGGTCACTAGATCTTGACGCATACGCTGACCAATTGCGGTCTTGAACAAATCATACTTGTCTGTGAAATGCGCGTAGAAAGTAGAACGATTGACCATTGCCTCATCTGTGATGTCACGCACGGAAATTTTCTGTAAGGGTTGATCTTGCATCAACATGAGTAGTGCTTCTATAAGATGCTTGCGAGATCGCTTTATCCTCAAATCAATAGATTCTTCAGATGTGTTTTCCGACATTTTGGCACTCCTGTTGCTTATCGTACAGATCTAACTTTTTGTTGGTTGCTACATATAAACCCAACAGATATAGTTTATCCAACAATAGATATTTAAACAACATATGTTGGGTAATAGAGACGAATATGGTAAAGCTCCCGATACAAGGTAAAGGTACGTTTGATGTCGAAGATGGCAAAAAACTAGTGCTTGGGATTCAAGAAAACGGTTCAGACATCATGCATCGCTGTAGTGGGAATGCAAAATGCACCAGTTATCGGGTCGAGTTTATCGAGGATGAACCAGAATAAATGACCGTTGCTGAACGCGACAAAGTTCAGGAACAGGACAACATGGGTACATTCCGCCTCAGTTGCCAGATGCTTGTTAATCAAGATATAACCGCGAGCTCGTTAATGGCGGTTTCTGGCATGGGCATGGACGATGCCAGACCACTTCAGATGATATATTACCCCTGAACCCAGATGGGCATATTTTTCTGAATAGAAGGAAACTGAACAATTATGGAAATCGGAATCGATAGTTTCGCTGGTAACCCTTCAACGAGTGGACAAGACACCGCATCCTCCCGAATGCAGGCAATGGCGGAGCTACTTGAACGCATGGAATTGGCAGAGCAAGTCGGTCTTGATGTGTTTGGCATCGGTCAACATTTTCGCAAAGACTTCCTAGATTCAGCACAGACACTTATTCTTGCTGCTGCCGCCGCACGTACCTCTCGTATTAAGTTAACCAGTGCAGTGACCGTCCTCAGCGTCACCGATCCGATTGTGACCTTTCAGAATTTCGCAACGCTTGACCTTATTTCACAAGGTCGTGCTGAGATTGTCGCTGGACGCGGATCATTCACCGATGGATTTCCTCTTTTCGGGTACGATCTTGATGAGTATGACGAGATATTTGCTGAAAAACTCGATCTATTGATGCAACTACGAGAAAACGAGGTTATCACGTGGACAGGACAATTCCGTCCAGCACTCGATAGTCAGCCGATTTATCCACGACCTGTACAAGACCCGATACCTCTCTGGTTAGGTGTGGGGGGAACAACGGGATCATTCATTCGCGCAGGTAAGCTGGGATTACGGTTGATGGCTGCAGTCATTGGTGGCGAAACACGTCGGTTCCGATCACGGATTGACCTGTATCGTAACGCCTATACCGAATCAGGGCATCCCCAACAGGAAATGATCGTCGGATTGCATGCATTGGGGTATGTTGCCGAAACAACCCAACAAGCTCATGATGAGTATTTTCCGGGCTACGCAGCAATGTTCAATAATGTGAGCAAGGAGCGTGGCTGGCGACAAGTCACCCGTGAGGGATTTGATGCACAAGTGGGTCCAACAGGCGCATTGCTCGTTGGAAACCCCGAAGAAGTTGCTGAGAAGATTGTACGGCATAGTGAGGCACTCGGTGGTATCTCTCGCTTGACTTTCAACATGGATAACCCTTTGATGTCACATGAAAAAATGATGCGTTCAATCGAACTCATTGGCACTCACGTACTACCATTGCTCAAAGAGAGTATTTCAGAATTGACACATTCATTATCAGAGATTGACACAAAGGAAAACCTCGGATGAATAAACATATCCTTCTGACTGGCGGACACTCAGGTCTGGGGCTTGAACTAACTAAAAAGGTACTCAATGAGGGGCATCACCTTGGGCTAATTTTACGGAGCGAGAAGCGAAAAGCTGACGCAATTGAGGCGATTGGGACATCGGACAACATCGATTTCTTTCTCGCCGATCTTGCGAAACAAAGGGATATTCGGCAAGTTGCCAGAGAAATTATGTCGAAATGGGATGTAGTTGATGGGCTATTTAGCAATGCAGGTGTTCTACTGGGACAAGCCTTCTACTCTGATCAAGGTAATGAGATGCACTTCGAGGTGAATACACTTGCCCCTTATATCTTGTCTAGCGAGTTGATGCCTGCGTTTGAAAAAGCGCAGCAACCGTTCATTGTTGTAACAGCTTCTGGAACAGCACGTGAAGTAAATAACTGGGTACCCGACATTCCCGACCTCAAAAAGCCAGCCAAATTTGTCAAGTTAACTGGTTCGTATCGCCAGTCCAAATTGGCGCTGGTGCTGCTCATGACCCACATGGCAGAGGAAAACAAAAATGTCAGGATCATTAGTTTAAATCCCGGTGCGATTGATACAAAAATGGTAAGAGGAAAAGGCACCCCGTTCTTCGTAAAACTCTTGCGCCCGTTTGTTTTTGAAGCACCGGAAAAGGGAGCACAACGAGTCTACGATGTTGCATTTGCCGATAAGTACCAAACACACACAGGAGTTTTTGTGTCAAGCAAAGGCGAAATACAAAGAATAGAAAACAAACTGCGATTGCAAGACCTAGATCAGATAAACGCTTCTATTATTGAATGGGAGAAGGAAGACATCTAATGAATCAGCATATCCTTCTGACAGGTGGACACTCAGGGCTCGGATTGGGTGTTACCAAGAAACTCTTAAAAACCGGAAACAAGCTTGGGTTGATTATTCGAAATGAGTCACGCAAGCAAGACTTCTTGTCAGAGCTGAGTGATTTTCCAAAAGATTTAGTGAGTGATATCGACTTTTTCTTTGCAGATCTCAGCGATCAGCAACAGGTTCGCTCAGTCGCACAAGCAATCAGAGAAAACTGGGATCGGATTGATCGACTCTTCAATAATGCCGCGATTGTGGGCAGTCATCAAAGTATGTCCCGACATGGCAATGAAATACATCTAGAGATTAATACACTTGCACCGCTGATTCTCACACAAGAACTCAAGCCATTATTGCTCGCATCTCCTGATGCAAAAGTAATAACAACTGTCACAGGCGGGATGGCTAAGCGAAAATTGGATACGGATCTGTTCTTCAAAGGTGACACACCCAGTACGATGAGTGCGTACATGCAGTCAAAACAAGCCGTAATGCTTTTGATGAATGATTTGGCTAATGAAGAAAGCTGGCAAGGCGTGAAATTCTTGTCAGTTGATCCAGGTCCTAACAAGACCAAAATGACACAGAGTGGCGAAACGCCGTGGATTATCCGAAATGTCCTGAGCCGCTTCTTCAATGATCCTGAGGTTGGCACACAACGAATTTTTGATGCCGGTTATCACGAGCGATTCTCGGATGCCAATGGTGTCTATATTACCGGAGATAAGGTTACGCCTCTCGAACACCATCTACCATCTAAAGACAAAGAAGCACTACTGGCGACTATTATTAGTTGACAAATGCTAAAAAAGCTCGCTATCCAGTTTATTTTTGAAATTTATTGATTATTACAAGGCAATACTTAGTTATTGCAGTTGAGTGGCCACTCAGAATATCAATCGCACAAGTAAGTAGCTATTCAAAGGAACTTGAGATGCACAAAAAAGTTAGAATTATTGTTGCCGCGAGCGTGATGATGTTGTTTGTCACAATTGCTGCCTACCTGCCCACGACAACCGCACAGGCACAAAATGCTGTTGATCTACAATCTGCTGGTGCGTTAGAGTTTGGTGACGATGGTGTGCTGTTCATTGGCGA
>JBCBKJ010000183.1:0-4604 GCA_038522085.1 Chloroflexota bacterium
TTAAAAAATCGTTGATTTGTTGCTATAGATTAAAATCTGGTTAAGGTTTGAATTTGAGCGATTTTTATTCATTTTTTTCAAGATCTATAACCTTTTGGCAAAGGTACTCACGCATTTGATTCAGCGCATCAATACGCTTATCGACTAAGGCAATTTTGTTGTTGAAGAATATACGTTTATCTTCAACACTTATTGCCTCAGACTCCCATTCATCTATAAATTGACTCATTTCTGCCAACGTTACCCCAAGCGTTTTTGCGCGGAAAATGAGTCTGATTCTCTCGATAGCTTTCTCGTTATAACGTCGATAACCATTATCTTCACGTTCCATGTGATGATGATTCAAAAGCCCTCTTTTTTCGTAATATCGAATAGTATCGGTTGAGATACCTAGCTTCTCTGCAAGCTCACTAATACGCATGGCTTTCATTCCTTGACTCTGGACTATACTCCATAGTTTACACTTCTAAAGATTATATGTTGGTAAATGAATTGGAAGTGTCTCTATATGTCTACTCAGTCTTTACAAAAATCTTCTAGGAGTTACAAGTATCTTATAGGTGGCGTAGTTGCCCTACTCCTCTTTATCGTTAGTCTGTTGGTTAGTGCTTATATTTATAGCGCGTGGTTACTCAACCCTGTTAGCTCGGCTCAAGCCAGCAATGCCCTAGAACGATTCGATGGGAGTTATCTACTAACTATCTCAGATGCTGATATGGTTGGTACGGCTTATGCAGACGATGTTCTGATGCAAATCCCGAATGATCGTGATACGCTAACAATCTTTGATTTGCCATTGGATGATAGTTCGCCAGTTGGTCAAGAAGAATTATTTGTATCAAACTCAGTCACTTCTTGGCCTCAGGTGATGGCAATCTCGCCTGAGGGTGCGCGAGCTTATATCGTGGAAACAGCAAGTGAGATTGCAGATGATGTGGATGTGTATCCAAACTTGCAAGCAAACCCACCGACAGGACGTTCACTAACCGTTGTTGACCTAGAAGCAAATACAACTCAAGTTTACGATGTAATGGATAATCCTTTGCATATTGGCTTACACCCTCAAGAACGGTTTGTTGCCATTGGTGGCACACAAGCAAACGCACAATTAGCACTTTTACCAATAGATACACTGGCTGATGCTTCAACATACCAATTTTTCTCAATTGAGAATCGGCATGGCGAGCCTGCACGCGAAGTAACATCGGTAAGCTGGCATCCGAGTGGGGATTATCTAGCTATAGGTGTTGATAGGTCAGAGCTACTTTTCTACAGCATTACATATACCGAAACCAATATTATCAGTTTGCAACCCTTTGGGGAGCGTTTACAGCTGGGCAACACAATCAGCTATGGAGAATTTACAGCAGATGGCGAATATTACCTGACGACGGAAATAAATTGGGGTGCAGTTCCGGGCGCGCTAGGGTACGCCTTCAATCCTAGAGGCGAGATGATAGCTATACGGTTTGATGATAGTGAATTAGCAAATCACGAAATTGCCTCGCGTGTTGAGGTTGGTCAAAGCCCAGAAGGCTTTGCCATCAGCCCCGATAATCAGTTGATTGTCACGGTTGATATGCGTCGAACGTATCTGCCAGATGCTTTGAGCTTTATTCCTGGCACAAACTTAAACTCGTTGTCATTGTTAACATTCGATACTGAAAGTGGGCAATTATCGCTCGTTGATCAATATGGATTTGAAGGTGTTTTGCCAGAACACGCGACCTTCGATGCCGATGGCGATGCTCTAGCTGTGGTCATATATAATGAACGCGAGATGCCTATGAATCCCGGCTATATCGAATTTTGGCATGTTCTCGTAGACGAGGATACCCCCAGCCTTGAGCGTACAACGACTACAATACCAGTAACACGCGGGGCGCATAGTATAATAGCTATCCCTTAATAGTTAACATAGCCTCTAGCTACCAAGCTGGAGGCACTATATTTGACAATCCACTTGCGAGAGATTTTGCTATGCTCACCGAACAAGAAGCCCTTGCTATCGCACAGCAAGCACTGGATGAATCTGAAGAGTATCCAACTATAGAATTTCGTTTTGAGAAGACCTTCACAGAAGATGACGGTTGGACTTTTCAATTTCATGTGATTTATGACAATATCACAGAAGCCATGCCCTTCCATCGAATATTCGTAGACAAAGAAACAGGCGAAGCATCACCACCGAAAACGCGCTTGCTCACTGAGCAGGAGGCACTTGCTAATGCTGAAAAAATCCACATAGTGGGGCTTCACGGTACGTTGCGCGCACTAAGAGAAAAAGGGCGAGATGATATAGCTATTGAATACGAAAAAGGCTATAGTTGGTCGCTCAGAGACACTTATGAAAGTGAAACCAAGTGGATATTCGAGTATTACAAGTCGCTTGAGGGTGCATGTATTGACCCTCCCCTTAATTATGTCTATGTCGATAAGCGAACTGGTGCTGTCAAAGTTAATGGATAGCTAGAAACAAAAAATCCCCATCCAATCACGGATGAGGATTGTATTTTCTTGCTACCCACTGACAACTGAAAACTAAAGACTGATAACTGCCCTACTTGCTCATTGGCATAATGACATGCACGAAATCTTCACGCCCTTCTGGTTTGATGACACCCGGATTCTCTGCGCCGTTGCTCTGAAAAACCACGCGCTCTTGGTTGACCACTTTCAGCACATCAATCAGGTATTCAATATTGAAGCTGATGTCCAGCGGTTCGCCTTCGACGCTGGCATCGAGCATCCCATCTAAATCCCCGCGCTCCGCAGATTTCCCGATAATTTGGACTTCACCAGGTTCGCTAGGTCCTTTGGGTGGCACAACGTATAGACGCCCACTATTGGCACTATCCCGCGCAAAAATTTGAGCGCGTCGGCAGGCTTTCAGCAAATCGTCGGTGTACATCGTCGTAGATGTGACATAGGTCGATGGGATAATCGCACTGAAATCAGGGAAACGTCCATCGAGAATTTGACTGCTGATGTCTACATTTTGCAAATGAAAGGTCACGATGTCGCGTTCAGCCGGAAGCGTGATACCTACTTCGTCGTCGTTTTCGTCAATTACGCGGGCAACTTCCATCAGTGCCTTCGCAGGAATCACGACGCTGGTTGGGTCGCTCACTGGTGCTGATAACTTCCCATGACGTACAGCCAGACGATAACCATCTGCCGCCGCCATCGTGATATTATCGCCTTCGAGTTCGGTATACACGCCTGTCAGAATCGGGCGATTGTCTTCTTTTGCCGCCGCGAACGCCGTCTGGTCAATCATCTCTTCGAGCGTTGCGCCTGTCAAAGTGACATCTGCCCCGCTACTATGCGTGATAGGCGGAAATTCTTCTGCGCTGATGCCTTTAATATTGGAGTTGGTCGCGCCACAATGCACATGCACGGTTTGCGTTGCGGTATCGAGATTCAAATCCACACGCTCTGGCGATAAATTCGTCACCAAATCTTTGAACGTGTTCGCAGGTAAGGTGATGCTCCCCGGCGTATCAACCTTTGCACCAATCCACATCGTAATGCTCATCTGCAAGTTGGTCGCCGCTAACTTCAAGCGACTGCCTTCTGCTTCGAGTAAAATATTGTGCAAAACTGGCAAGGTTGGGCGACTATCGACAGCTTTTGTGACGATGCTCAAGCCCTTAGCCAAGTTCTCTTGTAATACACTGATTTTCATAGATACACGCCTCGTTTCGTATAGTATGAGATGGATAAAGGGCTATTTTGCGCAATGAAGAGGGGTAGAAATACCAAAATATCCAACTATATCCCAAATTTTATGGCATATCCCAAAGTATAGCGGAATTTACTACGTTTGAATAGCTTTGCTGTGTTGGTGTAGTGTATACATTTGTGCTATTTTGGTCGTAATTTTGAAACAAAAGCGCCTGCATCTATAGCAAGCGCCTAAACGTAGGAACACTCGATTGTCTGTAACATAAATTACTTAGTCAAGCATCGCTGCCAAACCAATTAGCACAAACAGCCTCTGAAATAGATTATCAGGCGACACGCTCTGCAATATCTTCACGTATCCATGCAAGAGCTTCTTCAGTTGTATTAAAAGTACGCACCTTCACACTACCAAAAACAGAACTCCCAAGTCCTTTTGCAGCGACCTTCGCCAGTGGGTTCTGTGTGATAAGGATAAGCATCGCATGTTTAGGGTGCTTCCATAGGGCTTCTTCTTTGCGGGTGCCTGCATTCGCTGCCTGTACAATATCATCTAGCGATATATTTAAATCTATGATGTTGATGATGTGGTAGAGGTCTTCTTCGGTATTTTCAAAGTAAGGACGTACATCCGCATCTGATTTTACTTGGTCAGTGGCTACGTTATAGTCTTCATGGATGGTAATCATCAAAATCGGTTCATTGTCAAACTTCTTGATAGTGTAGGACATTTATACTCCAGAGTACCTATAAAATCTTAGTATGGGCTATCATACACTATGCGCTACGACAATTAATGTATAGATTGTATATAGTTTCACAAACCTTTCTCATTTTAACGCTAATTATTCAGCATTTTGCCTAGTTTTCCCTATACGCCATATGAATTAAGCGACAAAATGAACACTGATTTGCTGTAT
>JBCBKJ010000184.1:0-4559 GCA_038522085.1 Chloroflexota bacterium
CATGATTTTCGACCTCGACGGCACATTGCTACAAACAGAAAAGCTCAAGGCACTCTCGTACGCAAAAGCGGCTGTTGAACTATGTCCGCGCAACATCACTGAAGATGAGGTACTGGCTGCTTTTAAGGATGTTGTGGGGTTGAGTCGGCGTGAGGTGGCTACGAAGCTCATGCACCGCTTTGACTTGCACGAGAAAGCCCATGCCCGTCAGGAAGCATTTGGCGTGATGAGTGGGTGGCAAGCCTTCGTACAAGTGCGCTTGACTTACTATAATGACCTCATCTCTGACCCCAACACATTACGCACGAATCAATGGGCGCACAATATCAGTTTGCTAGAGGCGGCACGCGCACAGGGCTGTATCACGGCACTTGCTACGATGTCGCATTGTGAGCAAGTAACACGCATTCTGGATGTGTTGGACATGCACGATAGATTTGACTTTGTGGCGACACGCGACGATGTTGAACACGGCAAACCTGACCCTGAAATTTATAACTTGGTCGCTGATGAACTGTCATTACAGCCACAAAATACGCTGGTGATAGAAGATTCGCCATCCGGCGCACAAGCGGCACTCAATGCGGGGATGCACGTTATCGCAGTGGCGACGCCTTTCACAAAAGAGGGCTTGTATAAGCTCAGTGACCTAGACCATCACTTCATCGTGGAAAACCCAGCCGATGAGTTGTTGCCCCGTGTGCGCGAATTTGTGGCAGACTTCGCTTGATGTCATACTTGTGCAATATAAAAGCATTACAAAAAGAGAGGGCATCATGAGCATTGATTTATCAGGGCAAGTCGCGATAGTGACAGGGGGTAGCAGAGGCATCGGGCGTGAGGTTGCACGCGCATTTGCCGTAGCAGGGGCAACTGTCGCTGTCACAGCACGCGATGAAGCAAAACTCGCGGAAACAGTTGCTATCATCGAAGCAAACGGCGGGACAGCACATGCTTTTGCGATGGATGTTGCGGATACACAGAGCGTCGCAGATGGCTTCAAGGCGATTCATGAACAGTTGGGCGCAGTCGATGTGCTGGTCAATAATGCGGGTGTCGGTGGGTCGTTCAAAGCGTTACAAGACATCACAGTCGAGGAATGGTGGTATGTGCAAGAAGTGAACGTGAAAGGCGTATTTGCTTGCACACAAGCTGTTTTGCCCAAGATGATAGCGCGTGGTAGCGGACGCATCATCAACATGGGGAGCTTTATTGGTATTCGCCCGACGCCGGATGCCATTAGCTATTCGGTGAGCAAAGCCGCCCTCATGCGTCTGACGGATAGCATCGCGCTTGCCGTAAAAGATAAAGGTGTGCAGGTATTTGTCATCAGTCCAGGTATGGTCAAAACAGATATGACTGATGCGATTCCGTTCATTGACGAGATACCCGAAGAAGCCTTCACGCCGATAGAAAAATCAGGTGAATTGTGTGTTAAGTTGGCGAGTGGGGTCGCTGACCAACTCACAGGGCGTATGATTCACGCATCGGCTTACGATTTTGATAATTTGCTGGCGAATGCAGACAGCATCGTTGAAAATGACGAACTCATTCTGCATCTCAAAGAGCCAGCCGATAATTGATATTGATACGCATTTATTCATGTTTATTCACGCAGAAAACGAGCAGTATAACCACATAGGAGAACACAACGTATGAAACTCGGTATGGTAGGACTTGGCAAAATGGGCGCGAACATGACCAAACGCTTGCTCAAAGGCGGGCATGACGTGGTCGTGACAGATTTAAGTGAAGACGCCATCAAAGAAGCAGAAGACGCAGGCGCAAGTGGCGCGAGTAGCCTCGAAGATTTGGTCGGGCAATTAGACGCCCCGCGTATTGTGTGGGTGATGGTGCCATCTGGCAACCCGACCACCTCAACACTCAATCAGTTGGGTGAATTACTGTCTGAAGGCGATATTGTCATTGATGGTGGGAATAGCAATTACAAACTCACGATGTCGCATGGTGATGAACTGGCAGAAAAAGGTATCGCCATGATTGATGTCGGTACGTCAGGTGGCGTATGGGGCTTGACCGAAGGCTACAGCATGATGGTCGGTGGCGAAGAAGATAAAGTGGAGTATGTGCGTCCGATTCTGGAAACCCTCGCACCATCTGCCGATACAGGCTGGGGCTATGTGGGTCCGCGTGGCTCAGGGCATTTTGTGAAGATGGTACACAACGGCATCGAATACGGCATGATGCAAGCCTACGCTGAAGGTTTCTCAATCATGAAAGCTAAAGACGAATTTGGGCTGGATATGGCAGAAGTCTCGCGCATCTGGCAACACGGCTCAGTGGTGCGCTCATGGTTACTGGATTTGATGCATGACGCGTTCAAAGAAGACCAAGAATTTGAAGACATTGCGCCCTATGTTTCTGATAGTGGGGAAGGGCGTTGGACAGTGCAAGAAGCTATCGACCTCGATATTTCTGCGCCCGTGATTACCATGTCGCTCTTGCGCCGTTTGCGCTCCCGCGAAGGCGATAGCTACACCGACAAAGTCCTCAATGTAACGCGCAATCAATTCGGCGGGCATGCCATCGCCAAAAAAGACGAGTAAGAACGCAACCGTCAGTGCGTAGGGGCGTTGCTATGTCTGCGCCCGTTCGGGATGACACACAGGTTATCCCGAACACTCATTTTCCCATTTCCTATCCAAACATCATAGAGGGACGCTATGCCTGCCACACAAAATACACTGGTCATTTTTGGCGCGACGGGTGATTTAACCCAACGTAAGCTCATTCCAGCGTTGTTTAACCAGTATGTGCAAGATAACTTGCCAGATGATTTCACGATTGTTGGCTTTTCGATCGAGGATTACACCACTGAAACGCTATGTGAGCGATTGCATGAAGGCATTCAACAATTCAGTTCGCATAGCTATGACTCTACACATTGGGCGACATTTAGCGAGCGCATTCATTATGTACAGGGCGATTTGACCCGTGCCGATAGCTTGCAAGCCCTCAATGAAACCCTCAACCAGCTAGAAAACAACGCCCCAGCAGACCGCTTATATTACCTCGCCATTGCACCCCGTTTCATCGAGCCGACCATGCACAATCTTGGCATGGCGAATATGCAGGTGCAAGACAATGGCGCACGCAAAGTCATCATCGAGAAACCATTCGGCAAAGATTTAGAGAGTGCGTCTGAGCTAAACGACGTCGTGCATAGTGTCTTTGATGAATCACAGGTCTATCGTATTGACCATTATCTTGGCAAAGAAACCGCACAAAATATCTTGTTTTTCCGCTTTGCAAACCATGTCTTCGAGAGTGTGTGGTCGCGGGAGCATATCGACAATGTGCAAATCACCGTTGCGGAAAGTGTCGATGTTGGGCGACGCGCTGGCTACTATGACCAAGCAGGTGTCATGCGCGATATGATACAGAATCACTTGCTACAGCTATTAACCCTGACTGCGATGGAACCACCAGCATCATTCAGTGCGGACGAATTGCGGAATGAGAAGGTCAAAGTGTTGAAAGCTGTGCGTCCGATTGAACTACAAGATACTGTGCGCGGGCAGTACGAGGGGTATCACGAGATTGAAGGCGTCGCAGACAATAGCCTCACGCCGACTTATGCCGCGCTCAAGCTCTATATCGACAATTGGCGCTGGCAGGGCGTGCCGTTTTACTTGCGGAGTGGGAAAGCACTCAAGGCAAAAGCGACCCAAATTTCTATTTCGTTCAAACGTCCCCCCCGCTTGATGTTTGATATGAATATCGGACAGAAATACACGCGCAATGTGCTATCGCTGTGTATCCAGCCGGATGAGGGCATTCATTTCACGTTCGAGACAAAAGTGCCATCACAAACCATGCAGACTGAACTCGCGGATATGGAATGGCATTATCGGAGCATATTCGGGGAGAGTGCCACACCGGAAGCCTATGAGCGTCTGCTGGTGGATGCGCTCAATGGGGATGCCTCGTTGTTCATCCGCAGTGACGAAATCGTGCAAGCGTGGCGCATCGTTGACCCCATCATCAAAGCATGGGAAACAGACGAAGGCAACCCGATGGAAAGCTATGCGCGTGGTACATGGGGACCTGCTGTTGTCGATGAGATGCTAGAAAATCATGGCTTCGAGTGGCATATGGAGTGTGTGCATTGAAATTGTAGACACATTCATGACACTTGCATCATGGATGTGTCTTATCTCTAATTTATTGTCACTGTCCTACAATGCTGTATACCATCGCTGACATATGGAGCTACAGGGTAATCATTCAATGCCATGCAGAACGTCCAATCTCCTGTTCTGGGTGGTAATTGTCCAAATAGTCGCATGAGTTTACGGCAAGGTACATTCGTGTTTTACATCTGTACATCATCTATCACTGTGTAATAATTATGTCCTGATGGTAATGCGCCTTGATTTATTTGGCTTTGGAAAAAAGCGCCACCCGATTGAGAGGTGGTGTAAGTTAAATCTGTCCAAGGATCTTCATCATCTAACCTATACTCATGTAGTATTGAAGTCGCATCTGTATTGACGATAAAACGATACCTACGTTCTTCTCCGTTCACATTTTGCCAT
>JBCBKJ010000185.1:0-4458 GCA_038522085.1 Chloroflexota bacterium
TCTACGCCAAAACCTGCATCGCCATCATCAGGGCAAGCGTCTGTTGCATCTGGCACACCATCATTATCTCTATCCGGCGGTGGCGGTGGCGGATTTGGACACCCCGTACCATCTACGCCAAAACCTGCATCGCCATCATCAGGGCAAGCGTCTGTTGCATCTGGCACACCATCATTATCTCTATCCGGTGGCGGGGGTGCTGGATTCGGGCAACCTGTACCATCTACGCCGAAACCCGCATCACCCTGATTCGGACACGCATCCACACTATCATTGAAGCCATCACCATCACTATCCGGCACAGGGGTCGGGTTCGGGCAACCAGGCGCATCAGGATTCATCCCAAAGCCAAAGTCAGCCAAATTCGGGCAAATATCGACATCATCATTGAAGCCATCGCCATCCGTATCAGGGGCAGGCGTCGGATTCGGACACCCTACCCCATCGACACCAAAGCCCTGATTCCCTGTATTCGGACACACATCATTCGCATCCAAAATACCGTCGCCATCGCTATCCGGCACAGGCGTTGGTGGAATGGGTGTATCTGGAACAGGATTCCCAACACTAATAGTCACCCCAGCCGCAACTGTCCCGCCGGGACCTGTCACCTCGAAACGCACATAATAATCGCCAGCCGTGCTATAGGTATGTGTCGGTGATGCCAGCGTACTCGTCGTGCCATCGCCAAAGCTCCACGAATAACTCGTAATCGCCCCACCGGATAAATCTGTGAAATTCACCGTTAGGGGCGCATCCCCACTCTGCGGACTCGCCGCAAAATTGATACGAGGTGCAGGTACAGCCGTATTCGTCGGAATAGGTGTATTGGTTGGTGCAAGGGTATTCGTCGGCGCGGGCGTCACTGTGTCCATATCTGTTGGCACAGGCGTCTCGCTTGGGCGGGGTGTTTCCGTTGGCGCATCTGTTGGCATAGGGGTATCACTCGGCGCGATAAACTCTGTTGGTGCTTGCGCGACAGCGACACTGCCTTCTGTCGCCTCCACAAAAATATCATCGGCACTGATACCAGCGCCCCGCGTTGTCGAACCATTTCCAGCAGATGCAGACGTATCATTATCAGATTGCGTATCACCATCATCATCCGATGATGTACTATTATCATCACCTGTCACATTCGCTATAGCAACGATACTCTGAGGCGTCGCATCACGCACATCCGTAGCCGAAAAGACCATCGGAATCCCAACTGGCTCATCGCGTGCAACAGTCGGGCGTGCCGTCGCCACCCCTGCAATTTCAAGCACTTCACCATTTGCCTCTGCCGCAATCTGTGTCAACAAGCCATCATCCACAGGCGCAAAGACAATCTCGTTCCATGCCTGATAATCTGCCGTCTCAATAGGCGTCACCTGCCCTACCAACAAGCCAGCCGGCGCTTGAAATGCGCCTAACTGCGATGCCCCATAAATAACCCCACACATCAGAGGCAACAGCAAAATCAAACTCAGTCCCCACGCACGTTGACGGGGTTGGTCATTTTTGCGCGGTTCGCTCATACAGGCAAACTCTCTGGAAACTTAATCGGCAACTCAATCGTCACAATCGTCCCCTTACCCTCGGCGCTATCTATGCCAATGACCCCATGATGCGCTTCAATAATTGCTTTGCTCATGAACAAGCCCAAGCCTAAACCACGCGCATCTGTCTCGCCTGCACCCGCACTCTGACCTCGATACAAGCGGTCAAACACACGCGGCAAATCATCCGCATCAATACCTGCACCGTTGTCAATCACCACAATCTCAATCAGTTGACTATCCACGTAATCCAGCGTCACGCTGATATGCCCATTCTCTGGCGTGAAGTTATGCGCATTCCGCAGTAGGTGGTCAAAGACTTCAAGTAGTAAATACGGGTCGCCATCAATACGCACAGGTGTAGACGGTTTCTGTAGCGATAAATGCTGATGTTTCTCCCGATAATGCGGGTGATGGTCAGCAATCGCGCCCTTCAATAATTCAGCGACATCGAAAATTTCAATCTCAGGCTCAATATCCTCAGCAATCAAGGCACTCACATCAATCACCTGATTCACCATACGCTCTAAAATTGTCAGTTGCCCAACGGTCTTATCGACAAAGGATTGGCTCTGACGGTCAAAATTCGCAGCATTCATCAATTGCAACAATTCTACATATCCGCGCACACTACTGAGAGGTGTCCGTAATTCATGCGATAATTGCAAAATCATCTCGTCTTTCAAGCGTTCCGCCCGCACCATCTCCGAGATGTCACGATACACCGTGATATAGCCCAACAAGCGCCCACTCAAACTAACAGGCGTCGCCAACACGCTGAAAAAACGCTCATCATCTACTGAGACGGTCTGCTGTTCGTGCAAAGCTGTTCTATGCCATGGACGATTAATAATCCGATGCCATGCTTCAGGGTTCGATTGCAAATCGCGCCAGAGCTTTTCAGCGGCTGGGTTCAGCATCACAACTTCATTTTCACGATTCCGCACAATCACCGCATCGCTAATACTCGATAAAATCGCATCCCGACGCGCTGTTTCTTCTAGTTGGTGCGTGTACAAATCCTCAACTTCTTGATTCCGCAACACCAACCGTTCTGCCATACGGTCAAACGAACTACTCAACTCCCCAATTTCGTCTGGTTGGCGCAACCCCACCCGCCGTGACAAATCTCCGTCCTGAATTGCGCGTGTCGTGTCTACCAGTTGGTTAATCGGGCGCACAATCGAGCGTGTCACCAGCAAGCCAATCGCAATCACCACAAAAAACAAAATACCAAACAGCACAATCAGCGCATTTCGGCTGATGCTCACTTGCTCAACGACAAAATCAGTGGGTAACGCCGTGACCAAAAAGCCAATTGGCTCACTGCGTATCTCGAAGGGGCTATACAGCAAACGATAGGGACGCTCATTGATAGTGAACTCACGAAATGGTGTGCCAGATACCAGTTCAGTTTGTAATTGTGTCTGTTGTGCCTCAGTCAATGCCAGCGATGTGGGGTCGCCCCGAAAACTCGTCGCAAGAATCATCGCGCTCTCATCGTAAATGACGAGGTTTGCCAATGCTTGCTCGGTCAAACGGCGCAATACACTACTTGCCCGTACCCCAACCGCAATCCCGCCAACGATAAAATTCTCGTCATTGACTACTGGCGCAGTGATATAAAAGTAGGTGTCATCGCCCGTCATGACGACATCCACAAATTTATCGCCCTGCTCATCGCGCTCCAAGGTCAGCACACGCCCAATACCAGCCACCGAAATCTCTTCTGGCACAGGCGATACAATCAAGCCCCCGTTCAGCGCATCGTAGCCAATGTTATAAATCGGCGTTTGCGCACTGTCATACACCACCACACTATCCAACTGATTGTTGAGCGTAATTGGTGCGAGGCGCTCGGCGACCCCTTCAACATCGTTATCTGCAATCGCCTCTGCAATCCCTGTCGTAAACGTCAGCGCACGAAGCGCCGCTAGTTGCTCTTGCTCAATTTCGACCATCGCATTCGTCGCCGCTTGCGCACTGCTCAATAGCTGATTGTTCAAACGGTCAGCAATGCTACTCGACACCAACTGTGTAACAATAAAAACGCCCAACCCTGCCACAATAATCGTAATCAACAAAAACGGTGCGGTGATGCGCGTATTCACACGCGGATAAAAGCGTTCAAGCAGTTGGGTCAATGTGTTCATGATGGTTGTTGTCCGTGTAAGTTATTTTGTTTCACCACGAGCAAGTAGCAACAAGGTCGTCGGCGCATCAATAATATGCCAAGGCTTCGCCATCCATTGCGCGTTAACCGTTTCAAGTTGGGCTTTCTTCGGTTTACGATATGCTGAGGTGATAATAATCGGGCGCTCTGACCCCAATTCTCGAATGCGCCCTGCCACTTCCATGCCATCTAACGCACCTGGCACACGCACATCCAGCAAAAACAACGTGATGTCTTCTAAATTCTCGCTGATAAATTCAATTGCATTGTCACTATCAATGAACTGTGTCATCGTCAATTTAGGGTCGGCACTCGTCAACGCAATGTGCATAATCTCGCGCAGAGGACCCTCATCTTCTAAATGTACAATATGCATCTCTTATATTTCCCGTTTCTGTACCGTGTACGCATAAAACTCGACCACAAAAATTCTTGATGACACGCTTTGCGTCTAAGCGGGCGAACACATAGATTCGCCCCTATACACATGGTCATTTTCGTAGGGGAGTGCCTACGTGCGCTCCCAAGATAAGATAATGATTTTCCAGAAATTAATGTGGGCGTGTAATCGAATAATAAATATTTAATTGCTTAATGTGCGTAATCCACACTTTTCCAGTCGTCCATGTTAATGATAGTAACACGCAAATTGGGGGGTAAACCCTGTAAGATTCGTTTTATTTTCCTAACAAACGCATGCGATTCTCTCATCTTGATGACAACACATAACGTTGCATTAATGAA
>JBCBKJ010000186.1:0-4450 GCA_038522085.1 Chloroflexota bacterium
CATCCCACAGACCACCAATCACATATCAAAAGTTGCAATTCGTCATATATAAATGTATCAATATAGGTGTATTGACGAATTTAACTAGAGACATTAAAACATTCTTTGATGAAAAATGCTACACACTGCTTTGCCCAATTGAGCCGATTAGTCCACAAGTCCTATTTTTTAGCCGGATTGTTCGGCATCCCCGTGGGGGGATGCACTCCTGAATCCGCAATCGCTGCGCGATTGACCCCTGCGACCGGGTTGGTGCGACGAACAATGTCCTTTCTTCGACCAGCTCGCAAAGTAGCATCACGCTACAAGCTGTTGACATCATATTTTAGGCGATCAGATTTAAGATTTTCCTGTGAGCAGGTGCGCGTTGGATCTGTGTTGCCTGCCTCTGGTGGGGGAGGTGAGCCGCTGGCGCGGCTGTGCGACATGAATTGTTTAATCACTACAGGAGACACACTCATGTCGAATCGTCCACAAATCACAATCTTTACCGATGGTGGCTGCAACCCGAATCCGGGCTTAGGTGGCTACGCCGCCATTCTGACCAAAGCAGACTCAGATGCAGAGAAAGTCGTGACCGGTGCTGTCCCTGACACCACCAATTATCGTATGGAACTGCTGGCGGTTGTCGCAGGACTGGAAGCCCTCACAATGGCATCGGATGTCACCGTTGTCAGCGACAACAACAATGTCGTGCGTGGCTTCAATGAATGGCTGGATGGCAAACGGGTGGCGCAATAGCCGTAACAAACCGGTTGAACATACCGATCTATGGGAACGCATTGACGCGCAACGCCAACGGCACACGATCACACTCGTGAAAGTGAAAGCACACGTCGCAGATTATAAGGCGAGTGACATCGAGAAGATGAATACGCGAGCCGATGCCCTCGTCCACGCAGCCCGTCAAGCCTATCTGGATGAGCAGATAGCCCATGAAGCAGACGAAGCGGATGCAAGCGATGAGACGCGCAACTATCGGCTCTATATCGCAGGCAGTCGCAAGACATCTGACAACATGCTGGAATACACCCGCCGTGTGGTCGCCCGTGCCATTGAGAATAACTGGACAATCGTGGTTGGCGACAATCCGCAGGGTGTGGATAATGAGGTCGTCAAAGAAGCCCGTCGCCTCGCATACACCGATGTCATCGTGGTGGGTATTGCTGCCAAACCGCGCAACGGCGGTGTTCCTGACGGCACCTACATTCGCTTCGGCAATAGCTACAGCGAACGCGATCAGGCAATGGCACGTAGTTCAGATCGCGGTATTTTCATATGGAATGGCACATCATCAGGTACGCGCACAGCCTATCGTTACATGCGCTCTTTGCAACATAAGATGCAACATCTGATGGATTTCGCCACGACATTCGCTGAAGAACGCGCACGCCAGAGTGCATAAATTTCTGAACGGGTTGGCTCATGAGAGTCTGCCCGTTCTGCTTTTTTGACTAACGACAATCGACCCGTGAGGGCGATGGATGGGAGAGAATGATGATTATCAACAGCAAAACACAATTGGGTGGGGCAACATATCCGTTCCTGCACCGCTTGGGCAAAGCGTGGATGATTCACTCGTGGGGCGTGGATGATGAGGAAGTGACGTCTTATGCCGTACCCATCGCTCTGCGCTGGATCAATGGCAATCGCGTCAATGATCTTTACATCGAGAACATGGATAGCGATGCCTTTCTCACCGTCACAGGCTTGCGCCCACAGATGAGCAAAGGTGGCTTTGTCCTCAGCAAACGGATTTCGCGCATCATGCGTCCGTACTTCATGTATGCCTTTTTCGCGTCGTCTGAAATTAGCGTTCAGTATCTCGATCAGACTGAGCATGATGCCAAAGTCTGGGATGGGGCAGGGCGGATACGGCGCTCACTCCTGTTGCGGATTCTCGATCAGATGCCAGCTTTACCCGCATCAAAACGTGCAGAAATGACACAAGAATTGCAAGGGGCACGACGCATTGAATTCACCGCGATGGGTCTGGGCGACTGGAGCGACAGTAAAGCAGGCGGACAAGATAAGGGACACGCTTATGTCTTCGAGGATGACCAACTCGAAGCGGATCTGATCCTGCCACGCGATACCAAAGGCGAAATTACGCTAGCAGATGGCTCGGTTTTCATCGGTTTGTATCCCGTCCATCATGCCGATACCATGCGTCTCGATATCCAATCGCTGATTAATCTGTGGGGGTTCTTCCAGCATGAGGAACTCATCCAATGGTTGCACGACGAAGGGCAGATGTTTCTGCAATCAACGCAGAATGGCGACATTGCCCGCGCAATGCGTCGCATTGACCAGACCGATGTGGCTGACGATGATGAAGCACTTGAAGCGATCACGAATTGGCATATCCGCGAATACCTCGCCAGTGGTGGCGATCCGCTGTGGTTTGGGTCAATTGTCAAAGGACTCATCAACCAGCATCTCAAGCGCATCAACTACAGCACGCTTGGACGCTTGCGTCTACCGATTCCGGGTGGACGTTACTATGTGATGACCGATGCTGTTGGCGATATCAGCATTGAATCAGGTTGTATCAAACTCGATCCTGATGCGAGTACAGCCTGGGTCAACGCCAACGATTGGGTCAGCTATCTGGCAGACGTGTGGGGCGGGGCGGATCAGGATGACGCGCTCTGGGTGTATCCCTTTGTGGACTACGATGGTAGCCAGCAAATTCTGGCATGGCGTAGCCCCAACCAATTGGGAGAATATGTGCTACTTCGTCCCACTGTCCTTGCCCCTTAAACTTGCACCACACTCAAATTATCTCGGGTGATTATCTCACCCCTCTCGATGAGATCACGTGCTACGACTACCGGGTAATAGTCAGAGGCAAGATAGTGAGGATTTGGCGTGGATGTAGTCCCGAGTGGGACTTCATGGGTAGTATGCGGCACAGGTGTTTGCGCGATGGTTAAGCTCGCGAACCCTAAAAAGATAACCACCATCCAAAGCTTGTGAAAGCGTAGCAGAGTCATCCAATACTCCCATCATTGTGTGCTTTTGTGAAATAGATACCCATTTGGGGTATCCATTGCTAATCTAAATCAAATAATATGTGTATGACCAGCTACGACATTGCACCGTAGGATGCTCGCCCTGCGATACACTTACTCTATTTATCGGGGGGAATACCATATATGCATTCGTATAGGTCGACAATAGATAGTGTCTCATGACAAATGACAAACGTCGAATATCCAATGATGTTCATTAGATGACTTATTCGCCACGATATTTTATAAATTAGTAAAGTCAGTTTCATGTACCAAGTAAACTCTTGACGTGTGAGTTGGGATAGGGCAGATGGGATGTGAGTATATGATGACAACGCAAATGACGAAAAATGTGAATGCTGAACGTGCATACCGATTGCGCGATCTTCCCAAATCGCCGCAATTAATGGTTCGGATAGCAGCTGGTCTCTACATCATTATCTTTTTTGCGGCACTGTTCGGGGCGATATACGTACCCTCAGTTTTGGTTTTACCTGATGATCCAGCTAGTACAGTGAGTAACCTAACAGAATCAATACCTCTTTACCGTGCGGGTACAGCGAGTTATTTAATAATTTTGATAAGTGAAATCATGCTGACGGTATTGCTGTATGTACTGTTTAAGCCAGTTAACGCAACGATATCACTCGTGGCAGCGGCATTTCGTCTCGCGATGACGATTGTGCATGGCATCAATATTCTATTTCAGTTCCTCGTGTCTACTATTCTCGCTAATAATGATTATCTCGCTGCCTTTGAAGTCGAGCAGGTGCACGCACTCACTTTTTTGACACTCGATATACACGAGATTGGCTGGACAATCGGTATTATCTTCTTCAGCTTCCACGTATTGATCTTAGGATACCTGGTATTTCAATCTGGCTATGTGCCAAAGGTTCTTGGTATCGCGCTTGTGCTTGCATCTATAAGTTATTTTTTGGATAGCTCGGCGTCGCTATTTCTTGATAACTACGACTCAACGCCAACGATGCTAGCCCTGTTCATTGTGATTGCAGAGCTTGCCTTTCCACTGTGGCTATTAATCAAGGGCATCAACGTTAAAGCATGGCAACAGCGCATTGAGGCAGCGGCATAAAAATGAAACTTCTGCGCGTACAACACCGAAATGGTGAACAGACAGCCTCATGAAACCTGTGTCTTTGCGGTCAAAAAATATAAGGGAGTAGCACTCACTGTGAACGCTACAACTGATAAATTCGGATCTAGTCAGTTTGAGCATAAAACGGAGCATCCTCAGCTACAAGATGAAGTAAACTGGCAAACTCTGTTTAGAGTAGGTCGGATTGCAACTGTGATGGTGGTCATTCTCATTGTAGCAGAAGTCATCGCCTGGATGATTTATCCACAACCTGACAACATTGAAGAATGGTTCGTGCTGTTTCAAAGCAACCCATTGATCGGATTGGTCGATTTCT
>JBCBKJ010000187.1:0-4390 GCA_038522085.1 Chloroflexota bacterium
TTGCTTATCTAATTTGTCAAAATCCCTTTTTGCATTTATACTTTAAATGTCTCCAAATTGGTTTTTGAGAGACTCTCTCCCCTATCATAAGACACAATCCCGCTTCTAAACCCATACTTTTCCCTGAAAACAGAATAAACCAAATAACCAAATGTGGCGGATTAGTTCCATTGGGCAAATCTGCACGCCCTTTTTGCAAAATACGCATAATATCATTATGCCACATTTTCGTTATATTGCCTAATTTGCTATTTACTCTTTGTATCGACGGAAAAACCTATCCAATCCTCTGCCTAATTGTTTTATTTATGGCAATTTGTGATATAATCACTAATGCAGGGTGCATTAGTGCATGATTTGGAGATTTTTGCATATGAATAGCGTAGATAAGCGAATAGAACGGTGGGGTCAGAAAGTTGCGGATAGCAAGGGGACTCGAAAGAGTTTCAACGTTCAACTTGATTGGTTTGAAGATGCGGAACATATCCGTACCATCGCTGAGTTAAAAGAATCAAGTATGTTCACGCAATTCATGCGGATTTCTTTGCTTACAGTCGCTCCTTTGATGTTGTTTGGCGACACAGATGGGATTCTCGGCACAGTAGAGAATGGTGATGGGGTAGTTGATCCTGCTAAATCATCAGCAGAGACTCGTTTACTCAAGGAAATGCGTTCTCTTGCTGATGCAGTTTCTTATGGTTTAGGTCCTTCGAGTGTTGCTGGCAATCAAGTAGGGGAGACTCGCTCCGTAGTTGCTGATGAAATACAAGGTCTTGAAGAACGTCTGTTGGCACAGATGCGGATGTTTTTTGAAAACACTGGTCAGCAATCCATACCATATGCGCCAAACAATACGAATCAGAGTGATCGCCCTGAAGTAAATTTTGATGGTCTTGGTGATGAAGAATTAGATATGTCGTTTGACGATGATGAATTTGATCTTTCATCGCTCATAGTTGAGGGAGGTGACATACCAGAAGGGGAGTCAGTAACTAAAAGGATGCTCAAGTCAGCTTTAGGGCTGTTCAGTGAGGAATAGATATTTTGGGAATGGGCACTGTTTGTGGCAGTGCCACATTCGTCGTTTGTACCTAAACTCGATTCAAGTACGGAGGAATTATAACATGGCAAGAAAAAAAGGAGCTGATGAAGTGGTTGACGTAGTTATTGACAACGGCAATGGCAATACAGAGGCGGTCAAGATCACTGATTCAGGTCGCAATGTGTACACATCGTTTTCGTCTATGCGGGCGGAAGTTAGCGGTGACGATTTTGACGATGATTTTCTCAAGACGTTGCAGAGCCAATTCGACTATGCGGATTGGAACGGGAGTCGCTACACGTATGGATCATACTGCCTTGGTTTACGCGATGTGGTGATTGATCGGCATCAAGGGGTAGGTCGTTATGGAAATCCTACTCAGCAATTTTTGATCGACGTTGCTTGTGCAAAGCTCAAGATTGGTGGCGGTGAGAAGGTAAAACTGACAGTTCTTATTCCACCAGGTCACTTCAATGATTACCGTGAGACAATCATTGATCGGCTGTCACGAGTTGTGAAAGACGAAGATACAAATAAAGTCAAATACGACCCTCGTAAGCGTGAAATTCAACTCCGCGAGGATAAGAACCCACGTAAATTCAAGTTCGTAAGTGTGCAGGTTCGCCCAGAGTTAATTGGTGCGCTGCTCTGCTTTTCGATTGATCCTAAAGGTAGACTGATCGAGAGCAGTGAACTCGGTGGAGTCTGGTATGCGCTTGATGGTGGTATGCACACGCTTGATATTATTGAAGTTCGCTCTGGTGCATTGACTGTAAACAACCTTGGCGAGACAACTATAGCCAATCGCGGCATCTACACAATGATCCTTTCCAATGTGTTGCGTCAGGTAAAGGCACTTTCTCCGCATTTCTCTATTCTTACAGAAGACCATCTGGACGCGGTTCTCCGCAAAGGTATGGAAACGGGCGGTCTGTTCTCCGATCAATCAGATTGGACTCTGCACTTCGGTGTCACTGTGGATCTCAAGCCAATCTTTAAAAAGTGGGCACAGAAGTATGCTGAGTTTATTGCCAATCAGATCGTTGATGGACGTTTGTCTAACTTGAAAGGCATTGACGGTATTGTTCTGTTTGGCGGCTTTTCGGAGTTGGTAGCTCCGTTTTTGAAGCAATGGTATCCCGCAGATCGTATACGTGTCATCAATGAGTTTGAATCGACTAGCGGCGTTACGCCACTGTCTGCAAATATGGAAGGGTACGCTCGCTTGAGCAAAGTACCAGAAGAAGTGATCCGAGATCTTCAGGTCGGTTAGTTGACGATTGGTAGTTAGGGCAGAGTTACGGCTCTGTCCATCCTTATTCTGGAGAGGCTATGGATCGCATACAATTGTTACAGGAGCATATTGATACTGGTCACTGGTTTGGACTCAAACCTTTGTTTGCTCGTCGCCTCAAAGATGCCTACGACTATCTATCTCAGTCAGATGATTATCGTGTTGGTTTAGCTTTATGGTGGGGAGATGACCTGTATGCAGGGCTTGACTGGATCGAGCTTCCTGAAACACATGAAGGAACTGACACAACTGAGCATGGGATTCTGGTAAAACGGATTATCGAGCCGGTCTATCGTGAGCGTATGGAGCGGTTGTCTGAGGATACAGCAGTGATCGTATTTAGCCGTCATGAGATAGTAGGGTAGTGCGCTTTAACTGATTGTGTAAGCATTATTGAGGAGTAGTTTTATGGCTGATTCTGGAGAACCCGTTGTACTTCATAATCCTTGGATGGTGATGTTAGCGGAGGCGGACAATGAAACACCCGGTATTATTCAATTATCGAGACCGCAAGATTGGGGAAATCCGAAGTGGCATTATAGAGAGGTTACGCTAGTAGTTGAGATTGCAGGGACAGTATACGAGTCCCATGCCCACGTCTGGATTGATGTTGAAATCGAAGATGCGGATTTGATGCAATACAACTTCTTTAGAGAGTGCGTTTTTTCAGTGCAATATCCGGGAGCTAACCCTAAAGTGTGTGGGCGTGATTATCTCGATCAAGATGATTTTTGGCAAGATTCATGGGGAGATATGCCTCCACACCTAGACCCAGATGAAGACGATTGGGAGCCATATTATGGTGGATGATCGCTTATGGGACGAATTGATTCCAGACGATCTTGCTGAAGCTCTCGAAAGAGATCCAGCTATTCAGCAGTTATGGAAGCAATATGACGATGAATGGCGTGATAACTTGCCAGTGGGTACACGGGTTATTTTGATGGATTCACGCAATCATGTGTCTTATGTACCAGTAGGGGAGTGGGGCACAGTCATCGAGCATAACAATCGGCAGGGTGTGTTTAGTCAGAAAGGTCGAGGTCTTGGTGTTAGATGGGAGAGTGGGTTGATAGGTTTTTGCAACCCGCTTTTAGTTTGGAACGAAGAGGATTATATGAGTACGAAAAGAGACTTATGGGTTACGGTACGATCCGAGAGTGATTCAACGAACATTTCTATCGTGGGGAAGATGCCAGATCATTATGATGTTGCTATATCACTTCCAATGACAATTGCGAACGGTATCCCGTATGAGCCGCGCGTGTTTATGTTGGGTGCGGAGATGTCAGAAGAAGAAGCAAAGGTGATCGTCACAAGGTTGCTGGAAAGCCCGATCTGGCGAGCACGGCTGGTCGGTAAATATCATCATTTACCACATGATGATTATTGGAATGCGTTTTTCATTGTCGATAATCGTGGCGAAGATTTGGGAGTTTTGAACCTCCGATATGTGGATTCAAAGATCGACATTCACGTACAGGATAATTACCCAGCGTTTTTACCATTGTCTCGTGATGAATATGATTTGCAGGAGGTTCTCTCTCTGTATCAAGAAGCTGGTTATTTGATTACAGAGATGGTGGCAGTTAGTCCGGAGAAATCACGCGCCTATGTTGGGGTGGTTATCACAGCAGGGATTGATGGTGAGACTGTAGGGAACTCAGTTAATCAATATCTGGAGCAATTTCGTCAGTAGGGAAGTAGGGAAGTCGGGATTAGTTACGCAGGTCCCGACTATTCCGTTCTCAATTTCAGCCTGTTTGCCATACTGCTTCGCCCGATATGATTCTTTCAAGACATCCGGGTAGTGCCTCTAAGTTGAGCGGCTTTGCCACCATCGCGTCAAAACCTTCACGTCGAATTTTGTTGAGGTAGTCAACATGGACAGTATGTGCGACCACTGGGGCATCAATGTCCATATCTTTTAGTTGCTTTAGCACCTCAAAACCATTCGAGACAGGCATTTCGAGATCTAAGAAAATAACATCAATCTGGTTGAGCCGATCTAGTGTTTCCTCTAATCTTGACGGATGTTTTATGGTTGTAATAAT
>JBCBKJ010000188.1:0-4246 GCA_038522085.1 Chloroflexota bacterium
CTAAGCATCTTTCGTATCGGATGGGACTGGCTGATCAATCAATTGATTAATCAGCGCAAGATTCCCATATTCTTTAGACTTTATTCATGAAAACTGTCCGGCGGCGAGGTTTTGAACCGACATGCGACATAAAGCAGGCAAAACGACACAAAACGGTATTTGCAAACACCCTCTTATTCACCAATTTGTAGAGGTGTTGCTGTGATTGCGCCCGTTCACACGCAATTTTGAATAAATACGAAACAACACGAGACGAGGCATTGTCCTCGTCTCATGCGTTAGGTGGGAATGACGTTGGGTTATCTCAATCGTCAAAGTGGGGTGCAGAGAAGAACATATCATCTGCCATGCCACGCATGCTGTTTTTGAGGTACTCGGTCATTTCAGCTTCGGCTTCGAGAGTTGCCTCTGCTTCGGCAATCGCGTTGATTTCAATCAACACTTCTGCCATTGCTTCTTGGACGGTTGCTTTAACCAGAGCTTGAAATTCGGTAACGGTAAGATCGGATATTTTTTGTTCATTCATGAGTTAGGATGAATCGTCTTGTGCAAATGAAGCGCCCAATAGATTCACGACCTTTCGTCTACATTGCTTTATGTAACCAAGTGTACTGTCAATTTGTGAATAGTGCATAACAATTCGTCGTGTACTTACGACATTCACACCAAGTTTTTATGTCTTTACTAAGAAAATAGTCCTATAGTTTATATTTTGTAATATGCCATAGGCGTATTAAAGGCAATTCACAGTATCTACATCAAATTTTTATCAGGTGCATATCGCATAAGATACAAAGATTGTTATAATTCGGCGTAGGATAACGGACGAGATGACTATACACATTGTCGGGGGCAGAGCAACTTATGGCGGCAAGCAAAGCACAATGCGAAACACGCCACTATTACGTGGGCGCGACCATTGATGAACGCTATGACCTGACAGATTTCATCGGTGCAGGTGGGATGGCGTGCGTTTACAAAGCAAGCGAACGCGATACACCCCACACCTATGCGATTAAATTCCTCAAGAGCGAATACCATAATATGGATTACCTTGTGGAATACTTCGAGAGCGAAGCCTCTAGCATGGTAAAACTCGCGCATCCCAATATTGTGCGTTTGTATCGTTTTGTGAATCGTGAAGATTACAGTTACATCCTGATGGATTATGTCGATGGCTTTGCCCTATCGGATGTGATTAGCCTCTCTAAAGAGCGTCGGCGTCATATGCCAATTGATGAAGTCGTGCGCGTCATGACCCAAATTGCGCGTGCGCTGGATGCCATTCACCGTGAGGATTTTGTGCATCGGGATATTAAACCGAGCAACGTCCTCATTGACCGCACTACCGGACAAGCCTTCCTGACTGACTTGGGCATCGCTAGTACCAAAGATACGATTATCAAAGGCGCAGGCACGCTGGCATACATGGCACCTGAACAAGCCGAGACGTGGAAAGCCGACCAGCGTTCAGATATTTATGCTTATGGCATACTTGTCTTTGAGATGCTCACTATGACACGTCCTTTTAAAGGCAATAAAGAGCTATCCGGCACGGAAGCAGAAGCAGATTTATTGCGCAAGCACCGCGAAGAACCTGTGCCAAAAGTGACCGATTATCGGCGTGATTTACCTAAAGCGATTAATGATGTGATTGCAAAGGCAATGGCAAAAGAGCCAGCCAACCGCTATGCCTCTGTCGTTGAATTTGCGCAGGATGTACATCAGGTATTATTGCCCAAACTCTCGCCGGAACTAAACGATTTCACCAGTATCGAACATCGTAAAATTGCCGCGCCTGATAGTGAAAGTGCTTCCAGTGGCAACCGCAATACCACCCAACTACTCATTGGTGTGACGATTGCGGCACTCATTTTTGCGGGCTTAATTGCTTTCGGTACATTTTTTAATACTGCGCCACCTGTTCCAACTGTTGAGCCAATTACCGATACCCCACCCGCGACTTTTACACCAACCCCCGCACCAACGGCTGACCCGCTAGAAGGTGCATTCAGAGGGGTATTCTTAACAGGCGCGAGTGTTTTATCAGAACCGTCATCCACCGACCCCGTGGCTGTCCAGCCAGCAGAGGGCTTGCCATTGCAATTCATGCGCATCGGTATGGTAAATGGCTTCAGTGTGGAGATGGAACTCGCCAGCACCACCGGACTGACACGCTATGGCATCGCTTTCCGTGTGCAGGATGAGCGCAACTATCATTATTTCGCTGTGAATCCCGCTACGTTTGGTTATGAAATTGGCATAGTTGCCGATGGGGTAGCGACTGCGGAAATCGAAGGGCTATTCGAGACACTGCCAACACGCTTTACACTATCCGGCATAGATAATTACTTTGAACTGAGCGCTGCGCAACTCACGATTCCCTATATTTCAGATACTTACCCGACAGGTAGCCTAGCGATTCTCATTGAAGGCGACCCCGAAGCAGAGATGGTCTTCCAGCGCCTACAAATTAATTTTGTGGGGGATGCTGCGCTTGCCGCCGTGCGTACCTCACCAACCCCCTCGGAAGGCATAGGCGACCCGTTCCGCTTGTTGCGCCAAGATGTGACCGCTTTGCTTGCTACGAATAACGCCAGTACATTTGCGGTTGATTGCGCACCCTACATCGAAGTCTACGAAACACTCGATAGGCATCTTGATAACCCTAACAGCGAAGTTGTCGCCACGGCACAAGACATCCAGACAATCGGTGATTTTGTGTACTCGCGCTGTTCAGACGAAAGCCCAAGCTCAGAACTGAGTTTCGTCGGCTTCTTGGATGAATACGGCGATTGGGAGCAAGAACTCCTCGCTATCCAAACCGAACTCGGCACAGAATAAAAATAGCCACATACGGTAAAATACGTGGCTATTATAGCATCGGCGTTGAAAATTACGCCTTTTGTCCTAACGGAGCATCCGCAAACGCACGGTTTGCCCGATACCACGTAATCACCTCTTGTACACCTTCACGGAAGCGCACGGCAGCTTCAAAGTCGAATGCTTCTTTAGCACGGCTGGTATCCACATTACGGCGTGGTTGACCATTCGGCTTATCAGTATCCCATTCAATTGTGCCTTCAAAACCCGTTAGCTCGGCAATCAATTCGGCAAGGTCACGGATGCTAATTTCAAAGCCACTGCCAAGATTAACGGGTTCGCGCCCATCATAGCCAGCCGTCGCCATCACAATACCCCGCGCAGCATCTTTGACGAACAAAAATTCACGGGTAGGCGAGCCATCACCAAAGAGGGTTACACTGCTTTCGCCACGTTCTTGTGCCTCAATCATCTTGCGGATGAGTGCTGGAATCACATGCGAGGTTTCGAGGTCGAAATTATCGCCAGGTCCATAGAGATTGGTCGGCAACAGATGAATCGCATTGAAGCCGAATTGGTCGCGGTAGGCTTGCCCTTGTACGAGCATCGCTTTTTTGGCGATACCATAGGGCGCATTCGTCTCTTCTGGGAAGCCATCCCATAATGCGTCTTCACTGAATGGCACAGCCGCAAATTTAGGATACTCACACACTGTCCCAATGCCGACGAATTTCTCTACACCTGCTTGACGGGCATATTCCATCAGCAACGACCCCATCATGATATTGTCGTAGAAAAATAGTCCTGGATTTTCGCGGTTCGCGCCAATACCGCCGACTGTCGCCGCCAAATGAATGATGATATTGGTTTCTGGATAGTCGTTAAAGAGGCGCACCACCGCGTCTTTATCACGCAAATCATATTCGGCGCTACGTGGCACAACGACTTTCTTTGCCCCCAATGCTTCTAATTGTGCTACTACGTGCTTGCCAACGAAGCCTGCACCGCCTGTAACGATGATTGTTTTCTCTGCCCAGTTGAATGTCTCTGCTGACATAGCTTTCCTCATAATCTGTTTTCTGTGTTAAGCGCCCCACATTTTAAACACCATCACACCGCATGAATAGGTTTATCCTATCGGCGTAGGCTCAGGGACGCGCCATGATTATTGGGTCATTGTATAGCCAAAATGTTGGTTATAAGCATGAGGTCTATTGGTTTATCTTTGCCGTTATATCAGTTTGCGTCGTCAAAAGTTCTTTTGTCTGATATAGCAGGTAAGCCGGCTGGAAGCGACTCAAAACCTCTTTTAGTGGGTTTACCAGAAGCCTAACAGCACTCGGTTTTGAACCTCGCCGCCGGACAGTTTTCATGAATAAAGCCTAAAGAATATGGGAATCTTGCGCTGATTAATCAATTGATT
>JBCBKJ010000189.1:0-4178 GCA_038522085.1 Chloroflexota bacterium
TTCCGGCTGGCGTTCTTTTAAAATTTCTGCGAGTGCTTTTGCGGATGCCGTCACTAACTCGGTATCGCCCAGAATGTTTAAAATGGCAATCTTCACGCCTGGTTTAATCTCGAATTTGCGTAATTCACGCTTTACACCCGCAATTTCTATTGGAAAAACCTCGTCTGACATAGGTACAATGACCTCCTACTCATTCATTTTCCGAAAACAAAAAAGGGTCATCTATCGACCCCTATATAACCATAGTTATTTCGCGTATAGCTTAGTCTGTCTGTGAATGAAAGACAAGTTTTTCATCACACACGAATACGACATCTCCAATGCTGAGTTCGTAACCATCTTTAAGAGGCTTGCCATCAATCGTACTGCCATTCGTGCTATCCAAATCTTCAATCAGCACTTTGTCCCCATTTTTGCGTATTTCTGCATGAAAACGTGACACACCTTTTTCATCAATTACGATTTCATTTTGTGATGCCCGTCCAATGCGCATTAGGTCGCTGTCAAGCGCATATACCTTATCTTTGTAAGTGACATGTGTGGGTGGCACACCTTTTTGTGGTGGGATAGCAGTATGGTCGCCAGTCGTCGTTGGGATTTGCTGTTCACTGGTGATAACACGTTCTTCAGCGGTATTGGTTTTGCCATCACGTTCATGCTCGCGCCGTCGTAACATCATCGTGTCATCATGGCGGTTGGTCATTGTGTACAAGGCTTGTGTAGACATTGTTTTACGGCTGTATTGGTCGTATGAAGATGCGCCTTTTTCCAGCTTATCGGCTTGTTCGCGCAATGCCAGTTCTTCTTCTTGCAGTTCGCTACTCAGAATTTGTGAGTCACTGATTGACTGTGCTGCCTCGCGCAATACCGATGATGCACGGTCATATAACCCTCTATCCGCCGCATTCACTGCTTCCCGACGCGCATTCGCCGCTTGTAATAACAATACCGATGCTTGCACATCTTCGTTCGCACTTGGGTTCACATCTTCTGGCTCGATGATATTCACACTGACTGGAAATTCGTCTATGTGATGTGTTGTCTTATCACCTTCAATCTCATCATATTCAAAACGCAAGGTTGCAATGTCTGTCTGCCCTGTTTTTTCGAGAGCTGGAATCGCTAATTCTAACACCAGCGTTTTAACTTCGTGTGCAAAAATATCCCCTAATTGAAATGTCGTCGCGGGTGGGTCGATATTCACACTGTAAGCGTTTAGTTGGCGTAATGCGCGTACCGCATCTGTTGTTTCAATCGTGATGCTCAAATTCTGCCCGACGACACTTAGCAAGCCGCTCAATTCTTCTTGAAAAATAGTCGGTGTCACTTCGGGGCTTTCAATGAAATAGAATGCACCCCCGCCTGCGTTTGCCATTTCCATCATCAAATCTTCGTTGAAATCTTTCCCCAAACCCATTGTTGTTGTCGTGACGCCTTCATTGCGTTTTTGTTTTGCCATAGAAACTAATTGTGCTTGGTCGGTTACGCCCCGATTTGCCAAGCCATCGCTCATTAGCAAAACGCGATTCATCGCTTTGCTAGACAAGGATTGTTTCACATGACGGCATCCTTCTAACCAGCCACCACTCAGGTTGGTTGTACCACGCACGCGAATACGTTCTAGTAATTGGGAGACAGAATCTTTGTTGCTAACGACTTCTGGCGCGAGGAGGGTTTCCACTTTATCGTTGTAAAGTACAATAGATAAGGTGTCATTTGCGCCTAAATGCTGGACTAAAAATTGCGCGGCTTGACGGGTGTAATCAATCTTGTCACCTGCCATCGACCCACTGCGGTCAATGACCAAACTCAGATTGAGGGGACGCCGTATCTTATCATCGGGTCCTTTACCTGCCTCAAAGCGTGCCATCAAATACAGCTTCTGTGGACGGTCTACTGTGAGTACATCATAATCCAGCAAAAAATTGGCACGCATACGAGTATCATCCTGAAATCGTGAACATAACGCCCATATTGTAGCACAATCTCAGTTTTCTAACTTGTTACTAACTGTATAGTTATTGCAAAAATAATGGTTGCAAGCGCGTCTCAAGATGGAATAGACAGATAATCTTCTGCCAGACCGTCATCTGTCGCCACATAATCGTCGTCTATAACCTGACCATCTTTGAGCAAAATCGTGCGATTGCTCTGTTGCGCTAATTTCATATCATGTGTCACAATGACAATCGTTGTCCCCATTGCAGACTGTACCTCATCTAATGCCCGTAACACAGTTGCGCTAGATTCACTATCGAGATTGCCTGTTGGCTCATCTGCGAGGAGTAGTGGAGGCTCATTTGCCAATGCACGCGCAATAGCGACCCGCTGTTGCTGACCACCACTCAACTGTGCTGGACGATGGTGCATGCGGTCTCCTAAGCCTAGCAATTCGAGCAGTTCTTTTGCTCTGCGTGTTGGGTTAAATGCTGTACGCCTTGCAAATTGAATCGGTAGAGCAACATTTTCAACAGCCGTGAGTGTTGGAATGAGGTTGAAAAATTGGAAGATAAAGCCGATTTTGTCATTCCGAATTTCAGTGAGCTTATCTTCATTCATGCGCGATATGTCGATGCCATCTATGAAGACTTTCCCGTGTGTAGGCGTATCTAAGCCACCAATGATGCCCAAGAGTGTACTTTTGCCACTACCTGATGGACCCACAATCCCCACACGCTCACCTGCATGGATGGTCAGATCCACGCCACGTAAAGCATGGACAGTATGTGTTCCGAGTTTGAGTTCTTTCGTCACTGCTTGTACGTCAATGACGGCGTGTTCTGTATTTGTCATGGTTTATCCAATGTTTACTCATCGCGTGATGCCACAGTACATGCAAACGTATTGCTGTTTACACTGTCATTATCATGCAAAATAATTCATTAACAAAGAAAGGTCAGAGGATACTCATTAAACGTAAAACTCGCATAGCAAACAAGCGTCCGCCATGCGAAGTAGGGAAAGCATAGGGTTATTCAGTTGAACAGCAATCATGACTACTCCGCATTGGTACGAGGAAGCCGCGCAATACCTGGAATATCTTGTGCGATGCGTTCGTAATGGCGGTGCATGTTCATGAAAGCAACTAAGATGTCCGAGCGTGTGATAATGCCAACGAGCGTTTCGGCACGCATCACCGGCAGACAGCCAATCCGATGCTCTAACATCAGCCCAACAGCTTTATCGGCTGGGGTATTTGGCTCAACGATAATAGGCGCAGGTGTCATCACAGACCGTACCTGAACCCGAATCGCTAATTCTTCATCTTGCCAGCGTTCCCGCATGACAAAAGGTGAATTTAAAGCGTGGCGGCAATCACGGTCACTTAGCACACCAATCAAATGCCCTTGTTTGCTCATCACAGGTACATGCTTGATGCTATTTTGATCCATGATGCTCAAGGCTTTGCGCAACGAAAAATCCGCTTGCACTGTTATAGGGTCTTTGGTCATCATATCTAATACATTCATACGCATCATGAGTGGTCATCCGACCACTCACGCTCCTTTCATATGAGGTTATACAATACGCTCCAAGCGTCGGTTTTCACTTAGCGCACAGTCTGACGCGAGCGCACCAGCATACGGAAAATATCGCTTTCAGTCAGGATACCAACCAGTGTGCCATCGCTCTCTACGACAGGCAGACCACTTACTTTGTGTTCTAGCATCAATTCTGCGGCATCCAAAACAGGGGTCGTTGGTGTGACGGTCAGCAAATCAGTCGTCATCACGCGCTCAACAGTCAATTGCGCCCATAGATAATTGAGTTCCCAGATGCTTAGGGTTGTCGCATCCGATGGACTCGCTTCGCGTACATCGCCAATCGTGATGATACCAACCAGCTTATCATTTTCGATAACAGGTAAACGGCGAATGTCATTTTGCTTCATCACGCGATGCGCGTTGCTAATTGGCGCATTCCGATTAATAGTGATAACGTTTTCGGTCATCCATGTGCTGACTACAACATTCTCGAACATAAAGCGCCTCCTCAAGATTTACACATCTGCTTCTTTGTAGGTTTACACCTAGTCTAAAGGCATAGTGCAAAACAAAGGTACTACGCTTTGTGTGACGTCTGTCATCCCTTTACTATATATTATGAGCAAATTGTGAAATTTGCAACAAATAACATACGCACATAAATAGTTAGGGTGTTTTAGTATGGGCGAATAT
>JBCBKJ010000190.1:0-4000 GCA_038522085.1 Chloroflexota bacterium
GCTACAAAAGTCCCTCCCTGACGCTTCGGGGAGGTGTCGCGTCAGCGACGGAGGGGGTCAGGCAAGAAAATTGTATAGACTGTCCTCATTTACCGAAAAATCACTTAAATTGATAGGCATGGGACACACGCCTGCGTTGTCCACCATTTAACAACCTGAATGACCCAACAATTGTAGGGGCTTACTACAGTGCGCCCGAAACAAGTACAGAAAAAGAGCTTTGTCATGCTTTAGATACGTTTGTGCAAGCAATCAATAAGCGCCCCTCTCCATCAGTGAGGAACGAACGTCTTGGAGAGGGGTTGGGGGAGAGGTAATCACACATCCCCACCCTTGCGCCGAATATACGCCCGAATCTCATCCTCATGCGGAATCTTGCCAATTTTATCAGGGTCAAACGGCGGCATCTCAGGATACGGTTCACCCAGCGCATCCAACACCGCTTTCGCACGCTCCAAATACCACCACCATACATACGGCGGACCATCTGCCCATGCGGCTTTATACGCCTTGATAGCATAATCTTTCGCATCTTCTTTATCATCCAATGCAAGATACGTTTCAGCTATCGAAACATACAAATCATGAATTTCTTCTTTGTAAGTCTGTCCGAGAGCTTCTTCAATACGCGCATAACTTCGTTCACTCTCGATTGTAATGTTTGCACGAGCTAAACAACCTAAATAGGTTGCTACTTCCACAGAGCCTTGTTTCCTTGCTTGCTTGAGAGCATCTTCAAAATACGTTTTAGCTTGTTGAGCATTACCTGCTTGTAACGCAACTTCACCATACCAACGTTGAATTTGCCGTAAACTATGTGCATCACCACTTGCATTAGCAAGTTGTTCCGCCTTATCGAGTATCACCTGTGCATCCAAACCACGATATATCAGAATTTCCGCGTAATATTTCTCAATATCAGTTTGCCAGTAAATCTCTCTAGGTGGTGCGTCCTGCAGTAGCTTATAAGTCGCCTCTACGTCTTCCCACTGCCCTGTATTTTTGTAAATGCCTAGCATAAACACACGCGAACGAGCTATCATATTGATACTATCTGTTGCTTCTGCTAGAGCCAGTGCAAGTTCTATAGTTTGTTGCGCAAGCATGGGTTGGTTATTGCTTTCCAGTGAAATTGCATAATTCCGTAGACCAATGCCTAAATTGTCCGCATCATCATCTTGATCAATATTCAACTTGAGTTGCAAGCCTTCCAGAACAATAGCTTCATCTTTACGACCCACATAATAGAACATATTCGCTATTGTATTAGTAATATTATCCTGAAAATGTGGCTCAGTGAGCGTCGGTAGTGTGTTCGTGCCATTACCAAAAAGTGGTGTCAGCAACTCAATCACCGTGTAGTAAGCAGCAATGCGCTGACATAATTGGTCACGTAGAAGATTATCAAAAAATCGTGCCGCCTCATCCAGTTTACCAGCACCTACCAACGCCCGATAAATCGTTATCGTGTTGGTCAGGTCAGCGACTTCTTTCGCACTTTCTACATCGTCGGCTGGTTGCGCCCGAAAATGCCCTTCAATGCGTTCAAATGTTCCTGTCTTCTGGTCGCCCTCCAAACGGTCAAAGGCGTAACCCCGTACAACAGGGTGCATATCATACGTATCTTTGTCACGATTCCAGCGCAATAATCCACGTTCTTCAAGTTCACCTAAAAGGTCATCAAAATCTGACTCTGCTTCACCGAAATCAGCCGATTTTAGATACTGTTCGTATGCTTCTTTTTCTTTCAGATATGCTTCGTAGGGTGCTTTTTTATCCTCTATACGCTTTTGATACTTAGCTTTTTCTTCTTCTGTTTCTGCGTTTTCAAGCATGTACTCTTCAAAAAATATATTAGACTCTTTTACTTCCTGTGGAGCTACTTTCACAAAGGGATTGAAGACAGCCATAGTCTCATAATCTACCGCGTCACCAAAGGCGGCAATCTGGCTCAAGAAGCGGTCTTGTTGTTTGTCTAAGCCATCAAAGGCAAATTGCAGAATATGAGTTTGCTGTTGCTTCAAATCCAGTTGGCTGACAGTCAAATCACGCCCCACCCGCGCATACCACGCATCAAAATTCCCGCGTGCGCGACGGTACTTATTAACCCGTCCCGCCACCAGCATGACCAGCAAACTATGGTAGCCAAAGGTCTTCATGAAATTCTTAAATTGGCGTTCGTTCTCTACCGCAATGCCCTGTGCGCGGGTCAGGGTCAGCGCGTCGTCAGGGTCAAGCCCATTCAGGTGAATATGCTTTACTTCCGGGCGCAAAGCATTTGCTTCATTTTCAACCGCAATAAGAATCAGGCGCGAAGTCATCAGCACTTTCGTATGGGTGCAGGTCAACAACCCCTCTAAAATCTGCTTGTCTTTAGGGTCAGTACAAGTCCGCACATCACGGTCTTTGATGATAGCTTCCGCATCACCAATTTCATCACCGCGCATCTGTGCCGCATTCCAACGATGATACGCCACCAAAACCCGTTCCAGCCCATCCAACGCCAGCAGATAATGCCCTTCGCGCAATGCACTTTGCAACTCTGTAAAATTTGCCATCACATCGCGCCCTTTATAATCATCCGGCGATGTTCCCGTGACATACCCCAGCGCATGACGCACAAATGCGCCCATCGTCGCCCCACTCTCATAAAAGCTCCACCAGATGACGCCATCAAATGTTCTAACCGTCTGCGTCTGTACCCACTGCCATGTGACTGCGCTCTTGCCCATGCCCCCGATGGCTTCAACAATCATCATGATGTCATCCGACTGCGCCCATGCGTCTAGCGTGCTTAATTCACGGGTACGCCCGATAAACGTTGTCGTCAACGAATAGGTCGGCTTGGCATAGAGTTCGGGTGGTTTGGGCAACAATGACTCAGGGTCAGCTTCTTCATCATCCTCGTCGTCTTCATCATTATCATCCTCCACTTCATCACGAAGCAGTGCCAATGCTTGGATAATCGCCGCCCGTAAATCCGTCTCATCTTTGAAAAAATGCACTACATGCTCTGTCGTCAGATGGTCAACTAATGCTTTGTGTTTTTTCTTACCCTCTTCGGTTTGCTCAATAAATCCCTCAAGCTCCCCTACCGTCGGAGAAGGATGTGTGTCGTGCATCACAAAAATACGCACTGGAATCCCGCGCTCTATCGCCCGTTCATATTCCATCTGTGTGATAGAAATTTCTTTCGGATTGTTTTTAGCATCATCAGGGACATAGCCATAGCGTTTGCCAAAAATACCAATATACACATCGGCGTCATTCGCCAGTTTTATAGAATCGCTTATCGCATTGCCACCTGTCGCGCCTAATGTCTCCATCACCAACGGAAACATCCTCATACGCAAAACAGCATCTGTAGCTTCTTTACGATGCTTCTCTAAATCTTTCGTGGTACTGCTGACCATCACATCCAAACGACGTTTTTTCTTTTCGCCATGACTATGTCCTTTGTACGCTCATATCCAGCGTTAGTATACCGTATGTTAGCGAGTCACACCTGTGGCAGTGCGCTATGTTTGCGTGAAATATGGGTAGTCACTAATAAACAGGGAAGTTGTGTCACTGACGATACAACAGCTCGCTTTTCTAACCCCTTTCAGGAGGTTTCCTTCTACCAAATACGAAACAGAATCACTCTCCCACACAAAAAAATCATATCAACGGGCATATCACCCACCGCCCGCCTCACAAATCAGCTATACTCAACCCAGACCGCACTTTACCAAACAGGAATACAGCAACCTTGACTAAAAGAACAATCATTTTCACCTTTCACCTTTGCGCTTTCACTTTTCTATTTAAAAATCCAAACCGAAAAAACGTTTTTATTGCGGTTTTGCGCTATACCGCAACAAAACACCCTATCTGGCACAAAAACCCTATTTTTCTTACAAACGTTTCAAACCAAAAACCTCCTGCCCCATTGCGCAACAACGATTGGGAAAGGAGGTCAAAAAACTGTTTTAGAAACAGAATTATTCTGTTTCTAAAA
>JBCBKJ010000191.1:0-3928 GCA_038522085.1 Chloroflexota bacterium
ATTTTCTGCATCTTAGCGGGTGAACACACAGGTTTATAGCCATCAGGTTAAGCCTTAAAACATGCTTTCAGGTCAAACAGCACGCTATTTATCACTTAACAACATACAGTTAGTAATGAAATAAAGCTGTAGGGACGCGCAACGGCGTGTCCGAGACACAAAAATAGCTTAATTTCAGGCGAAAAAACAACTCCTTTGCTGACAGGCTGACCAGCTTAAAGTAGCTGATTTAGACTGTTGATGAACACACAAATAGTTATCCAAAGTTCTAGTTAAGATGTTATGCTCACCTGTTCCTTGAACTGAATACCATACGGCAGGAGCGCATCCAAAATCGGGTTATAGAGGTCAGGCGTGGTCGGGATTTGCACGCCTGTTTCAGCATATGTGCCATCCATAACCATCTGCACAGCAATCGCGCACGGATAGCCAACGGTCTTCGCCATTGCAGAGTGTCCGTTTTCATCGCCAACAATGAATAACTCGGAGGTGATACGCTCGGTTTGCCCATTGCTAGATTGTGCATCAAAAGTGTGTACCATCACCAATTGGTCTAGCTCTCCGTCGAAATAAGCGAGGTCATCTTTGCTGGTGAACTGTTCGCGCAGATAGTCATGGGCGCTAACGCTATCGTCTTCTGCACCATGTAAAGTCAGCCATGTGACCACTTCGCGTACCGCATCGCTGAGGTCTGCATCACGGGTTTTGAGCGCAATAGTGGTGCTGGGTACATCGCTGAACCAACCGAGTTCATGTAGCGTGATGAAAATATCGCTCCAGCCGGCAAAACGCAATGTGCCACGAATGAGCGTTTCCGTATCTGCTAAACCGTAAATCAACTGATACTGTTCGGAATTACCGTTCGGGTAGCCTTCCAGTGGATGCTCACTCTGCGCGATGTTTATCTCGGATGCACCGCGCAATACATCTAGGGGTGCTTGCTCTAAGACAGCACTTTTTTCGATGAAACGTGCCGGACGATTGACCGCGCTCAGAATACCAGCCGGACTCCACGACGCCTTGAAGTGTAGTGGATTATCTTGCTTAACCGTCTCTGGCAGGGGCAAGCCACCACAAAATGATGTGAACGCTGTAATCGTTTTGCCTTCTGCGTGTAGCGTGTCGATGATTTTCATAGCTGACATATGGTCTAAGCCAGGGTCAACACCGACTTCGTTCAGTAGAAGGACACCTGCGTCTTTGGCACGTTTATCAAGTGCCTGCATTGCCTCACTGACATACGACGCCGTGACAAGATGCGTGCGCGTTTCGATAGCTGTCTCCGCAATCACCGGATGTAAAAATGCGGGTAGCAAACTCACGACAACATCCACATCGTTCAGAATAGCTTTGAGTGCCATGTTATCACTGCCATCCGTAGCCAGTGCCAGATGCTCGGTGCGTGTGACTCGATTGGAGGGAGCGCGTTTTGCTAATGCTTGCGCGTTGTCTAAGTTGGCATCCGCAATGATGAAATCGTAATCCGTATGCTCAACCAGATAGCTCAGAACGGTTTCACTCATGCGCCCAGCACCGATGATAGCGACGCGAGGTGTGATATGGTCTTCCAGTTTCGCAAAGTCGGGTGTCAGTTCGCCTTTGTGCAAAATAAAAGCGCGTTTCAGTTGACGAGATAAGTCAAGCTCTGCAAACGGCACATCCAAATCAGCCTTAGCGAGTTCGGCAATAAATGGATTGAGCATCGCACTAAATGAGACAGATGCCCCGCGTGCAAATTCAGTTGGCAAGTTAGTCACTGCCATGACCGCGACACCCTCTGCATGTATCCCACTAACACAGCTTGCTTCGCGTTGCGCTGTGTTCCATGTTTTAGCAAGGTCGTCTTTCGCTGGCAGATAAGTATAGAAGGGCGCATCAGGGTAGGTGGGATAGCTAATTTCTATCGCGCCGTTAGGGTCGCAACTGATGTCGCCAATGATTTCCAGTTGTCCGCTATCGCCCTGCAAAAAGGCGCGGGTGATGATGCGCTCTTGATGTGGCAACCATTTAGAACCATGTATCAATGCCGAGAGGCGTGGCAAATATTGTTGCATTTTGGCAGGCTCACGATAAGCACGGCTGAAATGTACGAGATACACATGATGATGCGATTCATCCGGCGTGATATTCCAGTCGATGAGTTGCTCCGGCGTGATTTCGACCAGTGGCAGATTATCTAGTACCGTGCGCACCGCTTTACCAACGTTGCCATGTCCCGTTAAGCCGATGACCACAGGCGCGATGCTCTCTGGAATGCCATTCTCGCGGATGTCTATGGCGAGGTCACGGATACCCGCCATCGCTTGCGCAAAATCACCAAAGTTGCCAAAGTCACTCGTGTAATCCATCGCCCGTTTGACTTTGCCGAAAGGCGTTTCTATCCCGCGTGTAGCATAACGTTGTCCGAGTCCGTGTAGCGTATCAATCACGCCAGCGTAGCCTGCCATATGCCCAAAAAACACTTTGCGCCGATAACGGTCTACTTGATATAAATCATCGTCTACATCTTCGACAATCAATTCGTAATCAATCAGGCTACAGCCGAGCGCCGCCAGCTTGCGCAACATCGGCATATTATGAGGCTGACCCTTATACGTATGCGAGAAAAAAGCGTATGTTTTGTTAGGCAAAAGGTCAGCAATCGGAATCTCTTTGATGCCAAAAATAATATCAGCATCGCGCATACTGCCGACTGTCGCGCCGATGGCTGTGTATTCATCATCCGAGAAGGCACGCGGATAAACCGTCTCCGGCTGGTGTCCTGTCTCGACAATGACTTCTATAGTGTCATGCTCCGTAAGTAATATGCCGACATCGGCTGGCACAAGGGGCGCACGGTATTCGTTGCGCTTCTTCTCGTCCTCTTTGCGGATGCCTATGCGATTGGTATGTGTGTTCATGTGTGTGCGTGTACTTTCTACGTTGGTGTGTGTAAATAACGCACCTCAGTCAATAGCCTGTTCCGGTAAGCAACACCCTGTAGCGTGGCGATTAGGTAAAAAGCAAAAAGGTGAAACGGTTATATGTATACGTTTCAGAAAGTTTTTAAAATGATATGTCGATGATTTTCGTGACTTAAAAAATTAGCACGGTGAAAACGGATAGGGCAAGCCCAGTCCCTACATTTTGTTGGTTTATTGAACATTTATGCTTGAAAAATCTACCAACTGTGTAGGGACGCCACCTTGGTGCGTCCGCGATTTAAATACCGTACTTAATTCTGAACTTGCGTTCGTCACATATTCACCTTTTACCTCTGTCATTTCACCTTATCTACAACAGCATCTTTAAGTGATGCCAGTTGCAAATAGTATCCCTGCCTTGGGCGCAACTGAGGTCTTAATTTGTACCAGAGTGTAGCACGTTTTATAGGCACATGCGCAGAGTGAAATGAGGAGGATTAGCTGTTTAGACGCCAGTTGGTACGCTGGACTGAAATGACATTGGTATCAAGAATATAGCTCATTCTGTCCACTCGGATTCATCCCAAGGTTCAATATAATCTTCAGTCATGGCGTCGGTTATTTCTTTTATTTCTTCTTCCGATAGACCTTCTCTCAAAGCATCAAGTACGGCTATTAACTTCTTAGTTCTTTCTTCTGCTGAGAGAACTGCTATATCAGGATGCTTCGGCTGGGAAAGATACATCTGCAAACGTTGGCGTTCCTCATCTGTAAGTTGATCGACAGCTTGGAGCAAATCTTCAAAGGTCATGGTAAATGCCTACCTTTTTATTTCCACTTTAGCATATTATCGTTACAAATTGCCACCGAAAACGGACGCCTGAAAGCTAATCGCTGACAGCTCTACATAAAGAATACGTGCCGGAAAACGATGCGCTAACAATCGCCTCCCAGCACGCGGTCAACAAACACGCGATAGCTACTCACAGTACCATACGCACCCCTGTGTACTTAACCCATGAGCA
>JBCBKJ010000192.1:0-3839 GCA_038522085.1 Chloroflexota bacterium
AATTCGTGGCGGGATTTATCTCCCATGAATATCCTCAACACATGGGACATTTTTATTTAACTCCACACTCGCAATAACACAAATACCCTATTCAGACTCTTGGGCTAATTAGCCCCAAGTGGCGCAAGTGCGTCGTCCCCTAGCTACCAATTACCACAATTTTGCATCTCTCGCACATTATCATTATGCCACATTTTTGTTATATCGCCTAATTGCTATTGTTTTTTGTATCGACGGAAAAACTTGTTTTTAATTCTGCCTAATTGTTGGATTTGTGACAATTTGTGATATAATCACTAATGCAGGGTGCATTAGTGCATGTTTTGGAGGTTTTTGCCGTGAATAGCGTAGATGAACGTATACAGCGATGGGGTGAAAAAGTTGCAGGTAGCAAGGGGACTCGGAAGAGTTTCTATGTGCAGCTTGATTGGTTTGAGGATGCAGAACATATCCGTACCATCGCAGAGTTAAAAGAAGCAAGTATGTTCACGCAATTTATGCGGATCTCTTTGCGTACTCTTGCGCCGTTATTGTTGTTTGGTGATACCGATGGAATTCTCAGTACAGCAGAAAACGGTGATGGGGCAGTTGATGTAGAGACATCAACTGCTGAGATGCGTTTGCTCAAGGAGATGCGATCTCTTGCTGAGGCTGTGTCATATGGTTTAGCTCCATCGACAGTTGCCAATAATCAAATAGGGGAGTTGACTGGATCAACTCGCAACGCAGTTGCTGACGAAGTTCGGGGTCTTGAAGAACGCCTTATGGCGCATATGGCATCACTACTTGAGAGCAACACCCATCACACTCTTCCTGGTGTTAAGCCAAAAATGGATGGAGGTGCGGAGTTCAATTTCGATGGTTTGGGCGATGAGGAAATAGACACATCATTTGACGATGATGAATTTGATCTATCGTCGCTCATGGTTGAAGGAGGTGATGTACCAGAAGGGGATTCAGTAACAAAAAGAATGCTGAAATCAGCTCTAGGTCTATTTGATGAAGACTAAATATGTCGGGAACGGGCGCTGTTTGTGGCAGCGCCACATTCGTCGTTTGTACCTAAACTCAATTCAAGTACGGAGAACATTATAACATGGCTAGAACTAAAAAAGGTGGTGGTGAGGTGGCTAAGGTGATTATCGACAACGGTAACGGTAATACCGAGGGTGTGAAGGTTATGGATTCGGGGCGGCATGTGTATGCCTCCTTTGCGTCGATGCGGGCAGAGGTGAGTGGGGATGATTTTGACGATGACTTTCTGAAAACTCTGCAAAGCAAGTTTGACTATGCAGATTGGAACGATAGTCGATACACCTATGGATCATATTGCCTCGGTATGCGGGGAGTCGTCATTGACCGTCACCAAGGCGTGATGCGATATGGGAATCCGATGCAACAATTTCTGATTGATGTCGCTTGTGCGAAGCTCAAAGTCAATAGTGGTGATAAAGTGGAACTGACGGTACTTATTCCACCAGGTCACTTCAATGAACATGCTAACACTATCAAGCAACGGTTGACTCAGGTGGTTAAAGACGAGAATACAAACAAAGTTACCTATGATCCCCGCAAGCGTCAGGTGCAGCTTCGTGACGATAAGAACCCTCGCAAATTTAAGTTTGTAAAAGTGGAAGTTCGCCCCGAGTTGATTGGTGCGTTGCTCTGCTTTGCGATTGATCGCAAGGGACGGCTAGTCGAAACGAGTGAGCTAGGTGGTGTCGTCTACGGTTTGGATGGTGGTATGCACACTCTTGATATTCTTGAGATGCGCTCAGGTGCAATGACAGTGAATAATCTGGGTGAGACAACAATTCCAGATCGCGGCATTTACACAATGATCTTGCTAAATGTGCTTCGTCAGGTCAAAGCATTATCTCCGCATTTTGAGATTTTGACCCCAGATCACCTTGATGCTGTCTTACGGAAGGGGATGCAAACAGGTGGTTTGTTCTCGGATACATCTGACTGGACACTCCACTTTGGGGTCACCGTAGATTTGAAACCGATCTTTAAGAAGTGGTGTCAGAAGTACGCCGAATTTGTGGCGAATCGTATCATTGACGAACGCCTTTCATCTATGAAGGGTGTGGATAAATTAGTTCTTTTCGGGGGTTTTGCGGAACTCGTATCACCGTTTTTGAAGGATTGGTATGATGAAGATCGCATTCGGGTAATCAATGAATTCGAGTCAACATCCGACGTAACTCCGTTGTCAGCCAACATGGAGGGTTATGCACGGCTGAGTCAAGTTCCGCCAGAGATCATTCAGGAACTTCAGGCAGGGTAATCAGTCAAAGTATATAGGCAGGGCAGTTGATGCTCTGCCTATTAGGATGGAGATTTTACGGATATGGATCGCGTACAATTGTTGCAGGATCACGTTGATACTGGTCAGTGGTTTGGTCTAAAGCCACTTATCGCGCTGAGGCTTGCGGATGCCTCTGAGTATTTGTCCCAACCAGAAGATTATCGTGTTGGTTTGGCTCTATGGTGGGGTGATTTGTATGCTGGACTTGATTGGATAGAGATTCCTCAGACGGATGATGGAGAAGGGGAGGGGGAGACAGGCATTCTGGTCAAACGAATCATTGAACCTGTTTACCGTGAGCGTATGGAGTGGCTCGATGCTGGGTCGCCTGTAATTGTATTTAGCCGTCATGAACAAGTAGGTCATGACACAAAACTTTTTGAATAATTGTATAAGCATTTCTGAGGAGTATTTATGTCTGAAGATCGTATCGTACTGCATAATCCATGGACAGTGATGATTGCAGATTCAACCGAAGAAACGCCGGGAATTATTCAACTATCGCGTCCTCAAGATTGGGGTGATCCCCGCTGGATTTACAAAGAGGTCACGCTTGTAGTTGAAATTGTAGGCAAGTGGTACGAAAACCATGCCCATATTTGGATTGATGCCCAAATCGACGATGCTGAGCTGATGCAATCAGATTGGTTTCGTGAGTGTGCGTTTATGGTGCAGTATCCAGGTTCAAATCCAAAATTCTGTGGGCGTGATTATCTCGCCCCTGATGATTTCTGGAGTGATGATTGGGGGGATTTGCCGCCATATGTTGATGAAAATGAGGATGATTGGGTTCCGTATTATGGTGGATGATCTTTGGGAGCAACTAATTCCTGACGAGCTGTTTGCAGCGCTGGAGGCTGACGAGGAGATCCAGCGGTTATGGAAGCAATACGATGATGAGTGGCGTGATCTCTTGCCAGTAGGCACGCGGGTTATCCTAGTCGAAGCACGTAATCATGTGTCTTATGTCTCAGTAGGGGAGTGGGGGACAGTCACTGAACATGATGATCCGCATGGTATATTCGCCTCGAAGGGTCGAGGTCTTGGTATTAAGTGGGACAGCGGTCTAACTGGATTCATAAATCCGCTGTTGGTGTGGAGTGAGGATGATTATATGGTTTCAAAAAGACAATTGTGGGTCACTATTGTAAAGATGGGAGGTAGTTCGCCGCGCATTTCCATTGCTGGTAAGCGACCAGATGCGGAGCGATACGACAAAGTTCTATCTCTTCCGATAACAATCACCAATGGTATTTCATACGAGCCAGAGGTATTTGTTTCAGGGTCAGAGTTGTTAGAAGATGAGGCTAAGGTAGTCATCACAAGATTGCTTGAAAGCCCGATCTGGCGAGCGCGTTTAGTTGGCAAGTATATCAAAATGCCTCACGATGATTATTGGAATGCGATATTCATTGTTGATAATCACGATGAAGATTTGGGGGTATTAAATCTGCGATATGCTGATGGCAATATCGAGATTGAGATAAGAGATAATTTTCCTGCCTTTTTGCCATTGAGCCGCGATGAA
>JBCBKJ010000193.1:0-3347 GCA_038522085.1 Chloroflexota bacterium
AATCCTAACGAGTATGGCACAAAAGGGTTATTTACGCGACAGGTCGTTAGGTATAATGTGTGCAATTAAATTAATCCGTAGGGATGCGCGATCTATAGCGTCCGAATGCATTTACTCATTACGATGATTATAATCTGTAACATAATTGGCACACATTATACCTAACGACCTGTCGCGTAAATAACCCTTTTGTGCCATACTCGTTAGGATTCCGTTAGGGACAGTGGGGCGAGTGTTCGTAGAGTAGAGGGAAATCAGCGAGATGTCTGATGTATTCATATCATATTCACGGCGCGATAGTGCCTTCACCCAAAAATTGCATGACCGTCTGGCACAAAATGAAGCGGATGTATGGGTGGATTGGGAAGATATTCCTGCAACTGCCGATTGGTGGGCAGAGATAAAGGCGGCGATTGAAGCAGCCGATGCCTTCGCGTTCTTGATTACGCCCAACTCGATACGCTCGGAAGTATGCCGTGATGAAATTGAACACGCTGTCGATAATAATAAGCGGTTTATTCCACTATTAGTAGCACCCCTCAGCAATGAAGACATGCAACTCTTGCATTCCGAGATAAAAACCCATAACTGGATTGATTTCACGCAGACGCATGACGATGAACAGGCGTTTGAGCATGCGTATTCAAAATTACAAATGGCACTGACCACTGAACCAGCCTATATTCGGCGGCATACACGCTTGCTAGTGCGGGCGAAAGAATGGGAGGGTAGTGGGCGCTCGGCAAGCTATCTGCTCAAGGGCGCGGAATTAGACGAATTTCAAGCATGGCAACAACAAAGTTACTCACGCGAACCGAAACCAACCGATTTACAGTACGATTTTATTCTGGCAAGCCAAACGGCACGCACACGCGGTCAATTACGGTTGGCGGCGACAATTGTTGGGGCAGTGATTGTGCTGGCGATTTTATCGGGTGTAGCGTTGTTCCAGCAGGAGCAAATCGAGGAAGCAAACGGACGTAGTACACTCGCCGCACAAGAACGCTTTGCTCAACAGACACAGATAGCAAACTTACAAGAGAATGCGCGTGCCAATGCGACCAATATCGTTGTACAGGCGAATGCGCAAAATACACAATCTGCATTACAAGGGCAGGTCATCGCTTTGCAAGCAACGATAGATGCGCTTGCCCCAGCCGATGCTGCTACGCCAACCTCTGAAGTTGCCATAGAATCGACAGCGACGGCGTTGGTTGTCTATGCGACGACAACAGGCGAGAGCGTAGCACTTGCACCGACACAAGGGATGCCAACCTCAACCGCTATCATCGCTACAGCAACCGTCATCACAGAAATTCAAGAGACAGCTGTCGCGCAAATGGTCGATACAACAGCGACAGCTAACGCCTTTGACACGCAACAAGCAGAGCTTATTCAGCGCACACAAATAGCCGTGACAGAGATAGTCGCAACGGCTGTATCAGTAGATGAGACGAGTGATAGTGAAGCTAACCCAACAGCGACACCTGATGTTGTTGTACAAGCGACCTTTGTTGCTAGTGCAACGCCTATGCCTACGAGTACACTGCAAACTGGCAATGAAGAGCTACCTGATACAGGGGGTGGTTTGCCAACGGGTGAATTGACCATTACCTATGTCGTGCAATCGGGAGATTCATTACGGGCAATCGCCAATCGCTTTAATACAACAGTCGTTGATATTCTGGCACAAAATAATATTGAAAATGCTTCTGTCATCTTCATCGGGCAACAACTGACAATTACGTATCCACTAGATTTTGGTGCAGAGGATACGCTGTTTGTATCACCGGCTGGGGATGATGCGAATGATTGCCTGACAAGCGAGACAGCTTGTGCGACGATTAACGGTGCAGTCAGCATTGCAAATGCACAAAGGAGCATGACAGAAATTCGGATTGCGCCTGGTGTTTATAATGAACAACTCTCGATTACGAGTGATGTTGCGCTGGTTGGTAATGGCATCGAAAATACGATTCTGACAGGTGATTTTACGGATACGATTATCACGACAGAACGCAATACAGATGTGTTTGTTGTCGGCATGACTGTTTCTGGTGGTAACGCGACATGGGGTGGTGGCATCGTGAATAACGGTGAAATGAGCCTCGTCAATGTGCGTGTGAGTGGAAATGTCGCGGATATGGCAGGGGCAGGTATCGCCAACTTTGACACGCTCACATTGAGCTATGTTGATTTCACTGAGAATTGGTCGCCGTATTACTCCGATATTTATAACGGCACACAAGCCACCATCATTGAAGGCGAATCGGTGAGCTATCAGCCAGAAGTGATTTTACCAGCCGTATCGAATACAAATGAAGATGGTTTGCGCTTAGGGGCATTGGTAGAGGTCGTGACGACAGATGGCTCGAATTTGAATTTGCGTGAACGTGGGTCTACGAACGGTAGCACACTGGCACAGTTGCCAGCAGGGACACCTCTCCTGCTTATTGGTGGTCCACAGAATAATAATAATTTCCGTTGGTGGGAAGTACAGACTGCGGATGGCACAACCGGATGGGTGGTAGACCGTGTCGATGGCGAGAATACGATTGATTGGGTACGTCCGTGAAGGTGGGTTTCACCCTCACTGTGACTTTTGTATAAGCACAGATTTTTCGTTTTGTGCTAATTAAAACAATAAGATACCTGTAGGACACCCGAAAAACGCACAAAACAGTACCGAAATAGTACGTATTAATATGCTAGGGTCATCAGACTTAAAGACAGCGGGAGGCAGACCTGCCTCCCCTACAAAGACCTGACTAAACAATCTGATTTTTGTATGCTGTATTTACTCACTCGTCCATATACACCAGCCGGAAGCTATACGTGCCTATTGCGTCGTTGGTTGGTGTCACGCGGATTTGGTGTGTGCCTGTCTGTGGGAAAGTGAAAGGACCTTCACTGTAGTAAATATCACGCGGGTTGCTGACTGTGCCATCGGGGGCAAGCCAGACCCAATTCACGCGCCCAGTATCATCGTTGCTAATGCTCTCGAACATGACTTGTTCGCCTTCGCTTGCCTCAAAGGTATAAATATTTGCTTGTCCGGGTGTTGCTATTTCACCTGTGACAACACCCACTTCACTATCTGACCCTTGTGGCGCGATGCTGATAGTTGCTTCAGTAGGCGGTGGCACATCCCAAATACGGAAACTAAATGAGCCAGTTGTATCTTGCTGACCACCAATGCGAATCGTATATGTACCCGCTTGTTCGGCGACTAAAACGCCTACATCATAGAATACATCGCGTGCGGCGCTTTCTGTGCCATCGGGTGCAATCCAGACCCAATTCACGCGCCCATTATCATCAGTGCTGATGCTATCAAAGAGCAAACG
>JBCBKJ010000194.1:0-3162 GCA_038522085.1 Chloroflexota bacterium
TTGAAACTTAGCTGATTTGTCCCCTTTTGTTTATACTATCTTTGTCAAAATTGTCCCTCCGCGAGGTTTTGAACCGATGTGCGACATAGAGCAGGCAAAACGACACGAAAACGGTATTTGCAAACACCTTCTAAATACGGAGATTAGGGTAATCTTGTCATTTTAAACATTATCCCTCCCCCTTGTGCTTCGCTGGCGGAGAGGGAACTTTTGTAGCTCTTAAAGGCGTATTTGTATGCTTGATTGGTCATCCTTTTTGATAGCGGGCGACTACACAGGGTTCGCCCCTACCAAAGACGTTTTAACTGATTTGAGCATGATTTTTTGCTTAACTTGACACCTCTCTACAAATGGCGTCCGTACAAAATCAAATATTTTATGCCGTATCAAAGGTAATTACTTGTCGGACGGCTTCGGCTTTGGCAAGTTTATCAAAGCCGGCGTTGATGTCTTCGAGTGATAGGGTGTGGGTGTGTAATTTTTCGACGGGCAGTAAGCCTGCTTTATACATATTGATATAGCGCGGAATATCGCGGCGTGGCACAGATGACCCCATGTACGAGCCTTTAATCGTGCGTTCTTGCCCGACGATGCTCACGGCTGAGATAGCAAATTGTTTGCTGGGGTGGGGCAGTCCGATGGTGACGGTTGTGCCACCACGGACTGTCGCTTCGTAGGCTTGCACTAGCACGGTTTCGTTACCGACACTCTCAAATGTGTACTGTGCGCCACCTTTGGTAATTTCCTGAATGGCTTCGACTACATTTTCGGTATGGGCATTGACTACATGCGATGCACCGACCTCTTTGGCGAGGGCGAGTTTATCATCTAGCAAATCAACAGCGATGATAGGGTATGCGCCCGTTGCTTTCGCGCCCATGATGGCACTCAGTCCGACGCCGCCCATGCCAAATACGGCGACGCTGTAACCAGGTTCGACCCGTGCTGTATTGAAGACTGCGCCCACGCCTGTCATCACGGCGCATCCGAACACTGCGGCGATTTCTGGCGGGACATCATCATCAATTTTGACCAGCGACTCTTGTGCTGCGACGGTGAATTGTGAAAATGCCGATACGCCTAGATGATGATTGAGGGGCTTGCCATCCAACGAAAAGCGTTTTGAGCCTGAGAGCAATGTGCCAGCGCCGTTGGCTGTTGCGCCATTTTCGCATAATGCGCCTCGACCAGATACACACGGCACGCAATGCCCGCAGATGGGCATGAAGCTGAACACGACTTTATCACCCACTTTGAGCGAATGTACATTGTCGCCTATATCGCGCACGATGCCGCTTGCTTCGTGTCCCATGACCATTGGCATCACACGCGGACGCGAGCCATTAATCACAGATAAATCGGAGTGACATAAGCCTGCACCTTGTAGTTCGACTAGGACTTCGCCGGATGCAGGTCCTTCAAGGTCAAGCTCTTGGATGACGAGAGGTGCGGATTCTGTATAGGGCGCGGATTGTCCCATTTCGTATAAGACGGCTGCTTTGGTTTTCATAAAATTGTTCCAAAATTTAAGTTGATTATATTTGCGATTGTATATAACGAAAAAGCGGTTAATACGCAACAACTGTTGGTATTGTTCAAGCGGCTTTATGCCATTATGTGCAGTGCAAAAATCAGTGTTTGCCAACAGAGTTTGTTGCACCATAGTGATGTTGTAACTCATCCACAATCTGCTTGACCTTAGTCTTGAGTGAATTTGGCGATATTATTTCTACATACGTTGACATCGCTAGAATATGTGCCTCTGCTTCAACTTGTGTCTTGAATTGAATACGGACATGACACCAATGTTCTTCATCAGGTGGTTGCACTTGTTGAAAGCGACCGTCCAGAACACGTATCAAATACCAATAGGCAGATGTATGGATACGAAGTTCAACATAAAATTTTGGAAAGTCATCATCTACTTGTTGGCGAAAATCATGTTGAGCCTCTTGCCAATATGTCTTGAGATTAAAGGCAGAATCACGTTCAAAAGTTTCATCAAGCATTTGTAGTTGAATAATACGTGTCAAGCGATAAGTACGATAGTCACCTGTTGTTTTTCTACCAACGAGATACCAGCCATAGGCTTTTGAGACGAGTGCATAGGCATCAATGGTTATGTGCTTAGGAGACATTTCATATGACTGATAAAGAAGTTGGAGGCGTTGATCTTGCCAGACAGCTTGTTGAATAACTTCCAGATATGGGGATGTGGTTTCACCATCAAACCAGCTTTCTGAGTCAATATACAAACGTTCTTGAATACGTTCAACCGCTTGCTGATGCGATACTGGTAAGGTGTTAAATAACTTAAGGAGTGCATTTTCAGTGCTTTCTTCCATGCCTATATCAAACAATGATTTTGCATCAACTGCGAGAAAAAGAGATAATATCTGATTCTGTGATAGATCTGATAAGGAAGTACGAAATCCTTCGTCAATAAAAATTCCACCCTGAGTTCCTGGTTGTGTGTAGACAGGAATACCAGCAATACTCAAAGCATCAATATCTCGATAAATTGTACTCAGTGATACTTCCAGTTCTGCTGATAGGTCTTGCGCTCTCATATGTTTGTTTTTTTGGAGCAAGAGTATCATTCTGAGTAATCTGTCTGCTCGCACATTATTTTGCCTTTACGTTTGACGAAAGCATTTAATTCTAGTCATAAGATGACAAGAATGATGTTATATAGTGTATTTGTCAAGTTAAGTGAGAGGAATTATTCATGAATATGCAGATTGTTGATCCAAACGTTCAGAATGTATTTGATGGATACGATAAGGAGACACGGCAAAAGTTACTGACCTTAAGGCAACTCATTCTCCAAGTTGCTTCTAAAGTAGCCGGCATCGGTATCCTTCAAGAAACACTAAAGTGGGGGCAAATCAGCTACTTAACTAAAGAACCAAAATCTGGCACTACGATTCGGATTGATGAATATAACCCTGATACACAACAAATTGCATTGTTTGTCCATTGTCAGACCAGTTTAATCGAGACGTTTCAGCAGATGTATTCAGATGTTTTTCTGTATGAGGGAAATCGGGCAATTATCTGGAGTGAATTAGACGAGAAGCAAACCGATATTTTAAAACATTTTATCGAGCTTGCATTGACATACCATCAGCGCAAAGTCTAAGGGAAATATAAAATCGTTCC
>JBCBKJ010000195.1:0-3138 GCA_038522085.1 Chloroflexota bacterium
GATTGGTCGATTTCTGGGGATTAGAATTGCCCATGTATGTCATGTTTGCATTAGTATTTCTTGCGTTATACGTTGTGTTGGTAAAGACCAATCCAAGCGTCATAACCATCGCTTTAGTATGTATCCTTATCGGTACGGCGATTCTGATTTCAACGAATAACCCGTTTACGATGCTCAATTTGAGCAACAGGTATGCAATTACAACAACCGAAAGCGAACAATCTATGTTATTGGCAGCAGGGGAAATGATCCTGGTGAATACCAACCAGCGTGCTGTCGGTGGGTTTAACGCTGGTCTTTTCTTGGTATCAGTTGCTGGTTTACTCGTTTCGCTTGTCATGTTAGAGACGCCAATTTTCAACAGAACTATCGCCTATACAGGCATCGCTGCATATAGCCTATCGCTGGTTGATTACCTCCGTCAGATGATGACGCAATCGGAAATCATTGCGCTCAGCATCATTCTTCCGAATGCTATCTTATTGATTATATGGTTCTTCTTCGTTAGTCGCAGTCTTAATCAGTTAGCAACCGATGCTGACAGTTAGTAACAACAAATACAGTGTGAAATGTGTCAGTCCTCAGTTCTCGTCTACAAAAGTCGCAACTTGCTGAGACTGATTGGGTCTCGTCGAGACATATGTTAAAGACGATCATTGGTGGCAGCCGTTGAGAGGGATGATTGTGAACTCACACGATATTGAGCAAAATTTAGTTGAAAAGGAAACGTATGAAAGCTGTCTTATGTACAACTTATGGATCTCCTGACGTTCTTGAACTGAGTGAAGTCCAGAAACCAACACCGAAAGACAAGGAAATTCTCATCAAAATCCATGCGACAACCGTCACATCAGGAGATTGTCGCATCAGGAGTTTTAACGTACCCCCGATGTTCTGGTTGCCGGGACGTCTCATGCTGGGACTCACAAAACCGAAACAACCAATACTGGGCACCGAATTTGCAGGCGAGGTGGCAGCGATTGGGAAAGATGTCACACGCTTTAAAGTTGGGGATGCTGTTTTTGGTTCGAGCGTTTATAACTTCGGAACTTATGCCGAATACCTTTGTATGTCAGAAGATGGATTTGTTGCCATAAAACCGCGCCACGCCACATATACTGCCGCGGCCGCCATCCCGTTCGGTGGATTTACCGCACTGCGTTTTCTGACAAAAGGGAATACTCAGCCTGGTAAGAGTGTCCTAATCAACGGGGCATCCGGGGCTGTCGGTACATACGCGGTACAGCTCGCCAAATACTTTGGTGCAGAAGTGACCGCTGTGTGCAGTGGCAAAAATGCGCACTTCGTTCACTCCTTGGGTGCCGATCACGTCATTGATTACACAAAAGAGGATTTCGTTACACGTGGACAGACCTACGACATCATCTTCGATGTTCATGGCAGTACGACATTCTCGCAGGTGAAAGATCTATTCAATGATTACTACTTGCACGCTGTCATGGTGAATGCTGCAATCAAAGTTGCATGGTATGCCCTGACAACAGGTAAAAAAGTAGCAGGGGGTGCTGCCCGTAGTTTAGATACACAACGCACAGAGATAGAAGATCTTATCATGCTCCAACAACTTGTTGAATTGGGTGAAATCACCCCTGTCATTGATCGAATCTACCCCCTCGAACAGATTGTGGAAGCACATCGCTATGTTGATACAGGTCACAAAAAAGGCGTTGTTGTCATTACTATAGGAGAAAATCAATGAAAGCGATAGTATACACAGGAACTCCATCCAATTAGAAAATGTTGCTCATCGAAGATGGCACGGGAAATTTTCTAGCATATACCATGTTTCCTTCTATTGTGTTTTCAATTAATCTGACTGATTCGCATCTTGGATTACATAAGTTGAGTGGATGGTACTTCTGTTATAATTGAAAAATCTACCTTTTCTCGGAAAGCATTTATGAAATCGTTATATGATCAGACAAAAGAAATCCAAGATTTAGTTCATCAAATTGAGACCTTGCGTGTCCAAAAACAAACGATGTACCGCAAATACTCCCATCCAGAGAATAAGCGATTTTCTCAAGCAGAACTACGCGAACTGGTTCCCTCTTACAAAAATCTTCTTATAGGACGTACTCAGCGCCTTCCTTCAAGAGCAGTCATTATTGCAATTGCCAACTATCTTGAATGTAATACGGATGAGAAAAATACCCTGCTGCTCGCAGCCAATTACCGCCCAGAGAAAGTCGAATTGCGAGATGACGAATATAAACGCGCACTCAATCGAGCACGTATGATTGCTCACACGCTTCCGCTACCCGCAGAAGTTATCTCAAATCGTGCATATACTGAGGATATGAATCAAGCATATATTCGTCTGAACCAAAGCCCTACGTTAGCTGAAATGACAGACTACACTCGTCACATGATCCCATGGTTCTTTGATGCACAGCTTAGTTGTCAGAGCATGTACGCGCCAGACACCACAACATGGCATCATAACTCTGAACAGATAATTGGATTGTTTCGGTATATTCACCATGCTTATCTTGAAGAAGTTTGGTTTCAAGATGTACTTAGCAAGTTTCAAAAATTGCCACTTCTCAGAGAGGCATGGAATCGCACAACCCGTATTGCGCCAAATATGCACATCAAAGTATGGTCAGATACTGTTTCAGCTGTGATCGAGGAGCAAATCGTTGTTTTGCCTGTGAGTCGAGCTGCATTTCCGCTGGTTCTGGTCAGTTTACCCATAAATGACGCAGCACGAATGGCGTACAATCATATGAACATTCCGTTTTCATCTGATTGGCTCGAATTGCTTCATTCAGGCGCTGATGGCAAAATCTGAACAATGAGACCATCGCTCCAGTTATATTTCTGATTCATCTTGGCACTTACCTCCGCAACGATGTCAGCGTCATTTTCTGTAACGATAATCTTACCGACTGCTGATGTCGTCTTGACAACTTCCTCAGGATTGGAGCCAGTGCCAACGCTGAACTTGATCCGTGGGTTTGCCATGATGTTGCGAACCCAATGGGCGTTCTCTCGCTTTTCACTGACAATGTAATACATCTCTGAGTGATTAACGTACCAGGTAGTGGTCTAATGTTGACTGATACAGGTTGAATTATAGTGTCGAATAAATAGGCGCAATACCCCATCGTGCAT
>JBCBKJ010000196.1:0-2993 GCA_038522085.1 Chloroflexota bacterium
CTGAGCGGGGAGGAGCTGAAGACCCTCTATGGCCATAGCCTTGCAGTCACAGGGGTGAGTTTTAGCCCCGTTCGCTTAGCGACCCCGCAGGGTTTGGACTATATCCTCGCCTCGGCTAGTGCCGACGGCACGGTGAAGCTGTGGAGTGTGAGCGGTGAGGAGCTGCAGACCCTCCCTTCGGAACGCAATGCGAACGAAGGCCATAGCGATTCGGTCAATGGGGTGAGTTTTAGCCCCGATGGCCAAACCCTCGCCTCGGCGAGTTGGGACGGCACGGTGAAGCTGTGGAGTGTGAGCGGGGAGGAGTTGACCACCCTCGACGGCCATAGCCGTGAGGTCTATGGAGTGAGCTTTAGCCCCGATGGCCAGACCCTCGCCTCGGCGAGTTGGGACGGCACGGTGAAGCTGTGGAACTTTGATCTCGATGATCTGATGGAACGAGGCTGTAACTGGCTTCACGATTATCTCGTCAATAATCCCACGGTGAATGATGGAGAGCGGGGGTTGTGTCCCAGAGCTGAAGCAGATTATCAAGCTCGACTACAGAGTAGAGGTGATTAGAGGAGGTTGTTCTGCGTGATGGGAACAATTGTTCGAAATCGCTACAAGCTAACTCTCCATATCCAGAGCGATCGCAATATCCGGCACTCCAGATTGAGAAAATGCTTCTAGATCCGCAGGCTTAAAGCCATGACTTATAAGAGATTCAGCCAACTTTGATGGTGTTAGATCCGCGCCCTTAAAATGCCGTCTGAGACCTGACTCATCCACATCACACAATCGTGCCACTGCCCTAATTGATCCAACTCCACGACCATTGGACATGATCTGAATCTCAGAACGAATATCTTCCAAAACTTGCTGTAAGTTACTCATCTGATTTTTCTCCATGAGCTAGGGGCGATCTTTTGAAACGGCGATCGCTCTTTTCTGTAGGATTCCTATGCGCTGCTTAGATTGAAGTGAGCAGCACTAATGCACGATTGATTTTAGGTAGATGAATATTGTGGAGCGATTGGACATGTCAACAGAGCAATGCCGTGAGGGCGATCGCCTCTATTTCCTTCACCCACCGCACCAACATGGTTTCAGACTACTGACACTAGTCTGTATTTGAATTCTATAATTCTCTTACGAAGCCATAAATTACTGAAATATCGGCACTTTATAGCAAGCAATTACCTTATCTAACCAGCTGCAATTCATATTCAATATCATTCAACCGGATAATTTCTGGTGTGTTCCAAGTCTCGTGAGCAATAGGTACCCTATCTACACGAGCAAAGCCAAACTCTTCAGAAAACATTGGCGTATTATCTTCTGTTATCTCAACAATCTGGTAGATACAACCACCATTGGCACACATCCCAATGACAGCAATATCTCCTCTGTAGTCTCGGAATAACGCATGTAACGCCGGCGGGTTACCACTGGATTCGAATACAACTTCGTCGTTAAGATAGACGGCCATATTGTCGATCTAAATTGGCACCTACGAGCTTGAGCGTTCCAGCAACTGTCATGTACTCCTCAACAAGATTTTGTTCACTTGCTACTTCACCAACCTCGACTACGTCACGTATCTCTACGGCTCCACTTTCTGAAATGTTCCCTGCACGAGTTGCACATCCTGTTTGAAAAACTAATATAGCAACCACTAGCTGTAATAGAAGAAAATTTGATTTTCTAGAAACAAACATGATAGTTATCCCCTTAATCTCAAGTAATTTCTTCTTTACTGTCTAACTATATATCCGGCACTTTTGAAACGGATTCTAAGACGAATTCCATCGGTTCCTATCTGAAGAGATATAGCAATCCCAAGTGATTTGTGAACGCTCTCCACAATGCTACGGTGTCTGCATGGTCGTTGCTGAGGAGTGATGCTGGAGATGGACGAGTTAAATACCTTTATCCGAAGAGCTTCAGACCCGCGGGAATTGAAACGGGCCTTGGCGGTTCGGATGGCGATGCACAGTTACCCGTACCGGGAAATTCAAGCGGTGTTGCAAGTGTCACTTGGCTTCATTACGAAGTGGAAACAGCGCTTTGAGCACCACGGCATTGAGGGATTGAAGGTGGCCTATCGAGGGTCACAGGGCTATTTACGTCCCCATGACCGACAAGCCGTCATGGATTGGTTGCAAGAGAAGAACCATTGGCAATTAGGTGAACTACAGCAGTACGTTGAAACCCACTACGATGTGGTGTTCGCATCGAAGCAAAGCTATTACACTCTGTTCGCAGACGCTGGCATTAGTTGGAAAAAGACACAGAAACGCAATCTGAAAACCGAGCCAACGGTGGTTGAGAAAAAAACAAGAGATTACCCAGTGGTTGAATAAGCATCGGGCTGAGATTGTCGCTGGGCAATTGGTGGTGTTTCAGGATGAATGTCATCTGATGTGGGGAGATGTATGCGGCTATGGCTGGGGGAAGACGAGTGAGCGCATTGACGTTCCGATGACCAACGAGCGCTGTCGACACACCTACTACGGAGCGTTGAATCTCTTCACTCAAACCTTCTGGCTGCAAGGCTATGATGCAGGTAATTCTGAGTCGACGATTGCCTTTCTCACAGCATTACAACATCAGTATCCAGATTGCCGAATTGCAGTCATTTGGGATGGTGCCAGTTATCATCGCTCTCACGCGGTTCGAAGTTATCTCGATTCGGTCAATCATGGCTTAGAGGAGTCGAGCTGGAAGCTCACCTGCCTTCGCTTTGCCCCCAATGACCCCACCCAAAATCCAGTGGAAGATGTGTGGTTACAGGGCAAGCAATTTATTCGAATTTCACCACCGCTGTTCATCCTTCTCTGTCGTCAAACGGTTATTTGAGTTAGTGACTCATCAGCAAGTCTTTCGCTTCCCTAAAGTCTTTACCTACGGCTCTTTTTCATGAACCGTTTCGGATTGCTGTATATGAGAACCCAACTAAAACTGCAGAACTTATACTTTTAGTCGTATAACGTGGAGCTGAGCGGCGGCCA
>JBCBKJ010000197.1:0-2776 GCA_038522085.1 Chloroflexota bacterium
AAAGTTTCTAGAAATTGTGGTGTGTATTACTGCTGTTGTATGCATATGGTTATAGAAACTTTTATAATATAGGACGATTCACCATGCCTAAAGAAGATGGTAACGGCACAGAAATTGAAACTGAAGTTGAAACTAGTGATGTTAAAACTCACATTCCTGATAAATTTCGCTCTACCGAAACAATGAAAGTCACTGGCTCGCTTGAAGAGCTTGCCCCCGATTTATTGCGTTTTGGACGTGGGCGCTACCGCACGGTTACACTCACTGTACGCAACCCAGACCACACCTTTGAGCTACCCAGCCACGAGATGCACGAGATTGTTATCGGGCGTGCAGATGATGCGCTTGATTTTATCCCCACCATAGACCTCACAAATTTTGGCGCAAAATTATTCGGTGTATCACGCCGTCATGCCACATTAACGAATAAAAATGGCTTGCTCTTCATCACCGACCACTCGACAAAAAACGGCACATTCGTGAACGATATTCGCATTGACCCCGAAATTCCGCATGTCATCACACATGGCGATATTGTGCAACTCGGACGGGTGCAATTATGGATTCGCTTCACAGATAAGGTGTTGTCTACTTAACCTGAGTTTGTTTAAGCACAGAAATCTGCAAAATTTCTACTTTGCGAACGCCAAGAATGGCTCAAAATTTGAATATTCTCTTATCCATAAATGAGATTAAATAGCATCCTGTTTTGTATCTATCGCTTTTACATAATCCACATCCGTAGCAAATGGTACAAAACCGAGTGAAGCATACAACTTAGTTGAGCCTTCATTACTAACTTCATGCCCGACATGTGCGAACTGCATCCCATTTTGGCGCATAATGTGCATCACATGGTACATGAGCGCCGTTGCTAAACCTCTACGCCGATGATTCGCATGTGTGCCGACAGGTTCAAATAGCCCTACTCCGTTGACGGTATCCAGCCAGTAAATACAAAATGCTGCAAACGAGCCGTCTGGTGCAACGACGACCATTTCGCGTTCGACATCATATCCTGGCGATTGCATCACATACTGATACGTTTCGCGTGTCCATGTGCTGTTAAATGCGCTGGAATGCACATCAATGAGGTTATCCACATCATCACCCGTTGCGGAACGTATGCGATACCCTTCTGGCAAGGTCGGTTCGGGAATTGACTGATTTAAGTCGTACTTCGTCATGCGCAAATACGGTGCATCCAGTGTATAGCCAATAGATTCTAATATTTCAGCACGTTGAGGGTCTGTCGATAGTGCGCCATGTACCATTTTCGGGATAGGTGTTTTCAAGTTTGCAACGAGATTTTCGCCTGCCCGCACCAATACGTCTTTTTCAATAGCCTGACGGTAATCAGGGTGTACACAGGCATCGAAATAAGCATCAGACGCCCTTGGGTAGCTGGCAGAAAACGCGACAATCTCTCCCTCATCTTCCCATACAGTGACGACATCCGACAACGAAAATGCTCCTCGTAAACCGTTGTAGATACGATGCGCAATATCACCAGGATGGCAATAAAAGCCCTCGCCTGTCTGTGCTATCCAGCGCATCAACGCCGACTGAATAGCTTCTAAATCTTCTGCTGTATCTTGATAGTTACGTGTAATGATAGCCACAATTAAACCTCTCTCATGAACCATACTGAGCTATCATTATACACAGAAAACTCCCTCGTAACAGCATCAGCTACACTGCATAATTGTCCATGACTGCTCAAATTTCAGGTCAGCGAGACTTTTCTTTGGTATCAATATATACAAAATACCTGCATCACCCCACATAGCATTGAGCCTATCATCACTATCTATCTGGAACAAAAATTGCCAATTCTTGCTCTGCCTACGGATTGCGTCCCGACGTGCGTCGTGGTCATGTGTAGGGATATAATAAGCACGGAATTCTTCGCTATGCATAGCCACTTCCCACGATACATCGCCTTGGATGGGGTCAGGATACCCTAAGAAATAATGCCCTGCGTTCCAATTCGCATCCTTTTTTCTCAACGCTGATACAGCACTTCGTAAAGCCCAATAAGCATCTTCCAGTGCATCGCCCGAATCATCTGTCACATTATAAAAATCAATGCCTGTCTTCTCTTTAAATCTATCCTCAGAAGTAGAAGGCAAAGAGAAACCAGAACGGAATGCGATACTGTGTTCTGGCAGGGCTTGGATTTTATTGTACACCCCCTCAGCTACAGGATGCTCTCGGTGCTCTAAATCAGCCTTTTCATCTGGTAAATAGACAAGCTGCCAACCATTCTGTTGCTCTGGCTCACCCCAAGGCACTTCATCCGCTTCGTAGAAAAAATACAACCTGCCCTGCTCTGGTAAGGGATTGTGTTCTGGCTGGAGATGCTTGGCTAACTCACTCAACACGAATTGCCCGATAAACGTGAGCGGTCTGCCGTTGTACATCTGCCACTCAAAATCGGTTGGGAGGTCAGGATTACCACCTATCTTAGATGCGCCGATTGGCAAACGCGCAACATCGCTGATAGGCGCTAAATCCATATAGACAGCAGGTTTAGCAATTTTCACAATCTGTTCTTCAAAAAGCTCTAGTTTGTGTTCGCGTATTGCCTTGCGTAGCTCATCGACAGTTTGAATCATCACACCCTCATGTAGATTATTTGTTCTAATTATAATCTGAAACGATTTGTAGAGGCAAGTCGGTGGTTTTGTATTGGGTGCATATGAGAGAAAAACAATCAGCACTCACCCATCATGACCCATAGACAACCACTTTGAATTATAATAAAATCTCAAAC
>JBCBKJ010000198.1:0-2763 GCA_038522085.1 Chloroflexota bacterium
CTCGGATGATGTGATACATACTTGCCCAACACGGGGTCGGGGTCATAAATACTTGTCGCATCATCCGAGTAATCGACTTTTGCTATTGATACGCGCAGGTATTTTTTATGCGCTTGCCGTAGTCGTGCTACAACTGATTTTTTTCACTGTGCCAGATGAAGCAGCCGCGATTTTCTTGCCAATTGCTTTTGCAGGGATTGCAGGCATTGCGCTGTGGTATACCTTGCATCATTGGAATAGAGAAGTGGTGTTATATGAACGCGGATTCACGTTCCGGCAGGGGTCGGATACAGCGTATATCCTGTATGTGAATGTGGTCAAGTTGATGCAGAATATCGAGGTTATTGGTGGGGGTAGCCTCAAAAGACGTTTTTTCGATTACAAGCTCATAACTGACGTAGACGAAGTGTTGCCGATTACCAATGTCTATTCCAACCCTGATAAGCTGACACGCTTACTCGAACGCGCTATCACCCGCGATAGATTACAAATTATGCAGGAACAACTATCACGCGGGGAAGAAGTCGCGTTAGCAGAGAATTTCAAGCTGACACCGGATGGTATTCTGCTACCAGACAAAGAACTTTTCTGGCGTGAATTAGCAGATACACGGGTCAAGCAAGGGCATATTATCATCGCAAGTACATCAGATGAGGCATGGCATAGCGCCCCTACGGATAGCTTCGATAACCCGATGTTAGCGTTGGCGGCGCTCAAGAGCATGAGCAAGCGTATGAACCCAGCCGACACTCAAGCTGTAATGCAATCCGACGAGGTATAGCTCACTATGAATTACGAAATTCATCTCTATGCGCCTAAAACAAGTCAGCTCACCAATAGCATGATGGAATGGCTTTTCGAGAATGGTCAGCGCGGGGATGTGCCGGAAGCCTTCTGGCCCGTCAAAAAGTTAAAAACCAAAGCCCTCGCCCGACATATGCTCAAACTTGACCCTGCCCTTGTGCCGTATCAGGGTCCGGGTGGGGATATTGAGTTGCATTATCCGAATGAGCAGATGGGCATTGTGCTGTATATCCATGATAGAGGCGTTATCATTTTCTTTCCCTATATGGCTTATGGGATTTACAGCCGGATTGTGCTGGGGATTTGCTACACGTACATTCGGTATTTGTACGATGCAGTGGGTTTCTGGAGCTTCGACCCGCAACTGAACATGATTTCTTATGCGGATGATTTCGAGTCGATTGAAGATACAGCGATTATGATGGATAGAATCATGCCACGTCTGTTGAATGAGGGTAAGAAGTAATTATCATTTGATGCTCGGAGAGATCGAGTTTCTTCATCATTGAAACCATAGCCTCTATATATGATTCCATACGCTCGGTATCACCAATTATTTCAATGGTGAGATTATCAGCATTGAGAGCTAACTTGATTTCAGGCTTACTACTAATTTGAAAGCGTTCTTTCAAATCAAAATAAGTATTTTTGTGTCTATCCCAGTCTGAATTATCTATGTTTCTCTCACTCAGCTGTAAAGCAACATCATATTCTTCTATGTTGTAGAAGAAATCAGATGGGTGCTTTTTGTGATGCTCGGCAACTTGATAGCGTTTTTCGGTTGTCTTTTGAAACGCCTCACGGGGGTCAACGTCAAATAGCTCAACAAGTGTTGCTTCTACTGTTCGCCAGAATGATTCTTTTTCTAGTTGAGTGAGCATTTTTCTACTCCGTCACAGGCATAATTTCTGCTTCTTTTAGAGCATTTAGGGATTTTGCAGTGTGAAAACTGACTTGATTAGCATCTGTGAAAATTTTACGTTGCATCCATTGAGCAGTGACAGCCCCAATTACCACATCATAGAAACTACCAGAAGATACTTGCCTACCATGTCCTTCATTACCCATTCTACAATGAAATACAAAACTCCAGTATGATTCGTTGGTGCGTTTACCATCTAAAAACCAGAGTGTGTCTAAACGCGCTAATTGCTCTCGGTTGACCTTATATTCTAACAAACTAGGCTTATCAACATGCTCAAGACTTATTTTCCACGCCCAATCCTTTGCTTGTTCCGCATCTGTTGTAGTATAGAATCCACGACCAAAATCACTACGAGGATTTCCTTTGCTCAGGTCAACACCATTTTGCTGAATTAGTCGCGCAAACGTCAGGGTTGTGCCATGATAAAGTGTTATTGCTTGATTATCCCAAGCTGGCGGAAAATTGCTTGGACGTGCCTCTGACATTCAGGATACTTTCTAGCAACGTAGTCACGATACAAGTATAGCGCAGATAACACATATTGTTCCAATAAATATAAATTTCTAGTGATGTAAGGATAGCCCAACTATGAAAACAATCTACCCTAGCGACATTGAGCGCAAAGAGAATTACAAGTTACTTACAGGGAGTATTGTCCCGCGTGCGATTGCGTGGGTGAGTAGCCAAGATGCGGACGGTAACTTGAACCTTGCACCGTTCAGCTATTTTACGGCGGTGAGTGCGAATCCGCCGATGGTCATTTTTTGTACGAGTTTGCGCAGTAGCGATAACGGGCGCAAAGATACGTATCATAACGTACAAGCGACAGGCGAATTTGTGATTAATTTTGTCAGTGAGGATTTAGCAGATGCCATGAATATCACAGCGCAGGAAGTCGCGCCGCAGATAGACGAATTTGAGCGTGCAGGGGTGACACCGTTGGCAAGCGAGAAAATCCGTGTTCCGCGTGTGCAAGAGAGTCCGATACATTTTGAGTGCAAGTTACATCAGATTGTAGAAGCGGGCGATGGGCA
>JBCBKJ010000199.1:0-2638 GCA_038522085.1 Chloroflexota bacterium
TGACTTCTCGCGCGAGTCTTCACTGTTTTCAATGAATGTAATCAACTCATATATTGAGAGGTCTATCAAATCATGATGATTAAACCACTGAAAGTTTGCTTAATGTATAAAAGAGTGTAAATGTTAAACAGACTGTCCATTTTTTCACCGGATGTTATATCACAGATGGGTATTTCTGTTTTATACATTAAGCAAACTTTCAGTGGTTTAATCATCATGACTTCTCGCGCGAGTCTTCACTGTTTTCAATGAATGTAATCAACTCATATATTGAGAGGTCTATCAAATCATGATACTCAAGAAAATCCTATTTTCTGTTGTTGTGCTACTCAGCTTTGTAGGTAGTGTTTTTGCAGCACCAGGTCCTAATGGGACGTTGGCTGGGCAATCTAATTGTACCAGCGTGGATGCTATATGGAGTATTACCGTGACATATCCCAATCTTGATTGGACACTAAGCCTGAACAGTTCCAGTCTTGGCACTATCACCCGTGATATTCCAGACTCAGGATCAGGTACAGAGACATTCAATGTCGTGCCTGCATCAGGTGAAGTTGTGACACTCAGCTTGATTGAACGTAACAGCGTCGTAAGAACAGTCTCTTTCACACATATATGCAATGTTTCTACTGAACAAGAGACAGTTGTATCAGAACCTTCGACTATTGGCGACGGGCGTCTTGAACCCTTCAGTAGTGACCATGTTATCTATCCTTTGAGTGACCAAGGCATTGTCGTATACAATGATACGGGTGTATCGGTCTTATTTGTTTCTTTAGACACGATAGAGGTGCGTGGTATCCCTGCAACAGGGTCTATCTTGTTAGGTGCAACAGCGGATAATTATGTACAAATTTATCGCTTGTCTGACGGGCGTTTTCAGGCGGAAATCGGACCTGATGAGGAAGGCAAAGTACATGTGGTCTTTTGGGAAGGTTTAGGCAATTCTTATTCCCGTATCAGTACGACCACCTACACAATCCCATAAAAGACATTGTTCAAGGGCATGGTTGTTTTAACCTGCCCTTTTTTGTTTGTGTAACGACAAGTTGCTATGTGCGTTGTATAGTGGTGGCTATTCATTCATTAGATACCACATCTACATAAGAGAAGGATACAACATGGCAATTTTGGTTTCAGGCGGTGCAGGCTATATCGGCAGTCATGTCGTGGAGCAGATGATTGAGCAAGGCTACGAGGTAATCGTATTTGATAACCTGAGCGCGGGACATCGACAAGCTGTGCATGAAGACGCAACGCTAATTGTGGGCGATTTGCTGGATAGTGATGCCATCCATGATTTGTTCGCTAATTATGACATTGACGGCATCTTGCACTTTGCGTCGCACATTTTGGTTGGCGAAAGTATGCAAAAGCCATTTAAATATCTGCGTGAAAATGTCTTGGCGATGATGAATTTGCTAGAAGTCGCCGCTGAAAACGACGTCAAACGCTTTATTTTGTCATCTACGGCTAACTTGTTTGATGAGCCAGAAACCGTACCCATAAACGAGAGCGAACCTCTCATTCCCGGCAGTGTCTATGGTGAAACCAAATTCTGGGGCGAGCGTATGTTGCACTGGATGGACAAAATTTACGGCATGAAATATTGCGCCCTTCGCTATTTCAATGCCTGTGGCGCACATCCCAACGCGCATATCGGCGAAGCACACGACCCCGAATCGCATTTGATACCCTTAGTTTTACAAGTTGCACTCGGTCAGCGTGACGAAATTACGATTTTTGGCACAGATTACGACACCGCCGACGGAACGTGCATCCGTGATTATGTGCATGTACTTGATTTGGCAGAGGCGCATATTCTGGCATTGGAAGCACTCAAAGACGGGGACAGCCGTGTATACAATTTGGGCAGTGGGACAGGCTACAGCGTGCGCGAAGTCATCGAAACAGTCCGCAAAGTCACCGGACACACTATCCCAGCCGTCGAAGGCGAAAGGCGTGCAGGTGATTTGCCCGTACTCGTCGCGGATAGTAGCAAAATCAGAGAAGAACTCGGTTGGTCGCCAGAATTTGATAATCTGCATACGATTATCGAAACGGCTTGGCACTGGCATCAGACGCATCCTAATGGCTTTGAGGATGAGGAATAGCGTGCAGTTCTTAGACGATATAGGCAAATGGCATGGTTGAATATATTGGCAAAGCCTTTAGCGCATGGTTTCTCGGGTTTTTCCCACTCGCTGAAATATATATCGCTGTGCCAGGCGCTATCGCACTCGGTCTGGATGATATATCAGTCGTGTTCTGGACTGTTTTTGGCAACTTCACGCCAGCCTTGCTGATTATTTTTCTGTATGAGCAGATAACGCGCTTTGAACGTGTTGACCGCTGGCTGAAGTCTTTGTCATCCGAAAAAACACGCGAGCGTATCAATCGCTGGGGGATGTGGTTTGTCCTACTCGGCACGCCATACGCAGGCATCTGGTTGATGTCGCTTGCCGCCAAAACACTCGGCATGAACAGCCGTATTTTTCTGGTGACGAGCTTTATCAGCATTTTGATTCACGCGGTTGTCATTTTGGTGGCGATTCGGGCAGGTGTTTCGGCGTTTGGTGGGTAGGGGCATTTCATTAAGCATTTGAGGCGAACCCACACTAGGTCACCTCAAATGCTT
>JBCBKJ010000200.1:0-2577 GCA_038522085.1 Chloroflexota bacterium
ACAAAGTACATGAAGCATCAGATGATGATTACGCACCTTCTACACCACCCAGCGATAGGTTAGGCTTAAATGAAATTGTGCATATCACCAATCAGATATTTGATGATATTGCACCGACCTATAAGCTCGGTATGTTGTTTATAGTATCGCCATATGAAAATACGTTTCATCCCTATCCACGACGCGAGTCTTATATTATTGGGCGCACCCACAAAAAAAGTAATCATGTACCCGATATTGAAATTCCACACGGCAAATACACGGGGCTTATCTCTCGTAAACATGCTCGGTTAGCAAATAACGGCAAGGAACTAACGATTGAGGATTTAGGCTCTACAAACGGCACTTATTTGAATGGCAAGAAACTTGAGCCTAAAAAGCGGTATATTGTTGATAGTCACGACATCATTCAATTAAGCCAATATGTGCCATTCGCCATCCGCTTTGTGATATAAGTTGCGGTAATCACTTACTCCTCACGACACCGCACCGGACGCTCACGTTGGGTCATCGCATCCAGCTCAATGCCAAAATAAGGCGATGGGTCAAGCGTGTTTTCGAGTATCGCTTCATTACGGAAACTACCATCTGGTTCAGATGTAACAATGCTCATATGCAAGTGAATCGCTACCGGAAATTGCGGACTGTACGCGCCCTGATAGCCAATCAACGTCCCCTGCTCAATCGGTACATTGAACGTCCCTGCCGGATAAGCATCTGCGACAAAACTACGACTGCCATTGCCTGCCGCCATGTGTGTGTAATACGTCCAGATAGTGCGCCCTTCTTGTAGGGGGTCATCATGGCGAATAATCACCGTAGAAAACCAGCCATCCAAGCGCGTTAACCACCCATCATACGCGGCGTAAATCGGCACTGTACCTTCCGGCTGCCCGCCAAAAATATCAATCCCTGTATGCCGACGCAGTGCGTTATACGGCGCGGCATCGTCATTCCATAATAAGCCGATGAACCCCGCGCTCGGCACAATAAACGGCGCTCCCTCACACTGCGTAAACGCGGGTGTCTCTAAATCAGTATTCGCATCAGGATTGCGCAAAAATCGCCCGATAGACTCGTTACTGTTACTGCTCCCGCGATACCAAAAGAACAACCCTATCCCAGCAATCCCTGCCAAGATAAGCAATCCACCCAATGCAACCAACACTTTGCGCAACATAGGCTAACCATCTGCTACCTTACAATTGGCATATATCATACACAGAGAGACATCTACTGACTACGCAAAACGCTACTTCGCCCCAAAGCGTAAAGTTTCCCCCATCAGAGGGAGGAACAACCCCCTATCATTGGGGTGATATTTATGTCGTGACAGCGTAAACTACAATCAGCAATGATTTAAACGCACAAAGGATACTATCTGTGAACAAATCGAAGTTGTTTTCCATTCTCGGACTCATCGCCCTCTTGATGATGTCCATCAGCGTATCTGCTCAAGAATCCGATAGAACAGATGCTTACGAAGATGCCCCCTGCCCTGTGGATATTCCAGCCGGCTTTATGGCTGGTAATGGTGTACTCGGCGTCGAATGTGGTTTCGTCACCGTGCCAGAATCCCGTGCCGAACCCGACGGACGCCAGATTCGCCTTGCTGTCGCGGTCATTAATAGTGCATCACCCAACCCAGCACCCGACCCGCTCCTCTTTGCGCAAGGTGGTCCCGGTGGCTCTACAATCGACCTATTTTTGCCAGCCGCGCCTCTCTTTTTGCCGTTCCTGAATCAGCGTGATATTGTGCTGGTCGAACAACGTGGCACGCTCTACAGTGAACCAAACTTGAATTGTACCGAATTGACCGACCTCGCTATCGAGTTCATCGCAGATTTCAATTCAGATGAATACGAAGCTGCCGAAGATGTCGCTTATGGTGAATGCTTTGACCGTGTGACGGCTGATGGCACGAATCTATCGAATTTCAATAGTGTCGAGAATGCCGCCGACATGGTGGATGCCGCCGATGCACTTGGCTACACAGGCGAACTCAATTTCTACGGGGTATCTTACGGCACGCTTTTGGGTCAACATCTACTCCGCGACCATGAAGAGCGTATCCGCAGTATCATCTTTGATGCGGTTGCACCGACCAATCTTAATTTCTTACCTGATGTCATCAGCACCGCCCAAAATGCAAATGATGTTCTGTTCGATGCCTGTGCAAACGACGCTTTCTGTAGCACACAATACCCTGACCTTGAGACATTGCTCTTTGATACAGTCGCAGACTTAAACGAGAATCCAGCGACAATCAGTATCATTGACCCAGAAACAGACATCGAATACGAGACCCTTTTCTATGGGGATAGTCTGTTGGCAATGATTCGTCAGTTGCAATACACCACTGAGTTCGTGCCATCTCTGCCGTACTTCATTCAGGCAAGTAGCGAAGGCGATTTCGCTTGGGCAGAGCGCATCGGTGGCTTGGTCTTCATTGATGCTGGACGCAGTATTGCCGACGCGATGTACATCAGTGTGATGTGTGCCGAAGATGGCGATTACACAGCCGATGACGTTAATATCGAGGGCGTGCGTGATGAACTGGTAGAGCTATATTCTGTC
>JBCBKJ010000201.1:0-2103 GCA_038522085.1 Chloroflexota bacterium
AGGCATCATTCTCCTTATAACGAACATCGCTGGCATAGCTCTAACCAACAGCGCATGGGCATTTGATTCGCCCTACTTCTTGTGATCGCGGCTGTCACCTACAGTTTAGGTCTGATTTTTCTGATATACAAAGCAATAGCTAAGAAAAACAAAGTCGCTCTTCTACTCACGACTATGTTGATGATTATACCTCTGATCTACACACAAAGCGGATATGGTGCAGCAGCCTTTAATGCCTATTCCGTCGATGCAACAGGTAGATATCTTCTTATGCTACACTCTGCACTACCCATTGGCGTTGCGATCCTAATACGCAGCCTACCCAAGTATCTTGGCTTACCAATAGGCATCATTCTCCTTATAACGAACATCGCTGGCATAGCTCTAACCAACAGCGCATGGGCATTTGATTCGCCCTACTACAACAGACAGCCAGACAACATATTGGAAATTACAGAGTACCTGACCGAAAACGAATATCTGTATGTTTGGACAGATGTTGGAATTGCCCAGCCTCTTATGATGTACAGCAGCGGCGAAATTCATGCTGCTGACTATCATGACTACTATCATGGAGGTATTCAACGCTTTCCTGAGATATTTGATCGCGTGTACATGGCGGAAAACCCTATCTTCCTCGTTCCAATCATTCCCGGACAAACCGACACCCCCATCGCACGAGAGCTTGACGCCAACAACATCGAATATGAAGTGATCTATATGGATAAAATTGCCATATATATACCTCGTGAGCGCATCAGTCCAGAAACAGTGATTGACGGACTTGGGCTTCAATACTGAGAGATGATAATAGACAAACTATTTACACTCAGTTTACATAAAGCGACTAGTGAAGAATTTAGTGGTACAATAAAATCAAAAGTGTTCAGATTACATAGGTCGGAGACTTACGCGGGAGGTTAAAAGAAATGACTACTGAACAAAAATATCCGCTTGGCGACAAGCGTATCTTCGTTATAGAGGATCAACCTGACATCCGGGCAGTTTACGAAATGATGCTCAAACGATATGTCAAAGAAATTGGATTTGACTTCTGGGGGCAGGAATCATTGAAACACCTAAAAGCATTTGGTGTACCCGATATCCTTATACTTGACCTGATGCTACCACATGGAGTATCTGGTTTTGATGTCTACGATCAGATACGTGAACTACCCCAGTACAAAACAACTCGTGTTGTTGCTGTTTCCGCGAGTGAGCCATCAACTGTTCTTAGAAAGCTCAAAGCCAAAGGATTTTCAGGTCTAGTGACTAAACCCTTCGACATCATGACCTTTCCCAAAAAACTTGTCGAAGTAATGAAATCTGATAGTTTCGTACATATTCACTACAGCACCAGTTCCGCAAGATTCAAACTTTAAGGAGAAAAAAATGATTGAAACACAAACTCGTACTGCGCTTCTTCTGGATGACGACCGCAACACTTTAGTCGTCCTTCAGTCACAGCTCGTCCTGATGGGATGGATTGTAACGGCGATAAACCACCCCTCACGGCTGGAAGAAACGCTAGAACGGCTCGATCAGATCGACATCATTTTCCTCGATCTTGAAATGCCTGTGGCAAATGGGTTCCAGGTACTAAAGCAACTACGTGAGATGGACATCGACGCACCGGTTGTTGCACATACTGTCCATGTAGATCATCTGAACAAAATTCGACGTGAAGGTTTTGACGCAATGGTGGCTAAACCGTTGAATTTAGAGGCGCTGCCCAACACCCTTGAGAGGATCATAGCAGGCGAAGCAGTGTGGCAAACAACTTAAATCTTCAAAATCGGGATGTTCGGGACTTAGATTGCACCCCCGACATCCCTACTCCCCTATTGACGGAACCGATCCAGATACTGATTGACAGTAGTACCTACAGTCTCACCATCAATTCCTGCTGTGATAAGTACCCCAACATAAGCGCGTGACTTCTCAGGCTCTGTTGCATCCATCTCCGTCATCAAATAGCCTGCCTTCTGATAAAGTGAAATCACCTCACGTAAACTATATTCATCGCGGCTCAATGGCAAAAAGGCAGGAAAATTATCTCTTATCTCAATCTGCGATATGCTGATGGCAATATCGAGATTGAGA
>JBCBKJ010000202.1:0-2071 GCA_038522085.1 Chloroflexota bacterium
CTAGGGGTACTTGAAGAGAAAAGTGCATCTTACCTACACAGCTATCTACGGCATGAAGGGTACAGAAGGTTTCAATCCCCTTTCGGGGAAGAGGTTGATTGTGATGATGACAGACGGTGGTGGTGCAGAGGTTTCACTACAGTTTCAATCCCCTTTCGGGGAAGAGGTTGATTGTGACGTACTGCCAACAGAACTTGATGGAGAAGCGAGCCTTGAAAGTTTCAATCCCCTTTCGGGGAAGAGGTTGATTGTGACTAAGAGCAGTTGCAATGCTCACCCTAAGCCCCTTGTGTTTCAATCCCCTTTCGGGGAAGAGGTTGATTGTGACTTTATCGAGTACACAACTACGGAGGGCGATCGCTGGGTTTCAATCCCCTTTCGGGGAAGAGGTTGATTGTGACCAAATCCTGTTGCTGCACTGCCAGGTTTCTGGCTGTTTCAATCCCCTTTCGGGGAAGAGGTTGATTGTGACTTGCTTCAGACTCTGTTGCCACTGGGTATCACGAGTTTCAATCCCCTTTCGGGGAAGAGGTTGATTGTGACCTATCCCCGATGGCACGACTGGGACTTGGGTTAGTGGTTTCAATCCCCTTTCGGGGAAGAGGTTGATTGTGACTGCTCTGCTCTGCCTTAAGAGGCAAATCCCTTGCTGGTTTCAATCCCCTTTCGGGGAAGAGGTTGATTGTGACGAAAGCGGCGGATAAAGAGCCCGTGTATGACTATCCGTTTCAATCCCCTTTCGGGGAAGAGGTTGATTGTGACGTAGTCGTATTTTTTGGCAGTGTTGTTAGCATTGTGTTTCAATCCCCTTTCGGGGAAGAGGTTGATTGTGACTTGGATTGTTAACGGTGTCAACATCGTCGCCCAAAGAGTTTCAATCCCCTTTCGGGGAAGAGGTTGATTGTGACGGATATTACCGAAGCAATTGCTAGTAAGTCTTTAAGTTTCAATCCCCTTTCGGGGAAGAGGTTGATTGTGACAGCACGCTGTGTGAGGTTTACCATGACAACAGAAAGTTTCAATCCCCTTTCGGGGAAGAGGTTGATTGTGACCTTCCTGGGTACTGAGCGTGAAAGCCGGTTTTTCTGTTTCAATCCCCTTTCGGGGAAGAGGTTGATTGTGACAAGCAGCGTTGAACTTCACTGGCGATATAAAATTTCAGTTTCAATCCCCTTTCGGGGAAGAGGTTGATTGTGACTACCTGGCTTTCGCTGGGAAACTTAAGCCTGTGAAGGATTCTGTTTCAATCCCCTTTCGGGGAAGAGGTTGATTGTGACGCAAAAATCCAAAGATGACCATTCAGGTAAGCATCGTTTCAATCCCCTTTCGGGGAAGAGGTTGATTGTGACTTCTTACTTTCCTTGGAGAAGCAGCGATCATTGCCAATGGTGCTGTTTCAATCCCCTTTCGGGGAAGAGGTTGATTGTGACGCATTAATTGTTACGGACTGAGTAGGATCGCGATGTGTTTCAATCCCCTTTCGGGGAAGAGGTTGATTGTGACGTCGTTGTGCATATTCCGACCTGTATCGGAATAAGTTTCAATCCCCTTTCGGGGAAGAGGTTGATTGTGACTGACCCTCGGCTAGCCATTTATTCGGCCTTTGTTTGTTTCAATCCCCTTTCGGGGAAGAGGTTGATTGTGACAAAACTGGCTGAGCTTCGATATATCAGCTATGACGAGTTTCAATCCCCTTTCGGGGAAGAGGTTGATTGTGACTGGAGCGGGCCACCGCACAGCCGTCATTATTCGACAGCACAATGTTTCAATCCCCTTTCGGGGAAGAGGTTGATTGTGACTCGACGCTGAAGACGTGATGGAAATTCAGGGCTGTGTTTCAATCCCCTTTCGGGGAAGAGGTTGATTGTGACTTGGATATGGCAGATGGAAAAATAGAACTAAGTAGTTTCAATCCCCTTTCGGGGAAGAGGTTGATTGTGACGTTCATTAATCTCAGAGATCTTATAGATCTTTTCGTTTCAATCCCCTTTCGGGGAAGAGGTTGATTGTGACTTATTTTTAGGACTGTCTGCGATCAGTCGTAATACGTTTCAATCCCCTTTCGGGGAAG
>JBCBKJ010000203.1:0-2044 GCA_038522085.1 Chloroflexota bacterium
GCGATTGGCAATATTTTCTATTTGAACGGTGGCGGGGCGCACCATATGCGCTTGAATTATGGCTTGCAACCCTGCGAACGAATAGAGGAAGGCTTCCGTCGGCTGGGGCGGGCATGGCGTAATTTAGCATGCGATTATGCGGATATAGAGCAACAGCCGTTGTTATGACCCCCTCAGTCGCTGGCGCGACAGCTCCCCCGAATCCAAGGGAGCGTTTTTAGGTAGTGAAAATAGGCAATGGAGAGTCATCGTCCGGTGGGCGGTGGCTTTTTTGTCTGAGTGACAATGTGTGCTTTCGTGGCTAGATGCAAAGCGAAAGCATATTATTTACCGTTTCAATCCCCTTGCGGGGAAAGCTGCTTATGCACCAACTTATAACGGTGGTTGGGGGCATGCAGTAAACTTGTTTCAATCCCCTTGCGGGGAAAGTTGCTTATGCAACATCGTCCACGACCCAGCCACCAATCGCTATCTCTGCGTTTCAATCCCCTTGCGGGGAAAGCTGCTTATGCAACATACCATGAGAAAATTGTTTAAATATCTGACCTATGTTTCAATCCCCTTGCGGGGAAACCTGCTTATGCAACACTCGACGGCAATGTATCAGAGCTATCAACTTTGGTGTTTCAATCCCCTTGCGGGGAAAACTGCTTGTGCAACGCGCTCAACGGGCGAGTTGATTACGGCGAGTATTTGGTTTCAATCCCCTTGCGGGAAAGATGCCCTCAACACTACGCTCGACAATCTGTTCTGGAAGATGATGTTTCAATCCCCTTGCGGGGAGGGTGTTCATTGCAACTGCCTACATCAGCCTGATACTGGAAACTGACCGTCAGTTTCAATCCCCTTGCGGGGAAGCCATCTTCTCGGACATGGTAACACGGGTGGAACGTTCACGCACTCTGGGTTTCAATCCCCTTGCGGGGAAGACGCCCTCTCGGACGTATGCACTGATTGATAGAGACTGGGCATTGCTTAGTTTCAATCCCCTTTCGGGGAAGCCATCCTCTCGGACGCGGTGAACTTGTAGGGTACCGTGGCTACACCATTATGTTTCAATCCCCTTGCGGGGAGAGTATTCATTGAAGCCGCAGATTCGTGACCCACGCGGAACACCAGACCCGTTTCAATCCCCTTGCGGGGAAAGCTGCTTGTGCAACGATGCCCTGTCCGGCGCGTATGATATGTTAGATAAGTTTCAATCCCCTTGCGGGGAAAGTTGCTTATGCAACGACAAACTCCGCCACTACAGCATAGCCACCACAGAGTTTCAATCCCCTTTCGGGGAAGCCATCCTCTCGGACCAAGAAGACGTTGAAAGTTTCGGCTGCCAACTAGCGTTTCAATCCCCTTGCGGGGAAGCCATCCTCTCGGACGCCAGGCAACATCTGCTTCGCCGCAATTGATGGTACGTTTCAATCCCCTTTCGGGGAAACCACCTTATGCAACAATATTCGCCCCTTCAAACTGAAAAACGAAGTACAGGTTTCAATCCCCTTGCGGGGAAAGTTGCTTATGCAACCAGGGCAGACATGCTTTTGGATGCGATTGAACACTTGTTTCAATCCCCTTGCGGGGAAAGCTGCTTATGCAACGCACCCATTATTATACACGCAAAAGGTCAAAATATACCCTCATTGCACGATAAACGCGCTTTTGCCTGTATTTTGGGCGGTGTATTTTCATAATCATACCCCAAATTATCAGCTTGGCAAGCGATTTGATGAAACTCGGTTGATGTACGAAAAGTGGGGGTAGTTTCATAATGCGCAAACTCGGCACCCTGAAAATCCGCATCATCTTAGGCGGAAACGCTATTAATGCACATGCTTGACATGCGATTGTAGATTCATGCCACGCCGTTCACGTATATAATGATTGACTTCGCCGGGGTCAAGCACGGCGATAAATTTATCGAGGTCGTGAATATCTTCATTGTCAAATGGCACGATGTTGGTAACGCAGGTGACGACGATGCGCATGCCACGCGGGAGATACAATTCAGCGTCAATGGCAATGAACAGGTGGTCAAGCGAGGGCATCA
>JBCBKJ010000204.1:0-1961 GCA_038522085.1 Chloroflexota bacterium
TTAGCCTTGTCTGATTATCTGAATTACATCGAACTATCAAATGACAACGTTGATGAAGAGATTCAGAATAGAGTTAATCAGATACAGGCTGATAACTAATGAGTAATGTCAGCTAGATTGCATCAGTATCATCACATGCTGTTGAGTAAATAGTGACCCGATAGAACTGAATATAAAAACGGACATGCTATGCGAGCATGTCCGTTTGTGTTTAGTAGTGATGAGGTGTTTTTTACTGACCTTGACCGAGTGAGAAACCGCGTTCACCGTCAAAGTTATAGAGATTTTCCATTTTGATAAAGTCGAACCCGCCTTCTCGGACACGTTGTAGCAAGCTGATAATCTGGTCGTGTGCGACAGGGTTGTTATCTGGGTTCTGGAAACGGCAACGCCAGTGGTCGGTCTTGAAGGACGGAATGCCTGTATCAGGATAGACTTTCAGACCGCGATTGGTAATCATCACCAGTTCCAAGCCATCGCCATTTGCACACGCCGCCAAATTGTCGCCAATTGTGTTGGCATCACGATCCCCTTCTGACCAATCAATGAACACATCCACGCCCATCAGTTCTTTGTTGGTTTCGATGTTGTGTTGAACGTAAGGCACACGGGTAATGGTATCGCCTTGATAGCTGACAGGGGCGAGACGTTGCGGTTTTTTGCCAAGATTTTGAATGACTTCAAAGGCAAATTCGGTTGTGCCAACACGGAGGGTACTGCGTCCTTCGCGGAAAATATCGGGCGTGTGGATACCTTCTTCGATGGTGACTTTCCATGCGTTATGAATGGTTTCTGCGACATCACTTTGTCCCAGATGCACGAGCATAGGCACAGCCGCCAATAGTAAGCCTGATGGATTCGCAATACCACGTCCGGCAATATCGGGTGCGCTACCGTGTACCGCTTCAAACATCGCAAATTCATCGCCAATATTAGACGATACGCCCAAGCCAACAGACCCCGTTAACTGCGACGCCACATCAGACAAAATATCGCCATAGAGATTCGGCGCGACAATCACATCGAACATTTCTGGCTGGGAAGCGAGTTTCGCTGTACCAATGTCGATGATGAGATGCTCTGCGGTGATGTCAGGGTATTCTTCTGAAATCTCGTCAAAAATCTTGTGGAAGATACCATCACTCAATTTCATGATGTTATCTTTGGTCAAGCAAGTGACTTTTTTACGTCCGTTACGTTTGGTAAATTCAAAAGCATAACGGATAATTTTCTCTGTACCTGGACGGCTGATGAGTTTAAGTGTTTGGTAGACTTCCGGCGTTTGACGGTGTTCGATGCCTGCATAGAGGTCTTCTTCGTTTTCGCGCACGATGACCAAATCCATCATAGGATGCTTGGTATCAATCGCAGGGAAATAACTTGCGGCTGGGCGCACATTGGCGTACAAGCCGAGCGTCTTACGAATGGTCACGTTGAGGCTTTTGTAGCCACCGCCTTGTGGGGTTGTAATAGGTGCTTTGTACAGCACATGCGTATCGCGCAGGATATTCCATGCTTGCTCTGTGATGCCTGCGGTGTGTCCTTGTCGGTAGACTTTTTCCCCGACTTCGATTTCTTGAATGTCTAAATCTGCACCGGCGGCGTTCAACACGCGCAAAGACGCGGTCATAATTTCGGGACCAATACCATCACCATATGCTACTGCTACAGGTACTTTAGCCATGTATACTCCTTACAAATCGCTCGAATTATTGTGATTATGTTGTAATGTTTTTCATCTTCTCCTCATGATACCAGTGAATGAGCATTTCGTTGTGGGTGAGTTTGTATCATCAAGGGCATTTATGGGTGTGCAAAATTCTATCAATAGTCCCATAGGGGAAGTATCACTATTAGCGAAACGCGCTATGTGCTGTATGATTTATCGTAGAGGACATATATTAAACACTATCATACGCATAATTATGAGGATGCCACGCATGGCAGGCTTGGTGGGTAAG
>JBCBKJ010000205.1:0-1885 GCA_038522085.1 Chloroflexota bacterium
ATTTGATGAAACACTACGCATTGTTGACAATCTGTTTCATCAAATGGAACTGGAGATTCCATTGTTTTATCTAAAGAACTTCCAGAAATATACTCTTCCGCAATGAATCCTTTGAGTCCTGGACTCCCAAAATTATAATCATAAACTTTGGCAATATACGGAGAGTCAATTTCCATCATCAAATCGACCTCACGTTGCGCTCGTTTATATAAGCTATCCTCTAAATTATGGAGAACTTTTAGCGCAACTAATTTGTCTTGGTATATGGCGCGAAAGACTTGCTTAAACCCACCTTTCAGTGGTGGAGTATCTTCAATGTTGTATCCTAGCTTACCGTACATTTGCCGAGCTTCCTCAATGGTAAGCTCTGTCCAATTCTGCATTGATCTCCCTTAATGAGTAATATGTGCTATAAGTGCTGATTCTGCCATTACAGGCAAAATATCTGCGATAGGTGGACGATGTGGAGGACGATGTAAAATATGTATCTCATCATCGTTAAACACAATTGCTAGTCCAACTTTTGCATTTCTAAATAGTTGCAAATTCTTAATTGCTGGACGGGCATATCGTGCATCCAGCGCGACAAAGGATTGTGATGTAAACAAACGGTTGCGAGACGCTTGGGTTAATGCCTTACGCCAATTTTGTAGCTTTCCTTCAATAGCAACCACATTTGTAATAGGTAATTGATTTCGGACAAAACACTGTCCTGCCTGCACACAATAACCCTTTAAGCACAGTTTTTCCAAACAGTCTGTCACTTGACTAAGTGCTAGTCCTAATTTGTTTGATACAGTTAATGCCTTTAACCGTTTTCGATAATAGAGATGAGACAGTACACATGCTTCCAAATTTGTTAGATTGGAGCATATGGATTGGCTAACTGATCTTACCTGTCCAGCAACAATGTCAACTCTACCAGCACCTACTCTCAGTTCTGTAAGGGTGACAATGTTATCTGCTGGTAGAAAATGATGAATGTGTTCCAAAACGCTAATTATCAAATTTTCTTCTGAATAGAACGGTTGTGAATGTGTAATCTTGCTTATGAGATAATTGTTATTAACGCTCAATGCAGTGAGTCCCTTTACACCAATTTAATAGTAATATTGGGGTAAATTTATTATATATCTTGTAGAATGAGTTAGTCAAATCAATGACTTATGAAACCTATAGGTAATATATTCATACCTATAGGTTTCTGAATACTATTCCATTAGCCTTTGTTCGCGCAACACTTCGGCAACGCTGGTGCGTCCAGCCTGTACGCCGTTCTCATGCAGAACGGACAGCACGCCATTTACGGATAACTCAAGTAATTCGGGGTGTTCAGCGAGATAGGTCTGTATCCGTGTTTTGACAGATTCGGGTTGTTCGTGCGTAATCTGTCCGTTATGCCCTGCCTGTTGTGACTGTTCGCTCGGTGCGGACAGCGAACGGATAGGCGAGACGGGGCTACCCAGATAGCCCTGCACGGCTGCTGATGCACGCTGGCGTGCTTGCTTATCGCGGATGCCCTCATCCCTAAACTGCACATACAAGGCGCGGTAAAGCACATCACGTTCTACTGCCTTCCAGCCCTGTTCCTTAAAATTGCGTGCTTCACGCTGTTCCAATGTTAAATCAGCCAGCCCGTCCCCTGCAACCAATGTACCGATAGGGATAATCAGTGAGGATAGGGCTGCCATGATAAGTGCCGCTTGGCTGGTGGCGGGAATTGTGCCGAAATTCTCCATAATGGCAGCAAAGGACAGGCTATCCAGATTTGTGACCGACACAACGGATACAAACGCCCCTGCGCCATTTGTATTGCTCGATAAGCTCGTCCCCCAAACCGAGTCGATGACATCGTGTCCTTTGCCTTCAATGATAAGAGCAGTGG
>JBCBKJ010000206.1:0-1842 GCA_038522085.1 Chloroflexota bacterium
TTGGGGCTAGTCTTTACATTTACCTATCTGTTGCATTGGCGGCAGTGCTTATGTTGCTGGCAGGTAATTACAGATACCTTCTGTACATAGGTGGCTTTTATGCAATTTTGTTTACCATCGATTATGCTATGGGCTTCGCGCCCGAAAACCTGCTGTTGTTATGGAATACCCTCAGCATTCCATTCTTCATATTTTTGCCTTTTATTATGTATGCGATGCTCTTTTTCACGACAACCACAATTAACGATGCTGCGGCTGCGTTTCAGAAGATGCGTATGCCTAGTTTTGTCTTAATTCCTTTGTTGGTGATGTTTCGCTTTATACCCACCATTTATCAAGAGTTTCGTGCTATAACTAACGCCATGAAGTTACGCGGCGTTGCTGGTGGTGGCAATCCAGTGCGCGCAGTAGAGTATGTTTACGTTCCATTGCTGTTCAGCCTTGTCAAAATTGGCGAAGAGCTGACCCTTGCTTCACTCACAAGAGGACTAGGCTTACACAAAGACAGAACCTATGTGAATGAACCTGTTATGAGGTGGTACGATTACGCCGCACTAGTGGTCATGTTATTGCTCGTTCTGGGAAGCCGCTGGGGACCGACATTATGATAACACTTTCTGATGTGAGTTTTACCTACACCGTCAATGACGCACCCACATTGAAGGACATCAATTTGCAGGTTGATGAGGGTGAGTGTATTTTACTGTGCGGAAAATCTGGTTGCGGAAAATCGACGCTTTTGAATTTAATCAATGGTATTATTCCAACTCATATCCAAGGTGTGCTTGAGGGAACAATTTTGGTCAATGGTATTGTGCCACAATCCACGAGTATCCAAGCGCTTTCTGCCACGGTTGGCTCAGTTTTCCAAAACCCAAAATCGCAATTTTTCAGCTTGAATACCACCAATGAATTGTTGTTCGCGTGTAGTAACCATAAGGTATCTAGACCTGTGATGCTAACGCGGTTGGAAGATACTATTACGGAACTCAACATACAGCATTTACTTGACCGTAATATTTTCGATCTGTCTGGCGGAGAGAAACAGAAACTCGCCTGTGCCAGCGTCTACATGAACCGACCCCGGATATATGTCTTTGATGAACCAAGTGCAAACCTTGATGCACATGCCATAAATGACTTAAAACAGATTATCCAAACGCTAAAAAATGCAGGCAATACTGTTCTGATAGCTGAACACCGTTTGTACTATCTGATCGATTTATGTGATCGATTCATTTATCTAGACGAAGGGATCATATCAGATGAGTTTACACGGGATACGTTTGTAAATTTGGGAGATGCACAACGTCGTAATATGGGATTGAGGACAATCAGGGAACAATCATTCAAAGATGATGCCATAAATCATCGTGACCAGAGTAGCCAGACACCTGAAATTATTGTCGAAGAACTAATCTGTCATTACAAGCGAAAACAGGTACTCAATATCCAAAATCTGCATTTACCAAAACATAAGGTGATTGCTGTAATCGGTAGAAAAGGGGCAGGGAAATCTACGTTCGGTGCTGCCTTTAGTGGTATCTTGAAGTCAAAATCGCGTATTGTTGATGAGAAGATTTTGAAACCAAAGGAACGCATTCAGCGTACCTTCATGGTTATGCAAGATGTAAACTATCAATTATTCTCTGAATCTGTTCTAGATGAACTGATGCTTGGTTTCGAGTTTGATGACCAACAAAAATTATCTGAAGCAAATGATTTGCTGGAGCAACTTAATCTTCTACCGTATAAAGACCAACATCCCTTGTGCCTGTCTGGTGGGCAAAAACAACGGACTGCTATCGCTACAGCATTATGCACAGATAAGCAGTATCTCAT
>JBCBKJ010000207.1:0-1626 GCA_038522085.1 Chloroflexota bacterium
TGTATTGCTCGATAAGCTCGTCCCCCAAACCGAGTCGATGACATCGTGTCCTTTGCCTTCAATGATAAGAGCAGTGGTCATTTGAGCCTAAAACAGGATGTTTGAGAGGCAAAATGACGACTTCGAGACGAGCTAGCAGTGAATAGCGAGGATTTACCATGTAAAGTGGGAATACGAAACAAACCATCTTGCGCAGATGGGTCTAAAGAACGATAAATGAGTTGAGAAATGGCTTCTCAGCGTTGTTTGCGAGCAATTGCCCGCGCTTCTTCGATCATGAGCGTCGCATACTCATCAAAGTCGATGATCTGGTGATGTAAGCCCTTAATCGGTTGTGAGTCGAGTTGAACACCAGCTACATTGATTTGGAAAACCTTTGTAATGGCATTGAGGTAAAGAGTGACGGTCTTTAAGGCATACTGTTTGCCAATGTGATAGACATGATTATCGACCTTAATAGCGCCATTGCTGGAGACATGTCGCTTGAAAACTTCCATGTGATATTCATCGACCCAGCGATCGGGATTCACACGTTGTGGCAGTGAGTTGAGTGCTGGTAAATCGGGATGAGCGATCATTGGGGGCTGATTCTGGCAGGTAAAGCCCTGATGGGCGCGTTCATAGTTGTAAAAAGCCAGAAAATCCTTGCCGTAGGCGATGATGTCTTCTTCAGTCGCGGGTTTATCGATATACATTTTTTCATGCTTGATTGTGCGAATGGAGCGTTCAATGTACGGTTTCAAATCGGGTCGTCGCGGCGGACAAATCACGGGTTCCATGCCGATACACCACACAAATCGCATCAAGGCTGACGGAAAATCATCCATCCCCACTGAACCAATCAACCTTGGGTCACGGTCAAACCGAAATCGGTTAGGATAGCCATGTTCCCGAAACACATCAATCAACATCTCTAGGGTCGTATCTGCCTGATAAGTGCCTTTTTTCGCTGGAATGTCAATCAAAATGGATGTGCCACGGTCAATGATAGGAGCAATTTCGAACTTCGCATCATCGGCAATTGTTACCGTGCCGAAATCAAATTCCCATTCATCCATTGGTTCTGAGGGGTCAAGAGCAACATGCGTTTTGACTTTCTCAGGAATGTAACCAGCATCCTTCAAAACCTGCCAAATTGTGCTGGTTGAACGCGGTAAGTTATCGCGTTCTTCATCCTTGAAGTAGCCATCATGATGTAAGTGGTAGAGAATTGGGTAAGCTCCAGCGACCCGTTTATATTTCTCCGTTAACTTTTGTCGTAAGGTGAGAATAACATCACGAACACGTTCTGTCACTTTGCGAGCGGGGTTTTTCGGCGCACGGGACTGGCTTGTGAAGACATCGAGGGTTTTCACTGATGCTCTTTTAGCACGCTTCAACCACTTTTTGACCCAACTCACCGAGTACCCCAATGCTTCGGCTAACCGTTTCTGTGTCCATGTGGGGTTTTTCTTGTGGAGTTTGTACAGTTCAATTCGAGCGTGTGTCCATTCAGACTCATTACCTAGCATCACATCGCCTTTCAGTTCATTTTTGGCTACCTAATTTAACCAAAAATCAACCTCTGTTGACAAAGGACACGATGTCATCGACTCGGTTTGGGGGACGAGCTTATCGAGCAATACA
>JBCBKJ010000208.1:0-1493 GCA_038522085.1 Chloroflexota bacterium
ATCCAAGCAGATTGATAAATGCTACTACTTTGCACCAGTAGGGATTCGTTGTGGTGTTATTTACATAAACATCTATTTCTACGCGAGGTTTGTCAGTGAGTACGTTAAAGGTTTTTATCTGTACGTTTGTGATATGTATTGCCCTTTCATATCGCAGATACACATCGCGGTAGATGCCCCCGAAAACAAGATAATCGACTTGTCCACCATGCGGAGGAATGTCGGCGCGTTCGGTGCTATCGACACGGACAGTAATCATGTTGTCGCCATCGGGGTTGATGTAGTCGGTGATGTCGTAGCTGAAAGGCACGAAGCCACCTTTATGTTCATCAAAAGTATGGTCATTAATCATGACGGTTGCCGCTGTCATGACGCCTTCAAAATCGAGATAGAGGCGGCGTCCATCGAGTTTTTCAGGGAGTGTGAAATGCTTACGATAGGTGCTGACGAATTGGTATTCTTTATCATCGAAATTGTGCCAAGGGAGGTCAGTATTGCTATGCGGGATGATGACGCTTGCAAAGTCGCTATCGGGTGTTGTCTTGTCTGCTTCTTGGGCGATGTAGAGCCAATCATAGTTAAAGAGATGGGTGCTACGCATAGGTGTATCCTCAGTGTGTGTGATAGGAGAAAATAATCGCTCCACTATAGCACAGACAGGGGCATTTAGCGCATTATTTGATTCACTACAAAGACGCAAAGCACAGGAAGAAAAACAAGGTGATGCGTTAATTTATGGCGTGTCAGACGCTTGGTATTCATGACGCAAGATACCGAAATGCAAGAGGTCGTGTGTTTTGTCTTCTCGGATGATGGCTTGGCGGGCTGTGCCTTCCTGCTGAAAACCGACTTTTTTATAAGCATTAATGGCAACCGTGTTGTAATCAATGACGGTCAGTGAGACACGGCGCAGGTTCAACTCGGAGAAAGCATAGTTCAGAATGAGGTGCAAGGCTTCTTGTCCGTAGCCTTTACCACGATAATCAGTATTGCCGATGCCGATAGCGAGTTCGGCCGTTTGGTTGCGCCACTTGAGATTGAACAGTACCACGAAGCCCAATAGCACATCCTCTTCTAGTGTGCGCAAATGAAAATAATAGTCATCATCCCCGCGTGCATTGCCGAAGTGGTCAAAGTTGGCGGGCGATTGTGGGCGTACAGGGTCATCATCTAGTAGGCGCATGTATGTATCACTGTTTGTCCACTGGGCGAAGGCTTCGGCATCGTCGGCTGAAGGGATGGCAAGGCGCAGGCGTTGGCTGGTGAAAATGGGATTGAGCATGTTTTCACTCCTTGATGTTTACCCAATTTTGATATGTTTAGCATACACTAAAAGCATAAATGGGCTAGAGAACTGAGTGAATAGTGTCAAGCGTTGAGTTGACGAAGAAAACACTGCATGAGATGAGCCTCGGTCTAATATTCGGCGTGTTATTGATTGTGTTTCAGGGGTTTGTGGGTTCAAGCCCTATCATCCACTCCATAAATGATGA
>JBCBKJ010000209.1:0-1448 GCA_038522085.1 Chloroflexota bacterium
GGCTTTGGTCGCGGAGCCAAAAAAGGGTTCATCCACATCGATCTTGGAAATCACCGGGTATGGAATTACTAGGGCGATCGTGTTTCAATCCCCTTTCGGGGAAGAGGTTGATTATGACGCTTTTGACTCGGGCAACATTGCCTATGGGGATGCAGAGTTTCAATCCCCTTTCGGGGAAGAGGTTGGTTGTGACTTAAAGTTGGGTATTATGCCGGAACTAATTAAAAGTTTCAATCCCCTTTCGGGGAAGAGGTTGGTTGCGACATGGGGCACAGCTCAGGCAAGGGCATTACCAATGAGTTTCAATCCCCTTTCGGGGAAGAGGTTGATTGAGACGCTCCATATGCACCGTTGCTGCATTGAATAACTTCAAGTTTCAATCCCCTTTCGGGGAAGAGGTTGATTGTGACTGAAACGTATGCCCTAAGGACTTGAGTAGCCCTTAGTTTCAATCCCCTTTCGGGGAAGAGGTTGATTGTGACTTGAGGCTCTTGAGGCTCAGCTCAATGCCAGTAATGTTTCAATCCCCTTTCGGGGAAGAGGTTGATTGTGACAACGTTCAATTTCAGTGCTAAACCGCTAAGTCCTCGTTTCAATCCTCTTTCGGGGAAGAGGTTGATTGTGACAAATTTAGTTTAATCGCGGTCACATTTGAGATTCAGTTTCAATCCCCTTTCGGGGAAGAGGTTGATTGTGACTCAACGCGGAGGAGCAAAAGATTAGGGAGGAAATGTTTCAATCCCCTTTCGGGGAAGAGGTTGATTGTGACATCAAATAGTGCCAACGAAAAACTTCAATTTGTCGGTTTCAATCCCCTTTCGGGGAAGAGGTTGATTGTGACCGTAAGACGTCTTTCCACAGTCCTTGCACAAAATTCGTTTCAATCCCCTTTCGGGGAAGAGGTTGATTGTGACGAATCGGGAAACTGAATATACCACCGGCTGTCTATGTTTCAATCCCCTTTCGGGGAAGAGGTTGATTGTGACTTCCAAAGGTGACGATATGGGAAGGAGCAGGAGATGTTTCAATCCCCTTTCGGGGAAGAGGTTGGTTGCGACGGCTTATCTTGTTCTGGCTCAACCGCAAAACCGTATGTTTCAATCCCCTTTCGGGGAAGAGGTTGGTTGCGACGGCGACGATTACGCAGTAGACGATAAAGGTAATATGTTGTTTCAATCCCCTTTCGGGGAAGAGGTTGGTTGCGACAAATTGTTTCAGGTATCTAGTCGTAGGCGACGAAGCGTTTCAATCCCCTTTCGGGGAAGAGGTTGGTTGCGACGTCAGTCTGCAGAAGTTGGAGCAGCTGGACTGCTGTTTCAATCCCCTTTCGGGGAAGAGGTTGGTTGCGACGTCTGAGACCGACTACATTCAACTTCAGAACGTGTTTCAATCCCCTTTCGGGGAAGAGGTTGGTTGCGACGGCGGGTGTTCAAAACTCTTGATGTACA
>JBCBKJ010000210.1:0-1327 GCA_038522085.1 Chloroflexota bacterium
GTTATTCTTGGCTGGCAATAGCAATGTAATCATTCTTGAGCTTATCAACTTCGTTTAAGTCACGGTTAGCTTTTTTCAAGTCAGAGACGAGTTTTGTATTCTCGATAGCAACAGCCGCTTGTGCTGCCAGTGTACTTAAATGCACACGGTCAGCTTTTGTCCAAGGCATACTATGCTTGTTAAGCGCCTCTAGTACACCAATCACACGGTTCTTATAGGTCAATGGCACACCCAGCAAAGAACGTGTTGTAAATTCTATCTCTTCGTCTACACGGTCATAATGACGATCATCTTGTTTCGTATCATCGACCTGCACAATTTTATTCCCTTTGTAAATCGTACCTGCGATGCTATCCATCGGAACAGCCGTGCCAAGCAACGAGGTATTATCAGATTTCATCGTCGTACTAGCAACGAAAATCAATTGCTGACGGCTGTTATCCCATAGCAATACCGATGCCGCTTCGCATTCCGCAATTTCTACTGCAACTGCCATGATATGTTGCAACAAAGGACGTAACTCAACTTGTGCATTCAGCGAGGCACTGATGTCTGCCAGCTTTTGCAAAATCGAGACTTGGTTTTCCATTTTGACAAGGCGCTCTTCTAAGGGCTGTGCCATAGCTCAACTCACTCTATTAATCTTAAGGTTTTCACTTTTGCGTAGTGTATCACTATTTAAGGTTCTGTGCGACTTGCTCATAAAATTCCAAGCGCCCTTTGTTTAAAAGATTTTTTCTCCATGTATCTATATATAAGTTAGTAGTAGTAGTAGTAGGGGCTGTTCAAATGTTCAAAACTCTGTAACAAATTCTGTAATGTGGGATAAATATCCCAAAAAAGGGCGATATATCCCAAAAATAAGGGGTCAATGTGGGATATGTGGGATAAAAGTTTTGAACAGTCTGTTCAAAGTTTTGAACAGTTATAGACATAGTGTCCATTAAACTGTTCAAAACTTTCGACAGAACAAACGTTTTTTGTTTGCAGCTACTAAAGTTTTGAACAGGTGGTCTCTCCTGACCCAGAGTTTTGAACAGGTTTTAGACAGATTGTTCAAAGTTTTGAACAGAAAATACGTTCTTAATTACTATATAACAATATATTAGTGTAATTATTTGGGTTATTTACGTAATAGTTTGGGAAAAAGGGGTGCGAAGTCGTCATAATTACGACTAATTACAAAAAAATGAGTGACCCCTTTTGAACTCTTGCTTGGGATATAATTTGGGATATATTTCGTTTTCGTTAAAAAATGAATAAAAATCGCTCAAATTCAAACCTTAACCAGATTTTAATCTATAGCAACAAATCAACGATTTTTTAA
>JBCBKJ010000211.1:0-1062 GCA_038522085.1 Chloroflexota bacterium
TATTTGATTGCGACAACAATTTCCAGTCAGCTCTGGAGCAAGAATACGGCGTTTCAATCCCCTTGCGGGGAGTTATTTGATTGCGACGTCATTCCCATTCATAGACGGGCGCGGCAAAAAGTTGTTTCAATCCCCTTGCGGGGAGTTATTTGATTGCGACCCTTTCGATGTTGATCGATCCATCAGCACCGTATGGTTTCAATCCCCTTGCGGGGAGTTATTTGATTGCGACCGCAGAGCACTTTTAAGGCTCGCATCGAAACCGACGCCGCTGTTTCAATCCCCTTGCGGGGAGTTATTTGATTGCGACGTTTCTGATATCCTCCCTCCGGGGAATGGTTTATTGGTTTCAATCCCCCTGCGGGGAGTTATTTGATTGCGACTTCAGTGGGAAACTTAGAGACACCCTCAACACCATCGTTTCAATCCCCTTGCGGGGAGTTATTTGATTGCGACATGCGACCGGTGAAGCCCGTCAGTTTGCGACTGTCGTTTCAATCCCCTTGCGGGGAGTTATTTGATTGCGACTACTTGCACTTGCCCGATCGCCACTCTTGTGACGTTGATCGTTTCAATCCCCTTGCGGGGAGTTATTTCATTGCGACCCTGGCACCCGGCCCTCGTTAATCAGCTTGTTCTGGTTTCAATCCCCTTGCGGGGAGTTATTTCATTGCGACGATCACGTCTTCCGGACCGCTGTCGGCTAAGGCCATCCGTTTCAATCCCCTTGCGGGGAGTTATTTGATTGCGACTTTATTCAGATGCCCTGAAAAGTCATTACCGGTTGTTTCAATCCCCTTGCGGGGAGTTACTTGATTGCGACACCGCTGTCTGCAGAGTCAGTCGCATCGGACTCTGCGTTTCAATCCCCTTGCGGGGAGTTACTTGATTGCGACCACGCTCTTGCAGCATTCTTGTGGCGATCGCTGGAAAACTCGTTTCAATCCCCTTGCGGGGAGTTACTTGATTGCGACGGCGGGCTTTTCAAATCCTGACTACGAGACAGGTCCAGAGCAGCCTGGCGCGGACCTCGTGATCAGGAACCCAAAATTACACTTCAGC
>JBCBKJ010000212.1:0-964 GCA_038522085.1 Chloroflexota bacterium
TGAAAACAAATTCAGTGTATGGGTTCGTACCGAAACGGTCTGTACTATCGCGCAAGCTACGGTCATCCCATGACCATGCCTGCAAAAAACCCGTTTGGCTCAAGCCATAGAGTATTGTACCGTCCTCTGTCAGTGCTATATCTGTTGTGCGCCAACTAGAATCAAAATGACCTAATCGACGCAAATCCTCCGAAGACCTGATGAGAATGCGGTTACTATCTGACACGATGAGGTCGTTTGTCTGCGGATGAAAAATCGCCTCAGCATTCGAAATACTTGACCATGTATCCGTTTGTATGCGGTATACAAACGGGTCATCTTCGACAGCAAGTAAGTCATCGACTGCCCATACTTCAAGTTCCCCATCTAGTGAGCCTTTGAATGCTAAATACTCACCATCTGGGCTAAAGGTTAACGTCGTATTGAAGCCAAACCGGAAGCCCGATGAGCTGATGCTCACAACAGTGCGTGTTTCATCCGTCATCATATCGCGTAACATGATGACATTATCCTCTACATACGCCATATATGCCCAATCCGCAGAGAAAGCCATGAAACCTTGTGGTGTATCCGACAAATACAAGTCAAGCATAGTTGTTTCGGCATCGTCATCTATGCCATCTCGTGAAATATCTGCGATGACAATTTCTGAATCACCTGCGTCACCGCACTGTATTTGGGACACCATCACGCTTGTTACTGCAATATAGTGACCACCTGGCAAACAATAACTCAATGCAAGTTGTGTGCCATCTGGGCTAATATCAATGTGCGTGAATGACATTGAGAAATCCAAATCAGCGCCTCGCGGAGATATGCGCTCATGCAACGCGACAAATGTCTGTGTTTCAGTGTTCCATTCATAAAGCGTATACGCACGCTCACTAGCCGAAAAAACCAACAAGCGATTGTCATTCGTATACTCGAAATGCTGAACCACTGTACCTGTCGAAGGGTCTGGCGA
>JBCBKJ010000213.1:0-855 GCA_038522085.1 Chloroflexota bacterium
CTTATTTGGTAGCGCTATCGCTACCTGCGAACCAAAATATTGTTCAATTCCCTCTGCCAGCCGACGACAATCACTGTCCAAGTCCGGTTGTCGCCTAATCGTTGCACTGTTACGCCATTGCAAATCCGCGATGCTATCCGGCAAATCAGCAAAACTCGGCATGCTGGCATTTTTCACCAGCACCGGAATCACTAGCTTACCCTGCTGTAGCGCACTCTCAATCTCAATCCGCACAAAATCATTTTGCTGTCCAGCACGCTCTTTCATGATACGCGCCCAATCTTGCCCAATGACCACCAGAACAACATCATGTGCTGCGACTTGTTCATTCAAATACTGCCGGAAATCGACCCCAAACGGAATGCTACCCACATCTAAAAACACATTCGCTTTGCCGAAATGCCCTGCCATTTTGTCATACACAATATCGGTGACGTATTGGCTATCTGCCCGCCGATACGAGATAAAAATTTTCGTCATTACACTATCCAAGCATGCTGATAAAGAATCGCTCTTTAGTATGCCCTTACAAACCTAGCACTGCAAGCACACCACACACATCATTTAACCCCAAGTTCCTATTGTAATTCAGCATCATTCACACTACCCTCACCTACAAAGAAAACCAAACGCGAAAGTAACAACGTGGCATGCCCAACACACACCTAGACACCGCCCGCTGGACATCCCCAGCTTACGCCATCAAGTTCGCCCAAATTGACCGTGTGACCACCCCCGACGCACACGAATCACCCTTTCGCCTCAGCGCATGGGGCATGTCGGCTGGCTTACGGACGCTCTTAGCAGATTTCACCGATAGCGAAATTAACCAAGCCGTACAATGGCTTACCAGCT
>JBCBKJ010000214.1:0-846 GCA_038522085.1 Chloroflexota bacterium
ATGATGCCGTGCAAGCACTCAAAGACGCGGGGCATCCTGTCGTGACGCTCAATCTTGCGGATGTCTATGAGGTAGGCGGTCAATTTTTCCTCTGGGAGATGGCGACAGCAGTATCCGGCTATTTACTGGGTATTCAACCCTTTGACCAACCCAACGTGGAAGCCGCGAAAAATCTGGCACGCGCCAAAATCGACGAGTATATGGAAACAGGCAAGCTCGAACAATTGCCCGTCGCCATTGATGATAACGGCATTCAGGTCATTGGCGATGTAGACGCAAACACGACTGGCGATGCACTCAATGCGTTCTTGGCAGAAGCAGGTGAGGGCGCGTATATCTCGCTACATGCTTACATCCAACCGACTGCATCCGCTACCGAAGCTCTGCAAGCGCTCCAAACCAAATTGCGCGACACGACCAAATTCGCTACCACACTCGGTTATGGACCGCGCTTTTTGCACAGCACCGGACAATTGCACAAAGGTGATGGCGGTGATGGCTTGTTCATCCAAATCATGGCGGATATGCCACAAGATGCCGACATCCCTGATGAAGCTGGAGAGGATGCCAGCGGGATGAGCTTCGGTACGCTCAAAGAAGCTCAAGCACTCGGAGACCGCGCCGCCTTACTCGATGTTGACCGTGCGGTGATTCGTTTCCACCTGAGTGAAATCAACGCAGGTTTGCAGACATTAACCGATAGCTTGTAAGTTAGTTTAGTATCTGTCCGAAAATAGGTGTAGGGGATGACCTGTGTGTCATCCCGCACGCGCGCAGCCCTACACTGATTCAGTTTTTTCAACCATCTACATGATTCTTCAAAGGCGATGCCATGCCCATCAATGC
>JBCBKJ010000215.1:0-819 GCA_038522085.1 Chloroflexota bacterium
GGTAGTGGTCTAATGTTGACTGATACAGGTTGAATTATAGTGTCGAATAAATAGGCGCAATACCCCATCGTGCATATCATCGCGTTTAGAAAAACTAAGTGTCTTGCGGGTGAAGCGAGCCAAACGTTGACGCAAGGTGTTGAACCATCTTTCAATATGGTTGGTTTCACCTGATTTTTTGTCTACCATCTGATGTTTGCGCACATCAAAAACATGACGATAAGCCTCCCACTGGTCACTGAATGAGGCACAGCGTTTGTATTCACGAGGGAGTCGTTGCCACAAGCGAATCGCACTGGCTTCACTCCGATCTCCTAGCCAATACGCCACAACTTGTCTTGTGCGCCGACACAGAGCTAACCACAGCCATCGTTTTTGCGATTTATTGCCCACAAATGACCACAATTCGTCCAGTTCCAGCACATCACCCCATTGCATTGGATACAGTGTATCTTCGATGGATGGAGCATCTTGGAGCCACTGCTTTAGCCAGCGACTCACGGTATGACGTGACATGTTGAAAATACGTCCAATACCGCGCAGACTTACCCGTTCTAGCACTGCCCGTTTGACTTGTTCTCGACGCTCACGCTGATAGCCCTTTTCAGCATTCAACGTGCCATAGCGATTACACTTTTTGCAATGAAATTTTTGGTCGCCTTTGTAATCATGTCCGTTTTTCACAATGTCTGTGCTTCCGCAATCGGGACAGGTGTGCGTTATAATGGTTTGTATCATGGGATTGAGTTTTAGAGATTATGTGGAAATTCTCTCTTATTCTCTTTCTCATGTCTCATCAGTCAATGTCTTACCACTACC
>JBCBKJ010000216.1:0-637 GCA_038522085.1 Chloroflexota bacterium
GCTAGAGATTGTTGGTTATTTGGTGCTGGGCATTGCTGGATTGACGCTCTTTTTGTCGATGTACAGTGCCGTGCTATCGCGCCAACAGTCGATTGCGATTATGCGGGGCTTGGGCAATAACCGCGCCAGTATTTTCCGCATGATTATCTTTGAAACGCTTATCGTGAGTATCGTCGGGGTGTTGCTAGGACGTGTGATTGGCTATAGTTTGGCGTTGATTATCGCTAGTATTTACAGCGCCCAATCTGCGATTCCGATTCCGATTCGCTTTTTGCCAGAACTAGAGCTTGTGTTGTGGGTGCTGTCGATTGGGGTTGGTATTCTCGCGGGTTTGATTCCGGCGTGGCTGGCGTATCGTGTGGATGTAGTGAAGCACTTGTTCCCGTCATGAGATGACGTTTGCAACTTCGTATTTGTCAGAGTGATGCTAACCTTTTGCTCTTAACCCCTCCCCTAAATCCCCTCCCCCCTGCGCTTCGCTGGCAGAGAGGGGACTTTATACGTTCTCTTAAGTGACATAGTGCTTCATGATTCCTCATAGGGTGGCACGATGTAGTGATTTTGGCGAGGTGGGCGCTCGTAATGTTTATCGCGTTCGGGGCGTGGGTCGAGTTCGATGGGTTCGGGGATGATGTTC
>JBCBKJ010000217.1:0-608 GCA_038522085.1 Chloroflexota bacterium
AGGGGATTGAAACACGATCGTGCCCATCAGCTTTATCTCGCGACCGCGTCTAGGCAGGTGCTTTCCCCGCAAGGGGATTGAAACTCGTCCCACGGGTTTTTATCGAACCAATCGCCCCCAGTCTGGGCAGGTGCTTTCCCCGCAAGGGGATTGAAACGCCACCCTCACCGGTGTCGTTTGCCTTATTTGGAGCGGTCTAGACAGGCGCATTCCCCGCAAGGGGATTGAAACTAGCGTGTATTCGCTGTTCCATTCAATCAGTTCACGCGTCCGAGAGGGCGTTTTCCCCGCGAGGGGGTTGAAACATTGGCATAGAAGGCTTCCGCCTCTTCTTCGCTCAGGTCTAGGCAGGCGTATTCCCCGCAAGGGGGTTGAAACTGTGCATTGCCACGCTCGTCGCATTCAAAGTCCAGAGTCTAGGCAAGTGTTTTCCCCGCAAGGGGGTTGAAACCCGAAGTCGGTGCTGTAGGCTCCTGTTGACCTTGATGTCTAGGCAGTCGTATTCCCCGCAAGGGGATTGAAACGAGTTTTACTCAAGAGGTAAGACTTCGCCCGTTTGGGTCTAGGCAGGTGTATTCCCCGCAAGGGGGTTGAAACTTTTGTACCAC
>JBCBKJ010000218.1:0-594 GCA_038522085.1 Chloroflexota bacterium
GGCATCCATCATTGACGGATGCCTCTTTTATTTACCCTCAATCCCCTTGCGGGGAAAACGCCTGATTAGACTTTTCCCTGAAACAGACACGGAAGGGATTGACTTCACGTTTCAATCCCCTTGCGAGGAAAACACCTACCTAGACCTGACGTATTCCGCTTCGTCACATACTGTGTCACTCGGTTTCAATCCCCTTGCAGGGAAGACGCCTGCCTAGACTTGTAACACCAACACCGCGACCTATAGTGCCAGTCAAGTTTCAATCCCCTTGCGAGGAAAACACTTGCCTAGACTTACCGATGGTGAGGTCACAATTGAAGCTATCGGAGTTTCAATCCCCTTGCGGGGAAAGCGCCTGCCTAGACTTGTTTTGGTTATTATCATCATTGCCCGTCTTGCCCCGTTTCAATCCCCTTGCGGGGAATACGCCTGCCTAGACATCCCGAATGGTGATCCTGGGAATCTGATGCTCTAGTTTCAATCCCCTTGCGGGGAAGACGCCTGTCTAGACGTCACACATATTGCGCGTCATGGCACAATGAGTATCGGGTTTCAATCCCCTTGCGGGGAAGACGCCTGTCTAGACCCTCGTGT
>JBCBKJ010000219.1:0-586 GCA_038522085.1 Chloroflexota bacterium
TTTGAGGGTGAAAGACTACTTGTTAGAAGAATTGTTTCAGGAGATAAATTAAACGCAACAAAAGTGTCTGATGTATATATTTGCAATACAGATGTTTTTACACTCAAATTAAAGAAAACAAATGGCAAATTCAGACTTGAATTTTTTCTTGGAATAATTGGTTCTCTAGCTTGTGCAGCACATTTAAAATCACAAAATGTAAATTTAGACAGAGCTAGTTTTCCCAAAATTAACACCAAAACCTTAAAACCATTTCCAGTACCAAAATTGGATTTAGATAACCCCGCAGATAAGGCAAAGCACGATGCGGTGGTTGCTCAGGTGGAATTGATGTTGGCGAAGCAAAAGGAATTACAGCAATTAGAAAATGAGTTGGATGAGCGTCGGCATGAGGTGGTGGCAGACATTGCACACATTGATAAAAAGATTGATGCGCTGGTGTATGAATTGTACGATTTGACGCCCGAAGAAATTGCAATTGTGGAGGGGCGCTAGGGGCTTGTTTGACCTCTCCTCCAGTCCCTATGAAGGTCAGTCATTTGAGGAAATGAATGTAGGGACGGCATCTATGCCGTCCGCTGGGTAG
>JBCBKJ010000220.1:0-583 GCA_038522085.1 Chloroflexota bacterium
GCGTACACCTCTATTCTAACTGTGGGAGTTATATTCCTAATTTGAAAACAAAGACGGTATAACTCATTCATACAAAGGAACTAAAACACATGATGGAAACTTCTATCGAAGCAATTGTCGCTCGCGAGATTCTTGATTCTCGCGGTAGACCTACTATTGAAGCTGAAGTACATTTGGTAAATGGTGCTGTCGGATTGGCTCAGGTTCCTAGCGGTGCTTCTACGGGGACTTTTGAAGCTCACGAATTGCGCGATGGTGATAAAAGCCGTTACGGTGGTAAAGGTGTTCTCAAAGCGGTAGAAAACGTTAACGAAACCCTAGCACCAAAGCTGTTAGACATGGACGCTGTTAACCAAGAACAGCTTGATAAAACCATGATTGATATCGATGGTTCTAAGAATAAGTCCAATTTGGGTGCAAATGCGATTTTAGGTATCTCCTTGGCTGCTGCAAAGGCAAGTGCTGAGTCTTTGGGGATTCCCCTATACCGTTATTTAGGCGGTCCTTTAGCAAATTTACTTCCCGTCCCCTTAATGAACGTAATCAACGGTGGAGCGCACGCTGCTAATAACGTTGATTTCCA
>JBCBKJ010000221.1:0-570 GCA_038522085.1 Chloroflexota bacterium
CGCCTGCTCGGCGGCGCTCAACCGGTCCGGCGCGTAGCGCTCACCGGTGAAAACCTCCGCCGGGTCAAGGCCTTGCGCCCGAAGCGCCCCGATCATCAGGCCGCGCCCGGTCAAGGCGCCGCCCAAGGCCGCGAACGACCGTTGACAGCGAAGCGCGTCAAACACGTGATCGCGTATGGCGGCGCGATCGCCCGACCCGGCAAACCGGTGGCTGCGGGCCCACTGGCTGAGCGCTGGCTCGGGCGGCGTGCCGGACAGGATGTCAGCCAGGATTTCGATGGCCGCCGCAACGCGGGCTGATGGTGTCATGCGGCCTCTAGAATAGTCGACGGATGTGAGTGCTAGGACGAACGAATGGGATCGACGTCAATCGTCGTCGTCATCATCGTCATCATCATCGTCATCGTCATCATCGTCCGAACCACTGTCCCCGTCGTCGTCGCCACCCGCGTCCTCATCCGAGGCGGAGCCTGAGTCGGATGCGCCGGTGTCGCCGTTGTCGTCGGACGTGGTCTCATCCTCGGTACCGGCGTCAGAGCCCGCGTCGCTCTCGTCGGCGGGGACGACGCC
>JBCBKJ010000222.1:0-558 GCA_038522085.1 Chloroflexota bacterium
GGTGATTGTGTGGAACACCGTTTACATGCAGGCTGCAATAACGCACTTGAGACAGCGCGGGCAGGAAATCAGCGAGGAGGAATTATCGCAGTTGTCCCCGGTGCGCTTTGAACACATCAACGTCCATGGGAAGTACACCTTTGAGTTCTCCGAGCCGTTGACAGACGCTGGATTACGACCGCTCGCCCAAACGCCCAATCCTTGATTGTCCATTTTGCTTCACAGTAGAATCACAGACTGAGGCTTGCTACCGCCGCATTTCTCGCGTTTGCTATCATTTGACCTACAATGATCTCAAGAAGGCTAGTAGCGCATCACGGTCTTCGATAGCCATGCCGATATAGGCATCGCGCGATGCTTCGGCTTCGCCGTCGTGCCACAGGATGGCCTCGCTTAGGTCACGCGCCCGTCCATCATGTAGGTAGTTCGTGTGTCCGTTGACCGTCTCGAACAGGCCAATCCCCCACAGCGGCGGCGTGCGCCACTCGGCCCCGGTTGCCTCAAAGTCTGGTGAGTTGTCCGCAAGTCCTTCGCCCATATCGTGCAGCAGCAGGTCGG
>JBCBKJ010000223.1:0-554 GCA_038522085.1 Chloroflexota bacterium
TGCCCCAATCTATCAAAGCGGGCGAAAGCTATCTGTGAGCCATCAGGCGACCACGCGGGTTGACCTGCATTTTGTGCGTCGGTGAGTTGTTGGGCATCTGAGTTGCCATCTACATTGATGACGAAGATTTGTAAGTCTTGACCATTGCGGTCAGTATAGGCTATTTGTGAGCCGTCGGGCGACCATGCCGGATTTCCTGTAGCTGAGGTAAGGCGCTCTGGTTCGCCACCGCTTAAGTCTGTGATGTAGAGGCTGTTTCCTGCGATGAAGGCAATTTGTGTGCCATCTGGCGACCATGCAGGCATTTCGTTGTTGCCTTCAACACCTTCTAGTTGTGTTTCTTCACCTGTAGTTAGGTTCAAAATGACAATTTTCGTGTTGCGTGGTCCAAAGGGCGTATCGAAGGCGATTTGTGTACCATCTGGCGACCATGCGGGATGGTAACGGGGACGCGATAGTTCCTCTACATCCAAGATGGTGACATCGGAGCCATTGGGGTTCATGGTAGCGAGCGTATCGCGCCCATTTTCGCGGGTTGTTTGAAATACTATTTC
>JBCBKJ010000224.1:0-551 GCA_038522085.1 Chloroflexota bacterium
TATATCATTTCACTTCTCAGCTTATAGAGTATTAGCAATCGTTTCCAATTGTTATCCTCTACCTAAAGGTAGATTCTTACGCGTTACTCACCCGTGCGCCACTAGAAAACAAAGTTTTCTCGTTCGACTTGCATGTGTCAGGCATACCGCCAGCGTTCATCCTGAGCCAGGATCAAACTCTCTAATAAAAAATATTTTTAGAACGTTGAGAATTGTTTTAGTGTTACAAAACTTGTACACCAACTGTTTCTTTTTTTCTCAACAGCTATCTGCATGTTTATATTATAACTTAGACTAAGTTTATATGTCAAATTTTAACGTTTTTCTTTAGAATTTAATTTTATTTCTAGTTATCTTTATTTTCCGCACTAGTTTTTACATATAAAATTAAAAGAAACGATGTTGGGATAAGTATAAAAAGCGCTACAGCAATTACTCCTAAAATATTTACTTCCATTTTTAATCCTCCAAAAATTAATTAATTAATATCATCTAATATTAAAATAATATTATAGAAAAGTATAACTACGTTGAGCAAAACTAATTTGCCC
>JBCBKJ010000225.1:0-549 GCA_038522085.1 Chloroflexota bacterium
GTGTTTTTTCATGTCCGTACATCTCTCCGATGATGCGTTCGCTGGTCAAGCCATTCAACAGCGAAATGAACATGGTTTGCTCCCCGACGAAGTTGGCGACATCGGGCAGGGCATCTTGTAAGTGATAATATTTTGTGCCGACGATAATCAAATCAGCTATGAAATCGTTTGCATCAGTGTGAATGATGGGTAGCTGAGAGTGTAGGTCATTGATGAAAAAGCCCTGTTTTGTCAGGCGGTCATAGCGTTCCCCGCGTGCCACGATTTTGGTAGTCATGCCCGCTTCATGAAAAATCTTGGTGTAGACTGCGCCGAGTCCACCTGCGCCCAATATCAATACGTTTTGGATTGCTTGCATCGGTGTTGTGTCCCATGTTGATGTTTGCTGAATCTTATCAACTATACCGCAGGATGACGTAGGGTAATCGCATCAAACTGAAATGAGATGTGAAAAAACCTTTGAACCACAGAGTCGCAGAGACACAAAGAAAATCTTCATATGAAAACACGAATTTTGCAAAAATGTATCTTCTAAAAACGAAACTTTGT
>JBCBKJ010000226.1:0-537 GCA_038522085.1 Chloroflexota bacterium
GCGCACGACCGACACCTTAATTTCGGACGGGTCGCCGACCAGCTCGACAAGCGTCTCTACGCGGGCATCATAGTCCGCGAGTAGGGTCTCTACCTCGTCACTGAGGCTCAACACATCGCCCATAAAGCGCATACTGGTTTCCCACTCGACGTTGGGCAGCGCCTCTGGGATAACAGTCGGCGCAATGGCCGAAAGCTCGTCATAGATGTCTAGGTCTCCAAACGGGCTGGCGATGATGAGGTCTGGCGCTAGCTCTAGCACGAGTTCGATATTAGCAGGGAAGCCCACATAGGTGATGTCGGTTCCCTCGACCATGTAAGGGAAGTTGCGCTCGTAGATGGACTCCAGGTAGCCCACAGCCCCAACAGGCTGGCTACCCGTTGCGAGCAATAAATCAAAGTCGCGGCTGTTGAGGGCAACAATCCGCTCCGGGTCTTCTGGAATACAAACTGGGTCGTGTGCAAGCAGATCATTGTCGAACAGGCGGAAGCCTACCTCGCACTCGGTAGCATCTTGCGCGGCAAGCGGGGCGACGCT
>JBCBKJ010000227.1:0-525 GCA_038522085.1 Chloroflexota bacterium
AGGAGTAAGGGGAGCTGCTTGAGCTTTGTGCTTTGTCGAGCCTCCAATAAGCCGTCTTTGCGGACTTGAAAAAGCTTGCAGCTTTTTTTTGTTAAATAGTTTACTTTTTCGAGTAGGAAGTGTACTTTTGCAGTCCTGAATTTAAGTCAGTGCTGGAGAAGTGGCAGAGCTGGTTTAATGCACCGGTCTTGAAAACCGGCGTACCTTAACGGGTACCGGGGGTTCGAATCCCTCCTTCTCCGCAAATAAAAGCTGGTAATTGGCTGTAAGCAGTCCGTTATCAGCTTTTTTGTTTTAGCTGAATTTTTGAAGAAAAGGTTTGCCAGGTAAATCGAGCGAGTGTTGGTCTAAGCTTGGTTTTATTGGTAGCGGGGCTGGAACCACGATGACCGGGATTGAGCAGGATTACCGGGATGGGGGCTGCGCCCCTCTTTATAGATAAGCGCTCAAATTAAAAAGAAATAATACAAGGAATCTCTTTTTAAAAAATCTTGGCCAATCCTGCATCATCCTGGCCATCGTGGT
>JBCBKJ010000228.1:0-508 GCA_038522085.1 Chloroflexota bacterium
TGTCATCACTCTACGGCTACTGCGATGGCGCATTCTCAATAATTCCAACCAGTCGTGAGAGCAGCTTTTCTAACTCCAGCGGAACGCTGTACAGCTTGATATCCTTCAGGACTTTTCGCTCAGCGCGAAGAAACTGCCCAAATTGCCAGGTGTCTCCCGTCGTAACCGCGCCATACAGAATTGGCGTTTCTTGCGTCGTCCACTGATCAAGTGCAATTAGCTCAGCGCCCAGCTGAGTAAACCCCCGCGACAAGTCGGCATTTTTGGCTTCAATGACAAGCAAGTTATTTTCGCTAGGGATGAAATAGTCGAAGCTCCCCCGAAGCTGCTTGCTAACGTCAACGCGGTATTCGATTTTCAATTTTTGGTCGAGGTAGTCGCACGCTGCAAAGAGCACTGGTGAAATGAGCACTTCGCGCCGGGCAACTTCACTGGTCAAATCTGTCAGGCGAAGCGTGCGTTCGATTCTAGCCAATAGCTCATTGACAAAGGGTAAGGGGTCACGCGC
>JBCBKJ010000229.1:0-501 GCA_038522085.1 Chloroflexota bacterium
CTCAGTGGGGATCGGCAGGCGGCGGCGACGGCGATCGCCACTCAGCTAAACCTCTCGCCTGCGCAGGTGCAGGCGGACGTCTCCCCCGAAGGGAAAGTCAATGCTATTCAGAAGCTACAGGCAGAAGGCCATCGGGTCGGGCTAGTCGGCGATGGCATCAACGACGCGCCCGCACTGGTGCAGGCAGATGTCGGCATTGCGCTCAACTCTGGCACCGAGGTGGCAATGGAAACCGCCGATATTGTGCTGATGGGAAATTCGCTAAGGGACGCGATCGCCGCCATTCATCTCAGCCGTCGCACCTTCAACAAAATCCGGCAAAATCTGGCCTGGGCCTTTACCTACAACCTGATCTGCATTCCGCTAGCAGCCGGTGCCTTTCTACCAGCCTTTGGGCTTTCGCTTAGCCCAGGATTCGCAGGTGGATTGATGGCGCTCAGCTCGGTTACTGTCGTTCTCAACTCACTGCTGTTACGCCTGGAATCGCCATAAATCAGGTGG
>JBCBKJ010000230.1:0-501 GCA_038522085.1 Chloroflexota bacterium
TATTCACACCAAGGCTCGAACTCGGGACCTCTCGCGTGTGAAGCGAGCGTCATAACCAACTAGACCATGCGAACAAGTAGCCTCCAACGAGGATCGAACTCGTGACCTTCTCCTTACGAAGGAGATGCTCTGCCAACTGAGCTATAGAGGCATAATTGATGAGACCCCGATAGTTGGTTACCAAAAACAAAACAAAATTGTTACTGATACCCGCCAATAATATAATGCGGAGGGTGCAAGAAACAAAAAGCGTGGCTCCATGTCCGGGAATCGAACCCGGGGCGTCTGCGTGACAGGCAGAAATGTTACCAACTACACCAACACGGACAGCCTCCAGCGAGGTTCGAACTCGCGACCTTACGCTTACTAAGCGCATGCTCTGCCAACTGAGCTATAGAGGCAACCGTTTGCTCCCGACCAGGATCGAACTGGCGACCTTGGGATTATGAGACCCACGCGCTGCCAACTGCGCCACAGGAGCTATTTTTAGTTCTTTTGTGT